>JANMHS010000072.1:0-170716 GCA_031375385.1 Synechococcales cyanobacterium OTE_70_metabat_200 | reverse complement strand
CTCCTGGATCGCCCCCGCCGTCCCCGCAAACTTCTGCCAGTAGCTCTCCCCATAGGCCAAGATCTTCTCGATCCAGTCATTGGCATGGATCGTATTGGCATTCACCGTATAGGTCACATAAAAGCGCAAAGACTTCGGCTTGCGCAGCCCCCGCTTCGTCAACTGGGCCGTCCGCTTCTTCTCCGCCAACAACAAAAACTGCAAGCGTGGATTCTGGGTCTTCAGCACCAACTCCGAAAGATGGCGCTGGCGCGATTCATCACTCGTGAAAGAACCAAAGTGAATCGTGAACTTCTCACCGGGCAACAAATCCTTCAGACCACTCTCGATCCCATCAAAAATCGGATCCACCTGGCCCGATCGCAGAGTGGTATGCACCCCCTTAGTCTCAAACCCAAACACAAACTGAAAGCTTTCGCTCTTTTGGTCTCCCCGCCGCACCAGATAAGCCGCCGCCGTCCGCCCGCGCATTTGGATCCGGACGATCGCCTCACAGGGGATTTCGTTTTCAAAGGGTAGCAGCCGCAGCTTTTCTTTACCGTTATCCACAGTTTGCCGTTTTTGATGTCCAGTTGTTTTCACGATCGAACCACACCAGTTTGATTTATATTGTTTGCAGACAAATCGGACAAAACTATAATTATTTATGCCAAATAAATTTCAGACATAACTATTACCATTAATACCGTTTTCTCTTTCGAATCGGACGATGCCTTTCATGCCCACGACTCCAACGCTGGGGGGGCAATAAAAATTTGGACAAAAACCTATATGGTTTTGTCCCAGTGAGAATCGCCCAGCTAGTACAACCCCAGACAATCAGCCCGATCGTCCACTGCCAGTCCACCACAAAAATATTGCGCGTGACAATTAGCACCACCAGCGCAATTCCACCCCAGGGCAGCACCAGATCCGCTGGAATGGGGCCGAGACTGGGCCGCGAGCCCAGCATCTGATTTACTGGTCGAAATCTACCATCAGACATACAGCACCTAAATAAATTGCGGCCAAAAACACCCGATCTATATCCATCGGAGCTGTTTCTGACCGCAGGCAAACAGCCCCGAAATCGGCAAACCCAATGCTTACCCAGTAATCGCACCTACCAAAACATCACCGAGGGTACCGGCCAGCACCACAAAAAATGGCGTGCGCGCTAAATCTTTCCATTCTTCACCCTGACGCACCGCTTGAAAAACTTGCACGATCCCAAACAGCATGTACATAACGAATAGCAATCGGAGGGTGTTCATCACCAAACCAACCACCCCAGCATTAAGTCCGCCACCGCCCACAGCGCCACCGACAGCCCCAGCACCGACCGCCGCATTACCCGAGACTACCTTATTGACAAATTTTTCAGCATTGCCGAAGAATTGGGCGTGGGCTGGCTCCACCCAGGCCAGTGCTAACACGAAGCCAGCTAGCAAGCCTAGAGCAATCCCCGCCAACAGCAACGGATTGAGATTGTACCGATGCAACCCAGCGTGGTATTGGTTCAGGGCCTTCCAAACCATTACTGGATTAGCCAACACGCAGAGCGCGGCGCAGCACAACGAGAAGTAAAAATGGCTACCGAACAGACAGACGATCGCACTGATGGCATAGACCACAGACATAGTGGGGTTTTGCAGCATTAGCTGGCAGAGCTTAGCTAGATTGGTCAGTCTCGATCCATTCTTTTTGGCGATCCCGCAGGACGGGTACTCCCGTATCGGGCTATTTTTTGGCGAATTGTAAGTATTAGTTCTCATTTTTTTTAGGATGATTTCACGCGGGTAGCCGATATTACTGACGTTCGAGATACTTCATCGAACTTTACTGTTTGTATAGTTTCGCATTGTACAGTCAAGTCTTCACTCTTGGAACCCGTGAGGAAAAATTATTTTTATATCGAAATCAGTAAGAAAATGTAGCTCTTGGCACAATCTTGAGGCAATTGTAAAGAAAACATAAAGAAATATGGAGTAATACTCAACAATAGTGTTACTATTCCACCAGTTAATGTTGCTATTTCTTAACCTTTTAAATATGCATGTGCTTTTATGTTAGGTCTTGCTAAGCGTAGAAGTCAGGCCAAGACAGAGAGCAAGGTCACTCGGCTCAAGTTTGATAAGAGTGGTAAAAACCTTGTGGCGCTGTTTGCCTTTGTCTCAATTATTTTTTCTGGCCTGGGACTTCTAGTACAGCTGATTGTCTTGGGCACAGCTATTGGTATTGCGAAAAAACCGGCCCCTGCTCTCGTCCAGCTTAGTGATGGCGGGTCGATGAACGTGCAGGCGGTGGGTTCTACGGATCGATCGCCAAAAGTTTTACAGAGTTTCACGACTGATTTACTGACTCTGTTGATGTCTTGGAATAATGAAATCCCCACCAAAGAGGGCAACAAGGAGGTAATCAAGACCGACCTTGGAATGCAGGTAGCCACGGCTGCTGGCGAAAAAAAGATCACCACCCAGGTCTTCCAAGCCGGGTTTGCTTTCAGTGACAATCTCCGCGGCGAAATCCTCAAAATAATCGCCGAAATGACCCCTCCAGAAGTTTTTCAGGGTAGCCTGAAAACCGCTTTAAAGTTTCAACAAGTCACGATTCCGGTCCAAATAGAGCCTGGTAAATGGAAAATAACTGTGATCGGCACCCTCATTCAGTTCCAACGTGGGCGAGCCGACACCATCAAAGTTCCATTCAATAAAGAATTGGTGTTGCAGGCCGTCGATACGCCAGCATTGCCTCAGGGCGGTAAATTTTCCAACGAGTTGGAAAATGCGATATACAACATCCGGCGAGTAGGCTTGGAAATCACCGCCATGAAAGACGTGGAATCCAACACCACCAGCCCCACCAACGCTACGGCCCCCGCCCAGCAGCCGGCGGCAACCGCTTCCACCAACCCAGCAAATTAAAACATCAAAATATCAAAGGAGATTTAGCCAAATGGATATGCATAACAATGACCAAAACCAGGATCGCTCCGAATCTAATCCCTCTCCCCAAGATTTAGCTGGGATGATGGATCTAGACCTCGATGCCGATGACCCCGTCTTCCATCAGCCCACCCAACATACAATCAGTGATACTTTTGACAGTGATTTGAATGATCGAGAGTTTGATCGAGCAGATGGTGGGTTTCAGTATAATGATGATGTCATCGATGTAGAAGCGACAACTCCTCAAGAAGATCCTTTTGCCGAAGAATTCAATCCGGAAAAGAATCGCACTTTTGTCGGCTTGCAAAATAGTGGCTTTGCTAAAGCCGCTGTAGTGGTTGGTGGTAGCTTTGCCGTGCTAACTGGCGGAGCCATGATTTTCCAAAATCAAATCCCCAAATCTCAGGTCGCCCAAGAAGTAAAGAAAAAAGACCCCGCCGATGAAAAAGTTTCGACGGCCCAAGCGGCTACGGACAAAGCCCAACAATCCGAATCGGAAGTAAAGGCCCAACTAGCCCTGTCTAAACAGAAAGATTCTTTGGCCCAGGCCAATGCCGCCAATAACCCTAATAGCAGTACCGCTGCTACGCCTGGTACCACCCCGCCAGGAACCCAGCCTAATAATAAAGCTGCCTCCGTCACCGTCAAGCCACCGGCTACCGGAGCCACTCAGAATATTCCCACGGCTCAGTTGGCCGCAACGGGCCAACCCACCACTAACAATCGGAATGTGGGTACTGCTCCTCGCCGCAATAGCGCGCCGCTTTCTCAGAATGCAGCCTCGGCCAAAGCCCCCACCAAGCAACAATCCACTCAGGTGGCCCAACCCAATGCGTTTCCTCTGGCTCAATCGGCCGGTCGCGTCCTACCGGTAGTTAGCAAAGAATCCGTAGCGCAGGCTCGTCAGACGTCAGCTAGCCCGGCTACCAAGGTAGCCTCGGCCCGATCATCTTTAATGCCGATCGCCTCACCTGGTGTTCCCGTGGCCCGAGCCCAGCAACAGACGACCAACAGCAGAGCCGTCCAAATAGCTAAAGCAGCCTCGCGCGAACCACAGGCAGATAACTACAAATTTGGTGAAACTGCTAGTAACGGGAATGCCCCAATACCAGCCCAAGATACCCGCCGACCTTTGACCGATGTAATGGGCGGTGGTAGCAATAATCTCAATCGGGATACACAACTAGCCACAGTCCGTCCGCCAGGATTCCAAAGCAGCACTGCTGCCGATAATAATCCCTTTGGCAATAGCCCGACGAATTCCTCCAGCGGTAGCAATAATGGCAATGTAGCTACTACTGGGAACACACCTGCTGGTGGCTTTAGTACTAATAGCCCGTCTGATAACACCTTGGCTAACGCTCAAGCTAGTGCTAATGCTCCCGCACCATCTCTAAATCCTTCCCTCACTACTTTTCTACAGCGCTCCCAAGCACCTACAGAGACGGCAACCATTACTCGTGTGAATTCACCCACAATAGCTGCCAAACCAGAACTGCCATCGCCCGTTACTCCAGTACCGAGAACCAATATCAATCCAATGGATAGCACGGCTCCTGTCGCTAATGCCCCATCCACCAGCATCCCAGCTCCAGTCGCTACCTTAGCTAATATGGGTGACCGGTTGGGTAAAAAGCTCGGTGCCATCATGAAACCGCTAAACCTAGCTCAGACACCCACAGCACCTGAAACTGTCACCCTTACTGCCGATGCTAGTGTATCTGGCTTGGGTCAAGCGGTCCAGAAATATCAAAGACTGCAGCCGATCGGCCAAGTAGCCTCCACCGATACCGATAGCCAGAATAGCAGAGCACTATTGAGTTCGCGACCGGCCTTTGCCTATACCCAATCGGTTACGGCAACTGGCGGTATCGATAACAGAGGACTGGTCGCTGCCCGCACCACTCTGCCCGTGGATAATAACAATGACAATCTGCCTGCCAATAACTCAATCGCCAAGAGCATCTTGGTTGGCACCTCCGCCAAGGCTTCGACCGTAACGCCCATTCTGTGGAATGCCGGTGGGAGTAGTGGAGCAAAGTTCATCATCAAGCTCGATGAGCCGATCCGCGATAACGCCGGTCAAGTGGCTCTGCCCGCCGGTACCCAGCTGGTGGCGATCGCCAAAGCCTCCACCACCAGCGCCGAAATGGCCGATCTGGAAGTGGTTGGGGTAGTTGTGCAAGGGGAAGAGTTCGCTCCGCCACCAGGCATGTTGACGATCCGCAATGACCAAAATGGCTTGATTGTGGGCCAAGACTACTTCCAGCGCGGCAACCAAATCGCGAGCCGCGACAGCATGATTTTTGTGACCGGTGCCCTGGGCACTGTTGGGCGAGTGCTAAATCAACCCACCAGCACCTTCACTTCCACCGGATTGAATGGAACGGTGACATCTTCTAGCAACGGCCAGCCCAATGTCTTGGGAGCTTTATTGGAAGGTGGCTTTAGGGATCTGCCAGCGACCTGGACTCAGCGCAATCAGCAGGCTATTCAAGAAATAGCCAGCAAGCCCAATGTTTATCAACTGCCCAAGGGCAGCTCCGTCCGGGTTTTTGTCAATCAAACCTTGAATTTCTAGGAGTATTTTTCTATGCTCCAGCTCGTGCGGGTAAGACAGTGGTTTATTGGTGCTTTAGTTATTTGTTTGCTATGGGCGTTTAGTCAACCACTATTGGCCCAAAATAATATCGCTCAAAATACGCCCCTGACTCTTGCCCCACAGTTCCAGCAATTCACCAAGGTGCCCTTCTCTCAGTATCCAGGGATTACTTGCACCAAAGAACTTCTATATCAATACAATCAACAGGCTAAAATCCCGTTGAATTGTTCCGTAGGCAGCAAGGTACCAGCGAGTAAATTGCTATCGATCGGGATGCTTTCTAATTTTGGACTGAACCAAACTAGCTTGCAATCGATCGCCCAAATGAACGGCGTTAATTTAAATAATGTCAATGTTACGCAGCTTGGTGATTACTACAGTCTAATTACCCCGAACGCTCTGGTGGGCAAGGATTTGGGAGGATTATTTAAAAATTCCCCTCTCTCTAACTTGCCATTAGTACGAGAAGCCTTGATCCAAAAACTCAGCGATCAAGTTAAAATCGGCAATCTCAGCGGGCTGCCCCAGCTGAATATTTCCCCAGGTGATTTTGGCAATCTCGATGGCCTCCGCCAAAAGCTCTCCCAAATACCGCTGAGTGCAGCGATCGCCCAAATCCCCAGCTTTGGTAACTATTCCCTGGGAAATGTGCCCGCCAGCATCGCCCAGAATTTCTCCGTGGCCAGCGCAATTCCCGGTTTGCCCACCCAAACCCCGATCGGGATTGTGAACGGTGCCGCTAATTTAACATTAGATAAGTTTTCAGCGATCGGTGGGAACAATCTTTCTTTATCTCAGCTACCAATTCCCCTGAAATTTTTGGCCGGTGCCGGTTTAGCCCGTTTCGATCTGCCCTTGGGTGATGACGAGCGGAATATCACCCGCACAATCAGCGGTGGCAATACGGGCCAGTTCAAAGCCGAAACCTGTAGCAAAAGTTGCACCCATGCGGAAATTTTTGTTGGTGCTCGATCGCCTTTCAATGGTGCGGCTTGGGTCGATGGCAAAAATTGGGTGCCCGACGGTTTCGGGCCTTTGTGTGCACCTTGGGGCTGCAAAGGCCCCACTGGTAATGAGGCCACCTATAACCGTCAACTGCGTTTTCTACTGACCAGTATCAATCCCAGCCAAGGCACCGGACAGGTTAGTTTCACTTTTCCGATGTGTCTGTATTATCCTTTCACCAGCGAACCCTGGACTTGCACTCCTGCGGTTTTCCCAATTCCCAGTGGTTTCCCGATCTTTCCATTTTCGGTACGAGAATCTGGGGGCTTAGGCATACCTTTTGCAGCACCCAGTAACTTCCGCTATGCCAATGTCCCAAACTTGAACCCCCAAGCTCAAGTTCCCACGCTGCCGATCATTTCGCAGCTTGCCCAAAACCATTCGGCATAATTTAGCAACGTTGAAATCAAGCTATCATGAAACTTTGCTAAAACCTCTGGGAGAGAATTGCACATGGATCGTCGTAGCTTTATATGTGGATTGGGAGCATTGGGTGGCACTAACTTATTACTGCGTTCCCCCGGTGATGCATGGGCCGTAGCAGCCCCATCCCCAGCAACCTTCAAATTGCCACCATTACCCTACGCCTTCAATGCGCTAGAACCACACATTGATCGGCGCACCATGGAAATCCATCATGATAAACATCATGGAGCCTATGTCACTAATCTGAATAACGCCCTCGCCAAATATCCCAAACTCCAAGGCCAATCCCTAGCCACCCTGCTGCAAAGCATCCCACAACTGCCCCAAGATATCCGCACCGTCGTTCGCAACAATGGTGGTGGTCACTTCAACCACAGCATGTACTGGCAAATCATGAGTCCCCAGGGTGGTGGTCAGCCCACGGGCAAAATTGGAGCCGCGATCGCCAGCACCTTCGGCAGCTTCACGGCCTTCCAGCAAAAATTCGAGGCCGCTGGCATGGCACGGTTTGGCAGCGGCTGGGTCTGGCTCGTGAAAGATCGAGCGGGCAAGCTGCAAATCACCACTACGCCCAATCAAGATAGTCCGATCATGACCGGCGAAAAACCCATTCTTGGCAACGATCTCTGGGAACACGCCTATTACCTCAACTACCAAAATCGCCGCGCCGACTATCTGAAAGCTTGGTGGAAAGTCGTGAATTGGGCCGAGATTGATCGAAGATTCCAATCCATTGGCTAGAATCGAAGAAATCAACTGTTTCTCTGCCCCAATGAAATCGCAGCTTTTCTTTTGTGCCACCCTCTTGCTACTAACCGCCTGCGATCAATCCAGTAAAATTGCGCTTCCCACGGTTGTTACCCAGCCCAAACTCACCGAAATCGTCGATCCGGTAGCCCGGCGACTAGTGGCCGGGGGCACCGCCCAAACGGCAGTCACCAAAAGCTACGATCCGGCTTATGTGTCTTTGGCCTATCCCGGTGGCGACGTAGACCAAAAGACCGGCGTTTGCACTGATGTAATTATTCGGGCCTATCGTCAATTGGGCATCGACCTGCAAAAGCTCGTCCACCAAGATATGACCCGCAACTTTGCGGCTTATCCCAAACTCTGGGGCTTAAAGCAGCCAGATAAAAACATCGACCATCGGCGCGTCGCTAACCTAATGACTTTCTTCCAGCGCCAGCAAGCTACTTTGCCCATCAGCAACAACCCCGCCGATTACCAACCAGGAGACATTGTGACCTACGATCTGGGGCCATCGATCGGTCTGCATATCGCGATCGTCACCAACGTCCCCGGCAGCAATGGCTATAAGTTGGTGCACAATGCCTGCTGTGGAACTAAAGTAGAGACCATTCCGCCTAGCTGGAAAATCAACGGTCATTATCGCTACCTGCCGCAGAAATCACTCAGATCAGCTCCGGACTAGCGCACTATTTCAACCCCAGTAAAGCCACAATCAGGGCCTTTTGGGCATGAAGACGATTCTCTGCCTGATCCCAAACCCGCGATCGGGCACCTTCTAAGACCCCATCCGTAATCTCCTCGGCCCGATGGGCTGGCAGACAATGGAGGACGATCGCCTCAGCATCGGCCCCCTGTAATAGAGCCTCATTGACCTGATAGGGCATAAACAACGGAATCCGACTCTCGGACTCCGCCTCCTGACCCATGCTGGCCCATACATCCGTATAGACCACCTGGGCCCCAGCCACTGCCGCCTGTGGATCCGTCGTCACCAGCAACTGCGCCCCACTGACCACCGCTAATGCCCGTGCCTGCTCTAACACGGCCTGACTCGGAGGAAACTCTGCTGGAGCAGCGATCGTCACATCCATCCCCACCAAAGCTCCACCTAGCAGTAAGGAGTGAGCCATATTATTGCCATCCCCACAGTAAGCCAACTTCAAACCCTGACAATCACCAAAATTCTCCTGAATCGTCTGTAGATCGGCCAGCACCTGACAGGGATGTTCTAAATCCGTTAGGGCATTGATTACTGGCATCTTGGCATGGGCCGCAATCAGCTCGATATCGGCCTGAGCAAAAGTCCGCACCGCCAAAATATCCAAATACCGATCGAGCACCCGCGCCGTATCGATCAACGGCTCCCCTCGACCAATCTGCGTCGAACTAGGATTCAGATCCACCACCTGGCCCCCCAGTTGGTACATCGCCGCCATAAAGCTCACTCTCGTGCGGGTGGAAGACTTGGTAAACAATAAACCCAAGGTGTGATGGCTGCGGGGCTGTACCTTACCGGCCTTGAGTTCGATCGCCAAAGCGAGTAACTGGTGCACCTGTGCGCCACTCAAATCCGCCATGCCCAGCAAATCTTTTCCCTTGAGGCTATCTATCATTGCCAACGGTCTCCCCTGAAAACGTTTATTCTAGCGGACGGATGGCTGTTCGATCGAGCGAATTTTCACAATCTAGTCACTAGTTCCCAGACCCGATCGAATAGCTGTGGATCGGTGCTATCGAACCAGTGGATTTCGGCCATGCCTCGGAACCAAGTGCGCTGGCGCTTGACTAGCTGCTTGGTGTGCAAAATGGTATCCTCGATCGCCTGGATCAAACTGGTTTCGCCCTGGAGATGTCGGGACATTTCGGCATAGCCCAAAGTTTTTAGATGGGGAAAATCCCAACCATACTTAGCAATGAGCTGCTGGGTTTCCTGCTCCCAACCCATCATCACCATCTGTTCCGTCCGCTGCCGAATCCGCCCTTCCAGATCCACGCAGTCCAGACCGATCTGTAGAATCCGATAACTGGGCGGTCTTTCTCCTTGCTGGCTGGCCATCGTCCGTCCGGTAACGTAATAGACTTCCAAGGCTCTGAGGACGCGCTGGCGATCATGAGGGTGCAGCTTGGTTTCCGGCTCCACCTGTTGCAAAAGCTGATAAAGAAAGACGGAGTCAAAAGATGCTAACTGCTGGCGCAGGCTGGCTTGGGGCGCAACGCGCGGTATCTGGAGACCGCGCACGATCGACTTAATATAGAGACCGGTACCGCCAACCAATAACGGAATTTTTCCCCGCTGGTGACTGCGGGAAATTAAATTGTTAGCAAAAATCTGATAGTCTGCTACAGTTAGGACAGTAGATGGTTCACATGTATTGATGAGATAATGGGGAGCCGTACTGAGCTCCGCTGCACTGGGAGTAGCTGTGGCAATGTTTAGTTCTCGATAGATTTGCCGAGAATCTGCGCCGATGATGACCGACCCCAAGCGCTGAGCCAGTTCGATCGCCAAGCCGGTTTTGCCCGTGGCCGTCGGGCCGCAGATGGTGATCAGAGCTGGAGATTTTAACATTACTAAAAACTGTGATCCTATCGGTAGCTAAAAATATTCTCTAAGAAGTCTAGTAGCGCCATTGACCCTTGTGTGTTATAATTTTGACTGTATTTCATGTTTTTTACGCCAAACGCGGCTAAAATCTCATTACTGAAGCGGAGTTACCATGGCCGGAGAATACGGTGTAGATCAGATTAGAGTCTTGGAAGGACTAGAAGCGGTGCGCGTCCGACCTGGTATGTACATCGGCTCTACCGGGCCGAAAGGTTTGCATCACCTAGTATATGAGGTCGTGGACAATTCGATCGATGAAGCCCTGGCTGGATTTTGTAAGTCGATCCAGGCATCGATTAATGAAGATGGCTCCGTCACAGTGGTAGACGATGGACGAGGCATCCCGACCGATACTCACCCCCAAACCGGCAGGTCCACCCTAGAAACGGTACTGACGGTGCTGCACGCCGGTGGTAAGTTCGGTGATGGTGGCTATCAGGTCTCTGGCGGTCTGCACGGGGTGGGCATCTCGGTGGTAAATGCCCTATCTTCTCATGTTCAAGTCCAGGTCTGGCGGCAGGGCAAGTTGTACCAACAACTGTTCTCGCGGGGCGTGCCCGTAGGTGATATTGAGCTAATGGCCAACCATGAGCCGGAACGTACGGGTACATCAGTTACGTTCTTGCCAGATACGCAGATTTTCGTCAACAGTATTGATTTCGATTACGTCACTTTGGCAAACCGCTTGCGGGAGCTGGCTTTTCTCAATGCCAGTTTGCGGATTGCCTTTAGTGACAAGCGCGTTGGCGAAGGTCGGGATCCGCGCAGTGATAACTATTTCTATAGCGGCGGGATCAAGGAATATATTCAGTATTTGAATACGGATAAACAGCCGCTGCACGATGAAATTATCTACGTACAAGGGGAAAAGAACAAGGTGCAGGTGGAAGTCTCCCTGCAATGGTGTGTGGATGCCTATAGCGACAATATTTTGGGCTTTGCTAATAATATTCGGACGATCGATGGGGGTACCCACCTCGAAGGTCTGAAAGCAGTGTTGACCAGGACGATGAACTCCATTGCCCGCAAGCGGAATAAGCTGAAGGAAGCGGATTCTAACCTGGGTGGCGAAAACGTGCGGGAAGGTCTGACGGCGATCGTGTCGGTGAAGGTACCGAACCCAGAATTTGAGGGTCAGACTAAGACAAAGCTGGGCAATACGGAAGTACGGGGCATTGTGGAAACGATCGTCGGGGAAACCCTGACGGAGTTCCTGGAATTCCGGCCCCAGATTGCCGATGCGATTTTGGAGAAAGCGATTCAGGCTTTCAATGCAGCGGAAGCAGCCCGCCGGGCGCGGGAACTGGTGCGACGCAAGTCCGTACTAGAATCTTCACCGCTCCCCGGTAAGCTAGCTGACTGTAGTTCCAAAGATCCCTCAGAATCGGAAATCTTCATCGTGGAAGGTGATTCAGCAGGTGGTTGTTTTCATGGAGATACCTTGGTTGCTCTAGCCGATGGCAGGAATCTGAGCTTCCGGGAAATTGTGCGGGAGCAAGAAGCTGGCCAAGAGCATTTCTGCTACACCATTCGCGACAATGGCACTGTGGGCATTGAAAAAGTCTTGCATCCTCGGATTACCAAGCATCAGGCTCAGGTGATCAAGGTGACATTGGATAACGGAGAGCAAATCATCTGCACTCCAGATCATCGCTTCATGTTGCGGGATGGTAGTTATCGAGCAGCGGCTGAGTTGAAACCTAAGCATTCTTTGATGTCACGGGTAGAAGGAAATAGCCGTCAACAAAGCTCTCGTATTACATCCATAACTTCAGTGGACAAACACTTTGATGTCTATGACATTGAGGTTCCCCATACTCACAACTTTGCTTTAGCCAGCGGTGTTTTTGTTCATAACAGTGCGAAGCAGGGGCGCGATCGCCGCACCCAAGCCATCCTACCCCTGCGCGGTAAGATTCTGAACATCGAAAAAACCGATGATGCCAAAATCTACAAAAATAACGAAGTTCAATCCCTGATTGCCGCCTTGGGTCTAGGAGTGCGCGGTGAAGACTTTAAGCCAGAGCAACTGCGCTACCATCGCATCTGTCTGATGACCGATGCGGACGTAGATGGTGCCCACATTCGGACCTTGCTCCTGACCTTCTTCTATCGCTATCAGCGTGACCTCATCGATAAGGGTTATGTCTATGTGGCCTGTCCGCCCCTCTATAAATTAGAGCGCGGTAAGAATCATCACTATTGCTATAACGAAAAAGAACTCCAAAGCCGCATTGCCGAAATGCCAGCTAATGCGAACTATACTATTCAGCGCTTTAAGGGCTTGGGTGAAATGATGCCCAAGCAGCTCTGGGATACTACCATGAATCCCGAGACTCGTACCCTGAAAAGGATTGAGATCGATGATGCGGCCGAAGCCGATCGGATATTCACGATTCTGATGGGCGATCGGGTAGCCCCCCGGCGGGAGTTTATCGAGACCTATGGCTCTAAGCTGAACATGCACGATCTAGATATTTAACAATCTCCGGCGTTGGCGCTAGCCTGTGCCTGATCAGCTCCAGTCATTTCGATCCACTTGCCTTTTGGGGCAGTGGGTCTTTTTTTCTCGAAAAATGTTGTGCTAGGATGGAAAAGTCCATTCCAGTTTTGCCTCTCAGGATTACCATGTAATACCTCCGACCAGTAATGATTGACAGCCCGACCTGCGGTCGTGCCTGTTTTTGCTGTTCGTTTTTTAGAGGAGGTACCTGATGGAGCTTTTAAAGTATCCCCGCACACCGCATATCCAAGGCTCGCGGTGCCAAGTGGGAGATGAAGATTTAGACAACATTCCCTTTGGGGAAATTGCCCACCGCCACATCGTGGTCGAAGAAAAAGTCGATGGAGCCAATGCGGCTCTCAGCTTTACCAATGACGGTCAACTGCGCCTGCAAAGTCGCGGTCATTTCCTCACTGGTGGCTACCGCGAGCGCCACTTCGATCTGTTTAAGCAATGGGCTAGCACCCACCAGTCCATACTTTGGCCGGTGCTTGGAGCGCGCTATATTCTCTATGGCGAGTGGATGTACGCCAAGCACACCGTCTTCTACGATGCTCTGCCCCATTATTTTCTGGAATACGACCTGTTCGACCGAGAGCACCAAGCCTTCCTCAGCACCACTGCCCGCCAGCAGGTGCTCCAAGGACTGCCCTTGGTCTCGGTACCAGTGTTGTTTCAGGGAGAACTATCTAACCACCAGCAGCTCATGGAGTTGTTGGGTCGATCGCACTTTATCCAGCCCGGTCATCTTGCTCGGCTGCGCACCACCTGCATCGATCTGGGCTTGGATCAGAAATTAGCTATGGCGCAGACCAATGCCAGCGAGCTCATGGAAGGTCTTTATATCAAAGCCGAAACCCCAGAGCTTAGTGTGGCTCGCTATAAATATGTGCGTGCCGATTTCTTGAATCAAATTCTGGATTCCGGTACCCATTGGCTGAATCGACCGATCGTTCCCAATCAACTACAGGCGGGTATCGATATGTTTGGAGTAACTTCATGAATAGTTTGAAAACAACAACTACTACTTGGGCCTTCCCTGCTTGTCCTACGGCCCCCCACTGGTCGATCGACTGGCCAGTCATTCTCCAAAAATATTCCTGCATCCGGGTCCTGGCCGACTGCCCCCAAGATCCGGAATACCATGCCGAAGGCAACGTGCTGATCCATACTCAGATGGTCTGTGGAGCTTTAGTCAGTAATCTCGACTGGCAAAACTTGCCAGCGGAAGAACGATCGATTGTCTTCACTGCCGCCCTCTTCCATGACATCGCCAAACCAGCCACTACCCAAAAAGGCGATGACGGTCGCCTACATGCCAAAGGTCATAGCAAATTGGGGGGCAGAATGGTGCGGGATCTGCTGGATGAAATGGATACACCCTTTGGGATTCGGGAAAGCATCGTGGCGATCGTCGAAATGGGTAGCTTACCCCTGTGGTTCTGGGACAAACCCAATCCTCAGCGAGCGATCATTTTTGCTAGTCAGGTAAGCCGTTGCGATTGGTTGGCGATGATGGCCGATGCGGATCTGCGCGGACGAATTTGTCAGGATGGCCAGAAATTTGCCGATAGCATCGAGCTATTTCGGGAGTTTTGTCAGGAACAAGGTTGCTGGGATCGCCCCTTTGCTTTTGCTTCGGCCCAAAGCCGCTTCATCTATTTTCGCAAAGAAGATGCGGATCCTTACTATGATGCCTATGATACGACTAAGTTTGAGGTGATTCTGACCTGTGGGATTCCCGGTACGGGCAAAGATTTCTGGATTAGTCAACAGCATCCCGAGCTGCCAGTGGTGTCTTTGGATGCCTTGCGATCGGAGATGGGCATTGGGCCAAAAGAAGAGCAAGGCAACGTCATTAGGGCGGCTCGGGACTTAGCCCGAAGCTATTTGCAGCGGCAGATTCCCTTTGTTTGGAATGCCACCAACGTGATCCGTTCCCAGCGCGGTGGCTTGGTGGATCTTTGTACGGATTATCAGGCCCGCGTGCGCATTGTCTATCTAGAGGTGCCCTACGGAAGGGTGCTGAGCCAGAATCAGGCCCGAGAGGCAGTAGTACCTGAGGTGGTGGTCGATCGATTTCGGCGACGACTAGAGATCCCCAATGTCACCGAAGCCCAGGCAGTAGATTGGGTGATTCGTCAATAATGATCGATTAAAAGCCCATTAGCAGGGCATCATGCTCACGCCCTTCTAATGGGTTTTATGGTTTTCAAACAAAATCTCTTAACCTTTAGCTACGCCCAATGAATCAGGCTCAGCTCGTGAGGATTGCTCAAATGGGGGTGATCGGGCAGCACGCGCACCGAGAAGCCTTGTAGACCACTGGCTTGATAGGCAATATTACCAGTATAAATGGTTTCACCACGCTCATTGGTTTCCTGGGCAGTCATTAACGCCGTTTTGGCATTGGCGATCTTGCCATCGTGGCTGTCGATCGATCCCTGATAAACCTCCACCCGCACATCGCTAGTCCGCAGTTGACCGAGATGGATCGCCATCTTCAGCGCGATCGGCTGATTTACCAGCACCTGTTTCGGGGCATCCACTTCCACCGGCTTGAGCTTCACATCATACCAATGTTGGAACACATGAGCTTTCCAGAGAGCCAGATCTTTGCCATTGCGGTTGGCATTAGCAGTCATGATCCCATGGCGTTGGTGGGCTGGGAAATAGCCTTGCTCCGTGTAATCCCGAAGCATCCGGGACGTATTGAAACGGGGGGCATTCAACTGAATAGCATCCTTCATCTTGGCCAACCAGCGACGGGGAATGCCTTCACTGTCCCGATCATAGAACATCGGCACCACTTCTTTTTCGATCAAATCGTAAAAAGCATTGGCTTCCACTTCGTCCTGGTACTCCTCATCGGCGTACATTTCACCATGACCGATCGGCCAGCCAGTGCGCACATAGTCCGCTTCATCCCACCAGCCATCCAAGATGCTGACGTTAGGCAAGCCATTCATCGAGGCTTTCATGCCGCTGGTACCCGAGGCTTCCCGAGGACGACGGGGCGTATTCAGCCAGATATCGCAGCCGGAAACCATCAACCGCGAGACATAGATGTCGTAGTCCGGGACAAAGACGATCGAGTTCATGCCTTCGGCTCGGGTGAACTGCACGATGCTGCGAATCAGTTCTTTACCAGGGATATCCTTGGGGTGAGCCTTACCAGCAATCACGAACTGGACGCGCTTTTCTTTATTACCAAACAGGATTTTTTTAATCCGATCCAGATCCCGGAGGAACAGAGTAGCGCGTTTGTAGGTAGCAAAGCGGCGAGCGAAGCCGATCGTAAAGACACTGGGATCGAGAGAATCCCGGACGTGCTGAACCTCTCCGGCGGTCGCCCCCCGATCCTTGAGATGACCGATGATCCGATCGCGAGCAAAGACTACCATCTCCGATCGACAATGTTCGTGGTTCCGCCACAGCTCTTCATCGGGGATCGCATGGACTTTTTCCCACAAATGGTCCGTTGCAGGTTTTTCAGCCCAGTCGTCACCGAGGTAGCGGTCGAAGAGTTCCTGATTACTCTTGGCCACGCAGCTGCGGGCATGAACACCATTGGTAATGGCCGTAATTGGCACCTCATTCAAGGGCACATCTGGCCACATGTTTTGGAACATTTCCCGCGACACCACACCATGGAGCTGGGCTACGCCGTTCACAAAGCTGGAGGTCTTCATAGCCAAGGCAGCCATGCTGAAGGGCGAAGAAAGGTCGCCCACATTTTCACGGCCCAGGCCGAGAAATTCTTCCCGAGGCAATCCGTAGGCATCGGCATAGTGGCCCACGTAGTACATGGCCTTATCCGGTGGAAACAGATCGAAACCAGCGCTAACGGGGGTGTGGGTGGTGAAGATCTGGCTGGAAGTAGCTACTTGCTTAGCCTCCGCAAAGGTCAGCTGCTCTTGCTGCATCAGCACTTTCATCCGCTCCAGAATCAGGAAGCCGGAGTGGCCTTCGTTCATGTGGTAAACGGTTGGTTGCAAGCCCAATGCCTGCAATGCCCGGAATCCACCGATCCCCAACATTATTTCTTGGTGGATGCGAGTATCCAAGTCACCGCCATACAAGGCATCGGTAATGTCTTGGTCGTAGGGGGTGTTAGGTTCGATGTTGGTATCTAGCAGATATAGAGGGATGGTACCCACTTGGACGCGCCAAATCCGGGCATAGACGATCCGCTTGGGATATTCCACCGCAATTCGCAGTTCGCTACCATCGGCCTGTTTCTCCAAGTGCAAGGGCATGTTGTAGAAGTCATTAAGCGGGTAACGCTCTTGCTGCCAACCATCAGCTCCCAGATACTGGGCAAAGTAGCCCTGCTGGTACAGCAAGCCGATCCCAACGAGGGGAATTCCCAGATCGCTAGCGGATTTCAGGTGATCCCCTGCCAACACACCAAGTCCGCCAGAATAGATCGGTAAGCAATCTACTAGGCCGAATTCGGCGCAGAAGTAAGCAAAGCAAGGCTTCGTCTCACCAGCGGGATGGTTCTTTTTGTACCAATCCCTACTGTGCATGTAGTCTGCTAGGGCAGCGCTGGCGCGTTCCATATGGGCAAGGAAGCCTTCATCATTGGCGGCTTCTTCTAGGCGCGCTTGGCTAACCTGGGCGATCGTGGCAACGGGATTGTGGCGCGTGGATTCCCACAGATCGCGATCGAGCCGCCGGAATAGGTCTTTGATTTCTATATTCCAGTCCCAGTAAAGGTTCTGGGCAAGGTGTTGCAGCGGCGCTAGTTGAGGTGGAAGCGACGGTGACACATTAAAGGTACGGATTGGCTGCATGGTTCTACTTTTTTGGATCTGATTATCCTCTTTCGGATATTTTCCCCGCTCTAGGTCAAAAATTAAGATTTTTCTAGAATCTCTTTACACTCCGCTGATTTTTGTATCGTGGAATATGTTTTTTTGCGTTTTTCTTTTGTTCAAGTAGATTCTCGAAAGTATTCTGCTCCAATAGGTTAAAGTGCTCTGTCAAAGTCTATTAAGTCAGAATACTTCCTTGTCGTCATGGTCTTGCTGAGTTAGCAGTCGAAGTTTCAAAGACAAATTCAAGCCTCTTTGGGTAGTCGCGATCGCTAATTTCCTGGGATCTTGGCAACAATCATTGGCTACCCCGGCAAGTAATAAAAACGGTGAATGATAGTTAGGAACATTAGTAGCCCCTCATCCGGTCGAGCACCTGGCTATTTCAGCCAGGTGCTACTTGTTGAAATAGCGCCGATTGTAGCGGTCTTGATAATGGTCGATGTATTCAATATTCTTGCGCTCTGAATCCGATAATAGATCGTCAGGAAATTTGTTGGCTGGATATTCAGGACGATACCATGACTGCTTGTCAAAGTATTCTTGCAACCCTTTTATTTCAAAACGACGACCATGAATTGCGTAGGCCCAGCTTTTCATGATATCTAGCTCGTAACCATTTTTGCCTTCCAAATCCTCATCGGCCACGAGCCGCCGCGAAAGCCATCCATAATCTTTGCCCGCCCCAGTAGGCAGTGGTTTTGACGAAACGGCAACGGGAGCATGGGTAGCTGTAGCTGTTGTCGAATTGGTTGCAGGAGTAGGGGAAGACTTTGTTAACACCAGGCCAATAATTACAGAGGCCCCTATCAATCCACCAGCAATTACTATACCTACGGTCGTAATAATCACAAAGATTCCAATCAATCCATTCGAAATTGCTTTACTAGGTAGAACAATTCCTGGATCGTTGTTATGGTTGGCAGCTTGCGGAAATCCCGAACTATAGGTCGCACCCTGGGGAAATCCTGAAGTGGAACTTGCAAATTGGGGGGAACTAGCTGTATATGGAGTAATTTGATGAAAGCCAGATGGTGGAACTTCAAATGTATAATCAGCAGGCTGCGGGAAAACCGGGGGAGTAAAAATCGTACTTGAATTATTGCTGAAGGTATTGTTGACAGTTACGTTGTTGTGGCCGGAGCCAGATTTAATCGACGTAGCAGTTTCCAGGAAGGGCCCCGAAGGATTGAAAACAGTTGTAGAAAAAATCGTACTAGTTTCACTGTTCGTTGGGGAAGCATTCACATTGGCGTTTATGGGCTGGGATCCGGAGTGGGTGGCAATGATCGTAATGGATGAATCAAATTGCAAATCGGCCAGCATATCCTTCGCTGTTGGGTAGCGATCGCTAGGGTGAGACTTGATAGCTCGATCGATGACAGCTTTCATGTTGGAGCTGGTCTCTAGAGCTTCTTGATGCCATACCAATTCTCCCGTGCGGTCATCGCTGACTAAGGACAGGGGCTGTTTGCCCGTAAGTAGATAGATGGCAGTCATGCCTAGGCTATACAAATCGCTAGAATAGACCGGCCTGCCAGCGGCTTGTTCGTTAGGCATGTATCCCCGCGTACCCACGACGATCGAGCTATTGGAACTACCATCAGGATTTAATTCTGTGCCCGTCAACTCTCGGACAGAACCAAAATCGATCAGGACTGGCTTACTGTCGGAGCTGCGTAGCATGATATTATCCGGCTTGAGATCTCGATGAATAATCCCATTGCTATGAACGAAGTCTAGGACGGGCAACAAATTCACTAATATCTCACGGACAGTCTCTTCACTTAATCTCCCCACTTGCTGCAATCGTCTTTTAATGGTTTCTCCTGCAATCAATTCTTGCACTAGGTAAAACTGCTCAGAGGTTTGGAAATAGGCATATAGATCGGGAATTTGACCGCTGGATCCACCGAGCTCTTCCAGAATAGCCGCCTCTCGTCTAAATCTCTCCTGTACTAATAGAAAAACCTCGGGGTTGTCTTTTATGGGTTTGAGTTTCTTGATCACGCAATGACGCCTCGAAGGCATTTGGGTATCTTCAGCTAAAAAGGTCTCGCCAAAGCTGCCAGCACCTAGTACTCGAATAGCACGATAGCGATCATTGAGCAGTTGTTGGATCATTAATATCTCTTAACTCTTTCAACCATCCTAAAACGTCAGTGTCATTTAGTAAATGGTATAGAAAAATGGTGATCTTAGGAAAGTGTGATCAGGCAGATTAATGATGACAATCGATCCAAATTTGCTAACAGATAATAATGACAAAAAACCTTTGCCAGAACGGTTCTGGCATCCCCACCAGAAACTCATGGCTCTTGTAGTAAGTATTCAGACCAATTTTAGATGAGAATTTTCTAATGTAAATTGTGCCCAGGGGCAGTAACTAAAAGAGACAATTTCTACTGACATGTTCTTGCCCTCTTTTAGTTGCTACCCGTTTTTTTAGGCTTCGATCCAAACAGATACCGATCCACCATTACAACGAAACTCACCCCAGCCATCGCCATTGGTTGTAATAACATCCTGGCAGTGGCCCGTTAGATCGCGGAATATCTGGTTAGCCTTACCCACATTTATCCACTTGCTGCCTGCTGGACCATCGCTGAGTAGCACTGCCATAGTACCGGGGTGCTCTTGGTCTCCCAATCGGGACCAGCCCACCACATTGGGGTGGTCAAAATAGTCAATCTGTTCGCCATAGGCAAAATCCCTGCGGGCAGCCAGTAAATGGTCGAGAACTGGGCGATGGGAATCCATCACAATATCGTAGTTATGACCATCTCTACCCCGATCTTGATAGCTAGCACCATAGTAATCCGCATAGAAAACACAGGGATAGCCACCACTACGAAGTAAAATCAGGGCATAGGCCAAGGGTTTAAACCAGCCTTCCACCACCGATTCTAATGCTTGGAGAGGCTGAGAATCGTGGTTCTCAACGAAGGTTACGGCCAAGTTAGGCGATCGCTGCACCAAGGTACCATCAAAAATACGACACATATTGTAGTTACCACCAGCTTTGCTCGCTTCGGCTAGATTATAGTGCAGCGGTACATCAAAGAGCGAAAGCTGTCCACCAGTGCTATCGATAAAATGCTGCAACTCGCCCAGATCGTTAGACCAATATTCGCCTACTGTAAACAGCTCCTTACCAGTGGTTTTCCGCAAATGGCTCAGCCACTCCGAGAAGAAGCTTGCTCGCACGTGTTTCACCGCATCCATCCGGAAACCATCCACACCCAATGTAGCCACAATCCATTCGCCCCAATGTTGCAGCTCAGCGACCACCTCAGGCTCGCTGGTATCTAGATCGCAGGCCATCAAGAAATCGTAATTACCATGGGCCATATTCACGCCCGTTTCAAAATTCTTGGCTTTGAATCGATAAATCGTGTTTTCATTGGGGGCCAAAGCGTTGTAATTGACCGAGTCGAAATGTCGCCAATTCCACTTCATTGATGAGTATTTATCGCCCCGCCCTGCAAAGTCGAAGCGCGTCCAAGCCTCGATGATTTTAACACCATCCACATCTTGATTGCGATTTTCCATCGATACGGGGATAGCATCGATCGACTCCTTAGCATCCCCACCATTTTTATGGTTAAATACCGTATCTAAATAAATCTGGATTCCCGCAGCCTGGGCGGTTTTAATAGCTTCTTCTAGTTCTACTTTAGTACCATATTTGGTGCGCACCGAACCTTTTTGATCGAATTCGCCCAAGTCAAATAAATCATAAGTGCTATAGCCCACTTCATTGATACCATTGCCGCCTTTGTAGACTGGTGGCAACCAGAGAGCAGTAAAACCGGCTGCTGCTAATTCAGTAGCATTTTTAGTCAGCTGTCGCCAGTGGCCACCATCATTGGAGTTATACCAATGAAAATATTGCATCATCGTGCCGTTGGTAAAAGTCATAACTATCTTTCCATCATTTGGTTAATTACTATTGAGCATCGGCAAGCTGACGATCACCAGACAGATCCGCAAACAACTTTGCTAAAGATATCCTTGCCAACCGTCAGCTCCAGTGAAGATTATTAAAATTCGGCTTTGATCTGCATCCCATAAACAGTATTTCCTTGGCTATCTTCACGAATCAGCGGGAACAGAATCAAGCCTTTTTTCTGACTGAGTTCTAGCTCAGCTACCAGATAGCCCAGACCAGCTCCAATCAGCACGTCAGAGAGCCGGTGACGATTCAGATCCACGCGGGAATAGCCAATCAGGGTCGCTCCGGCATACCAAGCGATCGCCCAGTCGGGGTGGTATTGGCTCTGCATCCGGGCAACGGAGAAGGCGGTCATGGCATGACAGCTCGGAAAGCTATCCAATTCTCTTTCGTTATCGGGGCGAGGCGATTGGATGACTGATTTAACGCCATAGCAGAGAGCCGCACTGGTAACGAGGGTATCCAAAATGCGCAGGCTGCGTTGGCCCCCTTTTTCACCATCGGTCACCAATGGCAGTAAGGTACCAGCTCCCAAGTAAACACCAGTACCCACCCCAGAGGTGAATTCGCTAAAAGATGACTGGGCGCTGGCACTGGTCACATTCATCATGCTACCCAAGACAGTGACAAGGACCATGGAGGAGGCGCAGGCGGATTTAAACCAAGACATAGGAAGCAAAGTTAAGGATAAAACATTCTACTCCGCTACCTCTCTTTCGCAAACCTACCAGGTTGTTCTTCGGCCATTGGTAGCAGCTCACCCTAACCTAGGTATGCCGCTCGACCCAATTAAGATCGAAGATCGATTCATAAATGCGGTTGTTAACCCGTAGCGAACCCTGCCGATCTACAACGACCCCCGACAACAGCAATTCTCTTACTACCGAACTGTTGGTAATGCCCACTGCCGAACAGTTCAGGACTTGTTGATAGAGTTCCAGTAACTGGGCAGACTTTTTACTGCGAAGTAGCCGATCGCGAATGGTTTTTAAATGCTCAGGTTCGTCCTGAGTTTCCCAATTTTCGATGACATTCATCCATACTAATTGTTCAATCCAGGCAGCTTCCCCGCCCGTGGGAATGGGCGATGAAGCCTGACAAATAGTGTTACAAAGCTTTTGGGTCAAAAAAGGCTGACCGCTAGTCCAGGCAAGCACTTCTTTTAGTAAAGTTTGTGGATTGTTGGATTTTTCTGCGAATCCTTGCAGCAAAGGTTGGGCTTCATGTTCCTTAAATCCTTCCAGCTGAATAGCTTGGCCAATGTTAAAGGGGGTGGTCTCAATGTTGGTGATTAAATCGGAGGGAGTAGCCACCCCAATCAGCACAAAAGTCAACCGTTGGTAAGCTGGATTGAGGCTGCGCTGGTTGTAGCAGGAGCGAATCAGTGCAAAAAAGTCATTGACCGGAAAGCTCAGACCCAAGACACTATCAATTTCATCAATAAAAACAAATAGTTGCTTGGGCTCAGTACCGGCTTCCTTGCCCACAATTGCCAGTAAGACCGATTCAATGAATTCGCTCAACCTCTGAACCGCAGAAATGTCATCGCGCTCTTGCCACCAAGGTTTAAGATTGAACTGATCTTGTAGACCAAAACGCCGGACTAGCTCAAAAGCCAGCCCCTTGTACCACTGCTCAGGTGTAATGACTTCACTTCCCAACAAAGTCATGTCGATCGAGGCACAGATCCCACCCTCTTGTTGGAGATACTTAATCATACGCACCATCAGACTAGACTTACCCATCTGCCTAGGATTGAGAATATAGCAAAATTCCCCACTTTTCAGAGCTTTGTAAAAATAGCGATCGGCAGCCCGGACTACGTAGGTAGCAGCATCCATCCGCAAACTGCCACCAACTTGATATTTAAAGGTGGAGGGCTGGTCAGGACTGCGAAGTAGTTCGTTTTCAAACAGCAGTTCGGACTGGGTTGCTTTGAGGATCTCTAGTGTTTGAGACAGTTCCTGAGTGCGCTCCGAGACTATTTGCTCTAGGCTCTGATATAGTCTAGAATTATCAATGGAGATGGCAGCTTGAGCCGAGAGGATGTTTAATAAATCCACACGATCGGAGGTGAATGCCCCCGTAGTTAAATTATTCTCCAGATAAACAACTCCTTTTAATTGACCTTGATTCAGCAACGGGGTACAAAGAATTGATTTACTGTTAGTAGCAATAATATAAGGATCATTCGTGAACTGCCCCTCACAAGATGCGTCGTTCAGAACAACATTTTCTTGGGTATGCAGTACATAGTTGACAATCGTGGTGGGCAAGATAGAAGTCGAACTATTAGGATCTATAGAATCGATAGGGATTGATTGTAAAATAGTCACTCGCTCTTTATTAACTTCCCCTTGAGCTTCCAAAACCCAATCACCGGCATGTTTTAAAATCAGACAACCTTTTTGTGCTCCAGCATTTTCGATCGCAATTTGGATCAGCTTTTCAATCAGATTCTCTAGCACGATCTCCCCAGAGATCGCTTGCGTTGCCTTGAGAACAGTTGTTAAATCCAGTGCCTCGGTCGATCTCTGAGCAGTATTGGAGAAAGTAGCTGTCTCCGTCAGTAGGTTTTGCCCCAATGCAAACCACTGGGGATATATTTCCTCTAGTAGCTCAATTTTACGCTTCGCCCCCCAAATTTGGTAGCCTTGGTAGGCTTTTCTCATATAGAATTGGGCGAAATCTTCTTTATTTCTTTCCAGCCAGAACTTGGCTGCAAGTTCATTTGCCAAAGCTTCATTGTGAACAAACTCATGCTCTTTCGCAGACTCAATAGCTCGATCATACAAATTTATGGCTTGTTGCCACATGCCGGATATACGAGACATCTCGGCGGCTACCAACAAATACTTGTGCAGGAAATTCTCCGGACAGTTATCTGCCCACTCTTTCATGCGCAGTTGATTGGTTTGAATCTGCTGCCAGTATAGTTCCCGATCTTCAGTTGAAGCTTGACAACACAAAGAAAGCAGTGTTAATGAATAGTAGAAATTATGTTTGGCAATGGAGATCGTACCCGGTATATAGTCAAACCACTCTGCCGATTGCTGCAAAAGGCTCAACTCGATCGGCTGATCAGATAAGTAGAGGATTTCAGCCTTAAAGATATAATAGAAGCAGATAGCGGCAAGGATATTATTTTTTTGGCAAGTCTCCAAAAAGTGAGCTTCAGATGTTTCCTCAATATCAAAGCAAAGATTATCTTGAGTCAGCCCTACTAAATTCTGAACCAGGATTTTTGCAGCCATGATACAGTCAATAGACCACTGATTCTTGCTTTCCTGACTAAATACTAGGCTGCGATCAACTTCTTTCAGCAGAAGATTTAAATTCTTACCTTGGTAAATCAGATTATATATATTATAGGTCAAGCTGTACGCCACAGGTTGCAAATCCCCAACTTGCAAACCCGCATTAATACTATCAATATTGACCTGTTCCGAGAGCTGGATGTGCTTTAGCCAAGGCATGATCATACTAGCATGGAATTGACGGGCACCAACATTAGAGCTGAGATTCTTGTACTTATCGGATAGTCTGACACTGAGGCAGCCATATTGGTATGCCAAATGATAGTTGCGGAGTACATAGGCATTGATTAATCCAAAACAAGCATAGCCAGTTGGGGATTTCTCCATATGGCCATATCTAATATTCAAATTGACCATTTTCACCCCAACAATATACATCAGCAATGGATTCAGCACCCAGGCCGCTGGCAAAATACGGACTAATATTTTCAGAGCAGCTCTTGTCTCTGGCACCGCCATTTCATAGTGTTCATACAGCGAGCTGACCTCTCGCTCTCCCAAATTTTTCTGGTATTCCGTCAGCTCATCATCAAAAACCGTTGCCAGATTTTCCAGGGGCAAGTCAATCCCCAAAGACATCAGTCCATTCCGACCAGACTCAAATGCCTCGCTAATCTTCCCGAGTAAAGTGTGATGAGTGATTTGTAAATAATAAAAATCGGCTCGATCCAGACTTGTTCTAGCTTGCTGAAGGGCAAACTCAATCAGCAGCTGAGACTGCTGGGAATTCCCATTAAGATATTCAATCTCAATAAGTTCTTTGTAGAGATCGCAAGCCATGCTATATTGCAACACCCAAATATCTCCAGGAAACCAATTTCTCGCCAAAATCAAGTAGTTTCTGGATGCAGTATAAGCTATCGCCTCTTTTGCTTTCTTACCAGCCTTTAAGTTCAAATCCGCCAGCATTATTTTTTCATCGTCGAGCTCAATTAAAGATTGCCCTTTATTAAGATGATCAACCAAGGTGAATATCTTCTCGCTATACTCCTTCCTTCTAAAGTTGGTCAATAGCAGCTTACCAATTCGATAATGAATTACTTTTTTTTCCTCATCATCGATTAGCAGGTATGCAGCTTGTTGTACGCGATCGTGCCGAAACTGGTAATCTCGAATAAATAGTGAAGACTCGATGGGTTGCTCTGAGGTTGACTCCAGCCCCGAACAGGATTGAATTAATTCCGCCTGCACCGCTGGGAAGAGATCCTTGAAAGCCTCCGCAACTGATTTATCATAGATAGTTGAGAGTGTGTTGATATCAAAGCTATTCCCAATGCAAGCAGCTAGACTCAAAGCCTTCCGAGTAATTTCAGAAAGCTTTTTTAGCCTGCCAACCATTAAATCCACTACATTTGCCGTGATGCTCAACTCTTCAATCTGAGCCATATCCCACTGCCAACACTTTTGCTCTCGATCAAATGTTAGAAGATTTTCTTGGTGAATTGTTTTAAGGAATTCATTGATAAAAAAAGGATTCCCCAAAGTCTTGGCAAAAACCAACTCGGCTAGAGAAGTGACGAATTCTCGATCGCAGTAAAGGGTATCCGCAAGCATTGTAGTAACCTCATCAATTTTCAAAGCATTCAAAACGATGCTGCTAATTTCTACCCCTTGCTCCATTAATCGCTCGATTGTCAGCGTCATCAGATGATTGGGATTTACTTCATGATCACGATAAGCACCCAATAAAAGTAAATGCCCCGCCTTACTATTAGTCAACATCAACTCGATTAGTTTCAGGCTAGCCGCATCGGCCCATTGCAGATCGTCTAGAAAGAGGACTAAGGGATGCGCTGGCTGGCAAAAGACTTCTAGCAAATTTTGAAATACTATATTGAAGCGGTTTTGTCTCTCCGTGGCTTCTAGCAGTCTGACTGCGGGTTGACAGCCAATAATTTGTTCGATTTCAGGAATGAGGTCGATCGCTACTTGCCCGTTACCACCCAAAGCAGCCAGCAGATCTTCACGCCAGTGCTGTAGTTGCAGTTCGCTTTCGGTGAGCAGTTGTCTGACCAGACATTGAAAAGCCGCAACAACTGCCGAATAGGGAATACTCCGTTGAAATTGGTCGAATTTCCCAGAAATAAAATAGCCATGTTTTTGGGTAATGGGTTTATACAGCTCCTGAATCAGGACGGATTTACCAATACCAGCATAACCACTAATTAATAACAGGCGAGCTTGAGACTGTAGTGGATCGCATTCAGCAACCCGCTCAAATACTGCAAGTAAAGAGGTGAGTTCGGATTCTCGACCGTAGAGTTTTTGGGAGATTTTCAACTGATCGGGAATATCATCGCGGGCCAACGGAAATGCTAAAACTTGGCCAGTTTGCCGTACCTGGGTTAGGCATTCCTCTAAATCCGCCTGGACTTTTGCTGCACTCTGATATCGCTCCTCAGCCATTTTCGCTAGCAGTTTCATGACAATACCAGAAACCATTGATGGAATTATACAATCCACTTCATGGGGTGGAATTGGCTGTTTGGCTAGGTGACAATGAACTAGCTCCAGCGCATCACTAGTCTCAAAAGGGAGCCGCTGAGTGAG
This sequence comes from Synechococcales cyanobacterium OTE_70_metabat_200, assembly GCA_031375385.1. Lineage (GTDB taxonomy): Bacteria > Cyanobacteriota > Cyanobacteriia > Cyanobacteriales > Chamaesiphonaceae > JAAFHZ01. The sequence continues at coordinate 143,256 of JANMHS010000072.1, read as the reverse complement.
GAGCTTATAAAAAGTCACTCCCAGCGAATAGAAATCAGTTCGGTAATCTAGAATACGATTCATTCTACCAGTTTGTTCTGGCGACATATATGCCAACGTCCCTTCCATCACAATAGGACATTTGAGCGTGGGATTTTCCCTGGCAAAGGTAGTGGAGATCCCAAAATCTATAATCCGCAGTTGGCCAGTTTCATAATTGCAAACAATATTAGCAGGATTGATATCTTTGTGAATAATGTTAGCGGCATGGATCTCCCCCAGGATTTTGGCAATTTGAATCGCAATTTGCAGAAATCTTGAGAGATCGATTTTTTTCGATTCCATCAAGAGTTCCAGCGAGGCACCGCCAAAATCCTCTAAAACTATGGCCAAGGTATTTCCATAGGGCAACAAGTCATAGGCTTCGATCACCCCAGTAACTTTCAAAGAATGAGTGATCTCATATTCCTGCTTATATCGAGCCAATTCAGCAGGAACTGGATAATCTTTTTTGAGCACCTTTAGAATCACCGACTGCCGACTAGATGCATCAATTGCCCGATAGATTAGTGAATTAGAGCTTTCATAGATTTTGGAGAGGATTTTGTAATTGGCAATTGCATTCATCCCGAACTTCTCTCCAAACTAGTACATTGCCAATCATTCTACCCCATAGAAACGAGCTGGATTATCCCAGAGAATTTTCTGCACAGTTTTCGGAGAAAGCTTTTCTGCTAAAGCAACCACTGCTGCGACCACATCGGGCTTGTGGTCCAAATGTGGGTAATCGGAGCCAAAAATCATGTTCTCTGCACCAATAAAATCCACTATTTGGGCAAGGTAGGGTTCCGATGGCTCGATCGAGATAAAGCACTGGCGACGGACATATTCAGAAGGGGGCATTTTTACGTTGTCGGCCACTTCCCAATGAAGATCTTCGTATTCTCGATCGAGCCGCCATAGCCAGTAGGGCAACCAGCCACAACCAGCCTCCAACAACCCAACCTTCAGGGTGGGATGGCGTTCTAGCACACCACCTTCGATCAAAGCCAACAGAGCCATCATTTGTTCCATTGGATGAGAGCAAGCATGGAGCGCAAAGCGACTGTGAAACCGATCGGCTCCAGCCGTAGGCAAGCGGCTATGAGAACCCTCATGAATACTCACCGCTATCCCCAACCGTTCGCACTCCAACCAAAACGGCTCATAGGCAGGGTCACTCAGGAGCCGCCCCTTCACAGGATTGGGCCGTAAATAGACTGCTTTCCAGCCAAAATCGGCAATCCGCTGCAATTCGGCGACCATTTCTGCAGGGCAATGCAAGTTCACCACACCCACGCCCCGCAGAATTTTCGGGTTATAGCTACAAAAGTCTCGCAGCCAACCATTGTAAGCCCGGACAAATGCACCCACTAGTTGAGGAGACATGGTATCCACCGCAGAAATCCAGGAAAAGTAAGTGGGATAGATGAAAGAGATATCCACACCCATCCGCTGCATGGCCCTGACATGGGACTCTGCATCAAAGCCATTCTGCAAAGATAGGGGATGTACTTCGCTAACGTGCTTAGTTCCTTCACTACGGAGCCGATCGGAGTATTTATACAGGAGCGATTCCCCGGCGATCGTCAGCTCCGCAGAAGGAGCAAACTCTCGATAGCTAGGTTCTAGATATTTTCTCCACATATCCGATGGTTCGATGACATGGGCATCCGCATCGATAATTCGATATTGTTTGAGCATTAGGATCGGTCATGTGTATTGAGACAATATTACATCCACATCGAGAATGGATTGAGTTGATCCTCCGTCAGCGGCTGTTCCAACCAGCCTAGTTTTACCGGAACCTCATAAAGACGTCCGGCTCCCAACCGCCGCCAGAAATGGCACAATCCAGGAACAATGACCTTTACTACTTTCAAGCTAATGTCAGGGCGGGTTTGGTCTAGAATCAACAGCTCCATTCTATGGCGTTCCACAATTTGTTGGCAAGTGAGCACATCTGTTAGTAAGTCATCACTCCAAAGTTGAGAATAATCAGCCAAGTTTTTCCGGGATTGATTTTGATCAGCGACGAGATAGGGCTGGTTAGCGATCGTCGCCGTTTGCCACCAGTCAATTGCACTCCGAGACATCGATGAACTATAGGAAGTACTACCATCAGCCTTAGCATTCAAAACAGCCTGAAGTATTTTATTCATGCCATTCAAAGCTCTATACATCGCAACTTTGGGGTCAAAATGAGCACCGAAATCAAAAACAATATCCTCCACCGCTCGATCCTTACGCCGGGAAATGGCAGCAAAAGCGGGAATGTTCAAATCACTAGTGATATCCAGGACCCAAAGATCTCGCCCGATCGCTTGGTAATAACTTTGGAGAGCTTGGAAATAAGGATCTTGAAAACTATCCAAATTCACCGCAGGCTTCCGTAGACGGTTGTACCACCACAGAGCTACACAATCCCGTTCCACCAACTCCATGAAACCGTGTAGAATTGCTTCTTCGAGCGTATTGCCCGCCCCGCAGCCGTTGGAATCGGCCCAACAATCCGCTGGGAAGGAGACCGGATAGCCATAATAGCAATAGGCCGATGGTAAATACTTGAACACCTTCTGGGTCAGGGACCACACGGGAGTCCAGTCAATTTCTTTTTCTTCATCAAAAGGCTCGGGTACCAGCTGAAATACATCAGCGAAACCAGCGTGCTGATCGTTCCAAGATTGGCGCTCTTGGTACTGTACCGAGCTAAAATTCATACAGGTATTCGGGTGAATGGCGGTATTTGCCAGTTGCCGATAGCTACTTTTTCGGCGAATCTCATCCCCCTGAAAAACCCCAGAATAGCGTTCGATCGCTTCGCAGAAGCTGCTGCATTTGGCCTGCTGATCCGTTGGGGCCGTTCCGCCACTTCTACCGATCGCATATTGCCGGAGGGCATCCAGATCGTCAAACATAGTGGCGAAATAATGTCTGGCTCCATAGGTGAAAATCAAATCGTTAGCAGCTCGATCAACCTTGAGCAGCTCTCGGACGATTCCTGTAATCGGGCTGATATGGTGTTCGTACTTTTTCAGGGTTTCTGCTGGAGAAGATAGTCGGTGTTCCCCACTGCTCAGTAAAGTTTTTTTCCGGTGCCCTAGCAGCACTGGTAAGGGTTGGCCATCTGATTGTCCAATTTCTGGTAGCCCACAGTTCGGGCATTGGGGGCGCTTAATCAGCTGGTGTTGCCTGGTTTCCAGCGTAAGGGTATCGTGGGTAACTAGCACCCCCTCTAGTCGGTGGTTTTCGCCTCGGACGATCCATTTGAATACTTCCGTAGCTGCCATTCCCAGGGCTGTTTGCAATGTAGATGATAAATTAGCCAGTGGGGGGAGCAGGGGGGTGGAAATATTCCGGCGTTTTTGAATAAAGCTTTCAACGGGCCTATTGCCTCGCAAGCGTTGAGCCAAGCACTGCCAACACCCCGTCTTACCAGGCTGAAAGACAGGCCCGATCCAAACAATAGTCCCCATTGGTTTGATGAGCATCCAGGGGCACGATGAAACTAGCGCCCGTTGATTGTAAGCATCCAGATCATTCTGTAGATAGTCATCGGTCAGAATAATCTCCAAGTCTGCCCGATCGGATACTTGAATACACAGCGATTCTAATAATGCTTTGAATTGATCGACTGGCAGCTCGGAATTTAGGGAACTCACCGCCACTTTGGTAGTTTGCAGTCGATGTTCAGCTACCTTGGGATCGACGTTCAAATGATCACAAAAGACCAGCAAATCCTGTGGTAGAGTGTACTCGCCTTTGTCCAGGTAATTCTGATGCTCTAGCTGTCCGAGAGCATAATGAATTTGGGCAAGGGCAAAAATACACTCTTCATCGGAAGATCCTTCTGCCAATAGGGAAGATTGCACGCTCTGGACGATTTCATCGACAGTCCGATACGGGAGTACCCGTCCTGCGGGATCGCCATTGATCGCTAAAACCAACTTCTGAAATACGTGACCCCAGAGCAAAGAGGAGTTTCTTTCTGTTAGGAAGAATGTGGCCTCCTTTTCGGCGTTCTCAATTCGAAAAAAGTTCTTGAACTGCATCCGATCACCTTTGGTGCAAGCGAAGCTATCGACTTAGGTTCCGATTAGGAATATCCCCGATAAGTGTTTAGCATTATCTTCATCGGTCAAAAATCGATCAAAATCCTCGATTTTCAACTTGCTCAATCCACGGGGACGATTGGGCAGAGGGAAAATACCATAATCACTTTGCAAGAGGATTTTCAGCTCCGCAGGAAAAGATGCCTTGAGAAATTTCAAGGGGTCTTGCTGGAAACTCTTTAAGGAGCTTAAATCCTTATCCTTCCATAGGGCTAGCAAGATCTTGGCCCATTCTTTCGGGTGACTATCGAAATGTAGCAATCCGGTCACTCCATTGCTAATCAGTTCTTCTAAGTCTTTCTCCGTTAATTTCTCCAGCCCACCAGTGGGTTGGGGAACTGGCACATAACCAATATAACTCTCACCCGGAAAGTCTTTTGCTTGATCGATGATATGCTGAGCGGCATCTTGGGTATCTTTAACTACACCCTGATATTTACTGCTGGATCCTTTAGCCAGCTCTTTGATTGTTGCTTTCGGATCTTTCCTGAGATCGGTCAGAACCGCCGCAGGGGTCGAAGCCTGGGCAGGCTGAGACCAAGCATAAGCCAGAATTTTACCCCAATCATTTCTTGGACTTGACATACTATTTCTCCTGAGATTACAAATCAAATTTTTTTGAGAAAACTAATACTGGGAACGAAAAAAAACTCACCCCCTAGTACTTTAGCACAGCCCAAAAAGGATTGAGCAGATCGAGCAGATTCACCCCATTTTCTTGGCCATTCTTGAGCATCAGGCAGCTGCTGGCGATTGATATTAGCAGGATGACCGATAATCGGATCGAGATATTTATCAGTGCCATCTTCTCTCTCCCTGGGGAATTCACTATCATCTGCCCATTGGCGTTGCATAAAGCCAAACTGATCGTCGATACTATGTTGAAAACAGACGAACAGTAAACCGCTGATGCTGGGGACATTCTCGGCGATCGACTTCCTACTCAATCCTTTTAAATAATCCAGCTTCTGCAAACACGCTTTTAATTTATTGGAGCTAGGGTGGGCCTGTGGATCGTCAAAGTAAGTCATTCCCGCTCGCACAATCCTGCTCTTATTTCGACGATTTTCGGCCAGCTTATCGTCATCATGGCGGGGATTGACTTTGCGGATATGGGCATGCAAGGGGCATTTATTGCCATCGCGATCGTCAGCAAAATTGAAATTATCGATACTGGCATTGGCACTAGCACCCACCGGAGCCGGCTCCGCTGACAGAGAGAGAGGCGTACCGTCTTTGAATCTTCCGACCACTAAAGCATTCGCTCGTTCGTCATCAACTGACAGAGTGTCTTTCAGCTCCTGTAGTTGCTTGGCAAAAATATCATTGTTTGTTTCGATTTTCTGGAAGACACAATAGCTACCATAGCTATATGGTTCACCCAAAGGATCCTTCACTAGGGCCAGACTCAAGCTAGCTTGGGGGTTCCATTTTCGGACATCTTCTCGACTAATTTTCTGTCTGGCTAGATATTTCTCATAATCACTTTTCAGAAAAATGGGTTGGCTAATGCCATCGGCAAAGCCAAAAGAAACCACACTATAACCATCGGGATTTTTCAGGCGGTACCCGGCCTCACAGGCTAAAATCTTCCCGACCTTGGCAAATTTATCGATAATTTCCTGGGCCGCCGCTGCCAATTCCTCCACACTACTGTGCGCAAGTGAAATCAATGCATCGATCGGGTTATTGCCCAGATCCCAATTCTCTGGAGGATTGTACCAGTAATCTTCCGCTGGAGATGAAGGACTATCGAGCCGATAGCTTTTCTCCCATTCCTGCTTCATGCCATTTGTGAAATGCGTATCACCAATTTCCCGACTTAGATCTGCAGGATTCAATCCCAGTGCCTGATAACCATGGCGGGACAGACAGAAATTCTTGCACAATTCCCCTGACTCGGGAGAAAAACCCGCTTTTTTTACCGCTTGACCATGGATCTTCGCTGCTTCAATCTGTGCCAGTGTGGATGTAACACTATGGGCAATTTCATCGCGAATCCATTGCTTCACCTCATTTGGTTTACGGCGATCGAACTGGATAAAGATGTAAAGAGAGTATTGTCTCCCATAGTTTTTGATAATCCCTCCTTGCAGATCGCCAAGTATCTGCTCGTAGTTTGGATCTTTTCCGTCAACAAGTTCCTTGTTATTAACGAGTTTTTCGTATTGCTTTCTAGGCATCGCCTTGCCTCCTTTGTTGATTTATAAAATATTGTCGATATAGTTCGCAACTCGGCATCGATCGATCTCCCGACTGTTCGATCAAACCCAAACTACTGAGCTTGTAAGCCGCGATCAACTCCAATTCAACAGGGCTGCTGGAATTCACCACAACATCCATGGCCTTATATAAAGCTGGTTGGGATTGGACTGCCAGCCAATGACGCTGCAAATGATTGCTATAAATCCCCGTACTGGTAGCAGCAGTTGCCAGCAATTGGGCTAGAGTCATCTCGCCTCGACCCAAGTGATAAAGAGCTTTGTTTACTAAGGCGGGATGTCCCCCCACCATATCCATTAGCTGCTTTGCGGCCACGCCATCGGCCCAATCTAGTCCATAGCATTCAGCTAACCGCTGGATCTCTTCTTGCCTAAAAGTATTTAACCGAATTGGCAATCCCACATTAAAAGGGGACCGATCGAGCTGGAGTGGGACGTAGTTCTCTGTGGAGTGCACCACGACCAATCGTAGCTTTTGCCAAACGGGCAGAGTTTTTGCTTCTTCATGCCACGATCGCAGTAAAGGCAAAAAATCCTGGGCCACTTGCGGAAAATCGAAAATCTCACTCATCTCATCTATAGCCAAGACTAGAGGGCCATCAATTTTCCGGAGTATACATTCCTGGAAGTAGGAAGTACAGCTGATTTTACTCCCCAGATCCCCATCCCAATAATCATCTAAATTTGGCTGGAGCTGGAGCTGAAGGGCAGTGTTGGTACAAAGCAAACGCAAAAATTGATTTAGATCACTCAAGATTGATCGATCCACTTGTTCTAGATTGAGGCTAACGGTGCGGTAGCCCAAGTATCTGGCATCGTCCAAAATCCTGATCAACAAAGATGTCTTGCCCATTTCTCTGGGGGCTTTAATGCGCACCAGAGCCCCTGGCTCCTTGATTTCTTGCTTGACCTGCTCCTCCACCGGATGACGCTCTAAGTAAAAGACCGAGCCGAGTGGAACTGCACCGGTCATATATCTGGGCGATTTGCCCCGATCGGCATCGACCTCCTCTGCATCATCAAATCTTCGGTCAACAGGCTTAGACGAAACCTCGAAATTCAGATTGGCAACATCCTTCCACTCCAAACCCAACCTGCGACAGATCTCATCAAATGTTGTAAAGTCTACGGGCTTACCCGTCAAGAATTTACTGACTGTAGCGAGAGCATAGCCCACATCATCTGCCAAAAAGCTTTGGCTACGAAAGCCATTACGTCTGAGCGCTAGCTTGACTGTTTCAAGGCAATCCTGTCTGACGCGGAGCGATCTGGACATACGGTTTTCAAGAGCAGATTATACCAAGCGCATCATAGCATTTAAAACAAGATGTATTCGTATGGAAGCATACATTTCTTTACAAGGAGCAACGGTTGATAAAGGCATTTTCATACTGCACAGGAGATGCTAGTAGCGAGATTCGGCTCATCCAGATACCATACCCCATTCCGCTTACACCGCCAGCCGACCAAAGCCAGCAATAAATCAGAAATAAGTTGGAAGTAAGTTGGAAACAAGTCACTAAAACTTACATCGAAACTCACTCGCCACTGTCGTTTAATGAGTACAGCAAACTTGGCAAAGAGTTTACTGCGTCGAGGAATCCGATCGAGGGCGATTTAGATCATGACCAATCTACAAGAAGTTTCACAACAAGATCTTTTGATTTCACTTTCACATCTCGCCAGAGAGACTGAATTGATTCAAGATATCCAAGAGAAACTAGGTAAAATTGGTTTCGTCAATCTCACTACAGTGTCATTGGGTAATCTCGATCCAGAAACAAGTGAAGCAGTGGCAATGTTTCAAGAGGTTGCTCGTCGCTCCATTGCCGATGCGATAGACCGTTCTTTTGCCCAAAAGCTGATAGATATCACGAAAAATGCTAATTGGCCGATCACTCTAAATCAAGATGGTATGGTTGGTCTTACGCCAGCCGCTATCCATGAAGTGAGAAATAGAAAGCTGGCCAATGAGGATATTAAAAAAACAATACCTAATGTAGAACCGAAAATGACTAACACTCCTCAAATCGGCAGGGGTACCAGCAAAACAATAACGTTACCCCAGGCAATCATTGCTAACAATTGGGAAGGTCTTGGATTCAATAGCAAGACAGAATATAACAAGAAGACAAACAAAGCTTTACAAGAGCCCGAGCGTCAAGAATTTTTCAGCAGTGAATTCTTAGCCTGGGCTAGGCATTAACTTGATATTTACAGCGGCCAGGAAGTATGACGATAGATCCCTAATCTCAACGGGCAATTCTCAGCCTTAATTATTCCAATGCGAGCATCGATCCATAAATCATGACAAAATACAAAGTCACATCCGATGGATTGAATCTCCGCAGTACTCCTGAGATTGTGCCTCATAACATTCGCCTCGTGTTAGCCCCAGGACAGATTGTCACAGGACTGAAAACCGACATAGCCAACGAGCAATTCTGGGAAGTAAGAACAGCCGAGGGAGTTCAAGGATTTGCTAGTAAGTCTTTTTTATCGGCCATTCCAGAAGGGCCCATAAAAACAGCAAAGGTGTTGTGGGTTATAAATTATCCCAATGGCAGCTTGGATTCGTTTATCGAAATGGCCTCTTTCATCGGAGCTACGGCTGTAGCAATCCGTACAGACAACGACTTAGATGCAGCAATTCCCAGATTCCATAGTACGGGCATCAGGGTCTATGGCTGGCGCTGGCCATCGGCCGATCGAGTCAAAGCTCTAGCGGAGGCCCAAAGGGTTGTGGATTGGTACGGTAGAGGGCTGGACGGGTACTATGTGGATCCAGAAGGTGCCCCCGGGCACCATTATGACTGGAATTTAGATGGATTAACTTCGATCGCCAAAGAATTCTGCGAGAAAATCACCAAGGCGGATGCGCACAAACCCTTCGGCACAACTTCCCATTTTCGGGCCGAAAAGATTTATAACAAACTACCCTGGACAACCTTTTTCCAATATTCCAATGTACTGCTGCCCCAAGCGTATTGGAAAGTTGCCGGTGGCTTGGTAAATGGCGGCGATCCCCAGCAGAACTATGATGTATCACTGGTGGAGTGGAGCACTGCTGGCGGCTCCCTCTCCACTATTGTCCCGATGGCCGGAGAGCTAGAATTCTCCACTGCAGAAAACATCAACAGCTATGCCAAAGCAGCGGCTCAGCAAGGAAAGACTGAGTTGCATTTTTATACTGCAACCAAAAATGTACCATCGGCTGTTTGGGAAGCAATCAAACAAATCAGGTGAAAATCACCGCAAAAAAATCCTAGAACAACAGCCCTAGGATTACAGATTATTAATAGAGATCAAGATATTGACTTCTTTTAAAAGTCGTCGTCATCTTCAAAGTCCGCAGGAATATCCTCGAACTCATCGTCCGCATCCACTTCTACTTCCACTTCACTGCTAACACCCATTAGCTTATTATCATCATCATCCAAGCCATCGCGACCCGGAGTAAAGATACTAAAGCCGCCAGTAGCAACGGGATCCTCAAAGTCATAGCGGCGAGCGCTATTGTCATCGAGAATCATTTCTTCATCGACACCAGCCATATTGCCTTCATAGCCATACATCATGCCCGCGCTGAGATCGCTATCGAAGCTGCCCATGGATTCTTCGTAGGCATTGTAGCCAGTACCAGCCGGGATCAGACGACCGATAATCACGTTCTCCTTCAGGCCGCGCAACCAGTCAGCCTTACCCTCGATCGCCGCCTCAGTCAAGACTCTAGTAGTCTCCTGGAAGCTGGCCGCCGAGATGAAGCTATCGGTATTCAACGAAGCCTTAGTGATTCCCAGCAACATCGGCGTATAGACCGCCGGAGCACCCCCGGTAATCGACATCGCCTCATTCACCTGCTCCACCTGCCGCAACTCCAGTAACTCCCCAGGCAGCATCGTGGTGTCGCCACCATCATCGATGCGCACCTTAGAAGTCATCTGACGGACAATCACTTCAATGTGCTTATCGGCGATTTCCACCCCTTGGGACTGGTACACCGACTGGACTTCGTTCACCAAGAAAAACTGGGCCTTTTGGAGAGCCAACAGCGCCGCTTCATAGATACTGTCTTTAGTTTCCCGATAGTGCTCGAAGTAGGTTTCCAGAATCTCGTGAGGATTGCAAGGACCATCGGTCAGAGCCTGACCGGCAGTGACTACTTCCGAATCGGATACGATAATATTCTGCCCAGGGCCTAGGGGATATTCGGCCACCAGACCACCTGACTCCACCACCTTGATTTCCAGCGGCTCGCCGTCATCGCTGTAGACCACCGTGGCCACCCCATCACGCCGACAGAGGATGCAAGCTTCCTTCGGCTTGCGGGCTTCCAGGAGTTCCTCAATTCTGGGTAGACCCTGAATGATATCCCCAGTTTTAGCCCGTTCGAAGACCAGCAGCACCAGGTTGTCACCCCGCTGAACCAAGTCACCATTATCAATGTGCAGAATCGCACCGGGGGATACCCGGTAGGGCCGTGCAATCCGCATCACCACTTCATCACCCGTAATGCTCAGAATCTGACCAGAATCTTCAATGGTAATGCCAGGTGCTATTTCGGAACCAGAAATCGCCAATTGGTCTACCTTCACAGTGGGAGTCTGACCCTGGAGCGGAATCGTGACGCGATCGATATCCCGAATCACCAGCACTCGCCGTACCAGCTCATCGCCTTCCCGAATGCCGCGCACTTCACCGGGATACTTACAACGAATCTCCGTCCGAGCAACCACCGCTCCCGGCAAGATCTGTTGACCGTCGGTCACCAATGGCTCCGTATGGGTGCTACCACCCAAAGGATCCGCAGCCGTATCCCGGCGAATCACCAAAGATTCTAGAATCACCAATTGCAAGCGCTGAATCGATTCATCCTTCTCATCGGAAATCAACTCAACATCCGCAGCCAACTGCACTGCAGCGGAAGTATCCCCTTCCATATCCAGCACCAGTTGTGTGCGTAGTAGCTCCACCCCATCCACGGACTTGACCCGTTCCCCATCTTTGTAGGGTACTCGTTGGACGGCCCGCAGCTCGATCGAGTTGCCCCGACCGGACTTATTTATAGAGGACTGGGAAGGCATCGAGGCCGCATCGGGGACTTGGAACTCGATAATCGGGCGCAGCAACAGGGCCGAACCATCGGGAGTTTCCACATACTCCGCATAGCGCATTTCCGCCACCGCTTCCAGTTCCGGCACCGGCTTTTGGCCGGGCGGGATGAGCGTACCAGTCACCGACTGACCCAATTCTGGATCGTCCAGCAGGAACAGATCCCCAGGCTTAATGGTGATTTCCCGCAAAATATCGTTCTTTTGCACCACTTCCACGATGCCGCTGGTAGCACAGAAGATATCCTTGACGACTTCGGTGCCCGCTTCTACGAATTGACCGTCTTCTACGTGCAGCAGGGTAATATCCTTGTTCACCTCATGGGATTCTTCGGGAATCCAGAGCAAAGTACCGCCCTTGACCACTTCATAGCCCTGTTTGGCCTTGCCCTTTTTCTGAACTTCGATATCTGCATACTTAATGATGCCACCCGTGCGCGTGCGATAGCGGTCATCGATCAATTCGGCTACTGCCGCCTGATTCAGCACCTTAGTACCGGGCGGAATCAACAGATGATAGCGCTGATTATCGGCAGTGGTAATCACATGGCGATCGCGGCTACCGCTGCTCTCCATCTCCACCACGGCCCGATCCAAAGATACGGAAGCAGTGATGATATCGATCTCTCGCTCACCGCGCAGGCGTACCACCCCACCATTCACCGAAGTCAACTTAGTTTCGGCCAAGACCCCTTCGATCTCCACCGGCTCGCCATTTTTGATGGCTGGTTCTGCTCCCGGTGGCAAGTTATAAACTTCCCCAGATAGCACCCAAATCAAGCCCCCTCGGGAAGCACTGCGGGTTGTGTTGCCCTGCCGATCGGTTTTTTCTTCGGGGGTAATATCCGCAAAGCGCACTTCACCAGCCAAATCCGTAGCCACGTCCTTACTGGCTTTTTCCGTAGAACGGCGACCCTTAGCTAGGGCCACTTCTGCAATCAGATCGCCGGCTTTCACCGCCGTGCCATCCTTCATGACCACGTTGGATCCAACGGTCACCGAGAAGGTCTGCTTCTTACCTTTTCCACTGGGTTCTAGATAGAATTCACCATTGGCTTCCACCTGCTCCCGCTCATCTCCATGGCGAGTCCGCATCGAGCGAGTCCGGAGGTTGCCATAGCGAATTATTCCATCCACCTTGGCCCGTAGTTGCTTTTCCACTTCGCCCGTAAACACCCCACCGGTGTGGAAAGTCCGCATCGTCAGCTGGGTACCTGGCTCGCCGATCGACTGAGCCGCAATGATCCCCACTGCTTCGCCCAAATCCACCATCTTCACATAGGCCAAACTCCAGCCATAGCAAGTTTGGCAAATGGAGCGGGCAGCTTCGCAGGTCAGGGGAGATCTAACAAAGACTTCTTCTAGACCCGCATCGCTAATTTTTTTGACCAGAGCCTCGTTCAGCTCATCATTCCGATCGCCGAGCTGTTCCTTGGTTTTGGGATGAAACACCGGAGCCGCCAGAATCCGACCAAAGAGCCGACTACCGATCGAAATCAGCACCCGTTCCCCGTCTTTCATGGGCTGCACGAATACACCACGGGTAGTACCGCAATCCTTTTCCCGCACGATTACGTCCTGGGCTACATCTACCAAACGCCGCGTGAGGTAACCAGAGTCGGCAGTCCGTAAAGCCGTATCTACTAAGCCCTTGCGGGCACCATAGGAGGAGATGATGTACTCCGTTACGGTCAAACCTTCCCGGAAGTTGGTCTTAATCGGTAAGTCAATAATTTCCCCTTGAGGATTGGCCATCAGACCCCGCATTCCTACCAACTGGCGAACCTGAGACAGGTTTCCCCGCGCCCCAGAGAAGGCCATCATATAAACTGAGTTCAGGGGGAAATTTTCCTTGAAATTGGTAACTACCTGTTCCTTCAGGGTTTCGGAGGTGGCATTCCAGGTATCGATTACCTTTTGGAAGCGCTCTACTTCGGTAATTTCACCCTTGGTATAGCGCAACTCCGTAGCCCGAATGGTTTCCTCCGCAAACTCCAACATGGCCTTCTTTTCATCGGGCACTTTCAAGTCATCGATACTGATCGAAACTCCGGCGCGGGTGGCAAAGCGGAAGCCCAGTTCCTTCAATCGATCGGCAATCTGAGCTGTCCTAGCCGTACCATAGTGTCGATAGGACCAAGAAATGAGTTTTTTGAGCTGTCCCTTGTCAACCATGCGGTTGTTGAAGGGGAGAGTTGGTCTTTTTTGCTCTTCGGTCATGATGATACTACTATTGGTATAGGATAAAATTGTCGATTAGCCTAGCAAGACTTCTTGGATGGTTTTGTTGTAAATAATCCGTCCTGGTGTGGTGAAAATAAATTGGCCGATTAGCTCCCCGTCAGCGCCGTAACGACGGCGGCGGTACTTGTAGATTTCCGTGCGGCCATCTTCGCCATGATCCTGCACTTCGATCGGTTCCTTATCCTCTTCCTCCGACTCGATTTCCCCATCGAAACGCACCCAGATAAAGTCATGGAGCTTCAGGTCACCGCGATCGTAGGCCAGAATTGCATCATCCAAGTTACTTAGGTTCCGATGATTCTTCGGTGACAGATCCGGATTCTTGGCGGTCAGATAGTAGCAGCCTAGTACCATATCCTGAGAAGGAGCCACGATCGGCGAGCCGGTGGCGGGGGACAGAATGTTGTTGCTCGCTAGCATCAACAACCGGGCCTCGGCTTGGGCCTCTAGGGAAAGGGGGATGTGGACAGCCATTTGGTCGCCATCGAAGTCGGCGTTAAAGGCCGGACAGACCAAGGGATGTAACTGAATGGCCCGGCCTTCTACCAAAATTGGCTCGAAGGCTTGAATTCCCAGTCTGTGCAAAGTTGGTGCCCGGTTCAGCATTACTGGGTGACCGGCGATTACTTCTTCCAACACATCCCAGACCGTTGGGTCACCGCGCTGGATTAGCTTTTTGGCAGCCTTAATGTTGTTCACCAAGTTGTTCTTGATCAACCGCTGGATCACAAAGGGTTGGAATAGCTCGATCGCCATTTCTCTAGGCAGACCGCATTGGTGAATCTTCAGCTTCGGGCCGACCACAATCACGGATCGACCGGAATAATCCACCCGTTTACCCAGCAAGTTTTGGCGGAAACGTCCCTGCTTACCTTCGATGATGTCCGATAGGGACTTGAGAGCGCGGTTGTTGGCCCCAACTACGGTGCGACCGCGTCGGCCGTTATCGATCAGAGCATCCACCGCCTCTTGCAACATCCGTTTTTCGTTGCGGACGATGATTTCTGGAGCCAGGATTTCCTGCAGTCTAGCCAGTCGGTTGTTGCGGTTGATCACCCGTCGATACAGGTCATTTAAATCGGAGGTGGCAAAGCGCCCACCATCCAACTGCACCATCGGACGCAGATCCGGCGGAATCACCGGAATATAGCTCAGGATCATCCAGTCTGGGCTGCTGCCGGTGGCCACAAAGTTATCCACCACCCGCAGGCGCTTGATTAGCTTGGCCCGTTTTTGGCCTTTGGATTCGGTGATCTGCTCCCGCAGCATTTCCGCTTCCTGCTCCATATTCAGCATCTGGAGCAAGCGCTGCACCGCTTCGGCTCCAATACCCACTTCCACGCCCTTCAGTTCGCTGTCTTCCGCATAGAACTGTTCTTCCACTTCCAGCCACTGTTCTTCCGTGAGCAGTTGCTTGAAGGTCAAAGACTCAGCATTGCCGGGATCCATCACCACATAAGCGTTGAAATAGACAATCTGCTCCACATCCCGCAATGGCATATCCAGCAAAATGCTCAGATAGCTGGGAATCCCTTTCAGATACCAAACATGGGAAACAGGGGCGGCGAGCTTGATATAGCCCATCCGATGCCGTCGCACCCGAGATTCGGTCACTTCTACGCCGCAGCGTTCACAGACGATCCCCCGGTGGCGCACCCGCTTGTACTTACCACAGTGGCACTCCCAATCCTTAGCTGGCCCAAAAATCCGCTCGCAGAACAAACCGTCCATTTCGGGCTTGAGGGTGCGGTAGTTAATGGTCTCGGGCTTGGTAACTTCGCCCACCAGGGTGCCGTTGGGCAAGGCGCGTTCGCCCCACTGCTTGATCCGCTCGGGGGAGGCAATGGCAATTTTGACGTAGTCAAACTTGGTTTCTATTTTTTGGCGCATGGCTATGTTGAGAACTGAGGGGACAGGGGGTCTGGGAAATCAATGAATGGCGAAGTTTCCATGGGGGGGCGGGCTGAAAACCGCGCCCCATAGGCATCGAGGGTATTTAAGCGTCTTCTGGCTCCATTTCTTCCTTGGCAAAGGACTCGTAGGTAGGACGGTTGGGAGCACGGCGCGTGATGACATCGGCCATCAGATCCACTTCCACATCACGGCTATCACCATCGGCATCCACTTCCACCTTGTGGACAGCGATATCCAAGCCCAAAGATTGCAGCTCGCGCATCAATACCTTGAAGGATTCCGGCGTACCAGGACTGGGGATGGATTTACCCTTGACGATCGCATTCAAGGCATCATTCCGACCCTGCATATCATCGGACTTCACCGTTAGCAATTCCTGCAGAGTGTAGGCCGCCCCAAAAGCTTCCAAAGCCCATACTTCCATTTCTCCAAAACGCTGACCACCTTGCTGGGCCTTACCACCCAAGGGCTGCTGGGTTACCAGCGAGTAAGGGCCAGTGGAACGGGCGTGGATCTTGTCATCCACCAAATGCACCAGCTTCAGCATGTAGGCTTTGCCCACCGTAATTGGTCGATCGAAGGCTTCCCCGGTGCGACCGTCATAAACCTGGGTTTTACCCGGTTCCTCAGGGTCGAACAACCAAGGCTTTTGGTTCTCCTCCGCAGCTTCTTGCAGCTTGCCATTGACCGTCAAGCGAGAAGCTTCCTTGTTGTACATTTCATCGAATGGAGTTACCTTAAACCGCACGTTCAGGTTATGAGCGGCCCAGCCCAACAGGCATTCAAAGACCTGACCCACATTCATCCGAGAAGGCACCCCGAGCGGGTTGAGCACAATGTCTACGGGCGTACCATCCGGTAGGTAAGGCATGTCTTCCACCGGTAGAATCTTGGAGATAATTCCCTTGTTGCCGTGGCGACCAGCCATTTTATCACCCACCTGAATCTTGCGCTTTTGGGCCACATAAATCCGCACCACCATATTGGCTCCTGGCGGCAGTTCATCGCCCTGCTCCCGGGTAAAGACGCGCACGTCTACCACCCGACCCTTTTCACCATTGGGCACCCGCAGGGAGTTATCCCGCACATCCCGAGCCTTTTCACCAAAGATGGCTCGCAGCAGCTTTTCTTCCGGCGGCTGATCCGATTCACCCTTAGGCGTAACCTTACCCACTAGGATGTCTCCAGATTGCACCCAGGCACCCTTGCGAATGATCCCAGTTTCGTCGAGCTGACGTACTGATTCTTCGCTGACGTTGGGGATTTCCCTGGTGATTTCTTCTGGCCCCAGCTTGGTCTGACGGGCTTCGATCTCGAATTTCTCGATGTGGATACTGGTGTAGTAGTCCTGAGAAACCAAAGTCTCACTAATCAAAATGGCATCTTCGTAGTTGTAGCCTTCCCAGGGCATGTAGGCCACCAAAATGTTCTGGCCCAGAGCTAGCTCACCACCTTCGGTGGCCGAGCCATCGGCCAGTACTTGGCCCACTTGGATATGTTGGCCGATATTCACCAATGGTTTTTGGTTCAGGCAGGTATCTTGGTTCGATCGATGGTAGCGCTGCAATTCATAGAAGTGCTTCTCACCTTCCGGATCGGTGACCACCACGGATTCCGCATCCGCATAGGAAACCACTCCGGGAGTTTTGGAGACAACCACCATCCCCGAGTCGCGAGCAGCCTGGACTTCCAGCCCCGTACCCACCAGCGGCCGCTCAGGCCGCAATAGAGGCACAGCTTGCCGTTGCATGTTAGAACCCATCAGTGCCCGGTTGGCATCATCGTGCTCTAAGAACGGAATCAGGGAAGTAGCTACGGAAATAATTTGTACCGGCGAAATCGCCACATAGTCTACCTGATCGGGACTGGTAGTAGTGAACTCGTGGCGGTAGCGAACGGCGATCGTGTCGCCCAAAATATAGTTGTTTTCATCGGTGGGAATATCCCCCGGCGCAACCCGCAGATCATCCTCTTGATCCGCAGTCATATACTGGGGCTCTTGCTCCCGCATGACCCGACCGTCTTTCACGGGCAAGAAGGGAGTTTCAATAAAGCCATACTGGTTGACCCGAGCGTGGGTAGCCAAGGAACCAATCAAGCCGGCATTCGGGCCTTCCGGCGTTTCGATCGGGCAGATCCGGCCATAGTGAGAAGTGTGAATATCCCGCACGGCGAAGCCCGCTCGTTCCCTGGTCAGACCACCTGGGCCGAGGGCCGAGAGACGGCGTTTGTGGGTCAACTCTGCTAAGGGATTAGTTTGGTCCATGAACTGGGAGAGCTGGGAGGAGCCAAAGAATTCCTTAATCGCCGCCACCAAAGGTTTTGGGTTCACCAAACTAGCCGGCGTGAGGGTACTGGTTTCGGAGACGGTCATCCGCTCCCGAATAATCCGCTCCAACCGGCTCAGGCCCACGCGAATCTGGTTTTGCAGCAGCTCACCCACGGAGCGAATCCGCCGGTTACCTAAGTGGTCGATATCATCCGTATGGCCCAGATCGAATTCCAGGTTGATCAAATAATCGATCACCGCCAAAATATCCTGGGGAGTCAAAATCCGGGTACTGTCGGGCGTATTTAAGCGCAACTTGCGGTTCAGTTTATAGCGACCGACCTTGCCCAAGTCATAACGCTTGGGATCAAAGAAGCGAGAATCTAGCAACTGCTGACCGCCGCTGACCGTGGGCGGCTCACCGGGTCGCAGCTTGCGATATAGCTCCATCAAGGCTTCTTCTTCGGAGGGATTGCCTTCCTTGGCGATCGTCTTCTGGAAGAATTCCGGGTGGCGCAGGGCATCCAAAATTTCGTTATCAGAGAGACCCAATGCCTTCAACAGCACTTGGGCCGACAGCTTGCGGGTCTTATCGATCCGCACCCAAACAATGTCATTCTTATCAGTTTCAAACTTCAGCCAAGCGCCGCGGTTGGGAATCAGGGAAGCACTATAGGTGCGGCGACCGTTCTTATCCAGCTCGGATTTGTAATAAACACCGGGAGAGCGAACGATTTGGTTCACAATTACCCGTTCGGCTCCGTTGATAATAAAGGTACCGCGATCGGTCATCAGGGGTAGATCGCCAATGAACACGTCCATCTGGCTGATTTCACGGGTTTCCTTATTGATCAGCTGAGTTGGTACATACATTTGCACGGCATAGCTGGCATCCCGCCGCTTGGCTTCGTCCACATCATATTTAGGCCGCTTCAGTTTGTAGTCCTTGCCCAGAAAACGTAGCTCTAACTTGCCCGTGTAGTCCGTAATCGGCGAAAAACTATCCAGCTCTTCGATCAATCCTTCTTCGAGAAACCACCGAAAGCTAGAGCGCTGAATTTCTACTAAGTCCGGCAGCATGTAGTTAGATGCCGTAACAATTTGATTACTCATAAATTATCCTCTGGTATCCTTTGGGCGCTCTGGTATTAGGGGGCACAGGCCGGAACGGTTTCCAACCATGGCAAGTTAAATAAACTACGGGCATTAGCTGTGGTGAGATCGGCGATCGATTCCACCGTAGCGGCCCGTAATTCGGCGATCCGGGTGGCCACATTGGCTACGTATGCCGGTTCGTTGCGCTTCCCCCGATGGGGCATCGGCGCGAGAAAAGGACAGTCCGTCTCAATCAGGAGCCGGTCTGCCGGCACCATTTGGGCTGCCGCATGGATCTGGTGGGCGTTTTTGAAGGTCACCACACCACTAAAACTGATATGAAAACCTAGCTCCAGAAACCAAGCAGTCTCTTCCGGGTCTCCAGCCCAGCAATGCATCACGCCAGGGACTGGCCCGTGGCGCTCCCAAGCTGCGGTGACTAGCTGGCGCATGGCGATCGCCGCGTCTCGACAGTGAATAATCACCGGCAAGCTCAGCTCTTGGGCGATCTGTAACTGGCGCTGGAAAGCAGCGATCTGCAAGGGATGACTCTCGGATTTATAAAAATCCAAGCCCATTTCCCCGATCGCCACCACCCGGCGGTCGTTGCGCGCAGCGGTAACAATCTGATCAGCAATGCTATCCTGCCATTTATCCGCCTCCAAGGGATGCATCCCCACGGCTAGGGATAGCTCCGGAAAGCGATCGGCCAACTGTTGCATAGCCGGAAACTGGTCGGGATGGACGCAGGCATGAACGAGCTGCACTACTCCTGCTTGCCGCCAATTACTACAAATTCCTTCGAGATCCTGTTGAAAGTTCTCGAAGTTGATGTGAACGTGGGTATCGATCAGCTGCATGGCAGATAGCGGTGTACTGTAAACGGACAACCACCGGCATGGGGAGAAAAATCTCCCCACTTCATCGATCTGAGACTAGGTGGATTTCAGCGCATTAGCCAGACGAGCCTTTTTATGGGCCGCGTTATTTTTGTGCAAGACACCACTTTTGACAGCCTTGTCGATCTTGCTGTAGGCAGCAGACATCTTGGCCTGCACTTCTTCCATAGCCACCACACTGGGGTCGGCCTTATGCTTTTCGGCAGCAGTCAGGAAGTTCTTCATGAGCGTCCGCACTGCGGACTTATCGGACTTGTTGCGCAGCCGATTCCGCTCGGCGACTTGGACACGTTTAATAGCAGACTTAATATTAGCCACAGTTAGCCTTGGAAAAACTTTCGTTAAAAATGGACATAATTGCCAGACATACCAGAGTATCACAGATGAGTGACGAGTGACAAAAATCTTAAAATTCTCCTAGCAATCTGTCCAGGTCTAGGTTTGCTCCTACCAGATCGGCCACCGCATCCAAAGCTGCATCCCGCTGACTGCTGTAGTCCGGCCCAGCCAAGTCCAGCAGGAGCAAGCCGCGCCGCTCACGCAACGAATTCAGCCAAGACCTGCGCCAAGCCGTGGATTCGAACAAACCATGCAGGTACGTCCCCCAGATCCGGTCTTGGAGTACCCAGCCCAAAGATTCATCGGCAAACAAGGGCTGCGGAGTTTCTAGACCATGCCACACCGTTTGACCCTGATGAATTTCGTAGCCCGTCACCGGCTCCCCCAGACCAAAGTAACAATCTGCTACCTGGCGTTGTTCCAGAGTCTTAGTTTCACCAATCATAGTCTCGATCGGCAACAGGCCCAGCCCCCTAACTTCCCGGCTGCCACCTTCCAGACCGGCCGGATCTAAAATCCGCTGGCCCAGCAGTTGCAGACCACCACAGACCCCCATCACCGTCAGCCCTGCTTGCTGCCAGCCTTGGATCGCTGCCGCCCACCCCGTAGCTTGCAGCCATTCCCCATCGGCGATCGTGGTTTTAGAACCCGGAATAATCAGCGCATCAAACTGGGGCTGAGCGGGGGGCCGATCCCAATAGGTCACCCGCACCGATTGCTCCGCCGCCAGGGGATCGAAATCAGTGAAATTCGCAATTCTCGGCAGCCGCACCACCCCAATCTCGATCTCCGCCTGCTCCTGAGGTTTACGGTCGAACAAATCCAAAGAATCTTCCGAGGGCAATTGGGCCTGAAAGTAAGGAATCACCCCCAGCACTGGCTTACCCGTGCGCTCTTCCAGCCAGTCCAAGCCCGATTGCAACAGCGACAGCTGTCCGCGAAACTTATTGATCACAAAGCCCTGAATTAACTCTCGCTCTTCTGGCTCCAACAGCTCCAAAGTCCCCACAATGTGGGCAAAAACCCCACCCCGATCGATATCTGCCACCAACAGCGTCCGCGCCTGGAGGTGCTTGGCTACCCGCATATTGGTCAAATCCCGATGCTTCAGGTTGATCTCTGCCGGACTGCCGGCCCCTTCGCAAACAATGTAGTCGTAGTCCCGCTGTAACTGCGCCAGGGAATCCGTAATCGCCTGCCACCCCCGATCAAAAAACTGCTCGTAATATTCCGCCGCCCCCGTCCGCCCCACGGCCCGACCGTTCAGAATCACCTGGGAAGTCATGTCCCCCTGGGGCTTCAGCAAAATCGGATTCATCGCCACCTGGGGCTCCACCCCAGCAGCCCAAGCCTGCACCGCCTGGGCATGACCGATTTCGCCGCCATCGGCGGTCACAAAAGCATTCAAGGCCATGTTCTGACCTTTAAAGGGCGTTACGCGGTGCCCCCGTCGTTTGAGTAGCCGACAGATCGCCGCCGTAATTAAGGATTTGCCCGCGTGGGAAGTGGTACCCACCACCATAATGGCCGGCATCCCTAGCCTCGGATCCAGCGGTTCGCAAAATCTCGTAACCGATCCCGTAGGACGGGTACTCCCGTATCGCGCTTGCGGGGGTTATCTAGTTCCCGGCCATCCCAACGATTGATCACTTGCCAACCCAAGGGAGTCAGCCGAAAGCTATCGGTCAAACCCTGGCCATCTACTTCTCGCCGCAGCATTCCCACCTGGATCAACCAGACCGCCGCACTCTCCGCCGCCAACTCAGACATCTGCCGCTTGGTGTAGCCCAGCTCCACGCCACTTTTTCCAGCCATCTTCATCACCGAAACTCCACTGCTACCCATTTCTCGTAACAACTTCAGGTGAAAGGGCGAACAGCGCAGCGCCAAGTCAGCACGCTCTAAGGTGGTATCGGCATAGGTGATCGATCGATAGGATGCGGTCAAGGCTCTGGCAAGAATAAACAATTCCATTCAGCTTAACAAAATCCTTGCTGGATCGGGGAATCAGTGGTGAACTAAGTGGTAGCTCGGGCCACCGGTCGGTCAAGTAGACAACACCTAGGCTATAAGGGAGATATAAATAGCCAGTACTGCACCAAAAACAAGATGAATTCCAAAGTAATTCGGCCCCGTCACCAATTTCTGACCAGTCTTCTGCTCTGCTTAGGCTTCAGCACCACGCTGGTGGCCTGTAACGGCGATAGTAGCAATTCCAAATCTAGTCCAACGGCTACGGCCAGCGCCGTCGAGACATCCATGGCCAGCCCGAGCGCCGCCGCCCCCGTTTCCCCCTCGGCCATTTCCTCCCCGATCGACACGCCCAGCTCCAGCCCGCTCGTCAGTCCCACCAGCAATCTAGGGAATACTGGCAGCAATGCGGGGTCTACCGGTACCAATTCTGGCATTACTGGCAGTAACGGTGGCACTACTACTCCCCCCCGCAAACGCAAGAAAGTCAAGCAACGTCCGGCTAAGCAAAGCGAAAAGAATGGGGTAATAGAAAAAGAAGGCAAAGCATCCACTAATCCTACCCGAACTAGAAAGTCCGACCCAGAAAAAGAACCTGGAGCATTGGATAGTACTCCGGCAGACTCCGATAAGCCGAAGAAAAATAGCCAAACTAAAAAACAATCGGGTAACACCCAAAAGCCCAAGAAACCAAGAGTTGAGAAGGAAGATGAGAGCAATGCTCCCAACACTTCTCCGCGCAGTCCGGGCAATTCGGACCAAGGCAGCGACGGTCAATAATCGATCGAGGTGGATTGAATCTTTCCTCGATCAAGGGCATTTTTCTCCGGATGTGTCTGGTATATCGGCGTAAATAGCGTTGGCCACCATACACACCAAGAATTTTGATGAGCGCCGAGCAGATCGAACGTCTTCCATCCACCTCCGATCGCGGCATCACGAAGCTGGTCGATCGCCTCTTGCTCAAGGCGATCGAAGACGAAGCTACGGCCATCTCGATCGAAAGCCATCGAGATGGCACCAGAGTCCGCTATCGTCGCCAAGGACAGTGGCAAATGATGTTGCCCATCCTGGCCGGAGCCGCTGCCCAATCGATCGGCAGCTACGTACAGGAAATAGGGATGACTGGTGGCTTCAATCGCACTCACACCGGTCGCACCTACCACTTTAGTTTAGCAGTGTTACCCACTGTTGCAGGAGATAAATTCCACCTTACCATTGCTCACCGTCGCCGCTCGGCCCCCTCGCTAGATCAGCTATTTATCGATCCATCCAGCCTGCAAAAGGTGCAGCATTTGCTCGGTGGCGGTCGCGGCATTCTAATGGTCTTGGCCAACGGCGATAGTGGCAAAAGCACCACGATCGCCGCCCTCCTCAATCATCAAGTATCGGAAACCAAAAATATTTGGTGGCTGACCCACCCAGCCAAATACAACCTAGAAGGCATCTCGATCATCGAAATGCCCAAGCAAGAAGCCAAAAGTACAGCACTTCTGCAATCTTGTCTGCACCAGTCGCCCGATATCTTGGCCTTCGATCGGCTCGCCGATGGCCAAACAGCCCAAACCCTGTTTCAGGCAGCCACAGAACATCTAGTCATCGTCAGCATGGTCGCCGACAGCGCTGGCCTGGCCCTGAATCAGTTGCTCCGTTGGGGCATCTCCGCCGATCTACTAGCCGCAAATTTACTGGGCGTAATTCACCAAAAACTACTCTATGCCCTCTGTCCCCGCTGCCGGATCGCCGATGAACCCAAACTAGCAGACTTCAATCGGCTGGGCTTGGCCCGTCAGATCCCAGGCCAATACTATCAAGCCAATAGCCTGACCTTCGAACAATGCGAAGAGCGCCTACAGCAGCGCCGCCTCTGTATCAACTGTCATGGCAGCGGACACCAGGGCCGGATGGCTCTGCATGAAATTATCCCCATGCAGGCTCAATTGAAATCTCTGCTCCAACGCCAGAGCGACAGCGAAGAAATCGATCTCGCCCTGCGGGAAGGGGGCATTTTCTCCCTGTTCGATCGGGCCTTGCCCTTAGCGACTGTGGGCCGGATTAGTTTGGCCGAAGTGCAAAAGTGTCTGCAACCAGGCAGTATCGGTCAACTGGATAGCTTCCATGACAACCAAGTGATGGCAATGGATTTCAATCGGGCGGAGCACGCTGTCAGCGGCAATCGGGTCGAGGAAAATTCCACTGTAGTGGCTGAAAGGGAAGCCTTACAGCAAAAGTACCAGCAGCTCCTCTCGGAGGTGATGGATTACCAAGATCGGGAAGAAAACTTCGAACAACGACTGCGCCAAACCCGCCAACAGTCAGAACAAAGCACTAAAATCGAAATTGCTTTACAAATGATCTCGATTATCGATGTAGTGGAGCTAGCCCGTAGCTCTATCAAACCCCAAAGCGACCGAGAAGCGGCGATCCAAAAGGGTTATACCATGCTAGAAAACAAGCTGATCTCCACACTCAGAGATATGGGGATACATTCAATCGAGACTCAAGACCGCAGCTTCGATTCCCACTGGCACGAAGTAATTGAAGAAGAAGTCAGCAGCCAACCAGCGGGACAGGTACTCTCAGAGCGCAAGCGTGGTTTTATGTTAGGCGATCGGGTGTTGCGCTTGGCCCAAGTGAAAGTGGCTGTAGCTTCCAGCTTCCTCTAGTCCGCGACCTAGAACTGAGCGAAATCAAGGTGGCTGGAGCCATCTCCGAATCTAGCCAGTCTGCACCGTTCAGTATGGATACGATAGACAGCAGAATATGCTTGTGTGCTACTATTAGTACATCTGTCGGTGGTAATGTAATTAACGCTTCTACCATGTGATCTGCTCTAGACAGCAGGTCTTTCTCGGTTTCTGGATATTGAGGCTGCAACAAAGATTTGTAGGTATTTGTAGTTTTGATCGGAGCTGGGTTGTCCGCTGGGGGCAAGAGCGACGGTAGTGACCTAGACCATTCTGGGTGCAACCATTCCCGCAAACCAAATTCTACTTGGATTTCCAAACCCAAGGCATGAGCTAAAGGTTGAGCTGTTTGCAAAGCTCTTAAATGTGGCGAACAGAAGACCCGTCCGATGCCCCGACCCCTGAGTTGCTCGACTAACGTTAGGGCTTGGTAAATACCATAGGCCGAGAGGGGCGGATCGTAGGGATAGGAAGCAGTCAAGAACCACTGGGGCTGCACGAAATCTAGTCGCTGGCCGTGGCGTACCAGCCAAACCTTGTTTACAAAAAAGGACAACAGAATGGATCTTTACAATCGATCGATTAAGTACTCCGTAAATATACTGGGAAATCCCGCCAGAAAACGTAGAAATTCAGCAATTGCTCCGGAATGTTACTTAGGCGTCAAACCAAGCCGAATAAAGAATGTACCGTAAGAATACGGATGTTTTGATCCTTCAGACTAAAATTTATTTTCAACTACCCGTAGCTGGAATCGTTAACAAATGTTACAGTAGTTAATGTATTTACTCTCATATTTGCAAAGAAATATTTGGAATCCATACAGGGAGAGCCATGGAAGGTCACATTTCCCCATCTCCTGATTCTCATAAACCGGACCGATACAACATTTGTGGCACTAAACCGTTTAAGACAGACCGCCATCTCAATTAAACCTACTCCCCATCAAAGCCATGAGAACTGCCCCAACTTCTACTGACACCGTCCGCACCTATCTCCGAGAAATTGGCCGGGTGCCCCTGCTCACTCACGAACAGGAAATATTGTTTGGTAAACAAGTACAACAAATGGTCGCATTGAAGGCGATCGAGGCGCAGTTGACCGAGGCTCTAGACCGTCCACCCACGGCCCAGGAATGGGCTGCTGCCGCCCAACAGGAAGTAGAACAGCTCCAGCGCAATGTTTCTGCTGGTGAAGCGGCCAAGCGCAAAATGGTGGAGGCCAATCTTCGGCTGGTGGTTTCGGTGGCCAAGAAGTACATCAAGCGCAACATCGATCTGTTGGATCTGATTCAAGAGGGTACGATCGGGATGCAGCGTGGGGTAGAGAAATTCGACCCCAGCAAGGGCTACCGCTTCTCCACCTATGCCTATTGGTGGATCCGCCAAGCAATTACTAGGGCGATCGCCGAGAAAGCCAGAGCGATCCGCCTGCCCATCCACATCACCGAAAAACTGAACAAGATCAAGAAGGCTCAGCGTAGCCTCGCCCAACAATTGGGTCGGGCTGCTACAGTAGCTGAGTTGGCCGTAGAATTGGAGCTGACTTCCAAGCAGGTGCGGGAGTACCTGGAGCGATCGCGCCAACCCCTGTCTTTGGATTTACGAGTCGGCGACAATCAGGATACGGAACTGGGAGACCTCCTAGAAGATCCAGGGATGTCCCCAGAAGAGTTCGTGGTACAGCATTCTCTGCAAATGGATCTAGAGAAAATGCTCTCCGATCTCACTAGTCAACAGCAGCAAGTGCTGACCATGCGCTTTGGCCTCAAAGACAGTCAGCCCTTGACCTTAGCTAAGATCGGCGAAATCCTAAACATCAGCCGGGAACGGGTGCGCCAAATCGAGCGGGAAGCGATCGCTAAACTACGCAAGCGCAAGGAAAATATCCGGGAATACGTAGCTTAGACTAGTTTCTTTGGATATTTGCGAAAATAGGGAAGGGCTTGAGACCCTTCCCTATTTTTGTTTGTGGATTTACCCTATCTCTGTGCTGTGGATGATCGTGATGGTTCGGGTCTACTCACTGATCGGTACCGATCGCTAATGCTAAATTATGGGTATCAATAAGTTACGACTCTTCAACGATTTAGCAAACCAAGGTGAACTGTGGATAATATTACCAATCACATTTCCGAGTTTTTTGAGGGTGACAGTGCCACCGATGAAAGTCTTTGGCAGTATATTCAGGCCATGAATCCAGAGACGATGCGCAAGCTATCGGAGCCGGTCTCCGATGATGTTTCTAAAGTCATGGAACGGAACATTGTGGGCATGTTGGGCAGCTTACCGCCGGGACATTTCGACATGACCGTCACCACCAGTCGAGAAAACCTGGGCCGGCTGATCGCCGCTGCCATGGTCAATGGCTATTTTCTGCGTAATGCGGAGCAGCGTCTGGCTCTAGAAAATTCTCTGGCCTTTTCTGCTGCCGGAGAAATTTAGGTGAAGACTGTTACCCACAAGCTGGTCGGCGTTGCCATTATTTGGGATGGCCCCAGGATTTTGATCGATCGCCGCCTGCCCACTGGTTCCTTGGGGGGTTTGTGGGAGTTTCCGGGCGGTAAGGTGGAGCCGGGTGAATCGATCGCGGCCTGTATTGCCCGAGAAGTTCAAGAGGAGCTGGCCCTAGTAGTAGAAGTGGGTGATCGGCTAATTTCGTTGGACGGTGTCCGACCTTTGGTGATCGAGCACGACTATCAAGATTTTACGGTGGAGCTAGTAGTCCACCACTGCCGCTATTTGGGCGGCGAACCGCAACCCCTATCCTGCGATGAAATTCGCTGGGTTACAGTAGCAGAGCTAGGGCAATATCCGCTGCCGCCTGCCAATGTGGCGATCGTCGAAGCGCTCCAGGCATTAAAGGTATTCTAATAATCGCAGACGTATGACCACCCCGCCCTTTCAGGGCACCCCTCCGCAGGAGGGGAATTCCGGCCCAAATTCCCCTCCTGCGGAGGGGTGGCAGGCGCAGCCTGACGGGGTGGTCAAGGATCCTGCTTTCCATCACTCGTTCATGGTTTTGTAGGTGGCCACCGAAGATGGTGACTGGCCGCTGAGGTAGCGGAAGATCCAGTATTTAAAAATGGTATCCATGATCACTGGAAAAGTCGCAATAAAGAGTGAATTGAAGATTTGGCTTTCTGGGATGCCCAAGTGATCCGCAAGGCCCAACAGAATTACTTCCCAACCATGGGGCGAATGGAAACCCACGAAAATATCTGTGAATAGAATAATCCCAAAAGCTTTTGCCGTGTCGCTGAGACCGGCAACCAGACCATCCATAAATTCCCACAAGTTAGCAATCTGCGCTTTGCTGCGGCTGAGGGCAATACAGAAAAAGACGACTGCTGCGATATCTGCAAACCAATTCTTGACTGCATTGGTGCTTTGGCGAGTAAAAGACTGACGGATTTCTTGGGCCTTCGCTTCCATCTTGTCTTCTAGCTGCTGGCTAGAAAGCTTGGGGGCCAGACCAGCCAGCGATTGGAACTTCAGATGACGCTCGTACTGCTCTAGTTTTTCTAGCGCTTCCCTTTCCAGATGGCGATTGATGAAGATGTTTTCTTTGTGAACTTGCGGGTAGTAGAAATCAATAATCGGCCCGAAGAAAATAAACTTACTGATAAAGTGGACGACCAAGGGTACCAGCATTAACAGCAGCAGAAAGCGGAAGGAATCCACTGTCCGGTTCTGGGAGCTACGAAAGGTGCTGAGCAGCTCCTGCTCGGCCCGAGGGTTTAGCTCTTGGCTGATTTTGCGGAAGGTGTTAACGACCGACTGATCGATCAGCTTATTAGGCTTTTTAGTTTTGGGCGGGGGCAGACTACTAAAGGTCGTGAAGATAGTTTGGGGCTGGTTCGATCCGGAAGGTTCTGGCGGCTGGCTGCGAGTCAAAACACTGACTTCGTTACGGTAGCGGGCTAGCACTTCATCGATCAGTTCTAATTTTGCTAGGATTTGAGCTTCGGCGGCAATGTCCCCACTATTGTCAGAATTGGCTTCACCATATCTGAGGGGACGGCTAGTCTGAAATTCTGCTAGGCGCAATCTGGCAATGTTCAGATACTTGTTGAGATCGGCTTGGAGATAAGCAGCAGCAGAGTTGCCTGGAATTACGCTAACCTTTTGGCCGCCAAAGTGCTCGTCTTCGATCGACTCGATCTTGAGGGCTGCTTTGTAAGCCTCGTCTAATGATCGATCGGCAGTGCGCGAAAACCATTGATTGAGGCGCTGCCAATACCCAGAAAGTCCACCAGCCATAAAATTGTATTGGAAGGATAGAAGTTTACAAGCTGTTTCCAGCGCAGACTCGGAAAAACCTGAGGTTTGTTCCACGGCACTCAGAGCTGAACTTGCGATTTAGTATCGGATTATAGCGGACTTCGCGAGGCGAGATGTTGGCTGAAAGATAATGCCTACCCTAATCGAAGTTTTCGGTGCTAGGATAAGAGAATTATGAAAAGATTATGAGAACAGCTTCATCATGGCTCAGATGAATTGGATTCCTTCCCTCCCAGAGGCCTATCGCAGTATTCCGGTACCCGATCGAGGTAGTTTCTGGAAAAAGCTATTGGCCTACGGCGGGCCGGGTTACCTAGTGTCGGTGGGCTATATGGATCCGGGGAACTGGGCCACCGACCTAGCAGGCGGAGCTAAGTTTGGCTACGGACTGCTGAGCGTAATTCTGCTCTCTAACCTGATGGCCATAGTATTACAGGCCCTCTGCGTGCGGCTGGGCGTAGCTACGAGCCGCGATCTAGCCCAAGCTTGCCGGGAAAACTTTAGTCCTGTGGTCAGTTTTGGCCTCTGGATTCTCTGCGAAATTGCGATCGCGGCCTGCGATTTGGCGGAACTAGTGGGCAGCGCGATCGCCCTCCAACTGCTGTTTCATATTCCCTTAGCGATCGGAGTTTGTATTACGGCCCTAGATGTTTTTGCCATTATGTTTTTACAAAGCAAAGGCTTCCGCTACATTGAGGCCCTAGTCATATCGATCATCATCATGATCTCTGGTTGCTTTTTAGCGGAGCTATCTTTTGCCTCTCCAGATTTGGGCGCGGTTTTCCAAGGATTTTTGCCCCAAGCGACTGTTGCTACTAACCCCCAAGCACTCTATCTTGCCGTAGGTATCTTGGGGGCGACGGTCATGCCCCATAATCTCTATCTGCATTCCTCAATTGTCCAGACCCGCGCTTGGCAAGAGACTCCAGCCAAAAAGTGGGAAGCGATTAAGTTTGGCACGATCGATTCCACCGTAGCTTTGACTTTTGCGCTGTTTATCAATGCTGCAATCCTGATTCTGGCCGCTGCTAGCTTCCATTTCTCCGGTCATCAAGATGTAGCCGAAATCCAAGATGCCTATAAGCTATTGTCACCTCTGCTAGGCGCAGCTCCCGCCAGTGTAATTTTTGCGATCGCCCTCCTGGCCTCGGGACAAAATTCTACCTTGACTGCTACCATGGCCGGACAAATTGTCATGGAAGGATTCTTGCATATCCGCCTGAAGCCTTGGCTGCGCCGTTTGTTGACGCGGCTGGTGGCGATCGTCCCGGCCTTGGCGGTGATTATTATCTGTGGCGAAGGCAGCACCACTAGTTTATTGATTTTCAGTCAAGTAATCTTGAGCTTGCAGCTCTCTTTTGCGGTGATTCCGTTGATTATGTTTACGAGCGATCGGCGGTTGATGGGCGAGTTCGTCAATCCCCGCTGGCTAAAAATGTTAGCCATTGGTATCGCGACAATCATTGTGGGTCTCAATAGCTGGCTATTGATTCAAACAATTTCTGGCTGGTTTTGACCGATTCATTGCTCCTCAATCACTTTGAAGAGATCGAATCAGGGACTGCAAGATGGCATCCTTATCCAACACCGATGCATTGTGTCGTACGCCCAGCAGCAATCGAGCATGAATCGCCTCGATTTCATCGGCCCGCTCTGCAATGACTTTTTGGATGGCAGGCTGATAAGTAGCCCCAAAAGGTATAGCCAACTCCTTGATAATCGGAATGCTAATCCGCAACCGCTGAGTCGGATCGAACTGGCGATTATTCCAATCTAGCAAAGCATCAATAATCCGATGAAGCGTTGCCTGAGTGGCCGTTTGTCTTCCCAAAGGAAATCGACTTACTTCCCTGGCAACGGTCTTTGGCAGCAATTCTTTAGCTGGTACCTGTCTTGTGGATAAAGTTGATTCATTTGCTCCTAACGGTACAGCAGGCTCGGAGATGATCGGCAGAGGATTTTCAGCAGAGACTTCTTCGATCGCCTCATCAGTTACAACCGTCTCTACACCAATTCCCAACAAGTTTTGGATAGCTTGTAACTGAGTCCGTAGTTGTTTATTCTCTGCTTGGATGAGTTCGATTTCCGGAGAAGTATTAGCTGCCGCCCGCAACGCATCACGCTCCTGCTCTAGCTGCCTGACCTTGGTCCGGAGAGCATCAATTTCTGAAGTAAACCATTGAATTGTTTGATGGATAGAAGTATCGGAGGAAGTCATAGTCGATTTGGTGGAATTAGGGGGATCCGATGGAGTCAATAAGTTTGGGTCGGAATCATTAGCGTTAGCTCCTATTGATTCTTTGCGACCGCTAATTATTGGCGCTGCCTCAGCGGGCAGTGCCGCAGGTCGCTCGGCGGCAATAGACAGACCCCGCAGCATCTGTTGGCCGGTGGTGGGTTGATTCGGACTAGATCTGCGCCGTTTAGGGGCTGCCGATGGCATAGCTATAGTGCTGGCAGAATTACGAAATATCGTGAGTACTTGCAAGTTAGGAAATAGCCCCAGCTTGATGCCTAAGCGACCATCCCGATTGCCATCGGCAGCACAGATCCCATAGTCATCATAGTTCGCCCGCGCGCTAAAGTTTGGTAACTTATGGCCCTCTTGGGAAATAGTAAAATGGCCTTGAATTTCTGATTTAAAGCTGTGCTCTGGTACGGTCACCGGACAGAACCAATGGGCGGCGATCGTGGCGTAGCAAGCGCGGAACAGATGGGTGTAGAGATTTTCCCGATCCGTACGGAGGGGAATTAGATCATGGAAATGGAGATGACAGCGATCGGTCACGGCTAAGGAAAAACGCTGATTGACCGTTTGGCGAGCGGTCTTCTCCGAAAAAGCATTAGCCTTCAGATCATCGATTTGGAGAGAGGCTTGGAGTCGCTGAATGGCTGCCAGGACTAAGGGAGCCGGAGCTAGAGTGGGGATTTCGATCGTGAGAGAGTTGCTGGATTTCTTGGACATTTCACTGAAATCCAGGCTCCAGTGAGTATGTGGTGCAAAATTGGAAAGCAAGATTTCGCTGATGCGTCGCCCGATCAGCACGGCTAACCCAGCAGCCACATCGGACCATTCGGAGCTGGCCAACAGGGCCCTAGCTCGTTCCACAATCAGGTCAGCAGTTTCGCTACTGAAGTACTTAGTTTCTCGTACCGCCAGTTTCGATCGCTGGATTTCATTCAGTTCCCGGTACTCTTCGGTAGTAGGTGAAACCAGCAGGATTGCTGGATGCTCGGAATCGATCGATTTGAGAGCCTGGCAGACATTCGACCGATAGTTTTTCTGTTGGGCTAGGGAAGTGAGCGATCGCGTCAGTAACAGCTCTGTCAAGGCATCGGCAAAAGATTCCGATGTAATGCTTTGGCTGCGGAGCTGGGGCAATTGAATCACTAGAAACTCTCGCAGCCATTTGGTAGTGGCATGCGAAATAGCCTGTTTCAACCAAGATTCAGAGGTAAGGAGCGATTTCATAATCATTCAAATTCCTAGATACTATCTTTTGCCAAAAAACAAGAGATGTTGCTGGGGCAAGATATTCTCGGTCTTCAGCCATTCCAGACCCACTGCCGCCAGTTCTTTCCGAATCTGCTGCTGAGTAGTCTTATGATGGGGCTTGATCAACACGAATGGATCCTCTCCTCGATATTCCGCCAGCACCACCATGCCGCCGGGCTTCAAAGCCTTTACAATCTCCGTCATCATTTCTTGGGGGTAGCTAAATTCATGATAGGCATCTACCATCAAGGCCAAATCGATGCTGGCCGGGGCTAGCTGGGGAGTATCTTCTCGTCCTAAGCGCGGCTCGATATTAGAAATTTTCTCCCGTTGGATGCGCTGGTTCATTAACTCCAACATTTCTGGCTGCAGATCGATCGCTAATACTTTCCCTTGGGATACTTGTGCCGCCAGTAGCTGAGCGATGTAGCCGCCGCCCGCACCCACATCAGCCACCACGTCTGTGGATTTCAGTTCCAAGGCTGCGACCATTTTGCGGGGCTGTTCCTCGGTCGATCGCTCCGATCTCTCCAGCCAACTGGCACCCTGATAACCCATCACCCCAGCAATTTCCCGGCCCATATAGTATTTCCCGGTACCATCAAAGCTCGGCGGTCGATAACTATAAAATTCCGAGACTACCACCGCCTCCACTGGCGACAGCAGAAATTGCCAGCAGACCACCACCATCAACAAAAATCGTAGTAAACCGAGCATCATAATTAGGCATTATATTTACGGCCTAGCCTAACACAGGGAGGATTTCCTGGCATCTGCTATGCTGGTTTAATGCCGTAGGTGCTACGAACGACCTGTCGGCACATGAAGTGTTGCCAAAGGCAAATCGCCGCTTTGATGTTATGCAAAGAACTTTCCTCGCACTACTCAGCACTCTGTGCTGGCTTTTCTCTACGTTGCCAGTTGCCGCTGCACCCAAGCCCAAGCCAGTCTCCAAGCAAAATAGCAGGCCTAGTGCCGCTGAAATCCAAGCGGCTAGGGCCAATGTGCGGCGCGCCCAGAGCAACACCACCCTGAATGCAGCTCAATCCAATTACGACCAAGGCAAGTATCGGGAAGCGATCGCCATCTACGATCAATACATTCAAGGCCACAAACAAGATGCTACGGCCTACGCTGGTCGGGGCAATGCGCGGTTTGCGCTGGGCGATAAGCAGGGAGCCTTAGGAGATTTCGATCGCGCCCTCCAACTAGACCCTAAGCTGGTGCCGGTGCTCCGGAACCGAGCGATCACTAAGGTGAACCTGGGCGACAAGCCGGGGGCGATCGCTGATCTGCGCAGAGCTGTCCAGCTGCAACCCCAAGATGCGGAGCTGCACTATTTACTAGGACTGGGTCTTTACGAACAGGGCGATCGACTCGCTGCCAAGCAGTCTTTACAAAAAGCTCTGGGTCTTTATCAGGCCCAAGGCAACACCACCAAGGTACAGAAAATCACCGCTATTCTGCGCAAAATTCCTGCTTAAAGAGACCACCCGCCAGCATCCTAGATACTCGACGCATCAGCTTCATATCTGATTTTACACAGCGATCGCTAGTTCCGATTGACCAGTAGGTACGGAACTAATACAGGCACGGATGAAACATTCGCCCACCTTGACCTGGCAAGCGCCACAAGCACCAGCCCGACAGCCCAACCGAATCCGCACACCGGCCCGCTCGGCCACAGCCACAATTGGTTCTCCGGCACTGGCGGCCACTGCAACGTTATTAGGAGTGAAAGTTACTTTTACAGACATATTACTAAGAGTGAAGGGAAGGAGAATGTAAATTTATCTTTACAATTCCCATATTGTCACTCAAAACTCTCATAGGCTGTGACGATCCTCTCTACCAAAGGATGACGTACCACATCGGTGGCCGACAGATAGCTGAAGGCAATGCCTTCCACATTTTTCAGCACCCGCTCCGCCAGGGCCAACCCAGAAGTTTGATGGCTGGGCAAATCCGTCTGGGTCACATCGCCGGTCACCACCATCTTGGAACCGAAGCCTAACCGAGTCAGTACCATCTTCATTTGGGCCGAAGTGGTGTTCTGAGCCTCATCCACGATCACAAAGGACTTGCCCAGGGTGCGACCACGCATATAGGCTAGGGGAGCCACCTCGATCGTCCCTTTTTCCATCAACACCGGAATCTTCTCCGCATCGATGAACTCATGCATCGCATCGTAGAGCGGTCGCAAATAGGGATCGATCTTCTGTTGGAGGTCACCGGGCAAGAAGCCCAGCTTTTCTCCAGCTTCCACCGCCGGCCGCGTCAGCACCAGCCGATCGCAATCTCCTTGCAATAGTGCTTGGACGCCGAGGACGGCGGCTAGATAGGTTTTGCCCGTACCCGCCGGGCCAATGCAAAAAGTCAGGTCGTGCTTGCGGATTGCTTGGATATAACGACCTTGGGCTAAGGTCTTGGCTCTAATCTGTTCGCCCCGCCGATTGGTAGCCAGAATATTTTCTTGGAGGCTGCGAAATTCTTCCTGGTGACCGCCCTCGATCGATTCCCCCGCCGCCCGCAGATCTACTTTACCTACGCGCCGACCGGCCTGCCAAATGGGTTGCACCGCTTCTAAGATGGCCACAGCTCGGTCTATTTCCGTCTCTTCGCCTTCTAGGCTAATCTCTTGACCCCGCAAGACGGCCCGGACGCCTGTCAGGCGATGGAGCGTTTTCAGGTTTTCTTCGCGCATCCCCGCGATCGCAATGGCACTTTCTACAGTCGGTAGGCTAAATACTCTGACCTGGGTCATTCAGCTAAAAAGTAAAGGATGCTAACAATTTAGCCGATCTGACCCCAATAGGTGCACAGAAGACCAGATTGTTCATTTAGCCCGTATTCCTCATACCCGCAGCAATGCCATTAATCGTCAAGAGCGCTCCATCCAACAAATCGCTCTTTTTATCGCGATAGGCCGTGGGCATCTGGGAATCGAACTGGCGCAGGCGGCTGAGCAGGGATACCTGCAAAAAGCCCAGCGGCACAATGCTGCCATTGCGGAGCTGTACCGATCGCTGCAACTCCGGATTATCCTCTAGTAATTGCTGATGGCCAGAAATCTTCAATAGCAAACTACAAGTCAGATCGAATTCCGCCTCAATTTCCTTAAACAAGGCCATAAATCGATCCTTATCCTCCGGTGCTGCCAACTCCGCCACATAGTGTTTGGCAATCTGCATATCCACCTTGGCTAGGGTCATCTCCACCTTAGACATCGCCATCCGGAAAAAGCGCCAGTCCCGATAAAAAGAGCGCAGCAGATGGAAATTAATTTCTTCATTTTCCTGAATAAATTCATGGAGCGCCGAACCCACCCCATACCAAGCAGGTAACAAAAAGCGGCTCTGAGTCCAGCTAAATACCCAAGGAATTGCCCGCAGACTAGCAAGATCCTTCTTGCCCTTGCGGCGAGCGGGCCGAGAACTAATTTGCAGCTTACTAATTTCCTCGATCGGGGTGACCTGATGGAAAAACTCAATGAACTCGGGCCGCTCATAGATCAATTGCCGATAGCGATCGCGAGACTTGGCTGCTAAATCTTCCATCACCTGATTCCAAGCCCCAATATCATCATAGTTACTGCCCAGCAAGCTCACCCCAATCACTGCCGTCGCCACCTTCTCCAGATTATAGAGAGCCAACTCCGGCAGAGAATACTTAGAAGCCAGTACCTCTCCTTGCTCGGTGATTTTAATCCGACCATTCACACTATTGCTGGGTTGCGCCCGAATCGCATCATAGGAAGGGCCTCCACCCCGACCCACAGAACCACCACGCCCGTGGAAAATCCGGAGCTTGACGCCATAGTTATCGGCGATCAACTGCAAAGACTTCTGGGCTTTATGGATTTCCCAATTACTACTCAGGAATCCCGAATCCTTATTACTATCCGAATAGCCCAACATCACTTCCTGAAGATCAAGCGCCAGCGTGGAAGTCTCCGGTTGATTGCCACCACCTAAAGCTGATCGATACAAGGGCAGCTCGAACAACTCGGTCATCACCAGGGGAGCCTTTTGTAAATCCTCCACTGTCTCAAACAGCGGCACAATCCGCATTGTGCCACTACCTGTGGCCGGGTCGTATAGACCCACTTCTTTGGCGAGCAGCATCACCTCCAGCACGTCACTCACATCGTGGCTCATGCTGATGATATAGGTATGGCAGATCTCTTGGCCGAATTCCTGCTGCATTGATCGCACTACTTGCAGGGTCTCAACCAGCTCTCTGGTCTCCGCCGAAAAAGGCAACTCGCTGGGAATCATCGGTCGCCGCGTTTGCAGCTCGCCCGTCAACCAAGCCACTCGCTGCGCTTCGGTCATCTCCTGATAGGGGCAGGGCAGAATTTGTAGATAAGCCGCAATTTCGGCGATCGCATTGGCATGAACGGGGCTTTCTTGGCGAATATCCAAATGGGTAAGATTGAAGCCAAATACTTCCACCTGACAGATCAGATCTTCCACCGGCCCAACGGTTAAGCCATTTTGCTGAAGACTGCGCCGGATAATCTGCAAATCCGTCAGAAACTCTTGGCTGTAGCGATAGTAAGTATGAGCCACTTCTGGTTCCCGATTGGTGGCTTGGATGCTCTCCCGTTCTTTGACCCGCTCATTCCGCTCGATCGTATTGTTCAATCGCTCCTGAATATAGGCCAGCTTCATCCGGTAGGGTTCCCGAATATAGCGATGGGCAATGCTGCTATAGAGCTTTGGCTGATAGGTAGCATCCCGCCCCAAAGTATCCAGCAGTTCCCCAGAAACTTCACTGCGGTTGGCCGAAAGGCTCAATAAATTGCTCAGGTCATAAACAGATTTTTGGTATTTGCGGAGTACTACGCCCCGTTGGTAGCAAGCTGTACTCCAAGTCACCCGTGAAGTGACGGAAGGATTACCATCTCGATCGGAGCCAACCCAAGAACCAAAGCGGCAAAAATTATGGGCGGGCGCTGGCGTATTGGGAAAGAACTGTCGGAGGGAATGTTGGAGCCGCTGAAAGAGCTGGGGAGCTGTATCGAATAGCACTTCTTGGAAATAGTGCAGAGTGTAGTCTACTTCATCCAAGACCGAAGGCTTAAACTGGTGAATTTCGTCCGTAAACCACCACAGCCGGATCTCTTCCCGCAGGGCTTCGGTGGAGCGAGCCACTTCCCAGGAATGGTTGGTAGCCAAGGCCTGAGGATCTGGAACCAGGCGATCGAGCTGTTCCAAGATTTCGGCAATTCGCCGCTGCTTATTGCGAATCGTATGGCGGACAATTTCTGTGGGATGGGCCGTGAAGACCAGGTTAATATCCAGATCGGCCATTAGTTGACGAATCAGGTTGGGTGGCACATTGACTTGCTTCAGGTGGGAAAAGAGCGCCCCAAAGGTATCCGGGTCTGCGGTGGGAAAGCTGACTCGATCGGGTGCCCCAGTGGGCAAAGTAGCCCTTAACAAAAACTGCCGCTCTTTCTGCTCGCAGTGCTGCTCCACGATATTGATCAGCTGAAAATAGAGGGCAAAAGCTCGCACGGCCTTTACTGCTTCGTCTAGAGGCAGATTGGCCACCAGATTGTGAATATCTTGCTCGGGCTGGTCGGTGGCTTGACCCTCTGGCGAACAAAGATCGCGCAGCTGCTGCAATAGCTCGATCAAGCGCGAACCGCAAGCTTCTTTGAGCACCGATTCCCAGAGGTCTTCGACGAACTCAATGTATTGCTGGAGTGATGTGGAAGTATTGGCCATTAGTTCGGGCAAAGCAGCAATTAATTTTCGGTGGGAGGGAAGGGCAGCAAGGGTAAGCGCTGGCCGCGAAAGACTTCGGTGCTATTGGCTTCTAGCTTAGTTAATTGGTTGCCGACGACTTGGACTCCGGCGATCGCCAACAAAGCTGGCAAGGTAACCGCACTCAGCAAAACTTCCAGATGGGAAAGGTGCAGAGAAATATGTCGATTTTTCTGGGGAGTGACAGACAAAGCGAACACCTCAACTAGTTGGAATATCAGCACAAATGTAGCTTTTCTAGCAAGCACGGTCACTGCTAGAATTTACTGGCCAGTAGATGCAAGAATTTTTGAATTGCTGGACTGCCGTCGATACCTGCTAACGCGGAGGCTGACGCCAATGTCAGCAGACCAAAATGCCAGAGACCATCATAGCGTATCACCGTTAAGTTAAGAAGCCAAGCCAGAAGGGCCGAGGTAAGATTTTGGTTATGCCTGCCGATAATTTGTCAATGGAAGAGGTGCCGGAGGCACTAGTTCCGGCACTGGGAGAGGTGTTTCACCCCTTGGGTATCCGCTTCAAGTTTTCTATCCAAACCCTGCCCGAGCCCCCCAGCCAGCGACTGTGGGTCCGCTGTGAATCGGCCAAGAGCATCGACTACCAACTAATAGCAGAGCCTTTGAGCCTCAAGTTGCGATCGCTGCAATTGCCGGACTTCCGGGATGCGATCGTGCGCTGTGTTTCACCGGGCGCTAGCAGCTCCGATTGGCGGCTGCGCATCGATCTGACTCCACCCCAAGCTATTTTGGAAGGCTGGGCTAGGTGGGGAGATACCCAGGCGATCGCGATGTTGGTCAATCTGGTGCTGGAACCAGTAGCACTCCAGGTGACTGGCGTACTCAAGAACTGGCGATTGCACCTATTCTGCTGCGCTCGGCACGACTCCCAACCGGGTAGCCCGAAGTTTCCGAACAAGGCCCAAGCGATCGACCTAATTGTCCCGCTGCTGACTCGCTTGGTGCCCCAGGGAATTCAGGGAGTAACCATCTACGGCGTCCAAGCTAAGACCAACGGGCTACCCAGCGAAGACGAATCGCCTCTGTGGGTGCATTGGCTAGATTTACCTGCTGCCACAGATCCACGCTATGCTCTATCTCCTTTGGCCCTAGCCGAACAGGGCAACATGGAGGCACTGACTTTTGTGCTCCAGCGCTTGCTGAATCCAGATTTGGAGCAATGTTGTGCCAAAGGTGTGCTGGCGTTGGAGCTACTGGTCAAGGGCAATGTCTTGCATGTGATGAGCGAAGCCCCCATCTGTCCGGTGCAGAGCCAGATCGTAGAACCAACGCTGAAAGTATTACGCCAACTCGCACTACCGGGCTTAATCGGCGTCAGAATCTACGGTCGTGTTGCCGGTCAGCAGCTACCGGGCTGGAGCTATGGCAGCGAGTTTCAGCGAGCCACGACCCGCCTCTATGCCCAAGGCGCATCCACCCAACTCAAAATTCCTCAGCCTACCCCCACTCACTGGCGGGAGCGACTGCTAACCAGCGACTGGTTTCGATCGACCACGGCCAGCGGGGCGGCGGAGCCATTGGGCTGGCAATCGATGCTGCCTTGGGCCGCCGCCGGTCTGCTGCTGGTGGGGGGACTGGAAGCCACCGGGCGAGGTCTGGCCGGTCAGGCCAAGATGACCAACGGACAAATTTTGCAGATTGATACGGGAGTAACCGTCCTGCGGGATCAACCTAGCTTTAATAATGTGCAGCTCGATGAAAAGCTGGCTGCCTATCGCCAGTTTTGTGCCAAAGGTTCGCCAGATGTGCTGATTGTCGGTAGTTCTCGGGCTTTGCGCGGGGTTGATCCCCAGATAATTCAGCAGGAGCTAATCAAAAAAGGCTTACCGGCAGCCCGGATTTACAATCTGGGGATCAATGGGGCCACGGCCCAACTGGTGGAGATGATCCTGCGCCGCTCGATCGAGCCGACCCAGTTACCGAAACTGGTCATTTGGGCCGATGGAGCGCGGGCCTTTAATGATGGTCGTCCCGATCGAACTTTTAATACGATCACCACTTCCGTGGGCTATCGCCAGTTACCTGGTGGCGATAGCAGCACGATTACCACCGCCCAGCCCCTAGTGATCGATAGCTATGAGACCGTTGATCGGTTTCTGAATAGGGGCTTGGCCAATTTATTTGGCAGCTACCAGCGCCGGGATTTGCTCAAGGCTAGGCTGCAAGAAATTACGCCGGGCTGGCATACTGCCAGCAATAGCAGTAGCCCGGCGGTGCGGGCCGAGGGCGAAAAGATCGATGCTACGGGCTTCTTGCCGATCTCCTTGACTTTTGATCCCAACACTTACTACCAAAAATATGCCAAGGTGAGCGGTGATAGTGATGGAGACTATACCAGCTTTACCCTGACGGGCAGCCAAGATATGGCTATGCGCAAAACCATCGATTTTTTGCAGCAGCGGCAGATTGC
Organism: Synechococcales cyanobacterium OTE_70_metabat_200; assembly: GCA_031375385.1. Lineage (GTDB taxonomy): Bacteria > Cyanobacteriota > Cyanobacteriia > Cyanobacteriales > Chamaesiphonaceae > JAAFHZ01. The sequence continues at coordinate 102,395 of JANMHS010000072.1, read as the reverse complement.
CTTAGTTTTCGTCAATATTCCTCTGTCCGATCGGTACTTAGATAAGGTGCGTCAAGGGTACGAATTTACTTTCAAACAATATATGCAAGGTTTGGCCCAGGCCGGTCATCTACAGTTTGTCGATCTGGTCGGTTCTTGGATGCAGGACTACGGTCTTTATTCCGATCCCAGTCACCTGAATCGAGCAGGTGCCGTGCAAGTTTCCACCTATCTCGTGCGCAACGCTCCCATTAACTGGCCGGCTGTGACTAATCCTCCTGTTTCCCGATGAACTTTATTTCGCTGATTTATTTCTTTTTTATTGGCATTACGCTGTGCTGCTATTGGCGCAGTCGTAGCCAACAGCAGCAGCTCTGGGTAATTGTAATTGCCAGTTTGTTATTCTATGCGCTGTTCTATAAAGATCGACCGCCGTTGTTATTGATGTTCAATTTGGCCCTGTTGGGGACGATTATCTATGTGAATTTCTGGATTGGCAAGCTGCTCCTGGAAAGCCAAATTATTGAGTATCAAATTATTCAGGATAATCTACTCGATCGACAACAATCTCGTTTTTTGCCCCGCACGAAGCTAGAACGGCAGCGGGTGTTAGGGATCGGGATTATTTTCAATGTGTTGTTGCTGTTAGCGGCTAAGTACATTCCTTTTTGCTTGACGACCTTGAGCGGCTTGGGACTGCCCCAACTACAATCGGCGGCCAATTGGTACCGAGAGAGTATTTTGCCGCCCTTGGGTATTTCTTTTTTGACTTTCGAGTCGATCGCTTATTTGGTGGATGTCTATAAGGGCAGTCCAGCTACGGGTAATTTATTGAAATATGCGGCCTACAAGTCCTTTTTTCCGAAGCTGATTTCTGGCCCCATTACTCACTATCATGAGTTTGCGCCCCAGCTAAATCTGCTGAAGATGCCCCGGCTAGAGGTATGGCTAGATGGGTTGTGGTTGATTGCCTGTGGGGCAGTGAAGAAAACGCTGATTGCCGATAGTTTGGCCAGCTATGTAAACATTGTGTTCGGTGAAGATACGCTGAATCGAGCAGGTAGCGTCAATCTATGGCTGGCAATTCTGGCCTATGGTTGGCAGCTCTATTTCGATTTTAGCGGCTATGTGGATATTGCCCGGGGCAGTTCGCTGTTCTTTGGGATCGAGTTGCCAGAGAATTTTAATTTTCCCTATCTCAGCACCAATATTGCGGATTTCTGGCGGCGCTGGCACATTACGTTGGGGGACTGGCTGCGCCAATATATCTATTTTCCGTTAGGTGGTTCCCTGCGGGGGCTACAACGAACTTGTTTGAATTTGCTGGCGATTATGCTAATTGCCGGAATTTGGCACGGGCCAGACTGGGGCTTTTTACTGTGGGGTGGTGTGCATGGCTTGGCTTTGGTCGCTCATCGGTTGACGGTATATTATAGCGATCGGCAACCGGCTCTAAAGCAGTTTTGGGAAAGACCGATCGGCATGATTACCAGTTGGCTACTCACTCAGCCTTTTGTGTTTTTAGCTTGGGTGCTGTTTCGGTTACCAAAGCCGGAGCGATCGGGTTGGGTCTTCACCCATCTCTGGGGTCAGTCGGCGGATAGCCAGTTTGCCACCAAGTTGGCTAGTGCAGGCATCGGTTTGGATAACAGTCAGATTCTTTTCTGTCTAATATTGTTGGCGTTACTCACTGGGGCTGTTTACTATGGACGGCGAATCCTGAAAATCGAGATTGGCTGGAAGCTGAAGCTGTTGCTGCTACCAGCGGCTTTCTATTTGGTATGGCTACTAGTACCGGCCCAGGGTTCTCCTTATATCTATTTTGATTTCTGATTGCTGCAAAAAGGTCATCCATCAGTAGCAAGCATCGTCCTAGTGACAACCATGCCACTTAAGTAGCATTATGATTTATTGAGACTGGCTGTTTTCGGATCGTATCGGAATCGATCGATAGTTCCTTCCTTGATTTTTCCGATCGCTGTCTCAATTACCTCTAGGGGCACCAGAAACCACTCCCTAGGCTGCACAGGGATACCAAAGCGATCGGGCAAGGCCAATTCTAATCGGGCACTATCGAAAACCTTGTGCAGGAGTGCCTCCAGTTTCTGACCGTTAATATTTGCCAGTTTGAAGGTAGCAACAATTTCCACATCTGCTAGTAGATAGGTCGGGTCTTTCTTGGCATTTGCAACTCGGCTTTTCACGTCGCCTCCAGTGACACCAATCTTGTGAATAATCGATCGATGTTCGGCAATAAAGGGATGATCGGACTGGCTTCTAAGCACGTAAATGTAGCCAGTTGGTAGATCGTCTGCGGTTTCAATGTGGGAAAACAGTGGGAGCGATCCTAGGTCTGAGTTGGTGATGCGGCGGCTGGCTTTGTCTTTGTTGAGAGCACGTTAGAGCGATCGCAGTAGCAGGTCGGGGCGTTTGGGCTTGAACTCGAAGCGCGGGGCGAGGACTTGTTCCATCAGCAGGCTGGCGGCGATCGCTTTGAGGGTATCGTTTACAGCTTCAGTAACAGCGGCTTCGCTGGCATCAGGTTCGGCAATCAGATTAGTAAACCGAGCGCGGGTTTTGCCCGGTGCATCACGGGTGGCACGACCAATGATTTGGATGATCTCTGTCAGGCTGGAACGGTAGCCAATGGTGAGCGCATGTTCACACCAGATCCAGTCGAAGCCTTCCTTGGCCATGCCGAGAGCGATGATGATATCGATGTGATCGCGGTTGTTTTTGTGGCTAGGATCTTTGAGTGCGGCAGCAACCTTGTCCCGCTTGGTTTGATCGTCATCTACCAGATCGGCGATTTTAAGAATCTTGCCTGCGGCGGTTTTGACCAGTTGAAACCCAGTCTGAGGATCAATGCCTTGCCATTCGCCTAGTTCTTCGATAATGTGTTCTACTTCGCGGATTTTGTCTTTGGTACTCTCGCGGGAGTTGACGCTGGGAATGTGCAGAATGGTTTTTTCGTTGGGGTTGAGCACCTGCATAATTTCGTCGGCGTAGCTACCCGCGTAGAAATAGTAGCCGATGTCGAGCTGCTTCAGGTACTGGTAGCCGTTGAGTTGTTCGTAGTAGGTGTAGGTGATGGTGTCGAATTTGGATTCGTCTTCGGGGTGCAGTACGGCAACCGCATCGCCACGAAAGTAAGAGCCGGTCATGGCAACAATGTGGGTTTTGTCGCGGGTCATGAGCTGGCGGATATGATCGCCAAGTTTGTTATCGGGGTTGGCGGAAACGTGGTGGAATTCATCTACGGCGATGAGGCGATTGTCTAAAACTTCAATGCCAAATTTGTCTACGGCAAAGCGGAAGGTAGCGTGGGTGCAGACTAGGACTTTGGCATCACTGGCTAGAAATTTGTTTACGGCCTCGACTTTGCCGCCATTGTCTCCCCCTGGTGCATCGCAGAGGTTCCATTTGGGTTCTACCTGCCAGTCTGCCCAGAAGCCATATTTACTGAGGGGTTCGTTGTGAAAGCTGGAGCCGATTGCCTTTTCTGGTACCACAATGATCGCTTGCTGGAGTCCCTGATTCTCTAGTTTGTCTAAGGCGATGAACATCAGTGCCCGACTTTTGCCGGAGGCAGGAGGCGATTTAATGAACAGGTATTGTTCGCCGCGCTTCTGGTAGGCCCGTTCTTGCATGGTGCGCATTCCCAGGGCGTTGGGGCGGGTGGAGGTGCCAGCTTGGGCGTAGGTAACGGAAACGGCGGGGATGGCGATGGACTTGCTCATGGGTGGGAGTTTTTTCTGTGAGACTTGTTGAAATCAGTTTGCATTAAAACACTTTTTTATCGGTTTGCATTAAAACACTTTTTTGCTGCTATGTCTGTGTTGTAGGCTTCGAGATGCGCTGAGACTGGTTTGATTTAAAGCACTTTTACAAAAGCCAGTCTGCTTCATACAGCCGCCCCCATGCCAAGCGAATATGACGGAGTTCGAACATGCGTTTGCGGGGATTCCAGTCGTGAATCTTAGTTAAGGCTGCTTCTGCGGTGGCTGCTTGTTCGCGGGTAGCGACCCAATGTACTGTCGATAACAACTCCATCCCAAAGCTTGTCTCAAAACCTTTGATGAGATCGGCAACATGCTCAAACCGTTTCTGAGTTGCGGCATGGGCAGTTAGGAAAGCTTCGGCTTGCTCAGAGGCGTGGGGCTTAAGTTCTAATGGTTTATCCGGTTGATCTCCGGCGTCTCCATAGCCACTGATGAAGTGACCCTCAATGTGATTGAGCACATGACGTAGATTTTCTGCATAGGGTCCATAGGGTGCTTTTTGGTAGTTTAGCTTCAGTGGTTCCCCGGCTTCTTGCATGAAGTACATTAGTTTATGAACTTCTAACAGCGTAACAGTCGGATCCATCACGGCGGCGAGATAGCGGCGCATGAGTCCGAGTAAAGCTGCTCTTCCAGCCGTCATGTTAGGTACCTTGCTTTCTTTGACCATGACCGTTGCTTGGGGTGCTCCAGCGGGGGCAAACAGTAAGACATTGATCTCTGGGACAGTCTGGAACGCTTCCATAATCAGGGGTTTTACCTCTTCCCAGTTCAGCCCGCCCAAACCACAGCCCAAGGGTGGAATGGCGATCGAGCAAATTTGCTGTTGCTGGACAACGGCGATTAAGTCTGTTAACCCTGTTTGGATGTCTTCAAGGCGACTGTTGCTTTTCCAATGGCGCTTAGTCGGAAAGTTAATGATGAAGCGAGGGTTATAAAGACGATTGAGATCGTGAACAAACATTGTGCCTGGTTGCACTTGACCTGCTTTACAAGCAATTTCATAGGCTTTGAAATTGACAGGAAAGGCTTTCTTGAATTGAAGGGCAACGCCACGTCCCATGATGCCAACACAATTGACGGTGTTGACTAATGCTTCAGTGTCAGCTTTAAGGATATCGCCTTGAGTCAGCTCGATCATGATTCAGCGTCTCGATTAGAAGTACCAGCTTGGTTCGACAGCAATAATGGGTTGATGATCAACATTCGCCACAGCCCTGTGAACTTTTGTTGCCATCGTACTATCGATTGTCCCAATTTTTTCGATTAGTGTCCAGGGAAAGACATCAAACATTAAAAACTCGGCTTGCTTACCTTCTTTTACTTTGGCATCTCGAAAATCTTGGGCTGTCACTGCATTCCAGTCAATTGCACTAAGCTGGGCGGGGTCGTTGTAGAAGGTAATGAGGTAGGAGCCTGCATTGCCATTGCTGAAAGCCCAAGGAACTGCATTGGAATTAGCCCAGGTGATGACTTGATGAAGGTCTGCTTGGAGATGGACGATCGGCTGCTGTCCGCCTCGGTAGCTAACATCTGGATGATTTCCCATCCGCAAAATGTAGAGCATGATGGAGCGTGGACAGAAGTAGAAGGGTACATATTGGCCAACTGTGGTGCCGGGGTGACAGGCGACCTCAATGTCTTTCAGGCGGCGCTGCTTGATGGTGGACATACCAACTAAGGAGCAGGATAGGTCATTGGCAATACGTTGGGCATCGGACACCAGCCCCAATTCCTTCGCAATGCTGGGGAGATTGTCCGCATGGGTGATGTGGTAGATTTTAGGACGATCAGGTATGGATATCATACTACATTATCCTTTGGGCTTGGCAGACTTTTTCGGGATGGCTGGCTGATTGGTCATTTTGGTATAAAGTTCAAAGAGTTTTTCGAGGCGTTCGGTGTCGTTTTTGAAGCGGCGACCGATGTAGATTCGATCGATCACTTCGTCATTGCGGTTATGAGCTTCCCGAACTAGGGGGAATTCGCTGTCCATGCGGGTGGGGTCGTACATGTGGGCGATCGTGGCGGGGAAGTAGTGTTCGCGGGCTAGCAAGATTTCTTCGGCGCAGCGGGTCAGGTCGGTTTTGTTTTGGTCGGTGAGGGTGGGGACGGGGAAGGTGTTCCAGCCTAGGGTGTTGGAGTAGGAGAAATCTGTTCTCATGCGGACGCAAACGGTACCGATCCAGACCCAGTGAAGGCGAGAGGCTATTAGTGCCATGTTCCAGAGAGGTGCATCATAGAGGACAAAGTTGCGATCGCCTATGATTGTTCCGCCTTTAACAAGACCTACCGGAAGAAATGCTCGGTTTTCAGAACTAACGCGAGGAACAATAATTGAATGTTCGCTGAGTTGATGCCGGATTTCACCAAAGCGATGTGACCATGCCGCAGCATCCCGCGTTTGTTGTTTGCTGCTTGCAGCTCTCATCTTGTGCACTGTTTCTAGGCGTTCAGCAATGAAATAATCTTTGCGTGCTTCTTGAGCTTGGTCGTCAGATATCCAAAGAGCAAAACGTAATTTTCCATTAATCAACTCTTCCGATCCAAGATAAGGACGGACAAAGTTTCGATCAACGGTTTCATCTCGTTCGCATAATAGTCTCAATTCGTCCGAAGTAAGAAGAAGACCTCCACCATCAATTGCGCTATCTCCACGATCCATAGGATTAACGCTGGTGATAGGGCTTGATGATTTATGCAAGGTAATATTAGCTCCAGCAATCAAATAAGCACTGATATTGTCAGCCTCTTTCACAACAGTCTCACTGTTTTCATCAATAGAAAATAACTGTCGAACTTTACCAGCATGATTAGAAATCCCCACGATCGCCACCGTCACACCAGCATTATGACTCGCTAGATTCGCCCATTTGAATGAAGTATGAGCAAAGGCGATCTCATGCCCTGTCCCAAAAATCAGCGGCCACAGAATCGGCACCTGCTGACCTTGACAAATTGAATTTGTAGATACAAAAGCTGCGGCTGATGCCGTTTGTGTCCCATAGTCCGCCGCCTTCATAAACCAGCCCGCCACGTAATCCAGCGACTTCCACAACTTAGTTCGACCGTCAAAAATGAGTTTCAGATCGTCTTTTTGTTCCTTAGACTGCCAAGTCGATCCAAGGTATGGCGGATTTCCACAGATATAGGTTTCCCCACCCTCATTCTCAAAATCCACCTCCGCCTCGTCATGTAACAAACTAAATAAATCATCCCCCCGCACCTTCACCCCCATCCCCGCAGCCGGACAAACACTCAACCAATCCAACCGCAGCGCATTCCCACAAGTAATCCAGTTATCCCGTTCCAGCGGCAAAAACAACAGCCGCGCCTCCTGCTGCCCCAGATAGCGCACATCGCACTGAAACTTCGCAATCACCAACGCCAGCCGCGCAATTTCTGACGAAAAGTGCCGTAACTCAATCCCCCGAAAATTCGTCAGCGGAATCACCGTGCGCAGATTCCCCTCCCCCCGCCGCCGATTAATCTCCGCCTCAATCTCCCGCAGCTCCCGATAGGCAATCACCAAAAAATTCCCCGACCCACAAGCCGGATCAAACACCCGAATCCGCGCCATGCGCTGCCGCAAATTCAACAATTTCCGGGCATTATCTCCCGCCGCCGCCAACTGCCCCCGCAACTCATCCAAAAACAGCGGATTCAGCACCTTCAGGATATTCGGCACACTGGTATAGTGCATCCCCAGCGCCCCGCGCTCCTCCTCATCCGCCACCGCCTGAATCATTGAGCCAAAAATATCTGGGTTAATCTGCTTCCAATCCAAGTTTCCCACATGCAGCAAATACGATCGAGCAATCTTACTAAAAAGCGGCACCTCTACCCCGCCCGAAAACAGCCCCCCATTCACATAAGGAAACACCTTCGCCCAATTCGGAATCTTAGCCCCCTCCCGCTCTTGGGGCGGCGTACACATTGCCCGAAACAACTCCGATAACACCTCATGAGTATTCGACACATCGCTCATCTGCTGAATAGTAGCCGTAAACACACCATCACCATGAAAAATATTTGTATCTTCCGCAAAAAAACAGAAGATCAACCGCGCCATAAAGTGATTCAGATCCTCCCGCCGCTCCGCTTTATCCCACTCCGGGTTGTCCTTCAGCAGCTCCAAATACAAGCGATTCAGGCGGCTGGTAGCCTTAATATCAAAAGCATTTTCCCGAATCTGCTTAACCGTCGTAATTCCTGCCAACGCCAAGAAAAACCCAAAATGGTCATGAAAATCTGGGTAATTGCAGGCGATCGTCTCCCCATCCACCAAATTTTCCGCCTCAAAACTTTTACCATCCGTCGCCAGAATAAACTTCACCTTCTGCCGCACCGTCGCCGGACTCTCTCTCAGCGCCGTCAGAGTCGCAGTCACCTCCCCCTCAGCACAGACCTTGAGGTGGATATTATTGCGCTGGAGCACCCCACCCGGTAAGTCCGATTGATTCGAGTTATTGCTTTTCAGCCGTTTGATGGTCGTTAGCTTATTGCCAAAAGCTTCCAGAAAGGCAAAGGGAAACTCCTCCGGGTCAAAGGGAGCCTCGGCCAAACGGGAAACAGCTTCTTCAATTTCGACGGCATTCATACGTTAACTATCGATCGCTCAAGGACAGTAGATTGGAAGATCGATTCCACAAAGTGGACACACAATCTCTAAGCACGATTTTGAATCTTACCTTGATTTCCGAGTAATCAGGATTGCGATGGTCTCCAGCAAATTCTATCACAGGGTTTCAGCGGTTTGACCTTGGATCACCGCACTCCAATTATCCTCATTCATGGCCGCTGCAAAGTGTTCACGCTGTTGTTCATCGGAGATAGCAACCACATCCAATTCTTTGCTGAGCGCACTATCAGCCATGGCCCGCCGCAGTTTCAGTTTCTTTTCCTCGTAGGCAGCTTGCTCAGCAGGAGACATAGCAGCTTGAGCGATCGCCCCCACCGTAGTCGCCCAGATGCCTACGCCATTATTGCCAGGGGGAACTTCGGCTAACTCTCCCAGCCAGCGATCGCGCAGACTTTCCATTTCTTCTCGTTTGGGAAACTTGAAAGGCTGGACTCGCACATAGGCACAGATTTCGCTGCCATGCTCCGTCAGATGTCCCTTCAGGGCAGTAAATACATTGCGGGAGTAGCCAATATATTGGGTTTGGCGATCGGCAGCGAGCACCGCATATACACCAGCAACTCTGGCATTCTCAGCCAGGGCTTGCCATTCACCTAAGGGCAGTAGTTGGCTGCCATCTAAGTCCAGCGCCACAGCGGTGCTAGCTGCTCCATGTTCGTCGGCAGCACTGTACAGAAATTCGTGCAGCCCTTGGTGGGCCACAGGAACGTGCTGATGTTCAATCGGTAAATCCTTGGTCATGGTTAACTCCAAACTGAGGGTCAGGTTCTATTCTAGGCGAGTCGATCGGTTGGGGGACCGCTCGATCGTCAATATTCACCATCGCAGCTCAGTAGTTGTCCTCGGCTGTACTGGAGAACAGACCCAACAGGGGCCCGAGAATTGCCCCAAATACAAATCCATCAGCATGTGCCCAGTAGGCAATGCCCCCATTAGACATGCCGACGTTGGTACTGGGGCCTAAGGTGGCAAAGCCATGCAGGGCTTGCTGAATGAACCAAACTCCCAGGTAGTAGACAGCGGGGAGATTGAAGACGAAAGGAAAGATCCCGAGGGGTACGACAGTCCGCACGCTGGCTTGGGGAAAACGGATGATGTAGGCGCCCATTACACCGGCGATCGCCCCACTAGCTCCCAAAGAAGGCACCGCTGAGCTTTGGCTAAAGAACCACTGGGTCAATCCCGCCAGGATGCCACAAGCGAGGTAGAACAACAGGAATTTGACGTGGCCCAATTTATCTTCTACGTTGTTGCCAAAAATCCAGAGAAACAGCATGTTACCAGCAACGTGCATGAAGCCGCCATGTAAAAACTGGGAGCTGATCAGGGTGAGGACTTCTGGTGGTTCGGCGGGCAGGGCGCTGTAGGGTTGGCCGAGCAGGGTGCCGGTGAGTTGGCTGGGGACGATCGCCCAGTCTTGGAAAAAAGCACTGAGTCCTACGTCAGACAGGGTTAGCTCGTAGACAAAGATCAGAATATTCAGGGCGATTAGGCCGTAGGTCACGTAGGGCGTAATGCGGGTAGGATTGTCATCATCGATCGGAAACATAGGAATGGCCTGGTGAGAAGCTGCCCAAAGAATAGCCGATCGACTGGAACGACACCAAGCACCGGTTAACAAAGTTAATTTTCCGGGGATTTCTGCGGAACTAGCAGCCAAATCTCAATGAATTTCCATCTCCAACTGCGTCTAGGAGATTTTTTGGCGGTTGTTGCATAATATTATGATGGGTGGACAGATTCAGCCTATCCTTCCAAAATAGGAAAATAGATGGAGTTCCTCTGCATATCCAGCCGAATTTAGGTAAATAGGCGGAAAGTTTTCACCTATTAATTGTTATGCCTCATTGAGGGTTTACGGATGTCATCGCACGTTTATCTCATAAAAGACAGCGCCAACCTCACCTGCCATTGCAAGTGCGACAACGCACTCATTACATTCCCGCCGCAAATGGACTGTCCATGGTGTGGGTGTGGATGGCTGTTCACCTGCATCGAATGCCGAAAGGCGTTCACGTTTGCTCGCGGCGTTGAAGTGGATGAATCATGGCAGGATCTGGCTGTTCGAGACCTGACGAACAGATGGGGGAAGAATCCCTCACCAGAGGATATTAACAACTGGGTGGAATCGATGAAGGAGTTGCTCGCTGACATTGAGGTTGGCGGGCAGTATATTTACTTGGATGGCGCTTTCATTCCTGTTGAGGCGGATGCCATTGAGTTCAACGGGTGGCATTCACACCACGACTTGCCGTATGTGCCACAAGTCGCCGCGTTCAAGGATAAATCGGTAGTCCAACAGGTATTATCGAACGTTGAGTATTGGCAGGCCAGTGCTTTGGCCGAGGAGTGAGTCCGGCCTAACACGACACAATCTGGTAACAGCGATGTTTTCCGTGCCTATACAATCTTGCTATAATTGGGGCCTTGAAAACTGTCTGAGGAACAACGGATATCCATGAATGACAAAGCAGAGGCCATGGCTAGAGCCACAAAAGTTTTCAATGCTGCATCAGATTATTTCGATGCCCCAGCACTATCTTTTTGGAATCGCTTTGGGCAGCAGACTGTTGATCATCTAGATTTAAAGGTAGGAGATCGGGTACTGGATGTTTGTTGCGGCTCCGGGGCTTCCGCAATTCCAGCGGCGATCAAAGTTGGGGCTACCGGGCAAGTCATCGGCGCAGACCTGGCGGAATCATTACTGGAGCTGGGGCGCACAAAGGCGAAGCAGCAGGGTCTACAAAATATTGAGTTTCGTCAAGGTGATTTTGAGCATCTGGGGTTTCCCGATGAGAGCTTTGAGGCGATCATCTGCATTTTTGGCATTTTCTTTGTGCCCGATATGGAAAGTGCCCTCCGAGAACTATGGCGGATGCTGAAACCCGGTGGCCAGCTAGCAATTACTTCTTGGGGTAAGCAGGTCTTTGAACCAGCGAATCAAGTATTTTGGGATGCCATTGAGGCGGTACGTCCAGATTTAGTCAAGAAATTTACGCCCTGGGATCGCATCAGTACTCCAACCTCTTTGCAAGCTTTGCTAGCATCGGCGGGAGCTACCCAAGTTCAAGTCTTCCTAGATAGCGCTGCGGCCCAGCATCACATTGATTCTCCAGAAGATTGGTGGACGATCGTGATGGGTGGTGGCCTGCGGGGGACGATCGACCAACTCGACCCGGAGACTAGAGCAAGTATTCGCGCAATCAATCTAGCATTCCTACGCACTCATCAAGTCAAATCATTGGAGGCCAATGTCTTGTATGCCTTGGCTCAAAAGTAGTCCAGGAAACAAGAGTTCATCCACCCCAATAAAATTACCATGGCCTGGTTAATTAGGATCAATTAGCCTGATATTAGAACAGGAAATCAGTCCTTATTTTCTCCTGGTATCTCTAGAGACATTTTTAGTTTCATCTACAGCATCCAGTTGTTTAAGGTGTTCTTCACCCCAGTGACACAACATCCGCAAAACAGGTTTTAGACTTTTACCATATTCAGTAAAAGAATAATCTACCTTGGGCGGTAATTCATCATAGTGATGACGATAGACGATGCCATCTTTTTCTAGATCTCGAAGTTGTTGAATCAGCATTTTTTCACTGATTGTGGGAATCAGCCGTTTCAATTCACTGAAGCGTTGTGGTCGATCACGGATATTCCATAAAATCAAGATCTTCCATTTGCCGCCCAATACGCCTAACGTAGTTTGCACAAATTGTCTGCCATCTTGTTGTTCTATAGTCATTTTAATTTCTCATCCTACTTACAAAAAAGTAAGTACTTCCCAAAAAGTAAGTGCTTAGTATACCGTAGTAATTGGGTCGAATCCAAACCTAAATAGAGGACTAGCATCATGTCATCATTAACCGGAAAAGTCGCGATTGTTACAGCTTCGTCGCGGGGAATTGGTAAAGCGATCGCTCAAAAATTGGGCGAAGAGGGTGCAGCAGTTGCCGTCAACTATGTAACTTCGCCCGAAAAAGCTGAGGCTGTCGTCCAAGAAATTGTCGCCAATGGCGGAAAGGCGATCGCCGTCCAAGGTAGTGTAGCCAACAAAGCCGACGTAACCCGATTATTTGACGAAACAGAAAAGCAGTTAGGACCGATCAATATCGTAGTAAATGTAGCAGGTGTAGCAACTTACAAGCTCCATACCGATTTAACCGATGAAGACCTCGACAAAGTATTTTCAGTCAATGTTAGAGGTGCAGTATATATGTTGCAAGCCGCTGCTAATCGCGTCAAAGACGGTGGACGCATTATTCAGTTTTCGACGGGAGCCACTAAACAGCCCCGCATTACGAGTGGCTTGTATGCAGCTGGCAAAGCTGCAGGTGAACAATTTGCGTTCGCATTGGCAAAAGAGATCGGGCAGCGTCAAGTGACGGTAAATGTAGTATCTCCAGGTGTCACCGATACCGATGGCTTGATTTTGCCACAACCCGCGATCGATCATTTAATTGGGCAAACTCCCCTCGGACGATTGGGACAACCCTCGGATATTGCGGATGTAGTAGCGTTTTTAGTCGGTGATGATGCCCATTGGATGACTGGCCAAAATCTACAAGTCAATGGTGGCATTTTGTAGTTTGCATTACCAAACAGCATCCAGGGAAAAACTAAATTAAAATCATGAGGAATGATAGCTACTATCCTATAAACTATATGGTCAGAGAATTGCCTCAGTAACCCAACGTTGGCAGAAATAATTCCATTTCAAGTAAAATCCCCTCCGAGGAGCGAAAAGTTGACAAATCCAAATTCCTGGACGACCAAATTGACGCTGTTACTAGCGAGTAGCCTAACAGTTATGTCCGGCGCAACCGTTGCACCATCACTCCCAGCGATGAAACAACAATTTGAAAGTGCGATCGCCGATCCCGATCTTCGTACTACTTTAGTCAAACTAATCATCACCTTACCAGCGTTATTCATCGTCATTGGTTCGCCGATCGCAGGTATAGTAGTCGATCGCTTCGGACGAAAACCCTTACTCCTACTCACCGCCATCCTCTATGGTTTTGCTGGTAGCTCCGGTCTATTTTTAGACAGTTTACCCGCAATCTTGGTCGGCAGAGCATTACTAGGCTTTGCCGTTGCGGGGGTAATGGTCAGTGCCACCACCCTAATTGCTGATTATTATAGTGGCCCTGCCCGAGCGGCATTTATGGGTCTACAGTCGGGCTTTATGGGCTTAGGTGGCGTGGTATTCCTGACGTTAGGCGGCGCACTAGCTCAACAAAATTGGCACTATCCCTTTGGTATTTATCTATTCGCTTGGCCGATTGCTTTATTAGTTTTCGCTTTTATTGTCGAACCTGACAAAAGCATTTCATCCAAGCCAAAGATGGGATCTGAAACCGATCAATCTAGCCAATTTACACCCATTGGCGTGATGATCATCGTCTATGGATTGACAACCCTTAGTCAAATTGCATTTTATCTCATCCCCGTTCAATTGCCCTTTTATCTTGATGGTTTAGTCAAAGCTTTACCTTCTCAAAGCGGCATGGCGATCGCGCTTTGCACACTATTTGCGGCGATCGCATCGGTCACCTATGGCAAGCTCAAGCAGCGGATGGAATTTGTCACCTTTCTGCCGATTATCTTTGGGCTGATGGGAATTGGGTATCTGTTAATCGGTCAATCATCTAGCTGGTTACAAGTTTTGACTGGACTGGCAATTTCAGGGATGGGACTAGGAATTATCATGCCCAATATGTCCGTATGGCTGAGTGCTGCTGTGCCTGATGCGATGCGGGGGCGGGCGTTAGGTGGTCTTTCCACATCAATGTTTTTAGGACAATTTTTATCCCCGATCGTCACCCAGCCATTGACCAAATCCATGGGCTTGGGTAGCACCTACGCAATCACTGGCAGTGTTCTAGTGATCGTCGCCTTGGGATTTGCTATTTTCAAATCCCAAGTGCGTAATCTCACCCGTTCTCGCGCGATTTAATTGTTGATATGCGATCGCAAATGACAATTAATTAGGAGGTGGCATTTTAGTTTCTTGTTTTTCCGAAGAAACTGCAATACTGATCTCCAGTCACCAAAAGGATCTTTATAACAAGCTCCTATACTTTTGGCACCACGATGTTTCGGATTAACTTGAAGATTGAGAATTTCAGTCCGCTCCAACCGGCTTGTTAGACTGCATTTTTGGGCTGAACTAGATTGGTAATGCCCACATGCTGTAAAAATTGGTAAACTAATGGCCATCACTTTGAATAGCTTGGTCTATGGGTGGGTTTGATGGAGGGTAAGCCAAGTGGTGTGGGCGATCACTACCCCAACAATGTCTGGATCGTGGTGAATGACGTGGATACCGTCTTGGGTGGTGCGCACGTCAAATTCGATCATGTCAGCACCACTGGCGATCGCGGCCTCAGATGCCGCGATCGTATTTTCTGGAGGCGCTTCAGCGCCATGGCCTTGGGTGTTGCCCCGATGGGCAATGATGAGGGGGGTGGGCATGATAATAATGAGGGGGCAAGAATATTAGGATGGGATAAGGGAACTCCTGCAAAATGGTGTGGATGCCATCTGGGCAAGGTTAGTATGAGTCGGATCTGGTAATTAGCCGCTCCTATTAGCTATGAGGGATTTTTTGCATCATCGCTGACGAAAACGACTTGATTGATCGTTGGCAACTCCGAACGCGACTCTCCTAGGTTGAATTTAGTAACTCTAGCAAGAATCGAACTTTTGGGGATTGCCGCTCCGATTTTCTGTAGGCCAACCAAACTTGATTGCTCACCGCATCCGTTGGCTTGAGAATCAGCGTTAGCGCTCCTGAGCTAATCATCGTTTCGCATAGATAATCTGGTAGTACACTGCAACCAAACCCAGCCGAGATGGCCTGGCGAATCATTTGTAAGTCAGGCAGTACTAGCCTGGGAATAATATCCAGTCTGCGGTTAAACACAACCCGCCAGAAGCGTCGAATGATTGGCAATTCTTCACTATAGGCAATCAGCGGTTGTTCCCGCATCCACTGCTCTAGAGCTGTCAAATCAACCTGTAAGCTTTGGAGAGGAATTGGAGTCACGGTTTCGGGAGGGGCCACCAGCCAAAAGTTTTCCCTATAGATTAATTGATACTCCAACTCCGATCGAGTGATTTTCTGGGTGGCCACCACTATGTCCAATTGTCCTTTCAATAGTTGCTCGATTAAGTCCTGTGCTAATCCTAGTTGAATTCGATACAGCAAGTTTTCGGATTGCGGCAGTCGATTCAAAATGCGTTCTGTGAAAAACTCCTGGGGGGTGCCAATGCGAATCACCTGGGGAGCATCCGTCGGCGAGATGCGCGTGGTAATCGATTCTAGCTTCTCGATCGCCTCGGCAATCTGTGTATAGAGCTGCTTGCCCTCATTGGTTGGTTGCATTCTCCTGGGCATGCGCTGAAATAAGGGTTGACCCAAAGCAGTTTCCAAGGCTGCAATGTGCTGGCTGACGGCTGGTTGGGTCAGATGGAGAACTTGAGCTGCACCCGATACAGTGCCGACTCGGTAAACTTCAATGAAGCTGCGATACCACTCTAAATTGATCATTCTATACTAACCATAAATAGATTTATGGCAAAGCTGCGTTTTTATAATTTGTATTTTAGATGAATGCTCAGTAGGATGGAGCTATTGGAGCACAAAGCAGTTTGCGATGTTTTCTGAATTCTTTACCTCTGCAAGGAAATTAAAATGTCAACCCAACGTGTTCTGTTTGTTTTAACCAGCCATGACATCCTCGGAGCCACTGGCAAGGAAACTGGGTTCTATCTGTCGGAAGTGACCCATCCAGAGGAAGCCTTTGAGCGGGCTGGTATTGAGGTGGAGTTTGTCAGTCCCAACGGTGGTAAGGCTCCGATGATTGGAGTTGAGCTGCAAGACCCCAGTAACAAAGCATTCCTGGATGATGCCGCGAAGATGACAAAAGTGGAGAATACAATGGCTCCCGCCGCGATCGATCCCAGCCGCTATGATGCCATCTTCTACGCCGGTGGACATGGAACCATGTGGGATCTGCCAGAGAATCAGGAATTGGCGGCGATCGCGGCCCAGATCTATGAAAGCGGAGGAGTGGTGGGGGCCGTGTGCCATGGCCCCGCTGGTCTGATTCCCATTCGTCTCAGTACCGGTGAGCCTTTAGTGGCCGGTAAGAGGGTGGCCGGTTTCTCTAACTCAGAGGAGGTTGCGGTGGGACTATCGGATGTGGTGCCTTTTCTGTTGGCCAACAAGCTGACCGAACTGGGTGCTACCCATACTCAAGCCGATAACTTTCAGGCCCATGTGGAGGTGAGCGATCGCCTTGTCACTGGGCAAAATCCGGCCTCCGCCAGAGGGGTCGGGGAACAGATGGTAGCGCTGATGCAGCGCTCTATTTCCAAAGTTTAGGGAGAAAAACCGCCGATCGGCCCAACGCCTGAGCTAACTTCGGCGGTAGCTGGAACGAATAGTTATACCAATGTGTTTGCCAAGACGTAACATTGTCTTCCCCAACTAACTGCCAATTAATGGCTGACTGGGTTGCAATGTTACGACTGCGAACGCAACGTAGTGTTAGGCTTTTTCCTTTTTCAGCAGTACGATAGCTGCAAACAAACAGGCCGCCGATGCAGCTGTATAAATAGCGAGATCGATTTTATAGTTTATGGGATTCTCAATGCTGTATTTTCCAGATCCGGAAATAGTGGTTCTTCCGTTCTTGAACTCTAAGACAGACCCGTCGCTAACCCGTAAATAGCCGATGTCAACGAGGCTTGATTCGGATTTTGACGTCATAAAACTCTGTGTTAATTTCCACCCCAAAGAGGCGAGGAAAATGGCGAGGCAGAGAACTCCGGCTGTTTTTTTCATATTATTGGTGAGAAATTGATCTTGCCCGTCGAAAAGTTAGGTTTGGCTGATTTATATTAGTCTTCCCCCATCATTCCAGTTTCCAAACATTTTATGATCGGCAGTTTTACTCACGAAGTTTTGCAGTCGCCGTTCGAACTCACTAGGATTTTTGCGTACTTCTTCAATGTAGCCGATGCGTACCTGACGGTACAGATCGGGGAATTCCAGAAAATTAGTCCAAACAGCAGGTTTTGCTCTCAGTATGGCCAAAATATCATCAGCCACTATGAATTCTGCACTTAGATCGGGAAGTGTGATGCTGCCAGCTTCAGTCATTAGTTCCAGCCGAATCAGACGGCGAGCGCGTTCTTTATTTAGTTCTGTCCAATTGCTGCGCCGTTTGCGAGGCGTGAATCTCTGAGCCAATTCATAGGTTGAGAATCGTTTTTGGATACCATCAATCCAACCAAAACAAATGGCTTCTTCCACTGCGTCAAGATATTTCACCGTCGGTTCCGTGGCTCGATCGTCAGATAACAACCAAATTTCTGTGAGGTTTTGGTGGTGTTTATCCAACCATTCTCGCCAGGCACTTCTATCTGTTGGTTTGATTGTGTCGGTAATATCCATTTAACTTCATCTACTGTTCAACCCCTCGATGACCACCAGTGATTAAAGCACGTTTGTTGGTTCTATTGCTACCGAAAGGATAATCGGTGTAGCAAGCTACACCTTAAAAGTAAGTAGTGAGCGAGTTTGGGGATTTGATGTAGCACTCGATCAAAAGCGCATTTTTTTGTGATCGGGGGGAGTAGTAAGCCCGATCGACAAACTTGGAGAGCGCAAAAAACCCGCCAGGGGCGGGTCAAAAAACCTATAGTCTTTACTAGAAATTAGCCCTGGAGCGCTTCCGCACCACCCACAACTTCCAGAATTTCTTGAGTAATCGCTGCTTGGCGGGCCTTGTTATAGGTCAAAGTCAAGGTGCTAATCAAAGACTTAGCATTGTCGCTAGCATTGCTCATCGCCGTCATCCGTGCCGCCAACTCACTCGCCGCCGACTCTTGCAGCGATCGGAGCAATTGATTGTTCAGGTACAGCGGCAACAAAGATTCCAAAATCTGAGTAGGATTTTGCTCAAAAATCATATCCTTCGGCATCGGCGGTGCAGTAGTCGCCATCTTCTCCCGCGTCACCTCAAAACCACCGCCCTTGGTAGTTAAACGGAAAACCTCATCATCTTTCACCTCCAAACCTTGGGGAGTCAAAGGCAACAGCGTTTGGATCACCGGTCGCGAAGCAATCAAAGATACGAACTTAGTGTAGACCAGCTCCACCCGATCGACTTCTTCCGCCAAAAACAGGGCCATCAGCTTATCGCCAATCCCATTTGCCTCACTAGCAGTGGGGATTTGCTCCAGCGCACTGTAAGTCGCCGCGATCGGCTGACTGCGGCGTTGGAAATACTGGATCGCTTTGCGGCCCACCAAAATATACTTGAAGCCAACTCCCTGAGCGGCCAATTCCTTAGCCCGCAGCTCCGCCTTCTTGATGATTGAGCTATTGTAACCACCACAGAGACCCCGATCGCCAGTCACCACCAGCAAACCAACCGTCTTCGGCTCACGACTATCCATCAACGGTAGATTGACATCCTCAAAACTGAGACGGCTTTGTAAACCATAGAGAACTTGGGCTAGGCGATCGGCAAAAGGCCGCGTCGCCAACACCTGAGACTGAGCGCGCCGCACCTTCGCCGCCGCGACCAGCTTCATCGCCTCAGTGATTTTCTTAGTATTTTTAACAGATTGAATCTGGTCGCGAATTGCTTTTAAGTTAGCCATTTTTTTATAAATCTCCAAAAAAATATGAATCAACCAGCCATACTCAAAAAGCAAGAGCTTTGAAAGGCCCAAGACCCATCGAAAAACTCTTGCTTTCATTACCCATGGATTTAAGCAGCGGCTAAGAAGGTTTTCTTGAAGTCGTTGATGGCATCTTTCAGCATCGCTTCCCCATCATCGGTCAGAGCCATCTTGTTATCCTTGATGTTCTGAGCGTACTGAGGCTTGCTAGTACTCAGGTATTCCCGTAGTCCCTGAGTGAACTCCACTACCTTCGGCACAGCGATATCATCGAGGTAACCATTCAATCCGGCATATACTAGTGCGACCTGCTCAGCAACGGAGAGTGGCGCATACTGGGGCTGCTTCAGAATTTCCCGCAGGCGAGCACCCCGCGATAGCTGGTTCTGAGTGGCCTGATCCAAATCCGAAGCGAACTGAGCGAAAGCTTGCAGGTCATCGAACTGGGCCAATTCCAGCTTCAGCTTACCTGCCACCTTTTTCATCGCCTTCGTCTGAGCCGCAGAACCTACACGGGATACAGAAATACCGGCATTCACCGCTGGCCGTAGACCAGAGTTAAACAAGTTAGAAGACAAGAAGATCTGGCCGTCCGTAATCGAAATTACGTTGGTAGGAATATAAGCCGATACGTCACTACCCTGAGTTTCAATAATTGGCAGCGCAGTCATGCTGCCTTCGCCCATTTCGTTGCTCAGCTTCGCAGCCCGTTCTAGCAAGCGCGAGTGAATGTAGAATACATCGCCGGGATAAGCTTCGCGACCGGGCGGACGACGGAGCAACAGCGACATTTGGCGATAAGCCTGAGCTTGCTTGGACAAATCATCGTACACGATCAAAGTGGCTTTGCCCTTGTACATAAAGTACTCAGCGATCGCGGCACCCGTATAAGGAGCAAGATATTGCAAGGTAGCTGGGTCGTTAGCATTGGAAGCTACGACTACGGTGTAAGCCATCGCACCCGCTTCTTGCAGCACGTTGATCACGTTCGCTACAGTGGAAGCCTTTTGGCCGATCGCCACATAGACACAAACCACATCAGAATCTTTCTGGTTGATGATCGTATCAACGGCGATCGAAGTCTTACCAGTTTGACGGTCACCGATGATCAATTCCCGTTGACCGCGCCCGATCGGAATCATCGCGTCGATCGAAGTAATCCCAGTCTGCATCGGTTCGTATACGGAGCGACGCTCGATAATCCCTGGAGCCATGGATTCGATCAACCGGAAATCGGTGGTGGCGATATCGCCCTTCCCATCGATCGGGGCAGCCAAAGCATTGACCACACGACCCAAGATCGCCTCACCTACGGGCACCTGGGCAATCTTGCCAGTACCCTTCACTGCACTACCTTCGCGAATATTGCGGCCATCGCTCATCAATACCGCACCTACGTTATCCGATTCCAGGTTAAGGGCGATGCCCACGCTGCCATCTTCAAACTCTACCAACTCACCGGACATAACCTTGTCTAGGCCGTAGATCCGGGCAATGCCGTCGCCCACTTGCAGTACAGTACCTACGTTCGATGCCTTCACATCTTGGTCATACTGTTCGATTTGCTGGCGAATAATGCTACTGATTTCGTCAGGTCTGATGCTAATCATACTTAAAAACTATAGGAGGAAAAACAACTTGAACAAGTGGGCGCGAGGCCCAATCTACTTAGCCAGACTCATGCCGATGCGACGCAGTTGAGTGCGCAAGCTAGAGTCAATAATTTGGGAGCCAACTTTAATGATCGCACCGCCGATAATCGACTCGTCGATCTTAGCCGAAATCTCCACACTGTTTGCGCCAGCCATGGTCTTCACTCGATCAATGATCGATTGACGCTGGGCATCGGTGAGGGGCACGGCGGAGGTAACTTCCGCTAACACATCACCCTTGAGTTTACGCAGCAGTACTTGGTACTGTTCGCAGACACCAGCCAAGAAATTGATGCGGTTGCGATCGATCAACACCAAGATGACATTCATCATCACCGGATTGATATCTTTGAGCACCTGTTTCAACACCGCTTTTTTGGTCGGAGCGGATACCACTGGACTACCCAAAAACTGTGCCAGTTCTGGAGAATCTTGGAGCAATTGGATCACTGCTTTACAGTCTTCACCAAAAGCATCCAAGAGGTTTTGATCCTGAGCCACGGACATCATGGCCTGGGCGTAGGGGTTTAAAAAAGAACTGCCAACTTTAGCACTCATTGCTTAACCTCCTACTAGACTAATGCTGCGTTCTACCAAAGCCGACTGCTTGTTGGCATCCAAGGATCCGGGCAGCTTGGCTTCGGCCTCGGCGATCGCCAAAGCTACTACTCGCTGGCGCAGCTCGGCCATGGCCCGCTCTTGCTCGGCGTTAGTATCTTGGCTAGCCGCCTGCTTCAGAAGTTCTATATCCCGAGCAGCCTTAGCCATCACGTCTGCCTTGGCATTCGCAGCGCTGGTAACGGCTTCTTTTTTGATGCTGGCAGCCTCTGCTTGAGCGGCAGCCAACTGTTTCTTGGCTTCGGCCAGGGCAGTTTCTGCTTGCTTTTGGCGCTTTTCAGCATCGGTCAGAGCCGCCTCGATCCGCGCGCGGCGTTCGCCTAGGGTCTTGGTTAAAAACTTCCGGCCAAAGATGAATACCAACGTGCCCACGATGGCGAGGTTGATGATGTTGGCTTCGAATATATCGGTATTCAAACCAAAGCCAGCCGACTCTGTTGCTAGAAATATACTGGTTGCCATGATTATTTTTAATCTGTTTGTGACCGAGCGGGTTCAGGCCACTAGAGTAGCGCTGAAACGCTGTTATTTAGATTCTTAAAATTTAGTCGAGTGCTTAGGCTTGGATCAGCTTGGCCAGGATTTGCTGACTGAGAGCTGCTACTTCTTTCTCCAAAGAGGAAAAAGCAACCTGTTTCTGCTGTTCGATTTCTTGGGAGGCTTTCTCCCGTTCTGCTTGGGCAGCTTGTTGAGCCACAGCAAGTTCTTCGCTAGCGATTTTTTGAGCGGCGGTCTTGGCTTCGGTGATTACGGCCTGGGCCTGCCGACGCGCATCGGCTAACTCGGTTTCGTACTGTTGGGTGAGACGCTTAGCTTCGGCCAAACGCTCTTCGCCACCAGCAGAATTGCTGCGGATAAATTCATCCCGATCGTCCAGCATCTTACCCACGGGCTTGTAGAAAAGCGCGTTTAGCAAGGCAGCCAAAACCACGAACTGAATCATCATGACCGGCAGCGTAGCATTGAAATCGAACAAACCACCCTCTTTAGCCACTGCCTCGGCAGCTAAGAAAATTGTTTGGAACATCATATATATTGCTTCCCTAGGTAAAAGCTAAACAAATTTTGGGAAACATCGGACCGGGCAAAAGATCCCAGACCGATATCTCATCAATAAATTGGGGCGGCTAACTAAGCGAAAGGGTTGGCAAACAATAGTACCAGCGCAACTACCAATCCATAGATAGTCAAAGACTCCATGAACGCCAGCGAGAGCAGCAAAGTACCACGAATTCGGCCTTCAGCTTCGGGTTGACGAGCAATACCTTCTACCGCTTGACCAGCAGCGGTACCTTGACCGATACCAGGGCCGATCGCAGCCAAGCCAACAGCGAGAGCAGCAGCGATTACAGAAGCAGCAGCAACAGTAGGATTCATAATTGATTTACCTTAATTTAGAAAACAGTTATTGACACTCCCTGGCTTGAAAGGACAGGGATTCTAGATCACTGCTGCTGGGATGCTAAAGCCGTCCCTGCTGCATTTTCAAAATCCCATTTCAAACGAAGGATTCTTCTTTCAGCGAGCTAACTTGCCCAGACAGGATTACTCCAACCTGAGTAGGGGTCAATTCTCCAGAAGCGTTGCTTGCCTCTTGGGCAAAGGTTCCGGTATGCCCTACCGTACCCATTCTGTCTATGTTTTTTCGCTCACGCTTTCACAGCCGCTAAGTCTTTTGACTTGCTTCCACCCTAAGAAACTACTTAGGCAATATGGTGCTGATTATGCTTTTTTAGAGCTATCTCAATGTACCATAGTTGCAGGCTAAAGCCTGCCCCTAGCTTTCATTCCCAGCATAAATGCAAGGGATTGTCAGCATTATCCATATGATTTTTGAGCGAACGGGTACAGAAGACAGTATTAATGCTCTTCTTCGTGTCCGCCATGGCCTTCCATAGCTTCACCAATATACGCTGCCGCGAGGGTAGCAAACACCAAAGCTTGAATTGCGCTGGTAAAGAGACCGAGCACCATGACAGGCAGAGGTACAAACAGAGGAACTAGCAATACCAGTACACCCACCACCAACTCATCCGCAAGGATGTTACCGAAAAGACGGAAGCTGAGGGAGAGAGGCTTGGTGAAGTCCTCTAAAATATTGATTGGCAACAGAATCGGCGTTGGCTGCACGTACTTAGCAATATATTCGATGCCACGCTTGCGAAAGCCTGCATAGAAATAAGCCAAAGAGGTGAGCAGCGCCAGGGCTACGGTGGTATTGATGTCGTTGGTGGGAGCCGCCAACTCGCTTTCGGGCAAGTGGAGCAACTTCCAGGGCAACAGGGCACCAGACCAGTTGGAGACAAAGATGAACAGAAACAAAGTGCCAATAAATGGTACCCACGGACGATACTCTTTCTCACCGATTTGGTTTCTAGCCAATTCACGGATGTATTCCAAAGCATATTCCAACAGGTTTTGTAGACCACTAGGTATACGCTGCATGTTGCGAGTAGCCAAGAAGGAAACACCAAGCAAGATGGCCATCACAAACCAAGAGGTCAGCAATACTTGTCCATGTATTTTCAACCCACCTATTTGCCAATAGAGGTGATGGCCCACATCCAAGGCGGCCATCGGCAACAGGTTTACGTTATTCAAAACACCTAACATTTCCATTCAGGAGCGTTCCCCAGGGCGAGGTTCAATGACTCATAGATCTGGCTGTGATGGAACTTCGAGCGCTTTGGGCACTGGGCCGGGGGCGATCGGTTGGGTAGCCATCCGCACTGCGTAGATTAGTAATGCTGCTTTATAGGTCAAAAAACCCAAGAAAACCGGCAATACATGAAGCTGGGGCACTCTCGTGGCCAGGATAATGACTGCCGCGAACAAACCTAGTCGATTGGGACTCAATCCTCGGTTTTCGTTGCCCAGCCTTTCTACTGCTTGCGATAGCATTCGGACATATATCAGACCAACAATCGCTCCCAATAAATAATTGAGGGCAATATTTAAGCCAAACTTCAGCCACACCAATAGAAAAACTGGCACTGCGAGGGCGGCTATGTAAACAAACAGCTCTCGTTTGAGCTGTTGATATCCATCCATCCCATTGTCGATCGGAGTAGCGGCTGCTGCCACAGGCTCTTCCTCGGCAGAGAACGCCACAATTGCCTGTTGTTCTGGTGATTCCACAAGGGTTTGAATGCTAATTCGAGCCAGACCAAAATCGATTGTATCACCGACCGGTAACAATACTTAAAAAAGTTTTCCCCAAACATCGGAACAAAAAGGACTTTCAGGACTTTGATAGTACACATTATCCACCCATGCATCCACTTCCTAGTTGCCCTAAACTAGAGACGATCATCATTACCATTGCTTGCCGTGACCGTCTCCACCCCCGATACTCCGTTGTACAACCATCCGCTACCAGAAATTGAGGAATGGTTGCTGTCGATCGGCTGCATCCAAAATACCGACCTTCCCCATTGCTGGCAGGTCTCTCGCGATCAATGGCAGGCCCAGTTGTGCCTAGAGATTGAGGAGATTGCTATTTCCTATTCCAGCGGAGATCGATCGGATGTCAACCGAGTTTTTAAGTATTCCTTGAGTCGGCGGGACGTGGAAGACGCCATCTTGGCAGGGCCTTAGGGATTCCATCGAATGCCATGCAGAACCCCTGAACCTAATGGCTCAGGGGTTTTAAAGATTCTCTTAGGAAAGATGCTCCACGATCAAGAATCTGTAACTATTCCTGGATGAGCTTCACATCCTTAGCAAGACCCAAAAGCTGGAGCACTCTGATGGTCATCCAAGTAATGTCTAGTTCCCACCATTTCAAGCCATGTCGGGCCGAGTATTGGTAGGCGTGGTGGTTATTGTGCCAGCCTTCGCCATAGGTGGTAATGGCCACCCACCAACAGTTAGTAGAATTATCCTTGGTATCGAAGGTGCGGTAGCCAAACTTGTGGGTGGCACTGTTCACCAACCAAGTGCAGTGATAGACAAAGACCAGGCGGGCAAAAACGCCCCAGAAAACCATGGGCCAGTTGCCGATCGCATACAGCGCTATGCCCAGAGCGACTTGGATCAGGATGAAGTACTTATCCAAAAACTGGTAGAACTTGTCGTTGGCAATATCCTTCGTAAACTTAACCACTTCCTTTTCTGCAGGTACTTCCCGGAAAGTCCAACCCATGTGGCTCCACCAGAAGCCTTTCTTGGAATCGTGATGATCTACATCTTCATCGGAATGTAGATGGTGGTGGCGGTGCAGACCCACCCACCAAATAATGCCCCCTTGTACGGCCAAGGTACCGCAGAAAGCCAAGAGGTACTCCAGCCACTTCGGAACGCTAAAGCTCTTGTGGGAAATCATCCGGTGCCAACAAAGCGTAATGCCTAGGCCCCCGCTGATCCAATGCAGCAACAGAGCTACACCTACGCCTTGCCAACTAAAGAACTGAGGCAGAAAGGCCAATATGGCTCCAACATGGATAATCGCCATGAAGACGATCACTCCCCAGTCGAGTCCCAGCTTCTTCGATGCAGCTACTGTCATTCTTCGATCCTAATTTTATTTTTCAATAGTAATAACCACCTCTGAGTCACAATAGAATCTGTACCTAAATTTCGCCATCGGCATGAAAAATTCAGACCCGATCCAGGAAGCAGAAAAGGCTCTATTACAAATTTTTGTTGGTATTGATGGCCAAGTCAAGGAAAATCTGCATCGAGTTTTACAAATTTTTCGGCGGCACCGGGTAGGAGTGCATCACTTTAGCAGCGTGAGCGGTTACGGCCACGACGATCTGGGCCGCGAGACCTTGGATTTGGTCTTTGCCGATTTGATGGGAGCGGAAGCGGCGGCGGTGCGAGTTCAGTTTGTCTCCGGCACCCATGCGATCGCTTGCGCTCTGTTTGGAGTCCTGCGGCCTGGTGATGAAATGCTAGCGGTGGCCGGAACGCCCTACGATACATTGGCGGAGGTAATTGGCACCCGCGGGGCAGGCAGTGGTTCTCTGAAAGATTTCGGAGTGAGCTATCGAGAACTACCTTTGCATGAGCAAAAAGAAATCGACTGGGCAGCGTTGGCCACGGCCATCCGCCCCGAGACCAAGCTGGTTTTGATTCAGCGTTCCTGTGGCTATGCTTGGCGTTCTTCTTTGTCGATCGCCGACATCGAAAAAATTGTCCAGTCCGTCAAGGCCCAAAATCCCCACACGGTCTGCTTTGTGGACAACTGCTATGGGGAGTTCATCGAAAACCGCGAGCCGCCGGCCGTCGGTGCAGACTTGATTGCCGGCTCGCTAATCAAGAATCCGGGCGGGACGATCGCCACTGGTGGCGGCTATGTGGCGGGGAGAGCCGACTTGGTGGAGGCAGCGGCCTGTCGGCTAACGGCTCCGGGGATTGGGAGTACCGGTGGGGCGACCTACGATCAGAATCGATTATTGTTTCAGGGTCTATTTTTGGCACCCCAGATGGTGGGGGAAGCGATGAAGGGCAATCATCTGACGGCCTATGTGTTTGACAAATTGGGTTACCCAGTAAACCCAGCTCCTTTTGCACCTCGCCGGGATGTGATCCAAGGGATTCGCTTCGGTTCGCCGGAGCAGCTAATGGCTTTTTGTCGAGCAGTACAGAAATTGTCGCCGATCGGTTCCTATCTGGATCCGGTGCCAGCTCCGATGCCGGGATATGCCGATCAACTGGTGATGGCCGGGGGGACGTTCATTGATGGTAGTACTTCGGAGTTTTCAGCGGATGGCCCACTGCGGGAACCCTACATTGCTTTTTGCCAAGGCGGCACCCACTGGACTCATGTGGCCCTGGCCTTACAGGAATTCTTAGACCAGTCCGCTGCAACTATTGATAGTCCGTCAAAAAATTAGTCCTTGAGGCAGATCATATTGCTATCTGCTGATCACAAACAACATGGGTAAAAATAACATGGACAAATTTCAAAAAGACTCATGGGGTTGGCAAGCCGATCGAATTTGGCAGCAACTGGGCGAATGGTTCGAAGTTAAATTCAAACTCAATGCTCCCAAATCCAACCTTCCCGAGTGGTTGATTCAAGCCATCGGCAACCTTATGTGGTTTCTGTTAGCCGTTGGAGCTGCTTGGGTGCTTTACCTGATCCTGCGCAACTACCTACCTAGCATCGACCTCCGCCGGTTTTGGCCCAAATCAGCCCAGCCCCAGAGCGCCCAGACTTACAGCGTCGCCGAACTCCTGGCCCAGGCCCAGCAATACCAGGCCCGGCAAAATTACAGCGAAGCCGGTCGTTACCTTTATTTAGCTATGCTGCAACGCCTGAACGATGCCAGCATTGTGCCCCACCAATCCAGCCGCACCGATCGAGAATACGCCGTCCTGCTGGGTCAGTTGCCTATTATCCGTACCGGTGACCTGCTGCTGCAAACCCATGAGCAACTGCAATTTGCCGATCGGCCCCTCTCCGCCGAACAGTTCGATCGCTGCCAGCAAGCCTACCAGCAGCTCGATGCTCACATCCAGTTGCATTCGCAATCTGCACCGGTCAGCTAAAGCCCTGCACTGGTAGTAAGCTAGTAAAAGACATTGTTATAACTTAGACGATATATTGAGATCGACTCTACCCAGGTCGCCCCCCATCATGAACCCACGGAAGTCCTTTCTGCGCCGCTACTGGCCAATTATCGCGGCTGCTATTACCATCATTGGTCTCAGCCTCTTCCTCGGGAGCTCCGGCGACAAAACCCAGCTCAAAGGCTCCACCTACAGCCTAGAACCCAGTGGTTATGGCGCTTGGTATCAAAAAATGGTCGATCGGGGAGTACAGATCGAGCGCTGGCGCAAGGATCCCAACAGGATTGGGGCCACCTATCCGACGGGTGCCACCTTGCTCTATGCCGCACCCGATGCCCAGATGCGTTGGAGCAGTGAGGTTGACAAATGGGTCACAGCGGGCAACACCCTCATAATTTTGGGTTATAAAGCCGCCGCTCAAGAGACCGCGTTTGCTCAGGATTTAGATAGTCCCCTAGGCAAAATTCGGATCGAAACTACTCGCCGCTGGAACCCAGAGCAAGAGATCGCCAAGAATTCTGCAGAAGACAGCCTCAAAGGGTTTCTTTGGCGTAACCAGATGGAACCGATCGTCCGGGACGATCGGGGCATAGTGGTGGGGAAAATTACCTTGGGCCAAGGGCGAGTCATCTTGGCCACCACCCCTTACCTCGCGGCCAATGCTTATCAGGATATTGGGGCTAATCTAGAGCTGCTCACCACCCTAGCCACTGAGGGACGGCAGCGGCTAGTAGTGGATGAATATTCCCATGGCTACCAGGATCCCAACCCCGAAACCGCCAAAGCCACAGCGGTGGAGAAAGATCCCTTCGGCTACCTAGCCCGTACTCCTTGGTTGGTGGCAGGTGCAAACTTACTGCTGCTGACGGGGATTTTGGTTTGGCAGCAAAACCGGCGTTTTGGGGCAGCGGTGATTCCTCAACCACCCCAGGTGGAGAACAGTACTGCCTATATCCAGGCCCTTGGGAGTATCCTGCGTCAAGCCCGCCGGAGCGACTTTGTGCTTCAGCACATCGGACGACGGGAACAGCGCTATCTGCAACAAAAGCTGGGACTCGGTAACGCCCAACTGCTCGTTGGCGCAGCCTCTCCCCTGGAGAATCGCCAGACGGTGGTCGATGCCCTAGCGGCTCAGCCCCATCTTTCTATCCAAGATTTACCAGATGACCTACAATTAGCCTCGGGCAATTCTATGACCGAAGCCCAGTTGGGCCAGTGGCTAACAAAGCTTCAAACCCTACGTTCCAAGCTCGATTCACCTTCTTCTTAATATTTATTTTCTATGACCCAAAACTACGATGTTTTTCAGGCCATTGGCGCTGGCTTAAACCGCGTTGTCTTGGGACAGCAGGACATTACCCAGCAATTGCTAATTGCTTTGCTCACGGGCGGTCATGTCATTTTAGAGGGGGTACCGGGTACCGGAAAAACTCTGATGGCCAAAGCTATGTCCCAGCTGGTGCAAGCTGATTTTCGGCGAATTCAGCTCACACCCGATATCTTGCCGATGGACATTGTGGGTACCAATATTTTCGATCTGAAAACCCAAGAATTCATTCTGCGCAAGGGGCCCGTTTTCACCCAAATTCTCTTGGCCGATGAAATTAATCGCACCCCCCCGAAAACTCAAGCAGCTTTGCTAGAAGCCATGGCCGAAGGTCAGGTTACTCTCGACGGCGAGAGTCTCCAGCTCTCCGGCTTATTTTGGGTGATCGCCACCCAAAACTCCCTGGAATTTGAAGGTACCTATCCCCTGCCCGAAGCCCAGCTCGATCGCTTCTTGTTCAAACTGATTGTGGGCTATCCTAGCTCAGCAGCCGAAAGGCAGATGCTGCTGGAGTCTGGCACGCCCCAAGACAAGCTCACCATTGACCCGGTAGCCACCGTCGAGCATTGTCTTGCCGCCCGCCGGGAAGTACAACAGGTAAAAGCCAGCACGGCGATTATCGATTACCTTTTGGCCCTGATCCAACAGACCCGCCAGCACCCCGATCTGAGCTTAGGCATATCTCCTCGGGCAGCGGTGGCTTGGTTGCAAGCTGCCAAGGCCGCAGCTTGGCTCGATCGCCGTGACTACATTACCCCCGATGACCTGAAGCTAATCGCTGTCCCCCTGCTGCGCCATCGCCTGATGCTACAGCCCGAAGCCCAGTTGGATGGTTTACAACTCGATCGAGTAATTGAAAGTCTGGTCAACCAAGTGGCGGTGCCGCGATGACTCAGAACCAACGACTCACACAATTGTGGCAATGGATTCCCAGTGGGCGGCTAGTGACCCTGTTGGTTGGGGTAGGATTGTTGGCTACCGGCGGGGCCTTTGTCAGCCCCGGTTCCCAGGGCTGGGCAATCCTCCTTTCGATCGCTGGCTATGGCTTGTTGTTGTTGCTGGCAGCGATCGATAGTTTGCGGGTCAGTGGCAAACGCATTCAAGTCCGGCGGGAATCCTTGGGCAAACTCTCGATCGGGCGGGATAACCCGGTAAAACTGCATATCGATAGCCTGCTTTTGAGCAAAGGAAGCTATCGCTACCAAATCCGAGACTTTACCCCCGCCGAGCTACCGGGTAATCCCGGCACAATCTTGGGTACCATCACTGCCAACAGTAATGCGGAGCATTCCTATCTCGTCCATCCGCGCGCCCGAGGTGAATACCAGTGGCAAGGCATCCATGTGCGCCAGCTAAGTCCTTGGGGCTTGGCTTGGCAGCAGTGGCGGGTGGATGCGGCCCAGTCCGTAGCGGTCTACCCCGACCTGATTGGTCTGCGATCGCTCTCGATCAAGCTAGCCCTGCAGTCCAGCGGTGCGATCCGCCAAGCGCGGCGGCAGGGAGCGGGCACCGAGTTTGCGGAACTGCGCGAATACACCGTGGGCGACGATCCCCGCTTTATTGACTGGAAAGCCACGGCCCGCCGCAACCGGCCCTTGGTGAAGGTCTTGGAGCCAGAACAGGAACAGACAGTGATTATCCTGCTGGACCGAGGCCGGCTGATGACGGCTAATATTCAGGGTATCCAGCGCTTTGACTGGGGCCTAAATGCCGCCCTCTCCCTGGCGATGGCGGCGATCCAACGGGGCGACAAGGTGGGGATGGGCGTGTTCGATCGTCTCCTGCACACTTGGCTCCCACCCCAGCGCGGACAGACTCATTTCGCTCGGATGCTCGATCGGCTCAGCGGACTTCAGCCGGAGCTGCTGGAGCCAGACTATGTGGGCGCGGTGAATACGGTGATTAGCCGCCAGCACCGGCGAGCTTTGGTGGTGATCATTACAGACATCGTGGACGAGATTGCTTCGATCGAACTGTTGCAGGCCATGACCCGCCTCACTCCACGCTACCTACCCTTCTGCGTTACGCTGCGCGATCCCCAAGTTGACCGGCTGGCGGAGCGTTTGGCAGATAAAGTTCCCGATGCCTACAACCAAGCGGTGGCGATCGATTTACTCGCCCAGCGGCAGTTGGCCTTCGCGAAGCTCAAGCAACGGGGGGTGCTGGTATTGGATGCTCCAGCCACCCAAATCACCGATCAGTTGGTAGAGCAGTATTTAATGATCAAACTCAGAGGTCGTCTTTGATCAGCTGAGTGGGGGAGCGGCGCAGACTATAGAGAATTAACAAGATAAATATTAAACTACCAGTCAAGTACTTTAAGATGCCAGGAATGGCTGGTTGGGGAGAGAAAAAGCCCTCGATCGTGCCGGCAATAATTAACATAGGCACGATCCCCATCACCAGCTTGGCAGCTTGGATGCCATAAATACGCAGGGCATCGCGACGGCGATAGGCACCGGGCCAGAGTAAGGCCCGCCCAATGAGCAATCCGGCTCCACCGGCAATAAAGATCGCCGGGATCTCTAGGGAGCCATGGGGAAAGACAAAGGCCCAAAAAGGAAAAGATAGGCCATATTTACCGACAAGGGCCGCTGCTGCCCCAACCAATAGGCCGTTGTAGAACAACATGTATACGGTGAGCAAGCCAGCGGTAATGCCCCCGGCTACGACCCGAAAGGATACAGCCATGTTGTTGACCATAATGCCACTAGCGGATAGTGGTTCGGTGCCGAGGATGGAACCCATCCACAGTTCGTGCTGGTCGCGAACCTTGGCAATTAGCGATTCGGGCATCAGAGTCCCGATAAAGCTGGGATCCCGCTGCGCATAGAAAACCGCAATACAGTATCCCAAGATTCCCAGACCGCTGGCGATCGCCGTGTAGACCCAGGTCGAACGCAGGGTTTGGGGTAGCTCCCAGGCATAAAAGTGCAGTAGCTTGGATAGTTCTTGGCGGTTCGATCCCCGGTAAACTTGGGTGTAGGCACGGGTAGTGAGGGCTTGCAGCTCTATGAGCAAGGCGTTGCTCATAGAGTTGGTTTGGGCGCGGGCCAAATCCGCTGCTACGGATCGATACAAGCTAGCTAGGGTAGTGATTTCCGTGGCGTTGAGAGACTTTACGCCGCGCTTCTCCACCCGCTGTAACAAAGCTTCAAGTTCTTGCCATTTAGCTGCACGGGCGGCGATCCAGCGTTGTACGTTCATAGTATTGCCTGATGGATGGTCTGGGGAGCCAAGAGGGATAGTGTATAGTGTTTACTATTATTTCACGCCACCGTTGGCATCACAAGTTTGAGGAGAAAGTAAGAGCTATGCGTCAAGGCAGTGTGGATCCGATCGGGACGCTTAGCGTCGGTAACGTGGTGACTGCGGCGGTCACTCTGCTTAAATCCAACTTCGGTGACTATTTTCAGTTGGTTTTGCGATCGCTGGGCTGGCTGGTCGTTGGTTTTTTGGCATCTATTCCGGCGATTTTCGTTGGAGCACTGTTGAGTCAAGCCAGTCAGGGTTTAGGAATCTTGGTGGGCGTTTTGCTGTGGTTGGGCGCTTTCTTATTTTGCTTAGGCAAATATATAGCCAATCGGGCAATGATCTCACGTTTAGCTTACCAACAGTTGATCAATCAGCCCGAAACCCTGAGAGATGTGTCACGGATCTTGGGAAATAGTCAGTGGCGGTTTTTAGGATTGGCGCTATGGTTGGTGCTGTTTGGCATAGTAGCGTTTATTGTTGCTTATCTAGTGCTACTCGTTGGGGTCGGAATAGGTGTGTTCCTCTCCACCCAGATTTCTGGCCCTGTGGGGTGGATCTTGGCTACAATTTTTAGTTTGGTGGGCTTTCTCGGTTTTGCCTACATTTTGTTGCGCTATGGAGCAGCAGTGTTTATTTCCGAATTGCCGTTGGCCGTAGAAGGCAATAATAGTAGCGGTTTGGAGGGCGTCAGTCGCAGCTGGCAGCTCACGGCACCTTACGTGGGTCGGGTCATGCTGATTCTCTTTGTTGCTTTTCTGATTACTCTGCCGCTGACTGCGTTGGCTAATTCGCCCACTGCGGTGATTTATGCCGATCTATTTTCTGAGATGCAAAAGGGCATGACGGATCCGACGGCGATGAGTTCGGTGGTCAACAGCAGTAAGTATGCACTTTTAAATATTCTATCCCTGGTGTTGTCGCTGCTTCTTGAACTATTCTTAGTTCCATTCTATCAAGCCATCAAGTCAGTGCTGTACTTTGACTTGCGCAGCCGTCGGGAGGGCAATGATTTAGGGATGCGTTCCTAATCTGAAATACTTATGCAGTTTCTTAAACAAACTAAGTCACGGACTCCCGAGAGCGTTGAACTAGCTTTTACCCTCGCTGGTGTGGGTAATCGCACAGTTGCTCTAGTGGTGGATTATCTACTGTGGATGCTAGTGCTGATTATCAGCCTGGTGATATTTGCATTCCTCTACAACTCCTTGTCCGGTGTGCCGGGGGCAAAGAACTGGCTGATCGCCTTGCAAATATTGCTGGCTTTTGCGATCTATGTTGGCTACTTTGTGTTTTTTGAAACCCTGTGGCGTGGGCAAACTCCCGGTAAGCGCTACGCTAAGATCCGGGTAATCCGTGAGGATGGACGCAATGCTGGGTTAACCCAGGCGATTGTGCGATCGCTGCTGCGGGTGATAGATGAACTATTTTTCATTGGATTACTGCTCATTTTGTTTACCAAGCAAGAAAAGCGCCTAGGGGACTGGGTGGCTGGAACATTGGTCATCCAAGAGGGCCAAGTGGTAAGTCCGAAGGCGATCGACATTCAGCCCGAAGCCCAAGCGGTGGCTACCCAGCTCCTGGCTACGGGCAAAATGGGTAGTCTAACTCCCGATGACTTTGCATCTATTCGGCGCTATTTGCAGCGTTACCCTTTCCTATCTCCGGATGCGAAGTATACTGTCAACAAAACGCTAGATCGACAAATCCGAGAAATCACTCACCTAGAAAGTACAGAATTCCGAATGGATAATCACCTGTTTATTCAAGCTGTTTATTTAGTCTGTTTAGAGCAATTCAGAAAATAAATCACTAATAAAACAGCCGGTAGTTTCGCCGATCGGTGATAAGTTTTCCGACCTTAAGCCTTCCATAGCTTCGCTTCTTAGGAGCATTTTGCCATGAGTCTCACTTTTTACTATGTCCCCATGTCCACTTCCAGCATTACCGAAGCGGTGCTGGCGGAGCTGGGTATTCCTTGCGATCGAGTTCAGCTATCCATCACCGATGGCAGTACGCGGCAACCAGAATTTCTGAAAATCAACCCCAATGGTCGCGTACCAGCGATCGTCCATGAAGGTACGGCAATTTGGGAATCGGCGGCGATTACGATATATCTCGGTGAAGTCTTTGGGGTCGATATGCAGCTATATCCTGCTTTGGGGCCCCAGCGAGGAGAAGCAATGAAGTGGATTGTCTGGGGGAATGTGGTGCTGGCCGAAGCCGGTGGTAGGCTATCGGCATTGTTGCCTACGGACAGTGATGGCGGAGTTCTGCCGAACTCTCCAGATTGGATCCCGCCCGAGCAACGGAGCGCGATCGCCTTGGAGAAAGCCAAAGCTGATCTTCTCGGCTATTTGGGAATTCTGGACAATGCTTTGATCGGAAAATCTTTTTTGCTGGGTGATTACAGCCTCGTGGATACCCATCTACAGGGCTTTGTGGGCTGGATCGGGTCGATGGAAATAGCTCTCCAACCATTTCCGAATGTTGTTGGGTGGCTAGAACGGTGCGGCGATCGCCCAGCAATTGCCAAACTAATGGCAGAGTAATTTAATTAGCTACATAGCAATTATTATTTATCATGTGAATCAGCATAGTAGAAGAATCGGGCAAGTCTATGACCCAGGCAGCCCAAGAGATGAGCTTGACAGCCAGTACTTCAAGCTAATTCATGGGGCCTGTAGATCAACAATTTCTAGAGTTTGAACCCACAATGACAGGCTCCCAGCTTTTAACTCAGATCTCATGTCCACTTCACTTGATCTGGATTCGCTTTAATTTCCATAAAAAATAATGTCTATTAACCTTTGATAAACTGCCTGAACCTTCGCCAGTTGGCTCGCACAACCTTTTGTTGATCGATCATATGTAGCACAACAAATGCCAGCAAGCTATAGGACAACCAAAAATGTAGATTTCGCCCTAAATTTGTCATTGCTGAATTCTGAGGAAATATATCTGGCAGTACAAATCCAAAAAACTTTACATTTTTCTCTTGAAATGAATTCGACAAGAAAACCCCAGAC
The DNA here is from genome assembly GCA_031375385.1 of Synechococcales cyanobacterium OTE_70_metabat_200. Taxonomy (GTDB): domain Bacteria; phylum Cyanobacteriota; class Cyanobacteriia; order Cyanobacteriales; family Chamaesiphonaceae; genus JAAFHZ01. Next base: position 66,894 of record JANMHS010000072.1, on the reverse strand, counting down.
AGAGGGACTGCCCACATAAAAATATAGAAGCTAGGATGCAAGACAACAGTTCTGATCCAGAGCCAAGAGAACCGGAGAAAACGCTTCGTGTACTTCTTCCACCACACCTGCAAAAGTAATAAAATGCGCCAGGCCAATAGTGCGATCAATAGAATACCTATTGATTTATGAAAATCGTAAAAGCTCGGTCGAAAGGAAACGCCTCGTTCCAACTGAGACATGAACATTCCAGTCACGAATAGCACTACATAAACCATTGCCATCCACCAATGCACAGACATTAATCGCTGGAATGCGGAGTTAATTCGATACCTAGTCAGGATCTGCATCATACCACCTCAGAATAATCACGATGAGTACATCTTCATATTCTAATGAAATTAGCGGCCAAACAGAATGCTGAACCCGAAGAGCAGGAGTTAATAGTGCAGTTATCCCTTATAATTCGAGTACGATCGCCGGCAGGGATGAATCGGCAAGAGTCTTCGGACTGTACAAGGCGACCTGAATGAATGACTTTGGCTCAAGCAGAGCGATCAAATGCATTCAGGCATCCATAATAGCCGATCGATCACTTTCATCACATTGCAACTCAGCCTCAAACTCCTCGATCGAAGGCAAACTAGCAGCGAACTCCTCTGGTAAAGACCGCGAAATCTGTGTTTCCCAATCCGCCACACCCATCGGCTTATTAAAATCGCGCAAAGCGTACTCCACTACCAACCGATTCTTAGAACGACACAACAGCAGCCCAATCGTCGGTTGATCATCAGGATGCCGCAACAAATCATCAGCCGCAGAAAGATACAGATTCAAAGTTCCTACAAAAGCTGGATCGAAAGGCACCACCTTTAGCTCCACAACCACATAGCAGCGCAGCTTGAGGTGATAAAACAACAAATCCACAAAAAAATCACTGTCACCAACCTCCAATTGCACCTGACGACCCACAAACGCAAAGCCATTCCCCAGTTCCAGCAAAAACTTCTGCACATGATCGACTAGTGCTTGCTCGACCTCGCGCTCACGACGCGGATCAGCAGTACCCAAAAAATCAAAGAGATAAGGATCTTTAAAAACCTGCACCGCCATATCTGAATCAGCAGGTGGCAAAGTAGTCACAAAATTGCTCACAGCCTTTCCTTGGCGCTCATAAGATTGTCCACTGATCTGGGCAGCAAGAATACTGCGACTCCATCCATAGAGAATAGATTGGCTCATATACCACTCTCTTTTCATTGGTATTTTAACCTTCTGTATCAAGATAATAATGTGTCCCCAGGGTAATTGTGAAACAAGCTGTTTCACAATTTCACCATCCGCAGACGGGAGCTATCCACCTTGGTTTTAATCTCTTCAAATAAATTAGAATATTCTTGCGGCAGTTCCGCCCGATTGACAGCAATCGGGAACGAAGCTTCATCTCTTTTGCGCCCTCGAGTCAAACGTTCATCTGTCATGATTGAATCACCTCTTCAATAGTTTTTCGCTCATCATAGAAAGCTTCGATAAAGTGATCACCATCTTTTACTCAAACTCATTATAAGACCCAACATGACTCCATGTTGGTCGATCGAGTGATAGAACTAGTCGATATCCCCCACTCCGTCTTCGCCAAACTCATCATCATAATTTGTGTTCGTTTAGATACATTGTTGTTACCCATCGGTACCGCAATTTCTACCACCACTGATGGTAGAAGCGACTCAAAATGGCTTTCAAAATCAAATCGATCGAATGCAGGCCAAACCGCACAAATACGATGACCTCAAAATAACACCACCTTGCTTCAAGATCGATGTTGTGAAACATACTCCCGCAAAGCCCGATTAATACTAGTCTGATAACCCTCATCCTGCTGATGATGGTTCTTAAACCAATCCACCAGATCAGCATCTAAACGCAGCGTAATCTGCTGCTTAATCGGGCGATAAAACACACCCCGTTTAGCATCATCCCAGCCCCCCACCGCCGGGATATCCTCAGTATTAATCTGCTCCTCCGGCAAACCAGCCAAAGCATTAATTTCAGCCTGAATCTCCGGTGGAACCGGATTAGAACGTCTCTTCTTCATAAGCCCTCCTTTCATAAATCGTTGCCTTTCTGGCACTAATAATTCGCCCCGTCTCCTCACCCGTCACCAAATCAACCATCGGCCAAGTATGAACTACAAACACAGTTAACTGACCAACCAAACCAACGGTCTGCCAGCGCTCCTCATCTGGAAACGGATCAATCCGGCTCAAAGCCAGCGGATCTGCAAAAACATATTGAGCAGCCTCAAAACTCAAACCATGCTTCCGACCATTCTCCCGATTTTTCGCGTCATCCCAGATCCACTCCAACCGCATCCCCCACAAACCTCAATGTAACTCCTAATATGTAGCTACAGCAAATATTTGTCAAGTCAGTTGGCCAATGGCAAAGGTTTGACCACATTAACAGCGCCCCTAAAGAAGGTCGGGCAGAGGCATCTACCTATTAGGCAAAGGTCTACAAACGGGCATCATTGTTGTTCATCAGCTCCCGGTGACGGCGGAGACCTTGCTCTTTCGGTTGATGGGCAAGGGTCGGGTACAGCAAACTGCCATGGCCGAAGTTGCAACTCAAAAAACTACAAAGTAAGACATTGAAATCGGTCAGCAACGTTGTCAGCAAATAATTCGACAAGCGATCTCCGCTGGGTTTGGCTTTAGTGTGCTGCCCGATTATCTATGCGAAGCGATGATTAGCTCAGGGGCGCTAACACTGATTCTCCAGCCGACAGATGCGGTGAGCAATCAAATTTGGTTGGCCTACAAAAAATCGGAACGGCCATCGCCAAGAGTTCAATTCTTGCTAGAGTTACTAGATTCAACCTAGGAGAGTCGCGTTCGTAGTTGCCAACAGTCAAGTCATCTTCATCAGCGATGATGCCAAAAAAAATCCCCAATTAGAAACGGCTAATTACCAAATCCGATTCATACTCAACACAAAACCGGGCATTACCTCCCCACAATCGATCGCACTCGGTACATCCAACACCACCACATCCTGCCCAGGACGATAGACTTCAACCTGTGGACTCTGTGGATTAATTAACAACCCCAACCGTCGATATTCCGCCATCTTTTCCTGCAATGGCTTCAGGTTATCCGTCGCCGACCGCAACTCAATCACAAAATCAGGGACGATCGGAATAAACCCCACAATCTCAATTCCCTCCAGCCGAGACCTCTCGATCCAAGGCATGGCTAACATTTAATAACAGTGGGTCAGCCGATGCTGTCGGAGCCGCAACAATGGTCATACAACCTCTAAATATCTTCAGAAGCGAGGTGATCGTCTTTCGATACTATCATCAGACTCGATCCACTCCCACCAGCCTATGCCAGAATACACCGAAATCGCGCAACCCTGCCTGGAATAGCTCCAGCGTCTTGGTTGGCAGATGGCCAAGGCATTGCTTAAGACCACCGCAGACATAGACCATCAACAACAACCCGTGAATAGCCTGCCAGATACCATTAAATTAAAATATTACCTGTCTCCAGCACCTGTCAAGTAGAGCAGTAGAAGATCAGCGACCTCTTGTTCAAACTTGCTGTCACTTACAAAACCTGGATGCTCGATCACAGCTGAATGACATAATGATTCAACTGTACGGCTCAAGATGAAGACAGTCATTTCAAGATTTTGAGGATGAAGGCGATCGCGCAGCCTCTCCTGTGGAGAATCGCGCAGTCTCCCCTGTGGAGCATCATGCCACCGGGTGAGGTAGGTTCCCAGGAGTTTTGCAATACGTTCATCTGCATTTTGCATTTGTTGTAAGCATTCCGATCTCGGAATCTCCTCATTGAGCACCTGATGCAGACGCGGATTGAGCCCATGGGCAGCAATCACCGCTCTGACAAGTTCAGGAATAGCGACCTCTAGGGGTGCATCGAATAAATCCTGCAATTTTGATTCCACTAATTCAGCGATTTCATTAGAATGCTGCTCCATCAGAGCAGTCATCAGGGATTCTTTATTTGGAAAGTACTGGTATAGCGAGCCAACACTAATTCCAGCGCGCTCCGCAATCCGATTCGTATTAGCTTTGTCGTAACCTTCTTCGGTCAAAATGCGAGCCGTTGCCTCCAAAATCGCTTCAACTGTCACACGGGAACGGTCTTGCTGGGGAAGTTTACGGGGAACTGTGGAGCGTTTACGCGACATTGCAAAACCTTCCTCAAAAGCGAGTTGCTACATAGGAGTGATCACTCGTATTATACGAGTAATTACTCGCATTCAAACAAGATCAGGTCAGTGCAGATATGCTGGCGATCAGAGACAGTCACTTTGTGCGGAGACACGTACTACAGCGCTGCCAAATTCCCACCTACCCATAGATCGAGAGGCAATATGATGACGACAACTACCAAAGAGCTCAATCATGTCTACTTCATGCTGGTCAAAACAACAAATACTTGGCTGCAACTTTCGACAAAAGAGCGATTTCAGTTTCTGGAAAAAACCATTACACCAATTCTTCAAAGGCATCCAGCTGTAAAGATGCGGTTCTTTGACTCCGAAGCATTTTCGGGACATTACACTGATGTTCTGATGTGGGAAGCCTCCGAGGTCAAAGACTATCAATTCCTCGTTGAAGAGCTACGAGAAACACAATTTTGGGGAACCTATTTTGAAATTGTTGAAATCGTTCCGGCTATTGAGAATGCTTATGCCCTCTATTATGGAGTCGAACCGATCGCGAGTCCTAGCTGACAGTACAGCCCAATAAAATCTGCAGGAATCCCCGCCAGCACTATCACCCAACCCACATTCCGCTCTCCTTTTTAGTTATTTGCCACCTTTCCATCCGACCACCGCTACGGGGAGTGGAAGTGTGAATACGAAGAGTGGCACAGCCTCTATGCAGCAGTTCTAAAGTTCGTCGTCGCCCATCCATTCGAGTCGTGGTCGTCGGAGGAAGTAAAGGCTGTCCTGTACGCCATAGCCCGCGACAATGAGGCGCAGCACTTAAGCTCCGAGATCAGTAAGCGACACCCAAAGCTGATCCAGCCGATCGCCCACGCTTCCCTCCGCGTCGGGGAGCAGGACGATCGGTGGCAGCTAGCCATCGAGTTAGGGCAACGCGGAGCAGAGGCCGAGCCACTGCTAATGAAGATCGTCAACGACGAGTGCGAGTACGTCCGGCGGCAAGCACTTCGATCGCTACTGCAACGGCTAGCTTTTACTCTCTACACAGCCTTATAACGGCCTAGAGTTGCAGATGCAAGAAGCATTGGAGTTAGAGGCTGGTATGCTAGATTCGGTGGCAAAACAGGTGTCCCAAAATACGGTTTAAAAAAGAGCTGACCAGTTGGTTGGACAGTAAATTTCATGAGGGTCATGAATAATGCGCAAAAACAAGAGTAGATTTAGATTTCAGATAGCTAGCAAGGCTGCTGTCATTCGGTTAGCAATACTTTCTGCTATCTTACTGATTTTAGGTATTTGGGTATACTTCACAATGTTCTGGATGCCTGGGAAAAGCTATGAAGGGCAACTTCTACCTCTACAGAAAGAAGAAATAGCGCTTCAGAGCTTACTGGAAAAGGACTTGCAAAAATTTTCTGTTGAGATTGGTTCCAGGAATGAGGGTCAATACGATAACCTCAATGCAACCAAGGTTTTTCTGGAAACAGCCTTGACTGAAGCCGGTTATCAAGTAACTCAACAGGAGTACAAGATCAAAGCCAAGACTTACTACAACCAAGAGGTTGAGAAAGTAGGGACTAAGTATCCCGATGAAGTTATTATCATTGGCGCTCATTATGATTCTGCTTTTGCAAGTTCTGGTGCCGATGACAATGGGACAGGGGCTGCAGCGACCTTGGAGCTAGCTCGAATATTTGCCCAAAAATCCCCTAAGCGGACAATTCGTTTTGTTGAATTCACCAATGAAGAGCCTCCGTTCTTTTGGACAGAAAATATGGGGAGTTTGGTGTATGCCAAGCGCATAGACCCGAAGATCAAGGTTGTTGCAATGTTAAGTCTGGAAACATTAGGATATTTCTCAGACGTGGTCGGTAGCCAAAAATATCCTTTCCCCTTGAATATCATCTATCCCAACCAAGGTAATTTCATTGGTTTTATTGGCAACCTAAACTCTGGAGACTTGGTGCGACGATCGATCGAATCATTTCGTAGCCATACCAAGTTTCCATCCAAGGGAGCATCTTTACCTAGCTGGATTCCTGGTGTTAGCTGGTCTGATCAATGGTCTTTCTGGCAACAGGGGCATAAAGGAATTATGATCACCGACACAGCTCCTTACCGCTATCCCTATTACCATGGGATAGACGACACCACTGACAAGATTAGCTTTAATAAGCTAACAAGAATCGTATCTGGCTTGACAGAAGTTATTTCCGATTTAGCAGGGTAATTCTGGCATCTTCGGGTTAACGTCTAACCATTACGCCTAAGCTTAGATTAGTATTACACTCAAGATCAATGAGTAACCAATTGGAAATAACGAGCCCCCAGCACCCGGTTAGCAAGGGATAATGGTTGCTCTTTAGCCTATGCGCAAAGAGTGATCAAAGAATTGAAGAAGGGTAATAATTTAGAGAAATGTATGCTGATCTTAGAAGAATTTATGCCGAAAGAATTTTTTCAGGAGTTAAGAGTCACCACTGCTCCCAAAGAATTTGTGGGTACAGTCAATAGATACTATACAAACCAATTCTGAAATTGCATATATAACAAGAATGATTATCAGAATTACAGGTCATTACATCAAAGAATAATTGAGTTAATTGCTGATAAGTCATGGATAAAATTATTTCCTCAGATTGGTTAGATCGATCAGTATTAATCGTCGCCCCAGAACTAATTGGTTGTACATTGGTACGCCAACTTCCCGATGGGCAGCAATTACGCGGGCAGATCGTCGAAGTCGAAGCATATCAGGAAGGCGATCCGGCTTGTCATGCCTATCACAAACAGACCAAACGGAATCAGATTATGTTTGGGGCAGCGGGTTATGTATATGTCTATCTAATTTATGGGATGTACCACTGCCTAAATTTTGTCACCGATCGAGCCGAATTCCCCAGTGCCGTATTAATTCGGGCCTTAGAATTAGACTCAGCGACACTGGCCAGCATCACTCTCAAGCCCAAAGAAAAACCAGAACGAGTAGCAGCAGGGCCAGGGAAACTATGTCAGGCGATGCAAATCGATCTGGCTCTCTATGGTACAAAACTAGCATCCGGACAACCGCTGTGGCTAGAGTCTCGATCGCCCACATGGCAGTCGGAGCTGGATACAGGTAAAATCGAACTCGTACAGACCACCCGCATCGGTTTGACACAGGGGATAGAATTACCCTGGCGCTGGTATATCAAAGGTTGCAAGTCAGTCTCACGATGGTAATGCTCCCCCATTCGCGCCCGGGGTAGAAAAGGTAGAACTTACTACTCCCACGGCGATTCAGGCCATATTCTCACTGCCTCTACTTTCTAAACGGCTCCAAAAACCTTCGAACTGTCAGCCGATCGAGTTCATCATGATAAAACTGATTAGAATAAGTACGCAGACAATCGTAGCAACTCTTGGCACACTTGCAATCATTGGTGATGTCATAAGCACGATGTAATACCTCTGAAAAATGAGTGGCAATTTGTTTACTGTAGCCTGCACCACCTGGTACGTTGTCATAAATAATTATCTCAGCCGATCGATCGGAGCTAGGCCGAAACAGACCATCTAACTCGTTACGAGGTACCGCAATCACTTCAGCAGATGCAGCTAATAGAGCATAGGTCAGCGATCGCCAAAAATCCATCCCAGATCCAGCCTCATCACTAGGCACTGAAGCAATAGTACTGCCAGCAGAGAAGTTTTCCACTTCTTTTGGCCATAGAGTTCTGGGCTGAGTATTTTGGTTGAATTTAATCTTGAGTAAGTCACTATTAAAGAGATGTCCCAAGTGCATACTCTCAGGAAATCCAGGACAGTCCCGGCCAGTTTTAGGATGCTGATGTGTTTTTTTGATTTTTTTCTTGGTTTTACTAGCTTCCGACTGGGGAAGCTGTTCACTGATATCTCTACCACAAGCTGTGCAGATGGCAAAACCAGTTTTGTCAAATTCTTTTCCTCGACCAGACCCTTGATTAGCCAAAAAGAATTGACCACTACTAATCCTTAAATCATATTGTAGTGATGATAACGACTCTATATCTTGGCCATCATTAGCCAAGAAAACTCTAGAGGTTCCTTGGCGACTTGGTTTGATGTAAGGAACTGTCTTAGCATCAGTACCATAATCAGTAGTAAATGCCTTAGGTATCTTAAAAAGCTTCATTCTCTGACGAATTGGAGAAGAAGGAGTTTGACCACAAGTAGGACATTCACTAATATTATTGGCAGACTGGGAGCGTTCAAAGTGGTTGCAGTTCTCACAGACCCAATAGAATTGACTCTCTAAATCTTTGGGATTGAGAATTCCCACGCTCTCAAAAACCCGATCATCTACCACGATTTCTTGGCCGGGAGCATATTCACTCAGAGCCATCCGCCGATCACGCTCTAGGCGATGTCTATTTTGAGAAGATTTGTATTCATGATCAAGGCCTGTCATTAACCGGACTACGTCGATCGGAAAACCGTAGATCGGAAGAATACTGGCTTGGATGAGAGCATCATGCAAACGACGATTGGCAATGTGGTCTAGCTCATTCTCGATTTTGTCTCGTCGCGATTCGAGCTTTTTCCGTTCCTTCCGTTCTTGGCGATCACAGTTTTCCAGTAGGTTGTCTACCTCTGCTAAAACTTTGGCCAAGGCGTGCCAGTCATCAAGCTGCTCCGATTGGAAGTGATTAAGCTGTTGATCAAGTTCATCCAAAAAATCAGAACCTTCACCGGGCAGCCAACGCTGAGTTTCTTGCATAGCCGGTTCGCTCTTGAGCCATCCTTTGAGCTGATTTGCAATAGTGTCACTACTAGGTTGATACCTTTCATTCACTCCAGATATACCTATTGGCAAATTCAAAAATTTCTGAATAGTTATTTTCTCAGCCCCCTCTCGATATTCCTGGCGGAGAAAAGCCGCAATCAGTTCAGCCCGAATATGGCGGTCTCTGATACGATAATTTTCGCGGTCTACTTTTGGAATATGATTGTCACCAGCAATGAGCTCGGTTGGTTCCTCAAAGTAAAAGCGATCATGAGGCCGCCGTTGACCATACATTAATGTTACAGCTACTCCATCAGTTCGCCGACCAGCACGGCCTGCCCGTTGCTGGTAGTTACTGACATGGGGTGGGAAATTGCGTAGTACGACGGCTTGGAGTTCACCAATATCCACGCCCATTTCTAGGGTGGTAGAGCAACTCAGAAGATTGATTTTTCCTTGGCGGAAGAGGTTTTCGCGCTTTTCTAGCTCATTAGTGCTGAGCTGGGCAGTATGTTCTTGAGCACGCAGTGGTAGGGGAGAGCACTTTAATTGATAGTGTTCTTGGCGCATCCGCTGGAGATCTTCTGGGGCATATGGTTGAAAGCGACCTTCACATTTAAAGGCATAGCAGGCATAGAGATTGAGTAATGATGAACTGACTTGAGAAAGTCCTGGAATGTGCACAATCTGCCGACAGCAACTACACTGATACCAGTCTTCGTTGGTTTCTTGAAGATTCAATAAATCCCAGTCAACTTGGAAACCCTTATGAGCAAGTTTGATGATTCTGCCAGTTTTTAACGTTTCAAAGATCTTCATCAAGGTGACGCGATCTGGATATTTCCTAGAGAAGATCCGGTAATAGAAATACCATAGGCGACTTTGCTTACTGGGAGGAGAGCCGTCTTTTCTCAATGGAGGAAGAAAGGAAGGACAATTTTTATCCTTCTTGGATTCTTCGGTGTTATCGACAAAAAGATAGTATTTGGATCGGCCCTCCGCATCAACTACTGCTGGTCTACCACCGGAATACCCTCCAGTTTCAGGGAAATAGTCAGAGGCACCTTGAATGCTAATTACTCCCATACGACGAATAATATCAGTCAAGATAGTAATAAAGATAACAGCTTCCAAAGGCGATATTGAAATACCTTGGCTTGTCAGAATTTCGGATATTTCTTGTTTCTGTGCATCACTGATGTGGATGTGACAAGCTAGAATCGAATAGGATTCCAACGTAGAGCGATGATTGAAGGGCAAAGCAAATTCCTTGAGAAGAATTTCCTTAGCTCTTTTGAGGGCATCACTTTCTCGATCACCAGGATTACTTAGACAATTATCATCTTCTGAGTAAAAACTTCTGTAGTTTTTTTCGGCAGTACGGTCAGGATGAGAAATCGATGTACATAAAAAGATATTTCTTAGCTTTTCCACTACCTGCGTGATAGTGACAGCATCATTTTGTCCTTTAGCTTGGCAAAATGCCAACCATAAGAATTGGCGATAATTTTTTTCTGTGAGGTTGCGTTGATAATCAGCCGCGAAAAAAGCCGCATCTTGACGACTGTCAGAAAATGTCAAAAGTTTACGTTGGGAAGCTTGCCCCGAGGTTTTGGGTTCAGGTAGCAGCTCAAACAAGCTATCAGTCATCACTTGCAAAGGTTCATCTGTATAGGTGACAAAGCGACGAATCACCTGTGATCGGCTAGGGCGAACACCACAGGACACACATTTTTGCAAATAGCAGCCTTGAGGTTGATCTTTAACAATTTTGGGATGCCAATTAAGACTAAAACCTGATGAAGTACTATGGATTGGCAGTGGGGTGTTTTCATGGCCTATCCAGCCATCACCATGGGTACTCAGTAACAAAGTGTAGTTTTGACTCACAGATGAGGTGCCATCTTCCTCCTCAATATCATCTTCTTCAGTAATGCTGTCTAGGGGGCCAGAGGTCAGTGTGTAAATCGAAGTTGATTCTTGCCAACCGTCATAGGCCCTGGGTAATTCCATGAGTTGATTATTTTTGAGCCGGGCAAAAGCATAGGCTTGACCACATTGAGTGCAGCTTCCTAGTTCTAAAACCGGTGACTGGCAACATTCACAAGCTTCTTTGGCATGAAGATAAAGGCGTCCATATTTCAGTTCACTGCCAATTTGGGGGTCTCGGGAAGCATCGGAGCACCGAGGATTAACACAAGCATAAAGACCTTCCATGCTGCGAAATAGCAAATGGATTTTGACTGGGATCAGGGGTAGCTCATGGGGTGATCGCCGTGCTAAGGTGCCTAACTGTAATACAGTGCTCAAGGCTTTTTCGGTAATTTCTGTTTCGGGGGGCTGGCAGCCCCAAAAAGTTGTTGACTGCATCATATCTCGCCAAGCTTGAGGGCCAGCGGCCAAGAACTCGATCGCTTGATGAAAGAAGGGATGAGAGCTGAGTACCAACCATAGTAACTGGTGAACATCACGATCAGTTGTGGCTTGTTCAATGGCCGATTTCAAAGCATCTGGGCTAATTAATAGCTGCAATAGACTGATCCATTTATCCCATTCATTGATCGCTGGTAGTTCACCTAAATTACTCAGAGTCTGGAGAAATGTTTGGGGATCTGGATTAGGAAGGCGAGGAGCTCCTAGTCGCTCAGTGGTGGTTAAGCGATCGCCACGAATCACCTGGTGACAATTTTCTCCAAAAAAGTCTCGCGCAAAATTCAAAATATCTGGATCTTTGTCTTGCTCACCCAAGCTGGCACTGGTACCAATACAGCGTACATGGCCAGAGCGTGGTAGACCGATGGCCACCTTGAGCCGCTCCAGTAGCATCGCTACTTCGCTACCTGTAGCTCCATTATAACTATGAGCTTCATCAGCTACCAGAAGCTGGAAGGTTGACGCTGATGCCTGAAAAATTCCTTCCCGCTCTAAGGGACGCATCAACATGTGCTCTAACATAGAATAGTTAGTCACTAAGATATGTGGGGGATGACTCTGAATTTCTTGTCGCGACAGGGCTTGTACTTTTTGTAACTTAGCTATTGCGGCTTTAATTAGCTCACTACGATTTTGAGGTACTTCACCCAGTGCAAAAAGATCTTGTAAATCAGCATCTCCATAGGCAGACAGCTCTTCTTCCAGAGCTTTGAGCGCAGCTTTAGGCTCTCTTTCAGTACGGCTGGTATAGAAACCAAACCGAATGATGCCATCTTTTTGGCGACAGAGGAGTTTGCGTAATCGTTTTACTTGGTCATTGACCAGCGCATTCATAGGGTAAAGAATGAGTACTCTTACTCCGGGCTGGATAAGCTGGGATCCTTCCTTCAGTAGGCTATCTAGCATGGGGAGCAAAAAGCATTCTGTTTTTCCCGAACCAGTGCCAGTAGCAACAATGATATTTTGTTGATCTTGGATAAATGCACGAACAGCTCTTTCTTGGTGCTCGTACAAAGAGCGATCACTGGGAGTGAAAATGCTGGCCATTTCCGGATGAAGTAATCCTTCAGCGACCAAATCAGCAACGCTGTTGGCCGATCGGTAGGGCTGGGAGCCTTCGATGTAAGGCTCTTGCCAAATGTTGCCTCGCTCTTCTAAAAGCTGCTGAAAGCCATAGCGCAAATGCTGATCTCGCAGGGGGTAGGCGGTCAGTAGGTGGCGGATCAGATCCTCGCGGGGCTGAGTAACAGCAGCGATCGGGTTGAGGTAGGCGGAGGAGTTCATTGGAATTGGCATCCTAGCTGTTTCAAAGCAGACTCAATGAGTTGCCAGCGGCCTGATGGAATGCGGCGAGTACGGTACTCACTGCCCTCTTCAGACAACTGCCAGATGTACTGCATATATGAGTATGGCAAAAATACATCTTGTAACTTGAGAATGCCCACATCAGGATGGGCAATCATCACCAGAGCCTGTTTTTCTTGATCTTGGGCAAACATCGCCAAGATAGCCACTTCTGAATCTAGTGAGTAGGCTTGACTGCCATCCCACCACCAATATTCAGCCTGGGAAAAACAATTTTTTCTCGATCGCCTTAGAATACCTGGTTCGGCTAGGAGTTCTCCTTGATAGGGATACCAGCGGTTGTCTTGAGAGGTATGAGGAGTCGATTGATAAAGTTCCAAATTCTCCACTAGTAAATCAATAGGACATTGCAGCAGATAGCTCGGTGGGATTTTTGGTGCTTGTAGCTTGGCTGTCAAATCATCAATGGTTAAAATTCGCACCCCCAAGGAGTTCAATTTTTCCTGGATGCGTTCAAATTTTCTGTTTCCAGCAGGAATCGATGTGGATTCTGGGCTAGAAGAGGATCTAAGCTTTTGATGAACTAGCTTTAAGTAGGCACGATCGCCTAAAAATTTTAGACCATTGATACATTCTTCCTTCGAATTGGCAATCAAGGTCGGCGGAGCCATGCAGTAATAACGTTGACCACTCAGAATTTCTCTCATATTCAAGAGTCGTTCCAGAGCTTTCTCTAATTCTTCTTGAAAAGCATCATCAGTCATATTAGGGGGTTTGTTTTTGGTCATGCGATTCTTTAATCTTGCCTTACCCACAGCGGCTGGCTGCGCAGGGTTTTCAGAGCGTTCATGACTAAGGATTCTTACTATCCCAGCTTCTAGTTCCTTTAACATGATTTTATTTAGGTATGGCTATTAGATATATTGCATGAAGGCGGTGAAGACAGTTTGATGAATTCTCGCTCGGTTTCTCCATCTCGGCAGTAGGAAACCGTATGATTTTGCTCTGGAGTGATAGCACTGTAAAATTCGGTCATTTTCAGATTCAGCTTACCCAGTTTATCTGCTTGAGCAGGGCACCTCATAATCTCTATTCCATTAGTTCTAAGTACAAAGTATACAGTTTCCAAAGGCCATAGCTTTTCCATAACAGTTATGACAGCTAGGAAACTATCTTTGTCTTCATATGGTCGTGATTGATCTCCTAACAAGTAGCCATCAAGATAAATACTGGGGCTTTGATCAGATATCTGCGCTGGGGACAGATTCATGCTGGCTTCAGAATTCCAGATGAATTTTGTTTGGTAATCGATCATATCTCCCTTAGCATATAAGCGGTAACCACCTGTATCCTTGAGCCATTGATGTAATAACACTTCTTGCCATTTGTCACCATTGGGGTTCACAACAATCATATCTTCATATTTCTCCCCTTGCTCTAGGGCATGAATTTCGAGCCTGACTTGAGTTTTTTCTTTGGTAGGTAATAACCAAAGAGTGGGCTTATCCAAATATTGAAGACTTTTGGGGGACTGGAGTCCAATGATCTGGCCCTGAGCAGCATGAGAACACCAAGAAATCTCATAGGATACTGCACTGGACTCCTGGCATAGAAAGAATTGTCCTAATTCTCCCTGCAAATTAAGCTTGTATCCATGCCAATTCTTTAAGCTACAAGGAATATCTATATCATGAAGCTGTACATTTTCTCTTGCTTCAACTTTAATTGTTGCCGGAACAAAACAAAATATATTACCAAAATGAATTATTCTTCTGTCTTCAGTATCGATCGGTAAATAGTCACCCGAAATACTGTCAAAGATCAAGCAAGAAAAGTGCTCTGTCGCTGCTCCCCAGATCCATTCATCTATAACATTCTTACCGTCATCTAGAATATAAAACTCATCAACATCAAGACTGATCCGAGTACTTTCAGGGTCAGAGTATCTTGGTTTGGATTTTGTCAATGAGAGCGGAGAATCGATAAATTTAATTAATTCTTGTTGCACCCTCTGAAAATTCGCATCCCCTTTAGTCTCATAGTCAAATATCTCAGGGTATAAGGTGCGGCCGACACCTTGGACAATATCTCCGGCTATTGGTCTAACAAAACTATCAAAGCAGCTGTATCTCAGCAATTGCAAAACTGTTCTCCATTGTGGATAACGTTCTTCACATCGCTGATATAAATAATGAGAGATTCCCTGTGCCTCCATATTAGCTAGCTCTGACCAGCTTAGTTCAGAGGATACATCTCTTATGATGGTTGCAAAATGCCCTAGATTCCGCTTGGAAACACCATTTTGCAACCATAAAGTAGAGACATAGACATAGCCTTCTACTGCTTTAACAAGTCCCAGTATTTCGATACCCTGCTCTACTAGTTCTCTTAAATCTAGGTGAGTTGACTGACTTGATTTCAATCTCCAACGTTTACACAATCCATCCCAAAACTGTTCTTCGTCAGAGTAGTAATATGCATACTCCGAAACAGCAAAAGTGAGTATTTTAAGCCAGTTCTGACTGACATCAAAACAACGGCGGACTCGCTGAGCTGAAAATCTGGGAACTTGACGTAGATTTTCTCCAACTAATTCAATGATTTGATCGCTATCATCTTTAGTCAAAGTAACATTTCCAAGAAAACGGTGCCCTAGTTCTTTATCGCGATCCTGCCAAAATGGCAGAATTTGTTCATTCCAAATTCTTTCTGTATAGCGAGGATTTGTGAAGTTCTCTTTATTTCCTGGTATTAACTCCTGAGGATGATAAAGACATTTTCTTCTGTCCAAGCCCATACTGTTCCAGAACTTTTTATCTTCTCCAGAAGTATCTTCTGGTAATGATTTCTCTGGCTCTATGATTGTTGACGGTTCTGTCTCTATATCTGGTATTATTGCCCATGGCTCAACACTGGGTTCAAAAGAAACCATGTGAGTTTGAATAGCCTCTGGTTCCGAAAAGTTTTGCAGGCTAGTAATTTGGTGCCGTAGAAATTCTAGCTCACGGGATTTTTCTGTGACTTGTTCTTTAATCGATCCCATCAAAGCCTGCTGAGATTTCACCTCAACTTGCAGCTCCTGCAAAATCCCCTGATGTTTTTGCTGCTTAATCCGGAGGTCAAAGATGTTATCAGCAATGGTTTCTCTCTCGATTAGGCTAGTCTCCAAGCCATTCAACAGCAACTGTTTCTCTGCAAGACTGGTCTCCAAGCCGTCTATTAACACCTGCTTTTCTGTAAGGCTAGCTTCTAAGTTACTGAGAAGGTTTTGTTTCTCAATAATTGCTGCTGTCAGGTATTGTGTCTGCTCCTGAATCTCGTCCTGCCTTGCGGTAAGAAGTTGAATCTCTACAGCAGCTTCTTTACATCTTTGCGTTTTTTCGTGAACTTGTTGAGCCAGATTGTGATGCTTACTTTCCAGCTCGGCAAACGCTTTCACCGTAGCCTGCCTCGATTGTTCTATAGCTGCTTGGGAGTGTAATAATTGCTGCGTAGCATCCTTGATTTCTTGAAGTTTAGATTCAGCAGCGATCTCTTGCTGCTGACCATAGTTAATTTTTTCATTGATTCTAAGGAGTTGCTGATCGCACTCCTGTATTTGATTTTTGTATTGAGCAATTCTTTGTTGCCATTCCAGCTCATTACTACTGTAGACACTCAATTTTTCATGTAGCGCTTGCAATGCTTGCTGAGACACTTCTCGCTTTTGAGCAAGTGTCACCATTTCTTGCTGAATAGCTCTTTGTGCCTGGTCGTATCGATGTGCTTTTTGGTCAAGACTGGCAACTAGAGATTGCAGCCGCTGGGACTCACTGCTCAGATTTTGATAAGTAGTTTCTTCCGACTGTAGCTTTTGAGTGATCTGGTATTGTTGCTTTTGCAGTAATGATAAAGATTGCTGCATAGTATCTGTCTGACGTTCAATTTCTTCTCTGCGCTGACGGGCCAAGAGATTGACGCTGACAATGACTGCGGGGACTGTACCGGCCCCAGCCCAAGCGGAGTGCTGAAGATTACGGCTAACCACTAGGCTAAAGCCAAAGCCAATTCCACAAGATGCAGAGGCTAGCAAGAACCAATTTTTTAACATCAGACTCAGTCTTCCTTTTCCTGTATTGCACGATCGACCTACTCCGAGGCTCAATTCTTAATACGGAAGCTTGACCTACCGATCCGGATGATTGTGTTACATCTTTGTAACTTCTGAGTTGAGGAGGTATGATCCTACCACCTCTACGTTAGCCTATTAGGTCATTAAGCAAAATTGATCGAATTGAGAGAAGACGTTGCGCTAGAATAAATGAATCTGTTGTTGCAATTCTCCCGAATTCTTACGCTAAACTTTACCTATCATGGAAATCAACCGGGTCACGTTAAATAACATCGGGCCATTTACAGCCCTAGAAATACCCCTGGCCCCCACCGAGCAAAATCCAAGTAACATCACTGTCTTTATCGGAAACAATGGCAGCGGTAAAACCTCTGTGCTGAAAGCCTTAGCGACATCCCTTAGTTGGTTTATTGCTCGTTTACGCACCGAAAAAGGCAGTGGCAACCTGATTCCCGAAGATGCAATCCTCAATACTGCTGCTGCCGCCACCATTAGAATAGAAATTTGTGATTCACTTGGGTCACCAGCTAATCCTAATCACAGCGAGATAGCCGATCGCTTCCAATGGGTCTTAGCCAAAAACCGCAAAGGACGCAAAGCCCAATATACAAGCGACCTGAATGATTGCAGCCATTTAGCCAACTATTACCGCGAGGCCCTCGCCCAAGATAACCAAACCAGCTTACCCCTCATTGCATTTTATCCCGTCGAACGTGTTGTAATTGATATTCCGCTAAAAATCAGAACTAAGCACACCTTCTTGCAACTGGATGGTTACGATAACTCTTTGAGTCAGGGTGTTGACTTCCGCCGCTTTTTTGAATGGTTTCGGGAGCGAGAAGATACGGAAAATGAATCGGGAATTTCCGAAGATGTGCTGAATCGACTAAGGTCACTAGCGAAAACAAATCAAGATGTATGGCAACTGTTAAACGACCTCAATGCCTCGGCAAAGGATCGACAATTAACCACAGTTCGCAACGCTATTAGTCAATTCATGCCTTCTATGGACAACCTGAGAGTCCGTCGCAAGCCCCTCCTCCACATGGCGATCGACAAAAATGGGGAAACCCTGAATGTTGCCCAACTTTCACAAGGTGAAAAATCCCTGATGGCTCTTGTAGGTGATGTGGCCCGCCGTCTAGCCATGCTCAACCCCGGTCTGACAAATCCCCTGACGGGCGACGGCATTATCTTGATTGATGAAGTGGATCTGCACCTACACCCCTCTTGGCAACGGAGCCTATGCGATCGCCTAGTTAAAACTTTCCCAAATTGCCAATTTGTGCTTACTACCCATTCACCTCTGGTGATTAGCGATTGCAAGGATGTGTTGGTATACACCTTAACCAATGGTGAATTGCAAGAATTACCCTCCCAATATGGCCAAGATGCCAACACAGTCTTATTAGAGGCCATGGATACCAGCATCCGCAATGAAAAGATCAATACCGAACTTAACGATCTGCTGGATGCCATACAAGATTCAGACCTACCCCAAGCTCAACAACTGCTGGCAAAGTTGACCACCGAACTACCCACCAACCACCTAGAACTGGTCAAAGCCAAACTACTACTCCTCAAACAAGAATTACGTCATGCGAACCATTAATAAAGGGGCTGAACCATCCAGTTTGACTGCCTGGAAACAGGCCAACGCTCACAAACACTACACCGTCCTAGACAACGATATTCGTCGAGACATTCGGGGCTATGCCCTAAAAGAACAATTTCACCTTTGCGCCTATTGTTGTCAGCGAATCGAAGACATTGACGATTGCCATAATGAGCATGTAGAAGCTCAAAACCTGAATCCTGGACGTACCCTGGACTTTGCAAATATTGTCGCTAGCTGTAACACCCATAACCAATGTGGTCATGCCCATAAATCCCAACGTCTCCCCCTAACCCCGCTGATGGCAGAATGTGAAACAGAACTTAGATTCAAAATCAGTGGTCGGGTAGAAGGGTTGAGCGATCAGGCAGCCGCCACAATTCAAGTCTTAAATCTAGGAGACCATGAAAAGAACAACCGCGCTCTGATCGAAAAGCGGAAGCAATTGTCCAATGCCTTATTATGGACAAAAGGCATAAATCCCGACGAAAAGCTGGAAGACGAAGAACTGTTGAGACTACTACTCGATGAACTAGCACAACCCCAACATGGTCAACTAGAAGCGTTTTCCCCAGTATTAATAAATATCCTACGGGGTTGGCTTCAACCCTAAAGGCTTATCCGGTAGAAAGACTGCTGGTGGTCTCCAGCAGCTTGATTAATTCCTAGGCCTTCAACAGCTCCTGCACCTTAGCCTCCGGCGTATCCGCCTCCGAAGGCGGCACCAACTGCCAGAACCTCGGCAGAAACTCCGACCACTTGGCCAGAATCTCCGCAGCCCAAGGACTGCCAGTTTTTGCAGCGTGATCGGTAATCAGCTGCCGCAGTTGCTGCTCACCCGCCACCACCCGCTGCATCTTAACCGACTCCGGATTCACCTTCGCTGTAAAGCGATCGTCCAGATCCAGGAAATAACCCAAACCGCCAGTCATCCCCGCACCCACATTGCGGCCCACCGGCCCCAAAACAACCACCACACCGCCAGTCATATACTCGCAGCAGTGATCGCCAGCGCCTTCCACCACCGCCGTCGCCCGCGAATTGCGCACCGCAAACCGTTCGCCCGCAATGCCATTGGCATAGAGATAGCCACCGGTCGCCCCATAGAGACAAGTATTGCCAATAATCACATTCTTACTCCGATCGAACCCCACCCCCGCCAGAGGCTTAATAATAATCTCACCCCCATTAATGCCCTTGCCCACATAGTCATTGCTCTCGCCAGTCAGCACCAGCGATACACCCTCGTGGTTAAAAGCCCCAAAGCTCTGACCCGCCGCCCCCTCAAAGTTCAGCGTAATATGGCCCTCAAAACGACTATCGCCATGGAGCTTGGCGATCGCCCCCGACACCCGCGTCCCCACTGATCGATCCGTATTCACGATCGGCCAAGACTTACTCACCGTGCCCTGACCACTAATTGCCGCCAAAACATCAGCATCGGCCAGAATCTGATCATCCAGCACCGGCCCATTAGAATGCACCGCCCCATGCCGCAAGAACGACCGATCGACCTTGGTATCCGGCAACTTCGTCAAACAATCCAAATTCAGCCCCGGCACCTTAGTCAACTGCACATCCCCCCGATAGGCCAACAAATCGGCGCGACCCACCAGCTCATCGATCGACTTATAACCCAGCTTCGCCAACAGACTGCGTACCTCCTCCGCCACAAAATAGAAGAAATTCACCACCATCTCCGGGATACCAGGGAACCGCTTGCGCAGCTCCTCCTTCTGGGAAGCCACACCCACCGGACAATTATTGGTATGACAGACCCGCGCCATAATGCAGCCTTCCGCAATCATCGCCACCGAGCCAAAACCAAACTCCTCGGCTCCCATCAAAGTCGCCATCAACACATCCCAACCGGACTTCAGGCCACCATCGACCCGCAATAACACCCGATCGCGCAATTGATTTTCCATCAACACCCGATGCACCTCCGTCAGACCCAGCTCCCAGGGACTACCAGCATGTTTGATCGAACTCAGGGGCGAAGCACCAGTACCGCCATCGTGACCAGAAATCTGAATAATATCCGCATTAGCCTTGGCTACTCCCGCAGCCACCGTGCCAATCCCCACCTCCGATACCAGCTTCACCGATACCTTAGCCACCGGATTAATTTGATGCAGATCATAGATCAGTTGAGCCAGATCCTCGATCGAATAAATATCATGGTGAGGCGGCGGTGAAATCAGCGTCACACCTGGCTTCGATCGACGCAGCATCGCGATATAAGGACTCACCTTCTTACCGGGCAACTGCCCACCCTCACCGGGCTTCGCCCCCTGAGCCAGCTTGATTTCAATCTGCTGGGCACTCATCAGATATTCCGGCGTGACCCCAAAACGACCGGAAGCCACCTGCTTGATCGCACTCAAAGCCGTATCGCCATTCCGCAGACCCTTCAGATGGGGCAAAATCGCTGATAAACCATCCTTCACATCATCCAGAGTCTTATAACGCACCGGATCTTCACCACCTTCGCCACTATTGGACTTAGCCCCCAAGCGATTCATGGCGATCGCTAACACCTCATGAGATTCCCGCGACAGAGCACCGAGGGACATACCGCCGGTACAGAAGCGCTTAACGATATCCTGAATCGATTCTACCTCTTGGAGATCGATCGATTCCCGATCGCTCTTGAATTCCAATAAATCTCGCAGGGCCGTAGTGGGGCGATCGTGCATGTATTTTTTATACAGTTCATAGTGATCGTAGCCTTCCTGCGTCTTATAGGCATCCACCGCCTTATGCAGCGCCTTAGACATCTGGGGGCTATTCATATGAAACTCACCGCTGGGTCGGTAATTAAAGAAACCCAGATTCTCCAGCTTCTTAGCAGCTTCCGGAAAAGCCCGCCGATGGGTAATCATATTTTCCTGAGCCAGATCCTTAATAGTCAGACCACCAATCCGCGAAGCCGTCCCGCGGAAAGCCAATTCCAGCAAATCGCCACCAATGCCGATCGCCTCAAAGATCTGGGCACCGTGATAGGAAGAGAGCAACGAAATCCCCATCTTCGAGAGAATCTTCAGCAATCCATCTTCCGCCGCCTTGCGATAGTTAGCCTGAGCTTGCTCTAGCGTAATATCAGTTTCCTGCCGCTGAATGGCACCCTGCACCTTCACCGAATGCCACCAACTGCGCACCGATTCCAAAGCCAAATAAGGACAAACCGCCGAAGCCCCATAGCCAATCAGGCAAGCAAAGTGATGAGTGCTCCAGCATTGCGCCGTATCAACCACCAGGGAAACTTGGCTGCGTAGACCCAAGCCAATCAGGTAATGATGAACGGAGCCGATCGCCAACAGCGGCGGTAAATAAGTAGTCTCATCGGTCAAACCACCGGCAGATCTATCGGACAGCACAATGATCTGTTGACCCGCTTGCACCGCAGCGAGGGCAGCGGCTTGCAATTCCTGTACCGCTGCCAGCAGATCGCCATCGAGTGGATAAAGAGTCGAAAGTACCTGCGTCCCCAAAGAAGAATCCCTAATCGTCTCCAGCTCCTGATCATTCAGCACCGGACTCTTCAGCTTCAGCATCGCCGCCATTTCCGGCTTGGCTTCTAGCAGATTGCCCTTCTTGCCCAAGGCCATTTCCAAAGACATCACCAATTTTTCGCGCAGGGGATCGATCGCCGGGTTAGTCACCTGGGCAAAGCGCTGCTTGAAATAGTCATACAAAGGATGGGATTTAGCCGACAACACCGCCAAAGGAATATCATCCCCCATACAGAAAGTCGGCTCCTTAGCGTTCTCCGCCATATCGTTGACGATCATTTCCACGTCTTCCAGGGTGTAACCAAAAGCCGTCTGCTGCTGCACCAGTTGGTCAGCAGGAATCAAATTCTCAGTCCAGAAAGGTTGAGATTCCAGCTGCTGGCCGTGTTGCTTCAGCCAAGCCCCATAGGGCAGCGATTGGGCCACCCGCTGCTTCACTTCCCAGTTGTGCAACACCTCATGGGTTTCCAGATTCACCACAATCGTCTGACCCGGCCCGAGGCGACCTTTTTCCACAATGCTGTCCAAAGGTAGATCCACCACGCCCGCTTCGGAGCCCACCACAATGTAGCCATCCTTGGTAATACAATAGCGGGCTGGCCGCAGACCATTCCGATCCAAAGTAGCCCCTACTAACTTGCCATCACTAAAAGCCAACAGGGCAGGCCCATCCCAAGCTTCCTGGAGACCGTTGTAATAGTCATAGAAATCCGTAATCTCCGGGTACTTGTCTAGCTCCGGCTGATTTTGGTACGCCTCCGGCACCATCACCATCAGACCTTCGATCGGGCTGCGGCCAGAATGCACCATCAGTTCCAGCACATTGTCCAAAGTCCCAGAATCGCTATTATCCAAATTCAGAATCGGCTGGAGTTCCTTGAGTCGATCGTTCCACACCGGATGATCCAGATCCTTCTCCCGCGCCGTCATCCAATTAATATTGCCCAGCAGCGTATTAATCTCGCCATTGTGTCCTACCATCCGCATCGGCTGAGCCAACGGCCACTTCGGCATGGTGTTGGTACTAAAGCGGCGGTGGTAAACGGCGAAGTTGCTGACGAACAATGGATTCTGCAAATCCGGATAGAACTCACCGAGGATCTCCGATCGCACCATGCCCTTATATACGATCGTCCGACCGGACAGAGAGCAAACATAGAAATCATCCCCTGGACGCACCTGCGGATGGCCTTTTAATGCTTTGTTAGTTTTGCGCCGCACCAAGTAAAGCTGCCGCTCCCATTCATCACCGGTCAGTTCTCCAGAGATAATCACCTGCTCCACATGGGGACAATTGGCCCGCGCCTGCATCCCTAAAACCTCCGGGCACACCGGCACCGATCGCCAACCAATTAACCGCAAATTCTCCCGCGCCACCTCATCGGCAATGGCCTGCTTGGCGATCGCCCGCGCCCCCTCTGCCTGGGGCAAAAACAACATCCCCACCGCCAAACTACCGGTGAGTTCCAAGCCTTGACCCTTGGCCCAATCTTGGAGCAACGGCCAAGGAATCGCCGACAGCATCCCGGCACCATCGCCAGAATCTCGATCGGCACTACAGCCACCCCGGTGCTCCATACAGGTCAACGCTGCCAAAGTTTGTTCGATCAGCTTGTGGGTCGGCTCCCCGGCCGGGGAGGCAATAAAACCCACCCCACAGGCATCCCGCTCTTCCACTAGCCAACGTTGGCCGGGATAGGTTTGCAGGTGAGCGGCTTGCTGACTGTCCATGTTTCCTTGGTGGTCTGCGTTGTTCATAGTAGGGATGGGATCGATCGAAAAGTGAATGAGGAATAGCGAAATAGGTTGACACATCCAGAGTTCGATCTAGACTGTGCCCTGCCAACAAAAGCAATAGACTGATTAATATAACAGAATTTAATTTAAGATTTTGTTACGCTAGCTGAGACGGTGAATTTGAGAGGCAGAGAGTCAAACAGTAAGAATTATTTTCTAAATCCCGTTGACCGGCTGCTCAGAATTCTGTACTAAATGTTACAGTTACATACCGCAATCTCATTAAATAATTAACTAGGGAAAATTTGGGCACAATGAAAGAATAGGATCTATCAGAAAAATAATCTTTTCTGATAGGTTAAAGGCGGTTAACCGCGTGACAACTTATCGAAACGTTGTTAATGTGAAAGAAGGTTAAAAAACATTAACTTTGGTAAAAGCCCATGCAGGGGATGCCTCATAGATTGTCTAGTAAATTTTCCACAGCTACAGTATTTTGTGACTTCGACGGCCCGATCGTAGACGTTTCCGCGCGTTACTACAGTACCTATCGCCTCGCCTTGGCCAATCTCCAGAAATATTTCGGCAGCAGCGAGATTACCTCTCTGACCCCCCTTTCCCAAGAAGAATTTTGGCAGATGAAAAGAAACCGCATGCCAGACATCGAGATTGCTGGGAAATCCGGCCTGCCGCCAGAGGCGATCGACTCTTTCCTCGGACAGGTCAGCGAAATAGTCAACCATGCGGATCTCCTTTACCAGGATAAAATTCAGCCCGGAGTGAGTTGGGCCTTAAGTTTGCTCAGCTCCAAGGGCGCACAGCTGATCCTGGTGACCTTGCGCGATCGCGACCAAGCCCAAGGCATCTTGGCAGAGGCCGGACTGCTGCACCTCTTTACGGGGATTTTTGGGACTACGGCCCAGGCCGAAGCAGCCTACGTGAACTCGATCGAACTTAAAACCCGGCTGCTGCGCAGCGCCGCAGCCGCCCATTGGCCGCTAGAAATTCGCGATCAGCAACCGGCCTGGATGATCGGCGACACCGAAGCGGATATCTGGGCCGGACGCAATCTGGGGATCAATACTCTGGCACTGACCTGCGGCATTCGCAGTCGCGAATACCTCCAACAACAATCACCCAGCTTCATCCTCGATGATTTGGTCTCGGCCAGTAGCTACCTGCTCCGGGAATGCGGCGATCGAGTACCCTGCCATAGTTAAGTTATTCTAATTAAACCATTGTGCCGCTCCAGAAAGCTGCATAAGCTCTGCCTGCTAAAGCCCGATCGTTCTTCACAATAGAACTATTGGAATCTAGGAGGTGCTTTATGTACGTGAATCTTTTTACCGGCAATGCCATTTTGCTGGTAGCTCTGACTCTAGCCTTTGGGTTATTGAAATTTCTACAGGTTCCCGCCGGAACGTTTCTGGACTGGTTACTGGGTTTAGCGATTCTGGAATGGCTATTGGTGATAGTAACGGTGCCTTGGAATATCTACTTCGCAGCCGGTCGCACACAGGCCATCGCGAACGACTCCCAACAAAAAGGCATCACAGTGGAACAGCGCCAAGTCCGCTATGCCCAAACAATTAAGACTCGATCCTTGATCCTAGCGATCGTTTTGCACCTACTCTCCGCCGCCGGACTCTATTGGGTCGCCTGGGCTGGCTTTACGCCCTTAGGCTACTGGGGAGCCGCAGCAGCCCTATTGCTGACAGCCCTGCGTCCAGCCATCAGTACCTACGAGTACCTAGCCGATCGGCTGCGCATCATTCAGCAAGAATTTATCTATCCCAGAGAGGACATCTACGAACTACGCGATCGCTTTACTACTTTAGAAGCCGAGACTAAATACCTGAGCGAAAAGCTAGATGAGTCCGATGAAAATTCGTGGGTCAGCAAACAAGATCGGCTCTGGCAAAGCCATGAGCAAGAAATTGCCAATTGCCATGCCAAACTGCAAGAACTTCAGGCCAATAACAAACTAGAACACGACCAACTGCGGCGAGAAGCTCAACAAGCTATTTCCCAACTCACCGTAGACGGACAATTCCTCGACCATGTCCGAGAAATCATCCGATTTTTCAAAACGGCCTAGGTTCCGGGCGATACGGGCTGTCGCCCAGGCTAGCGCCAACGAACGCCCTCACCCCCAGCCCCTCTCCCAAGTTTGGGAGAGGGGGGAAAAATCCGATCCCCTCGGCTTTACATGTTGCTGATGATCCGTTGGAGGATTTCTAGGCCGCTGATCGCTTGCCAGCCGAAAAGACCGACGATGGTCACATTGATCCCAATGTGACCATAGCGCGCCCAGTCTTGGCCCTTTTGCATGTAAGGAGTCAGGGAAGCCGAGAAGGCGATGAGAGCAGTCATACTCAGACCCGCAATCAAGTGGGGGCCGACGAACAGTTTGCCATTGTTGATATAGGTGACTGCCAGTGCCCCGACCGATCCCAACACCATCAGACCCAAAATAATCGAGCCAATCTGGTGGTGACGATTGTTGTACTTGCCCTTGATCAGTTCCTTGCGAGTATCGGCAGCGGCTGAGCGAGTGCGCCGGATTTGGATACCCAAGTACATGGCATAAATGCAGAGTCCAAATAGCACCCACATCAGTGGTGGATGGACAAAATTGAGGTAAGGTTTGACCTCAGCGGGTATCAAATCCATGGGTTTCGATATATTGTGGTAATTTAACTTTTGTTTATAAAAGTTAGCATATTTTCCTGGCGGGGATGGAAATGGAAAGCAACAGACTTCTGCAAGAATTAGTTGAAGCAGCGCGGTTTGGACAAATAGAACGAGTGCGGCAGATCCTGGAGAGCGATAATACCCTCGTTGATCGAGCCGATCTAAGTGGCAATACGGCTCTGATGTTTGCGGCCAAGCAGGGATTTCAGGAAATAGTGGAGTTATTGCTCCAGCAGGGAGCCGATCCCAACCAAGCCGGTGGAAAATTTGCCGTTACACCGCTGATGCTGGCGGCCTCCGCTGGCCATGTAAGCATTGTGCAAAGATTGCTAGTCGCTGGAGCTAATACCAAGACGACCAACGCAGATGGCAGTACGGCCTTGATGGCTGCTACCCTAGCTGGTTCCCCAGAGACAGTCACCTTACTATTAAGGGCAGGGGCAGAAGTTAATGCGATCGATCGAGATGGCGACACGCCCCTAAATATTGCCATCATCAAAAATCAACCAGCGATCGTCCGCCAACTCCTCTCGGCCGGAGCCGATGTGAGCGGTGCGCCCCTACTCCTAGTGCCGGCACCGGGAGATGTGGGATTGATCCAAGCCCTAATTGACGGTGGCGCTCCAGTGGATGCCCAAGATGCCGAAGGCAACAGTCTCCTATTGCGAGCAGCGGAGCTGGGCTACGATCAGGCGATCGAGCCCTTACTCCAGGCCGGGGCCAAAACCGATCTGGCCAACCAAGAAGGCTGGACCCCACTGCTAGCCGCCGCCGCCGCCGGTCACGATCGGATTATCCAGCAATTACTAGCCGCTGGAGCCGATCCCAACTGCCTGACCCAAGAGGGCGACAATGCCTTACATTTAGCCGCGATCGAGGGTCATGCTGCAGCAGTGGCCGCACTGCAAGGTACCGATCCCAATCATCCTAACGAGCTAGGCGATACGCCACTACTCTTGGCCGCTCTCCACGGACATCCCACCGTCGTGGAAAAACTGCTGCCGCTGATCGATCTCCAGCGCCACCAACAGGGCGAAAAATCGATCGCCGTCGCTGGACTCGCCAAGCATTACGAAGTAGCCGAGCTACTCTTGACCGCTGGAGTTAACCCAAACGTACTCGTCTATCAAGAACAATCCTTGCTGATGGTGGCCGTCAAACGTGATAACGCTGACCTAGTTCGTCACCTAGTCACAGCCAAAGTAGATCTCAACTACCAAGACAAAACTGGTGCCACGGCCCTCATGTGGGCGGCCAACCAGCGGCGGGTAGAAATAGTCAAAATTCTGCTCCAAGCCGGAGCTGATCCCCAAATCAAAAACCAAGGCGGATTGATCGCTGCCGATATTGCTAAGCTCAGTGGCAATCGGGCTACTTTGGCCTGCTTCGGAGCCGCTGTCTAGATGCTACCTGCCGCAAAGGGCAGGAGCAGATGAATAAAGTAATAGACCAGGGGCGCGGTGAAGATATAGCTATCAGTGCGATCGAGAATGCCCCCATGGCCGGGGATCATTTCGCCGGAATCCTTGACACCAGCATCCCGCTTCATCAAAGACTCGGTCAGATCGCCGACCAAGCTACTGATGCCGATCATCAAACCCCACAGCAATCCGAGGGCCAGCCAGTGCGGCCAATGGAGACAGACTGCACCACCTAGACCAATGGCCATACTGCCGAGTAAGCCACAGATTGCTCCTTCCACGGTTTTTTTGGGACTAATTGCAGAGAGCTTAGTGCGGCCAATGGTTTTACCAAACACGTAGGCCCCGATATCCGCTGCCCAAATACACATAAAAGCGAGCAAAGTATAGGTCAAAGCCGGAGGCAAATGCTGAAATGCTTGCCAGGAAGTTGGCAAGTAGCCTACCAATGGCAATTCGCCAGCTACCCGCAACCTCACCCAATAGGTTGGTAAGTAGCCGCCGTAGAACAGACCAAACACCGAAGCAGCTAGATCGGCAATCGAGACCATTACTGGCGAAAATAGTAAATAGAAACAAATGGCGATCGCAGCCAACGGAAACATCGCATCGGCCATTGCCGGAAACACCGCTCCCGCCAATACCAAGATTTGACTACAGAGCAAGGTGGTTTTGACCGCAGGCCGAATCCCCTTGGCAGCAACGAGTTGGAAGAGTTCTTGTTGCCCCAAAAAAACCGCCAGACAGATGCCAAGGGTAAAGTACCAGCTACCCAGAAACAACATTCCGAGAGCAACAACAATGGCCACAACGGCACTAATTAGGCGAGCAAGGGACATTAGCAATTTAATTGGTTAAACGATTCTAACCAAAAACGTCGATCCCATGTCTTTTAGTTGGTAAACCTTGACTTTTCAACCTAGCTTTTCCTGAGAATCTTGGCATAGAGGGATTTGCTCTGGCTCGACCGTCAACTTAGCAATCACATGTGGTAGATGGGCACCAGTCAAGCCTCGGGCCACTCGTTCGTCACCATGGGGCGGCAACACAAACAAGGGGTAGAGTCGATCGCCACCTTCGGTGATCAGCTGGCGGTAGAAATTGGGCATCGTCCATTCATAGTCGCCATCCAGCAGCACCTGAGTCTGTCGCCAGCGTCCCAACAGGTCAGAGAAATGTTCTCCGGGCCGCTGCACTAGCACAATGATCTCCCCACCCATTTTAATTTTCCACTCCGGATCGCACATCAGGTAGGCCAGATCGCAGGGTAATTGCACCAAAGAAACCCCCCGTTCTCTAGACCGCAACTTCACCACCGGCAACGGCAGCGTAATAATGCTTTCTTGAGAACGGCGGATACTGGGTACCATTTCCACATAGGGTCGGTACTGCTGTAGTAGCGAGAGCGCCGCCTCGTGATTGCTATATTCACTCAGCAGCGCTTCATAGATGTCTCGGGTACTCGTCATTAACCCAGTTTGTCGAAGATCTTGAACATCGGTAAGTACATGGAAAGCAGAATGATGGCTACCATCCCAGCCAAGAATACCATCATGATCGGCTCCAGCACGCTGGTCAGAGCCTTCACGGCCTGCTCCACTTCGTCTTCATAGAAATCGGCAACCTTCATCATCATCGAATCGATTTCACCGGTTTCTTCGCCGATACTGATCATCTGAATGGCCAGAGGTGGGAACACCCGCTCCCGTTGGAGGGCCAAGCTCAACATGCCACCTTGTTGCACTTCTTGTTTAGACTTTTCGATCGCATTGGCAATTACTTGGTTACCAGCCGTATCACGCACAATATCTAGGGAAGACAAGATTGGTACCCCAGAGCGAGTCAAGGTGCCAAAAATTCGGCAGAAACGAGCAACGGCATTTTTTTCATTCAGATCACCAACAATCGGCATTTTCAGGAAAATGCGATCCATGGTGACTCGGCCCACAGGCGTTTTGTAGTAATATTTATAGGCAACGACAGCAACAATAACGGGGATTGGGATCAAAAACCCGCGCCAGCTAGTGAGGACTTCACTGATACCCAACATAAACTGGGTTAGTTCCGGCAACTCTCCCCCCAAGCCCTTAAAGATATTGGCGAAAATCGGAATGAGGAAAATGGTCATGCCCAGAAACACGATTACGGCCAAGATGCCCACAGCGATCGGGTAGGCCATGGCCCCTTTGATTTGGTTTTGCAATCTGGCCATGTCTTCTAATACCTTAGCCAGACGGTTGAGTACTTCGTCTAGTACCCCACCCACTTCACCAGCTTGGATCATACTCACGTACAAGTTGTCAAAGCATTCTGGTTGACGACGCATGGCATCGGAGAGGTTCATCCCCTGCTGTACTTCCAAGCTAATCGCGCCCAGAGCTTTTTTCAAGCGGGGATTAGAGCACTGCTCGCCAAGAATGCTTAGGCAGCGCACCATTGCTACACCCGCATTGACCATGGCCGCGAATTGCCGTGAAAAGACCGCCTTGTCCTTTACACTGACTGGACTCATGGCCGCTTCGATCGACTGAATATCAATTTTCTTAATGTCAAAGCCCTTTTCCTGGCGGATGCTTTGGACAAACGTATATTTTTTCTTGAGTCGCTTGCGAGCGATTTGGACGGTTTGGGCAGACACTTTTTCTTGACGAGTGTTGCCTTGGTTGTCACGGACTTCGGCGATAAAAGTAGGCATGATTCCAATTACGGTGTAGTAGTAGACAGGGTATTAATTACGGCTGTTAGCCATATTAGGATTGGCTCCCACCAATCTTTCTAGTTCGTCTGGCTTAGCAGCCTTAGACATAGCCATCTCGAAGCTGAGGGTGCCATTTTTGACATACTTGGCCAGCATCATTTCCAAAGTCTGCATCCCTAGCTTGGCTCCAGTTTGGATGGTGCCGTACATCTGGGCGGTCTTGCCTTCTCTAATCAGGTTGGCGATCGCCGGGGTGACAATCATAATTTCCTGCACTAGCATCCGACCAAACTCGCCGGGCTTGGGGCTTTTCTTTTGGGCCAAACATTGGCTGAAGACCCCAATCAGAGAATTGGAAAGCTGTGCCCGAATTTGGGGCTGTTGCTCTGGCGGAAACACGTCCAGCATCCGATCGACCGTTTGGGCAGCGGAGCTGGTATGCAAGGTACCAAATACCAAGTGACCGGTTTCGGCAGCAGTAATGGCCAAACTAATGGTTTCCAAGTCCCGCATTTCCCCCACCAGAATCACATCGGGGTCTTCCCGCAGGGCCGCCCGCAGGGCATTGGAAAAGCTCCTGGTATCTTCGCCCCGCTGGCGTTGGTGAATCAGACTTTTAACATTGGGGAATACGTACTCGATCGGATCCTCGATCGTCAAAATATGCTCGGCTCTAGTCCGGTTGATCAGATCAACCATGGCTGCCATGGTGGTGGTTTTCCCGGAGCCGGTAGGGCCAGTAATCAATACCAAACCACGGGGACGCTTGGTAATATCGCGCACCACATCAGGCAAACCTAACTGCTCGAAGTTGGGAATCTTAGAAGACAGTGCCCGCAAACAGGCGGCCCAGCAGCCCCGCTCCTTGTAGACATTGACCCGGAAGCGAGCCAGCCCTTTCACTCCATAGGAACAATCCAGCTCCCAGTTCTGCTCCAGCTCTTTGCGCTGGGTGTTATTGAGCATACTGAAGATCAGCTTTTGAGTGTCTTGGGCAGACATGACATCGTCGCCGATCGGAGCCAATTTGCCGCTGACCCGAAAATAGATCGGCGATCCAGCTTGAATGTGCATGTCCGAGCCACCCAGCTCGACCAACTGCTCCATCAAATCTTCAATTAATAGTTCCGACATAGTAGTTTTCCTGTTCAGATCGAATTTAAATTAGCTTTCAAAGCGGGGGGTCATGCAGTAAGGACAATCTATCCATTCTTGTTTTAGGTCGGCAGCGCAACAGCTACAAGTAAGTGCTGTCTTGCGTTTGGCTTTCAGCTCTGCTTCCAGTCCCGAGTCGGTGAAGGTGACCCGTTCCACCTCCTCTAAGGTAGTATGCCCTTCCTGCACCAGTTGCAAACTATAGGCCAACAGAGTTTTCATTCCTTCCTGCACGGCAGTCTCTTTGATCAAGGCAGTGGAGGCCCGCCGGTTAATTAGCGAAGCCAGTTGCTCCGTGACCTGCATTACTTCATAGACACCGACCCGACCCTTGTAGCCAACACCACCACAAGTGCGGCAGAGGCCACCTTCTTGACGAGCAGCATCCATAGCTTCGCCATCGACACACTTGGCGCGATAGATAGTGAAAATCCCATCACTAGAAGCTGTCATACCAAAGCGGGCCAGCTCTTCGCGGCTGGGGTGGTAGGGAATTCGGCATTCCACACAAACTCGGCGAACCAAGCGCTGGGCGACGACCCCAATCAGAGCGGCAGAAACCATGAAGGGTTCCACTCCCATTTCATCCAGACGGGCGATCGCCCCAGCAGCATCGTTGGTATGGAGGGTAGTCATTACCAAGTGACCGGTGAGGGCTGCTTCCATGGAAGTTTTGGCCGTTTCAATATCGCGGGTCTCACCGACCAGAATGATGTCTGGATCCTGCCGCATGAAGGCCCGCAGAATCATGGGAAAGTCTACACCCTTATCGCGAATTACTTGGACTTGGTTGATACCAGGAAGGGCATATTCGATCGGGTCTTCGGCCGTACTGATGTTGACAGCTGGATCGTTCCGCT
Organism: Synechococcales cyanobacterium OTE_70_metabat_200; assembly: GCA_031375385.1. GTDB lineage: Bacteria > Cyanobacteriota > Cyanobacteriia > Cyanobacteriales > Chamaesiphonaceae > JAAFHZ01. The sequence goes on along the minus strand of JANMHS010000072.1, from coordinate 34,424 downwards.
CGGCCAAGAGGGAGTAAAGACTGGTGGATTTACCGGAACCAGTTGGTCCAGTGACCAGAATTAGACCAAAGGGTTTAGCTCCCATGCTCCGCACAGTTTCCAGGGTGGTCGGATCGCTGATCAGCTTATCCAGACCTAATTGGGTAGAGGAGTTATCCAGAATCCGCATACAGACCTTTTCGCCGTAGCGGCTGGGAATGGTGCTCATCCGGAAGTCTACTTTCCGACCTTCATAGGTACGACGGATTCTCCCGTCTTGGGGTTTACGTCTTTCGGCAATATCCAGCTCCGCAATGATCTTGAAGCGGGAAATAATGGCCGGGGTAATATGCTTGGGCATCATGGGGAAAGCCATCCGCAGTACCCCATCCTTCCGGAAGCGGACTCGTAAGCCCTCTTCCTGGGGTTCGATGTGAATATCGGAAACCTTCTCCGTGAGAGCCTTAGCCAAAATTTGGTTGACGAGTTTGACCACTGGAGCAGCTTCGGCTCCTTCTACATCGATCTCATCATCGATCTCTTCGCCTAAGGTGTGCAGATCGCCGTTTTCAATATCTGCCAAAACATCTTTAACATCCAGCCGCTTCTCGGAGGCACTAGCCTCGTCCCGCTGCATCTTTTCGTCTAGATAGGTATCCAGGAGTTGCTTATAGTCTTCTAGAGGAATGACCCGTGCTTTCCAAGCAATGTTGTGCTGGCGCAAAATTTTGTCGAGGTCGTTGCAAACTTCTAGGTCCGCAGGGTTGACCATGGCGATCGATAGCACCCCATCGCCTAACTCGATCGGCAAGATCTTCAGTTGGCGGCAGCTATCTACAGAAATGTAATTGGCAATCAGGCTGCGCACCGTAGCCTTGTTGATATTGTTACTAGTTACATCCAGGCTGGGCAGTCCATAGAGCACCTTGAGTTCGAATAACTGCTGTTTGCGGTACTGCTCGCGCAGTTCCACTGGCAAATCTTTACCAGTCAGCTCCACCAAGACTTCCATCAGGGGCTTGTTGGCATTGCGGCTTTCTACCAGTGCCTGCTTCATCTGATCGGCATTGACATATCCAGACTGGATCAGCTTGTTGCCAAAGGGGGAGAAGTCGTTACGGACAATGAGAGCGCGTTTGGGCGATGAAGATTGGGTCATAGATGCTCAAGATAGTTCCTCTATCTCCACACAATGCCCACATTTTTAATCGAAATTACTGTCGATCGAATTTTTTGTCCGGCTGGGTAAGCTACCTTTATCTGTCGAATAGTGCCAAAATATTTTAAACAGCGTAATAAAAATTCATAATGCTCATATCTAACTCTGACAGTGTCTCCACAGGAGACGCTTCGCGAACAGAGCAAGTTGCTAGCAATTTGGAGCTAAGCGCATCTGCCGAACTCATCTCCCACAAATCTATCTGGCGCAAGCTGCTCTTTGGACAAGAACCTACTTTCGAACTCATTGCTATTCTAACGGTCTACACAGTCCAGGGCGTTTTAGGTCTGGCCAAGTTGGCGGTTAGCTTTTTCTTGAAGGATGAGTTAGGTCTTTCTCCGGCCCAGGTTGCTGCACTGATGGGCATCGCGGCGCTGCCTTGGGTAGTGAAACCATTATTTGGCTTTATTTCCGATGGTCTACCGATCTTTGGTTACCGTCGCCGCCCCTATCTAATCCTTTCGGGCTTGCTGGGCGCTGGAGCTTGGATTGCCATGGCTACGGTTGTGCACAGTCCTGGGGCGGCCACTTTGGCGATCGCTACCACCTCTCTATCTGTGGCTTTTAGCGATGTGTTGGTGGATTCTTTGGTGGTGGAGCGGGCCAGGGGGGAATCTCTGAGCAGTTCGGGATCTTTGCAGTCTCTCTGCTGGGGGGCCTCGGCGATGGGTGGCCTGTTGACGGCCTATGCCAGTGGTTTATTACTGAGTAAGTTCAGTCCCCAGACGGTGTTTGCGGTGACAGCTGGTTTCCCGCTGCTGGTGTCGGCAGTGGCTTTTTGGATCGACGAGCAGCCGATCGACCGCAAATCTTCTAAGGTGGGTCAGGCTCGCGAGCAAATTGGCCAAGTCTGGGAGGCCCTGCGCGAGCAGACGATCTGGTTGCCGCTGTTATTTTTGTTTTTATGGCAATGCACGCCTACAGGGGAATCTTCGTTCTTTTATTTTGCGACTAACGAGCTGGGTTTTCCGCCGGAGTTTTTGGGGCGGATTCGCTTAGTGAGTAGTTTGGCTGCGCTGATTGGCATCTGGGTTTTTCAGCGCTATCTGAAGGCAGTGCCTTTTCGGAAAATCTTTGGGTGGACGACGGTAATTTCTTCGCTGTTGGGTCTGACTACGTTGCTGTTGGTGACTCACACGAATCGATCGCTGGGCATTGACGATCGCTGGTTCAGTTTGGGCGATAGTGTGATCTTGACGGTAATGGGTCAGATTACTTTTATGCCAGTGCTGGTATTGGCGGCGCGGCTCTGTCCGCCGGGAATCGAGGCGACATTATTTGCATTGTTAATGTCGGTGTTCAATCTAGCAAGTTTGGTTTCCCAAGAAGGCGGAGCACTGCTGACTCATCAGTTGGGGATTACGGAGCACAACTTCGACAATCTCTGGCTGTTGGTAACAATTACGAATTTGGGTGGGATGGTGCCGCTGCTGTTTTTGCGCTGGTTGCCCGAGGGCGATCCGCAGGTGAGTGGAGAAACGATGCGGGCTATTCCGCCTGGTTCTATACTGGAGCGTCCCCACAATTCTTTGACTGGTGGCCAATCGATTCCAGATTTGGTACCAGAGTTGGCTCGGGCGGAGAAGAATAAAGATAGCTATTAGCCAGCCCTTTTGAACCATTTCATTACTAAAAAATCAAGATGTTAAACCTCGAAAAAGAACAGCTCAATCACGAACCAGCCGGCTGGAGTGGCGGTTATCGATCGCAGAAAGCAGAATACGCCTACCAAGTAGAGAATATTTCCGGCGAGATTCCGCCAGCTTTGCATGGAACTCTATTTCGGAATATTCCAGCCATGCTAGATGTGGATGGAGTCTCCGTGCGCCATCCTTTTGATGGAGATGGGATGATCTGTTCGATCGGCTTCCAAAACGGCCAAGCTTTTTTCCGTAACCGCTACGTACAGACGGCAGGCTATGTGGCCGAACAGGCCGCAAATAAGTTTCTATATCGTGGGGTATTCGGGACGGCCAAGGCTGGTGGCTGGCTGGCTAATGCTTTCGATCTGCGCCTGAAGAATATTGCGAATACCAACGTCATTTATTGGGGCGGTAAGTTATTAGCTCTCTGGGAGGCGGCAGAACCGCATCGGTTGCTGCCAGAGACATTGGAGACGGTGGGGCTGGATTATTTGGATGGAGTGTTGACACCAGGCGCGGCTTTTTCTGCCCATCCGAGGATCGATCCGAATGGGACGCTGGTGAACTTTGGTCTCAAGACTGGCCTTTCCACAGGGATTCAGATCTATGAATTCGATCAATCTGGTCAGTTAAAAACCACCTATAACCATGTGGTGCCAGGATTTGCCTTTATTCACGATTTTGCGATTACACCCAACTACTGCATTTTCTTCCAGAATCCGGTGGGCTTCAACCCTTTGCCTTTCCTCTTCGGTCATAAGGGACCTGGAGAATGTATTAAGTTCAATGCCGACCAACCAACGAAGGTGATCGTCATGCCCCGCAATCCTGAGAGCGGTGAGGCGGTACGGGTATTTGAAACCAAGTCGGGCTTCGTATTCCACCATGCCAATGCCTTTGAGACGGAACATGGACTATCGATCGATTCCATCTGCTACGCCAGTTTCCCGGAGGTGGAGCCGGACAAGGATTTCCGGGAGACCAATTTCGATCGCTTAGATCCGGGTCTGCTCTGGCGCTTCGATCTGAATTTTGGGACGGGTCAGGTGCAGACCAAGCTGGTGTTTGATCGCTGTTGTGAATTCCCCAGCATCAATCCAGCTCGTGTGGGCCAAGATTACAACTATCTCTATATGGGAACGGCGGCTGCTCAGAGCGGCAATGCGCCGTTGCAAGAAATTAGCAAGGTGGATTTGCAGAATAATACTAGTATCACTTGGTCTGCCGCGCCTAGTGGCTATGTCAGCGAGCCTTTGTTTATTTCCAAACCGGATGCCACAGCGGAGGATGATGGCTGGGTAGTGACTTTGGTATATGAGGGCGATCGGAATACCACGGATGTGGTGATCTTAGAGGCTCGGGATTTGACCGTAGTCGCCAAACTCCACTTGCCCCACCATTTACCCTATGGACTCCATGGTAGCTGGACAAAGGAAGTTTTCGGCCGATCGTAGCCTTGCCATCGATAGACATGAAGATTTCATACCTGCTACCACCGGGTCATAACATCCTAGGCGGCAGTAGTTTGGCAATAAACACCATTAGAACATTTATATCGCTTGGTCTTACCTTCAATGGCATTGCAGTAGCTACCAAATTGATTAGAACCTTCGATCGGTACTATCTGAAGATCTCCGGCTTTCAAGACCTTCGGAAAGATTCCATTGAGATTGCAACCGTCAGCTTCATTGAGGTTTAACAAATTTTTGTGGGGAAGTGTTTTTGGATCGTTGGCTTTTTGGAGGAACGATCGAACGGTATTCTCCTTGAGTGAATCAATCCCTGGAGTGGCAGCCAGAGCCGGAACAGATAGGAGAAGACTAGAGATAGCAAACCCCATGGGCAGCAACAATTGCGTCGATTTATTCATGATTCTCCAGCAAGATCGTAGCTAATGCTACAAGTTTAGCTCCACCTGGGCCCGACGGAGTAGCCGATCCGCTTGTCGATAACCGGGATAGCGAATCCGCACTAAAGCACCGGCTCCAATGATTCCTTCCATAGCCTGATGCTGCTGAGGATCGAAAGCTAGCACCTCGCCAACCCGACCGATCGGCTCAATTTGCCAACTGGCCAACAGTCGATCGATCGGTTTCACCAAGGGCAGGAGCTGCGCCGCCGCCAAGTCACCAACCCGCTCTACTCGGTCAGCTGCCACGGGCCAGTAGGTCAGAAAAGATTCCAACTGCTGAAAAGCTGCCAACTGCCAAGCCCTTTCCAGGTCAGCTGCAGTCTCACCCATGGAGCCTGACAATGCGGACAATAGATCTACTAGGGAAATCTCCAGGATCCCAGCCAGCCGTCGCAAATCTTCTATCCTGAAGCTATCCCAGTTGCCACGACGCATCTGGCGGATCCGTTTCAGACCGATATTCGATCGATCGCTCAGCATTTGCCAACTGCCAATTCCCACTTTTGCTAACAACGGACGCAGTCGCGCATCCAAAGGTAATAATGCAACCATCGCGCTACCTCTCAAGTTTGGAGCTAACCAGAAAAAAAGGGAGTACCCGAGAGAGCAGCTCCCATCGATTACTAAAGGAGCCTCAATTATCCAACAAACTGCGCAGCATCCAAGCCGTTTTTTCATGGAGTTGCAACCGCTGGGTCAGCAGATCTGCCGTTGGTTCATCTTGGGCTTTGGCGGCAGCAGCGTAGATCGATCGAGCAGTCCGACAAACCGCCTCTTGACCTGCCACTAGCAGCTCAATCATCTCCGTAGCCTTCGGCACTGCCGTGGTCTCTGGAATCGAACTCAGCTGGGCATAAGCACTGTAGCTGCCGGGGGCCGGGTAGCCTAAAGCCCGGATGCGCTCCGCAATCAGATCTACCGCTAAAGCCAGTTCTGTATACTGGGTTTCAAACATCAAATGGAGCGTTTGAAACATCGGGCCAGTAACGTTCCAATGGAAATAATGAGTCTTCAAATAAAGACTGTAGGTATCGGCTAATAGCTTCGATAAGCCATCAGCGATTTCTTGACGATCGCTATCTTTGATACCAATATCAACTTGCATTTGTTGCTCCGATTAAATCTACACATCGCTCATTGTAAATCCTTTCGTCGGTCGTGGTGACTCCACTAGATCCGGCAATGGACGATCTCAATTTGCTACAATGGCCCCAAAACTCCCTTTCCACCATGGCCAACAACATCGATCGCCCCAAAGTCTTAGAAGTCCGCAGCTTACTGGTGGAATTTATTGTGGGCGATCGGCCGATGCCCGCCGTCAGAGGGATTAGTTTTAGTCTGGGACGGGGAGAAACCCTAGGAATCGTGGGTGAATCCGGCTCCGGCAAGTCCGTTACGGCTCTGGCCATCATGGGTCTGCTGCCTAAAACTACCAAGGTCGGCGGCGAAATAATGTTTAGCGGTACTGATCGCCACGGCAAATGGGGCCAGACCACCAATCTGCGGGGATTACCGGAGCACATCCTCCAATCTTACCGCGGCAGCCAAATTGGTTTGGTGTTTCAAGAACCCATGAGTGCCCTCAATCCCGTATTCACGATCGGCTTCCAGCTGACCGAGGCAATTCTCCAACATCACCCGATGGCCGCCGCTGCCGCCAAGGCCGAGGTAGTCGCTCGCTTGCAAGAAGTTCAGCTCATTCCCAGCGACGAAGAACTCAGCCAGCAATACATCCAGAAAGAACTAGCTGATTCTAGTCCAGCAGCCATCGCACAATTCATCGGCCAGTTTCATAGTGACTACCTAGATCGTTACCCACACCAGCTTTCCGGCGGACAGCTCCAGCGAGTATCGATCGCCATGGCCATTAGCTGCGATCCGGTCTTGCTGATTGCCGACGAACCTACCACAGCTTTGGATGTGACGGTCCAGGCAGAGATCCTCACGCTCCTGCGTCAGCTCCAAAGCAATCGCGAAATGTCTATGATCTTTGTCTCCCACGATTTGGCCGTGGTTTCTAGCGTGGCCGATCGGGTGGCAGTCATGTATCAAGGGAAGATTGTAGAACTACAGCCCACTCGCCAGCTCTTTCAAGAACCGGAACATGTATATACCAAAGGATTACTAGCCTGTCGGCCCCGCTTGGATTGCCAGACTCGCTACCTACCCACCGTAGAAGACTTTATGGGCGTGGTCAGCCGCTCGATCGGGGGAGCCGCTATCAAATCCCCGAGTGGCAATGCTTGGATCGACGATCGGGAAGTAAATCGCGAACTCGATCGGAGCTTGGTGAGTACTGTAGATAAAAAACGACCGCCACTCCTATCGGTGGCCAATCTGCGGGTAGGCTTCCCCACCAAGCGCTTTCTCGGCTCTACGCTGCAATACAACTGGGCCGTGAATAATGTAAGTTTTGAGGTTGCCGTGGGCGAAACATTGGGCTTGGTGGGTGAATCTGGCTGTGGCAAAAGTACCTTGTCCAAAACGCTGCTCCGCCTGATCGACCCCAGCTACATTGATGATGGGGTAATTCTATTTGAAAATCAAAACGTGCTGGAACTGAAAAGCAATGCCCTGCAAAAGCTGCGCCGGGAAATGCAGATTGTATTCCAAAACCCCATGGCCTCCCTCAATCCCCGTTTGGCAGTGGGAGATGCGGTGATGGAGCCACTCCGCCTGCACCAAAAACTATTCAAGAAGAAAGAGCACAGCGATCGAGCAGCTTATCTGTTCGAGCGGGTCGGGCTCAATCCCAGTGTGATGAATCGCTACCCCCACGAATTTTCAGGTGGTCAGCGGCAACGCATCTGCATTGCCCGCGCCCTGGCTCTCAATCCGCGCTTTATCATCTGTGATGAGGCGGTGTCGGCCTTAGATGTATCGGTGCAGGCCCAGGTGCTAAATTTGCTCAAGGAGTTGCAAGGAGAATTCAATCTCACCTATATCTTTATTTCTCATGATCTGAGCGTAGTGAAGTTTATGAGCGATCGCATCATGGTGATGAATCGCGGCAAAATCGAAGAAATCGGGGAAGCAGAAAATATCTATACCAATCCTGAAAAGGAATATACACGCAAACTTATTGCTTCTATCCCCAAGGGTTTTGAAGAATAGTTATCGATTTGCTAGTGGAATACTTCTGAGAACGTCATGAGCGAAATTGAATAGGGCCAACTTTTTCCGAGCAAGGTCAATCTTCATATTTTCTTCAATATTTTTGCCTAGGGTAACTGTAGGGTCGAGTTCCATGGCAGGAAGCTGGACTCACAATTGTTTCATGAGTAAAGGCCACCATCATGACCGCAACACGTCACACCCCAAATTTCTATCGTTCCACCGCAGAACACGTCGCCGAAGCCGTGGCAGCGGAACCCTTAATTCAAGGCTTTTCGGAGTCGGCTACGGCGGAATGGGTACCACCAATCGAACTCCATGAAACCGCCCGCACCCTAATTTTGCGGGTAGAGCTACCCGGTATGGCCAACGAATATCTAGAAATTAGCCTCGCCTCAGATATGGTAGAAATTGCCGGAGAGCGCCATGGAGAACCCCATTCCCAAACCAACGGTGTCTATCAATCGGAACTGCACTATGGCAAATTTCAGCGGGTGATTCCGCTGCCCTGGCCAATCGACCCCACCACGGCTAAAGCAGACTTTCGGGATGGCATGTTGATGTTAGTTTTACCAAAGGCCCGTGGGGACTGGCAGACCATGAGTAGTGAAGAACAGCCAGTGGTATTCATGGGAGCGACCACCGGTTGTGCGCTGCCAGAGACATCTGATCAACCGAAAGTAGGCCCATCCTACTGGTTTGCTTGATCAATCAAGAAACTCGTCGCTCAATGACGTGGGTGGAGCTAACCCACTCCCCTTTGTCGCTATAAGTGCGGATCAGTCGCTGGCGCTCATTGTCATTCACCAGCCAGCCGGCTTCTACCATTACTGGCTCCCGGGGCTTGACTTGCTGAGGAATGTTGCTAGAACCGCCATCTGGCAGCAAGAGGATCTCACGGGGCTGCGGGCCACCATCGAAATACAGCTTGTTATCTTGGATGCGCCCGATCGAAGAAATATTCCGATCTCCAAATTGCAATTGTTGCTCGATGCGATCTTGATCCAATTGGCGGATTTCCAAGGCCGTGCTGGAAGTCTCTGGGTTACGCAGATCCGCATAGGCCGTCACGGCTTCGCCGACCCATTTACCTAGCAGTTGAGCAATAGTTAAGGCCGGTCTGGGGGTAGCAGTACTGCCGCTGCGAAACTCTCGAATCAGCACCAATTTAGCGAAGCTGCCATTCACATCAAACAGCTGCACAAAACGCAGGCGGCGGTCTGTGGCCACAAATCCATATTCCGCACCAAATTCCGTGACAGGAGAGACTTGGATGGTGCCCTTGGAAAAAGCACCCGTATCGAAGAAAATATTCTGCCGACCCATGGTGCGATATTCCTGCACATAGTCTGTAGTCGGCTCTGGGCTGCCCTCAGCGTAGCGCCGCACCCGAAAGCGCACCAATTTATTGTCTTCCAAGCCATCTAGATTCAAAATCGAAGGAGTGGATTCCAAAACTTCGCCCGCTGGAGAAATACTGGTAAAGGAACCCTGCCATTCGCCTAGATTTTTGAGAAAATTGTCCCAATTACTGTTCATTTTTGCAGTTCTCGGTACTTGGTTTGCAGGTCGCTGATGTTGAAAATAGCAGTAAAATCCAATCCTTCCTTGGCATATAACTCCGCACCACCCTGTTGCCGATCGACGACCGAGATAATTTGATTCACCACATAGCCGGCATCCCGCAGCCGCTGCACTGCCGTCAGGGCCGATTGACCGGTGGTCACCACATCTTCCAGCACGGCAATAGTCGCTCCGGGTACCACGGGCCCTTCAATGTAGGCTTGGGTGCCATGACCCTTGGTTTCCTTCCGGACAATCAGGGCAATTACTGGCTGCCGCTCGTAGGCCGATACCACTGCAACGGAGGCCACGATCGGGTCTGCCCCTAAGGTCAAACCGGCGACCCCCTGGGTGCCGGCTGCTAACAACGGCAAAAGTAGACGACCTGTGACCAGCGCCCCATAGGGATGAAGGGTAACTGGTTTACAATTAATGTAGTAGCTGCTGCGTTGGCCGGAGGACAGGACAAAGTCCCCTTCTTGATAGGCGAGCTGACAAAGCAAGGTCAACAAATAGTCGCGCACTGCTGGTTTATCCAGTTCAGTAGCAGGCCAGGGTGTACCAGGCAAGAAAGATGGGTTCATGGGGATTCCGGTTAGTCCAAACAGCGGTTCCCATCCTACTACATTCGGTAGGACTTCCCAGATTCTTCCTGATTCGATCGGCAGCATCAAGAAACTAGATAATACCGAGACTTGAGGAACTTTACTTATGAAAATGAAACTAGCGGGTTTGCTGGTAGGCGCGATCGCTTTGACTGTGGCTACTCCAGCTCAGGCTGAAACCTTTTCCGATCAAATGGGCGCAGCCTTCTCTGCCAACTCCGGCGATATTTTTTACAACAGCACCACCTGGCGTCAATCCCAACTGTTACTGAACATTCCCAGCCCTGAAGGTGAGTACAACAAAGACTCCCAAATGATGGAGCGCCTGTACCGCGATGGTATGCGCCGTCAGGCAGGAGTTCCGGTCAGCACACAGGATTTGCCGAATCCTTTTGAATCTTCCATCAAAACTAACCCCGGCCTGATGAGCCGTTAAGTTTTCAATTTATCTAAAAAAAACCGCCCTCCATCCGGAGGGCGGTTTTTCTTGTCAGACTCTAGATCACACCCTGACTGGTGAGACCGAGGATCGCGCCGGCTCCTAAAATATGGCCGAAGCAAGTACCGCCGACCAGTTGGGCAACGCTGATCCCACCGGGTAACTGTGGGCCAGCTTTGTGCTTAACGGTGGTAGAGGCTAGAACGCCTAATACATTGGCAACCACCATCACGATCGCCACAGTGGGCGACCAAGCTTGGCTCATGGAAGTGGTAGCTAATAGGATGGAGCTGAACATGATTTATTACCTAAAAAAAATTAAGATTAACAATGTAGTTTAGATCACACCAGCATTGGTGAGACCGAGAACAAAACCAACGCCTAGAATATGGCCAAAGCTCAGGGTCGCGAGCAGTTCGGGCAAATTGAAGTTGCGGAAGAGGTCTGGTTTACCTAGGGATCGGCCGGGGCCGCCACCAGGATTTTTAATGGCAAAACGACCGATCGCCACAGCGACTAGATTGGAAATGACCATCACTAGTGCCGTACCAAAGCCCCAAGGCTCCGTGTGGGGAATAGCTGCCAGGAAAACGTGGTGCAACAAAGTATTTTGCTCCCAAAGATTTATAAAAGCTAATTATTCAGCAAAGCCCGAACGGTAGAGATATTTCGTCTTAAGATTTAACAAATTGTTGGATTTGCCTAGATCCACTGGTGAATGGCCGTGGCAACCAAGGCTGCCGATTCTTCAGACATCCCTAGGGTACCGGGAAGGGTTTGGCCAGTCACGCCAGGGAGTGCGGCCATCGCTTGCATCTCACCAAGAGACTTAGGCGGGCTATCGGCTCCAATTATTACTAGAATTGGCAAGTTTAGTCCTTGGAAGAGTTGGTGGCAGCTGGCTCGATCGACTACGGGATCCAAGCCCCCGGTTACAAAAGCGACGGGGCCAAAGCGGGCACCGGGCTGCTGGGTGATGCGCTGTTTGCGATCGATCAGCTCTGCCGTGATGTTGGCAGGGTCAGCATAAACATGGCGACCGTACATCATGCGCAGAAAGCCTTTAGTGGTGTTCAGTTGGTACAGGAACTGCCCGAGGAGCGGTGTGCGCACTAGGTTTTGGAGTAGTTGAAACCATGGACGCTGACCATCGAGCATGGTGGGCAGCGGGCCGCGCCAAGTGGGGGCGACGAGGATGAGGCGCTGACAAGCGCTAGGCTGGTGCTGGATTGCCTGGAGGGCATAGCCGGCACTGTGGCCAGCCGCCAGTAAAATGACTGGCTGAGGGCAACAGTCCCGCAGGAAGTCTTGGAGAAATTGCTGGTAAAGGTCGGGGGCATAGTTCAGCTTGGCTCGATCGGAGTCACCGAAGCCGGGCCAATCTAGGGCAATCGTCTGATATTCATCGACTAGTAAGCGAGCGACCTCCATCACTTCGGTGCGGCTGCTAACTGTACTAAAGGCCGGTAACAGCAGTAGTGGCTGGCCGCTACCGCCTACTTCATAGGTGGTTCGAATGCTCTGGCCTTGCCAAGTCCAGTCATAGGTTTTGATTTCGGTTGGGGGGACGGTGATGGTCATTGGAGGAAATTTATTGAATCTTTGGGTAATGACGTTGGCCGGTGGCGATCTCCGTGAGGAGTTGGTCAATGCTGGCAGGTTCTTCGTTGGCACTAGCCTCGGCGACAGGCGGTATCCCTTGCAGCAAAGCTAAAAAATCCCGAGTTTCCGATCGAAGTCTTTGAACATCCACTGCCGCTGCCAAGACTTGTCCTGTGGGGCAATAGGTTGGCTCGTAGGGAATCAGCCGAAAACGTCCTTCCCCTAACAGGACTGTGGCCCCCCGCAAATTCTTGTTGCCCAAATGGTAAAAGGCTACTGCAATTTGCAGCAGCCCCTGGTAGAACTTCTTTTCGTCTACCGCAGCTTCTACCCACATAGCTTCCAGGGCATCATGGCAGGCGTAGAACTCGCCGCTGTTGAAGAGAGCGATCGCTGCGGCCAGCTCCGTCGTCACTAGACTGCGGCCTGAATTTCTTCCATGGTGATATCTTGGCGATCGCCCACAAAATCTTGATCGATCCGTAAGAAGAGCATACAATGGCACTCCTGGCGCTCGCGCATCGGTACACAGGGACAGTTCCAGAAGGCAGCTTTGACTTCCGCTTCCTTGTCTTCGTAGTGGCGACAAGGACAGAGGGGCGCACCTAACTCTTCTTTGTTCCGAGCCAAGCCCTTGATCACCACTGCCGTAACGCTGGGATCGGCACAGAAGTAGGTGCCGGTGTTCTTGGCATAGGTTTCAGAGAAGTTCTTCATAGCATCCAACATCTTGGGGTTGGGTTCTTGGGGTGGCTGCATAGGGCGTACCGGGTTTCTGTATGTCCTGGTATTTTACACGAAAAAAACCATAGGCTAGTTGGTGCTGGTTGCTACTTTTGTTGAAGGAATTCCCATTGAAAATCTCGCCCTTTTTTATCGGTCTCCACAACCCAATTTTTCGGCGGCTGTATATTGCCCAATCTGTTAGCCTCTTGGGTGATGCTCTCTCTTGGCTAGGTTTAGCCCTACTAGCCTGGGAATTAGCGGGTAACTCGGCACCGCTAGTATTAGCTGGAGCTTTGACGCTGCGGGTGATGGCCTTTGTATTATTCTCGCCACTAGCTGGAGTGCTGGCCGATCGCATCGATCGCAAATGGATGATGGTTACCACTCAGTTAGCACGGTTCATACTGGTATGTATGTTGCCCTTGGTTAGTGCTGTCTGGCAGATTTACGTCCTGGTTCTATGTCTGAATATTTTCAATGCTTTTTTCACGCCGACCTATCAAGCCACTATTCCTTTGGTGACTGGTGAAGCAGAGCGAACCCAGGCGATCGCCCTCGCCAGTGCTACAACTCAAATTCTGGGAGTTTTCGGCCCTGGTATTGCCGGTGCCCTAGCCCTAGTCATTGGTGCAAGAGCCATCTTTTGGCTAGATGGACTCAGCTTCTTGATCGCGGTCTTGTTAATTGGCACTCTCCCCATTAGCCTGCGAGCGCCGGAGTCCGGTGACAAGTCTTGGGGACAGATTGGGCCAGATTTGAAAACTGGGACAGTGTTACTTTGGAGCGATGCGCCGCTGCGCTACGGCATAGGTTTACAGCTAGTTGGGGCGATCTCCGGTGCGCAGATTTTGGTGAACACCGTGAGCTATGTCCAGGGACAGCTCGGCCAAACCGCCAGCCAGTATGGCTGGGTGATGATGGCCTTTGGGCTGGGGGCAACCATGGGAGCCTGGACGATCGGCAATTGGCCCCAATCTCGGTCGAAGGTTTCCACGATGCTAATTGGGGGATTGGGGATCGCGGTAGCTCTGTTACCAGCCAACTATGCCGGGGTATCGGTTCTGATGTTGCTATGGTTTTTTGCTGGTTTTGGGCAGAGTTTAATTAATCTATCAATGCAGACTTTGATTGCTGATCGGACTCCGGGCCATCTGCAAGGTCGGGTGTATGGAGCACATTTTGCCTGGAGTCATTTTTGGTGGGCAGGAGCCTATCCGTTGGCTGGTTGGTTGGGCCATGTCTGGCCCCAGCAGAATTTTCTCTGGGGCGGGGCGATCGGGCTGGCTTGGTTATTGATAGTGCAGTTGGTGCTGCGGCCCGATCGATTCGCTCATATCCATGCTGAATTCTGGCATGTCCACGATCTCGACCACGACCATCATCAGCCCGAACACCATGGTGAATGCGCGATACCATCTCATGCTAATGATCAGATGGACTGTCAAGCACCCCATCGCCACACAGGATTTGTTCATGTTCATGCCTACAACGATATCAGCCATAACCATCCGATATTATGATGTTAGCTGAAACTCTAAGTCTGCAACCGATAGGCCAAAACCGATTCAATGATTTTGGGAAGAAAGCCTTATTTAGCTTACAGGCGGGAAGCCCCGCGCTCTAACCGATAGGGTGAGCGTCGGGTGTTACGGAGTCCAAGATATATCACTAGATGTTTCATATTTATGGATGGGCACTACCTTTGGGTAGTTCCCAGCGATCGAGAAATCATCTAACTTATTTTTTGTACCAAGCTTTACGCCACTGTTTCATTTTATCGATTTCAGATTGCTGGGAAGTGATGATCGTTTTGGCTAATTGGAGCATCTCAGGGCGCTTGGATTTTTGTTGTAGCTCCTTGGCCATTTGAACCGCTCCTGCGTGGTGCGGGATCATGGCATCCAGGAAGCGCAGGTCGAATTCCTGGTCAGCTTTACCTAAGGGCTGATCCATCCGCATCGCAGCAATCTGAGCGGTGGTCATGGGCATCATGTGGTTGCCCTCAGCGTGCCAGCCCATTAATTTGCTGCCTGCTTTGGGATACCAAGTTTTCCGCCATTTTTGCATCTGGCTGATTTCTTTTTGTTGATCGGCTAGAATCTGGTTGGCGAATTTACGCAGTTCCGGGCGCTGGGATTTTTGCAGGACTTCTTTGGCCATCACCAAGGCTCCCTGGTGGTGCGGGGTCATCCCATCGATAAACCGTAGATCCAGGCTAGCATCGGCGGGCCCTAGATCCATATTGTGACTGCTACCGTGGTTCATGCCACCCGTTGGGCTGCTCTCCATGTTTCCATGGCCACCATGTTGGGCCACTTGGGTAGCAACGGTGGATGGTGATGTACTAGCAGCTTTTGTAGTGTTGGTACAGCCAGTGGCTAGCAGAGCTAGCAGTCCGGGAAAGATAAACAGCGATCCAGTGGTTTTCATCAAGTTATTAGTCATTATTTCCTCTGTAAATTAAAGCCTTTCTTAATTCCATATTGTCTGCAAAATGTGAAATGAATGTGAAATTTGGCAACAACAATCACACCCTATAGTTGAAGATCAACATCGCCCCCATAACTACCATCATCGTGTTTTCCAGCAGACTGATTAGACCCAAAGGAGTTTGGGAATTACCACCCAAACAGGCGCACTGCAAGGACTTGCGATCTATATAAACGGCTTTCAAAACGGAAGCTGCACCACTGACTCCCACCAATAGGGCACCCCATCCAGTAATTCGCAACCCAGAGCCAGCCAGGAATCCTAGCCCGATCGCCAATTCCAAGCAGGGATAAATTATGCCGTAGAACCTCAATCGCTGAGTAATGAGATCATATTTCCGAAAACTGGCTGCAAATTCTCGGATATCCATCAGTTTCAGGGTAGCTAAAATGCATAGGGCAAAGCCCATGAAGCCTTTCATGCCTGAGGCTGTAACCGTCGAAATCAGGGCAGCAGTAGCAAAGACAGCCAAGATCGGCAGGTATCGGTTGGATGTTTTGGGGGTCTTCAAGGCATCGGTATTCATGGTTTACCTTTCTGTTAAATATGCAAGTTCGGACAGATTTCTCCGGGTTGGGGTGCGGGGGTGGCCGACCAGCTTTGCAAAATGCCCATGAGTTCTTGGCGCAGCAGGCTCAGCTCCGCAATTTGGCGATCAATCTCGCTCACATGTCGCTCCAACTTAGCTTGAATGTCTTGGCAAGGGAGATCGCCACTGTCATAGATAGACAGGGAGACATCGATCTCCTTGAGGCTCAGTCCCAAAGATTGCAATCTCTTGATCAATAGGAGTCGGTTGACGGTGGAGCGATCGAACAATCGGAAATGTCCATCCGTACGACCAACAGCCTTGACTAAACCCAGCTCTGCATAGTAACGAATGGTTTTGATCGGTACACCGCTCTGGGTAGAAAGCTCACCAATCTTCAAGGATTCCTGTAGTTCGAGCACCATAGACTTTCCTGACATTGCATGGCACCTCACTATAAACTCTCCACCTTACTGGAGAGTCAAGCAATGATTTTCATGACAGGTTTATATTTGTGGTACTAAGGAATGAGAATTAAATAAAATCTAGAACTCTTGCTCCCTCTCCCAAGCTTGGGAGAGGGCTGGGGTGAGGGCAAATTTGGATCTTATTTAATCTACGATCCTTAACTGTTGGCAGAGTAACCCTACCTCCGTCAACATCGCCGCTCCCATGGCAATCGCCGCCGCCACCGACCCGGAGAAACCAACCTTCACCAGCAACCCTGCTGTCACCAAAAGGATCGAAGTGCCCAACATCGTTGCCCGATTCACCTGCCCCGTGCGGCCAGTCCCCACCAGAAAGCCCTGCACCGCATTTTGCAGCGACACCAACAGCGGAATTACCGTGCAGATTAGCAACACCGGCTTAATTCGATCGATCAACGCCCGATCGCTCCCAACAAAAGCCTGAATCAGCCAATCGCCTACCACCGTGGTACTCAGCAACAATAACAGCCCCGCACACCCCAGACCCACCACCAGCGCAAAGATCAATAACAACCGTTGCGACCCACGGCCCTGATACTTAATCACCAACTGCTGCACCATCCGCGTCGAATTGGCGATTAGCAATACCAATCCCCAAGCCGCAGGCCAAGCAGCCAGAGCGATCGGCCCATCCCATGCCCGCGCCACAATCGCCACCAACACGGCCCGGCCCCCCCAAGTCACCAGCATCGTATTCGCCAATGGCCAATAAAACCGCCAAATATCTCTCAGATCGCTCGGGACAACCCGATCTGTCACTGGCGGTGGCACCAAGGCCCCTGTCCGTTGGGCCATCCAAGTAATCAATAACGTCTCCACTAGCACCCCCAGAATTAGGGAACTCCCCGCCAGGACAGCCCCGCCAGCCCGTAGATAAACCCCGATCGCCAACACCAGCCCCATGGTGAGTAACCGCACAATACTAGCTTGGGCAATAGACTTCGATCGGCCATGATAGATTAGCAAACCCTGAAAATAGCGCCGCCAAGCAATTGCAAAAGGCCAGAGAATCATGAGCAACAGCACTTGGGAAACGATCGGCAACAATCCCGCCGATACCCCTAGCAAATTTGCGCCCACCACCTTGAAGATAGCCGGAATCGATAACAGCAAGAGCAATCCACTCAGGGTTCCACCAGCGATCAATGTAAAATGCCAGAGAGCCAAGCGACTACGGCGATCAGCTGCCAAAGTATTAGAGGCATGGAGGATCATGATAATCGGACTCTCCAAGAAAATTGCCAAGGTCCTAGCGATTCCCACCGCTGCCAAATTATTCCGGGCATCCGGCAAATGGGCCAAGGTTGCAGTCAACAACGGATCGCCACCGGCCATGGTAACATCGCTCAGAGACAGGGGCAGAAATTCCTTCCACAGTTGCTGGAAGCTAATAGTTGAAGATGTGGGATGCTGAGGTTCAGGAAATTCCAACGAGAATTGCTCCGATCGAGAAGGTCAATGTCAGCTTATATCACCCTAGATTTTTATAGCAGAGATATGAATTTTACAGTGTAGGAATGGAACACTACAATTAGTAACCTACAATTTAAAAAACAGAATTCTTGGGGTAAAGTTTTCGGTTGATTTACCAAACGGAAGTAACACTGGGTGAACGATGAGAAATATTTCCACAACTGCCTACCTGATTGCCATGTATCGAGCCTTAGAAACAGAGCGTCCCGATGCCCTGTTCAAAGATCCCTTTGCTCGGAAACTAGCTGGGAGTGAAGGAGCCATGGCGATCGAGGTACTAGGTAAAACCCAGCAAGGCATGAACGCAGTCACCATTCGCACCTGCGAATTCGATGCCTCGATCGAGCGCCTAGTGCATTCTGCCCCAGTGGATACGGTGCTGAACCTAGCTGCTGGCCTGGATACTCGTCCCTACCGCCTATACCTACCCTCGGATTTGCGCTGGATCGAAGTGGATCTGCCAGAAATTTTGGACTATAAAAGCCAAATTCTCGCGGGGGAACAACCCGGCTGTATGCTGCGGCGGATCCCACTGGATTTGACCAATGTGAAACAACGCCGCCAGCTGTTCGCCGATCTAGGTCTGCGTACTGAACACACCTTGGTGATTACGGAGGGTTTATTGATGTATCTATCAGAAGCTCAGGTGGGATCCTTAGCCTCCGATCTCCACGAACAAACTGCTTTCCGCTGGTGGCTATCGGATTTATCGGCTCCTTACCTGCGCCAAAAATCCCGCCAAGATCCGCAGCAACAGCTATTCAATCAATATTTCGCTGAGGGGAAAAAGACTTTTTTGTTTGCCCCAGTGGCGGGGATAAATTTTTTCAGTCCCTATGGCTGGCAGGTGAAAGAATTTCGATCGGCCTGGGCCGCACTCCAACGACTCAAAGGCCGCCTCCGATTTCTGTGGTTGATCAATCTCTGGATGCGCTGGTTCGATCGGATCCATTGGCAAGCAATTAATCAAGATAGCGGCTTTATCTTACTCGATCGACAAGATTCATAATAATAATCAATCATCTTTGTATTTTCCAGACAGATGCTGCACCTTCTGAGCAAATCGATTCCGCACCTCTACTGGCCCAATAATCTCGCAATCTTCACCGTAGGGAAAGATCTCACGGAAGAACCAGAAAGTGCTACTGATTTGGCGTACAACACGCTTGGTCGCTTGTTCAACTTCCAGATCAGTAACTTCTAGATCTAGGGGTTTTTGCTCATAGGCAAAGGCAAGGCGGCCAGTGAGGTGGAATTCGACCAAGATGGTTTCCAAACCTTTTTCCCACTTTTCATTCATAGGCACCACGATCGCCTCTTGGATTCGATCGAGCCGCAGGAACCAGTTGTGCTGTAAACCAGAGACATCTTGGTTGTGCTCGGATTCGATGCATTGACAGGCTAAGTATTGGCGCTTCTCGATCGATCTAATCTCGCCGTAGAGCACCGTAAACCTAATTTCGCTCTCGGTAGCATCGCGGTAGGTGAGGCGGAATGGTTTCTGCTGAAAGATGAATTCGTCGATTTTTTGTCGCCAGGGTGGGAGGGGATTGCTTAGGGCTTTGGTGAGTTCGTCTCGCAGGGGAATGGTCAGCTCTGATCGATCGAGTAGGAGCTGCACGATGAGTTGGGCTTCGCTGGTTTGACCCAGATCCGTCAGAGCTTTGACACTATTAAGGAGCGCATGAATCCTTGCTAGTGGCCAATCGTTATTATGGCTAATCAGCAGTTTGCGCTGGGCGATCGCCTTGATCAACTTAGAAATGTTGGGTTTATGGTCGCCCCACTTCATGCCGAATTCCTGGGCCAGTTCGGTGAGGGCTTCTTTTTCTGGGTCTTGCAGAGAAAGGGTAATGGCGCTGCCTTTACGGGTCATAAAAAAGTGTCCGTGTACTTTGTTGATGCAATTGCTTGTTGCCCTCTATTTTCCATGTTATGTTGTAACAAAGCAAGATTTAATGGCAACTTGCCTATAAGTTAGAACGAGGTAGTACAATGGCAATTTCCGCCCGTTATCAGATTCAATTGAAGGCAGTTTACTCTAGCCCCTCAGACGACAATACCGAGAAAATTCATTTGCCTCTTTGTATTCTTCTCAATTAATTTTCTTTAATCTGGAAAAGCTTCATGAGTAGTTCATACTTATTGATTAACCAAGTAAAATCACAAATTCCGGAATTCCTAAAACAAGTTCCCTATTTGAAGCTTCTCCTGCTCTTTGGTTCAAGAGCTAGAGGCGATAACTATGAAGATAGTGACTGGGACTTTGCAATGCTTTTTGATGAAAACCTTCGTCAACAGTATGAATCAGGTGGTGGGGGGGATCGCTATCGGTCATGGGTACTGTTACAGCGACTATTCGATCTAGGCGATGACGAGATGGACTGGATCGATCTCAAAGATGCTTCTGAACTTTTAGCCCACGCGATCGCTCGTGATGGTGTGGTGCTCTACGAGCATGAGCCTGGTCTGTTTGCAGAATTTCGCCAGAAAACCTTGTTGGGTAAACAGCAGCTCAAAACTATTCGTCAGCAACAGAAAATAGAACTTGAAGCCGCAATGGCACAGTGGAATGCATGAGAAATCTTGATGTAGAAGGAATCAACAAAAAGCTGATTGGAATGGCAAGACGTCTTAATTTGCTAAGTCAATACAAAACTATGACCTTGGATGAATATGTTCAAGACGAAGAACGACAAGCCGTTGTTGAAAGATGCTTGGAGGTGATTACCCAAGCAGCGATTGACATCAATAAAGACTTGATCGAATCTGTACAACGTCGTCGTGGTCGAAAATTCACAAATCAAGAAGCTTTTGTGTTGGCTGGTGAATTGAACTTGATTTCACCGGAGTTAGCTACTGCCCTGTTACCATCAGCTATATTCAGAAATCTTCTAACTCATGCTTATGACGATCTAATAATAGACGAATCTTATAGAATGATGCAACTCTCGTTCGTTCATTATCCAGAGTATATTCGCCAGGTCGAAAGATATATTTCTGCAAGGGGGAATAAAAATGAGTGATGATTTTGACTTTTTGGATGAGGGTTTTGGTTTTGGGGAAGAAGCCGATCGCAGTCTTTCTGCCAACCGAGAGCTTTTAACTCTCAAACTTCTGCGAGAAGTAATTTAGGCCCAAAACCCTGACGATGAGGCCATGAAGGACTTTACTGACTATGTACTACCAAACTTATTGAGGATAGCAATCGGAGTCACAGCCAAAGGGGGGAATTATTTTGACAACTTGAATCGGCAACGAGAGGCTGATGGTCAAAGGCGAGTTCGGCGAGCAATGGCCTAAATAAGCTTTGAGAGATTGGGCTTTTTCCCTCAGCAGATGCCAAAATCCTCCGCAAGCTGGAGCAGCGCAACTCGATCGGCTTCTTTGAGAGAGATTGTATGTAACAATGGTTCGGACATTTTGCGATGGCTTGCCCTCATCTCCCAACCCCTTCTCCCAAGGAGGGAGAAGGGGAGCCGGTTTGAAGTCCCTCTCCCAAGGAGGGAGAGGGATTTAGGGTGAGGGCCAATGTCGCGATAGAATCATGGTTTCAGCCATGTCCAAAAAAAACTGTCCGAACCATTGATGTAATGGATAGACCTTTGAACTCATTAAGTGCACGAACACTTTGCAGGT
Source organism: Synechococcales cyanobacterium OTE_70_metabat_200 (assembly GCA_031375385.1). Taxonomy (GTDB): domain Bacteria; phylum Cyanobacteriota; class Cyanobacteriia; order Cyanobacteriales; family Chamaesiphonaceae; genus JAAFHZ01. The sequence goes on along the minus strand of JANMHS010000072.1, from coordinate 13,003 downwards.
GTGATAGCTTGACAATCTCATCTTATGCTAATAAAGTATGTTGCAGGTGAAATTACGGGTATATACAGGTCTAAGTTCACATCTGTTTACAAAAAAACTCACTAGGGAGTTTATTGAATGTCACTATTCGATCGTCCGGTCAAAACATTAGAAGAGCGATATTTCGTCGAAGTTCGACCACAGCTATACCAATTACATGGAAACCATAAACAAACGGGTGTTAGAGAAAGTCACACGCTCGGCGAACATCTAGACTCCGCTTGTCAATTCTGTCTAACTATTAGCCGACTGGCTAACGTTCCTGACCAGGAGCGAGCTATTTTATTAGCTGCCACCGCTGTTCACGATCTAAACAAGTTAGATGATGCTGGGCGGAGCGTCAAAACACTTGCCAGAAACAAAGAATTTCTGCGAGAACAACTAGAAAGAGCCTATGTTAGCCAGTTTGTCCCAGATGACATAGCATTAGAATTAGCCCGCAAGTTAATCGAACGCCACTCTGGTCACAATGTGAGTGATGGTGCTCGATTTCTGCCGGAAGACCCCAGAATTGAGCAGTGGGCTTCAATTCTGCGCGCAGCAGATCTATTCGATTTAGAACTCCCTGAAGACAGGTTAATTGCCAAAATACGAACAGAGTTAATTCATGCCCTAGGTCGTCCTTGTGAACTTTTTCGCATTAGGGTCACAGAAGATCGGGGATACATTACCGCATTATTACTCAGTGCTACAGAAGAAGTTTTAAAGCAGCATGGTTACAATCCGATCGCACTTTTTCCGGATGGTTTTCTGGTAGAGGGTGCAGAGCTACCAAAAATCGATTTAACTCCAGAAATCGCTGTAGTCTGGCAGCGCAGAATCGATCAAGTATTTGGTGGAAACATTGAACAATTAGTTCGTGCCACCAAAGATGGGATCAAGGTTTCGGCACAGGCAGTTCAACATGATCGAGAGGAAGTGCTGAGTGTAGTACTAGCATTATTAGAACGTAAGAAAGCTGGTTTCAAGACTGACAAAGTCCAATCAGATGTAGATAAATGGGGGAATCAGAAAGTAGGAGAGACTAGTGTTGCCAATGCGATCGCCATAGGGCTTCTACCAGTTTCTAATGCTGATGAATTTATGATCGCAGAAGGAATGAAAGCAGCTTATCTTAGCTACCGGGAGGTCAGCCCACCGCTATCTACTAAAGATGTATGGGTCAGAATCGCCAACCATGCCGGACTCTCCGAACAGCAAAAGTCAGCCTTGGAACCCTTTGATGCACTCTATGGAAAAGGTCTATTTGCAGCAAAAGCTTCACCCAAAGAAATGGAAGGTGTTCTGGCTGCAATAACCGAATCATTGGAAATGCGTCAAGGAGGAACAGAGCAAGAAACCGTTGAAGTAGCAGAAGAGATGCTGGTAGCTGTCCGGCGGTCGATCAGTTGTCCGGGCATCCAGCCCATGCTAGGAAGCCATGAGCTAATGGCTTATATTGATGCAAACCCAAAACAGCGCTGTTCGATGGGTGCAACAGTTGGTGAGACAGAAGCACTTGGCTCAGATAAGATGCCGATCGGTACCAAGGTGCAAATGTTTTCTAATCGCTTACCCGGTGGAATGACTAGCGATCCTGTAAGACAGGCCGATCCAATGGTGACGTTGGCTTATCAACTAATGACAGTCGGTGCCCATTTGCCTGCTGCCAAGAAAGAGCCACCCTATTACTTGCATTTTGCATTGCCAGCAGGCTCCAGTCCAGCTTTGCTGGAAATTTGGCAATCTTGGCTACAGGAAACGGCTGCGGTCAACACCGAAGGTGGCCCAGTAACTTTAGATGAATTCAAGCTTTACCGCGATAAGGCGATAATCTTCAAACCCAATAAGGTTGTGGGAATCGCCTTTCCAAAACGCAAGGATTTTGTTTACGCAACCACTATCTTGCCTGTGACATGGGGAGATACAACTGCATCCTTAGCAATGTTGAAATCCTTACGATTAGCCCTAGAACTATCACTTGCTCCTGAAACAGGGTTTCCATTTATTCTAAGTGCTGGAATGCAAGTGGATTCATCCACACATCATTTCGGTAGAGTCGAGGGCATTCCTTCGACGCTGCAAGCTCTACTGAATATTTCAGGGGCACAAATGGGGATTTATAGTCACTCCAATGCGATCGAAGTTCGCGATCGCCTGCGGTGCCTCAGCGATTTAGCCTTGGCCGTAGTCAGCTTATCCAAGCTAGATGATTGCCTCTATGATCTTGCCCGTGCTTGCTCTCAGCCATTCAGCCTCTATTTTGTTCTACTGCGCTGGATTCTGCGCGAGCAGGATGACCCTAACCTTTCATTCAACTGGAGCCGTATTCGTGAACCTTTACATCAATTACTGGAGAGTCTGATGCCCAACGACCAATCTGTATTAACTCGTCACTTGCGAGATGCGACTAGAATTGCGGCGGAAGCTAGGCTCTGGGGGAGTTCAGCAGACAAGCGCACGTCATTAGCAGAACCATTTTCTGAATTCATGACTGCTGCTCGATCTCAGAAAGCCTATATGGATTTAGACTTCATGTTTGCTGCTCTTGTGCAGAAATATCACACAAGGCTGGATCGAATTCGGGAACATGGTGTGGGCCTTCCCAAACTAGAGTATCTAAAAACATATTACGCAGTTCTTCGATCACTCTATGAAGAGGTCTATCAGGGTCGTCCAGATAAACTTTTGAGTGACCAGAAAAATCTTGAAGCCGCCTATCTCTTTTTCTTAGAAGAAGCCCGCCGCGAATCGAAAGAAAAAGCCCGAAATAATGATGCGGATGATAAAGAAGCATCTATATAAACACTACTCTCTCTAATTAATCACCAAGTAATTTATTATGTCGATCGAAAAACTGTCTCCATTCTTTGCCCCTACTTACGAAAATTTCCCTAAGGGTCGAACGATTAGCTTGGTTGTACTCAGAACATCTCTCTCTGAGCTAATTCTGAGAACTGAGGGCACTGGCGAACCAATGTGTCGTGAGTTTGTTGCCGCTGGATTGGCTGAGGAAACGCGCAAACAGGTTGTTCAGCGTTTAGTGATGACTAAGCGTAAACAAGTAGCACCAGAACGCCGCAAGGGTCGTGAATTCTTGCGTGCTCAAGAACTACTGCGTTTCAACAAAGATAATGTTCCCTGTGCGCTGAATACCAATGCTCCCTGTGAAATGTGTGTGGATTGCTTCCTTTATGGATTTGCTGCCGGTGGTGGTGGGGCGCAGAAAAGCCGGGTTTGGACAGAGGATGCTTTCAGTCTTCTATCAGCAGCAGATACCATTAGCGATCGTACCATTAATGCGATTTTTGAGACGGGCACGATGCGTGATGAAAAAGGAAATGCTTCGACTGCCCTCAATACCAGCGAATACATCAAACCTGGTGTCCATTTCTTAGATGTTGTTACATTCAAAGATGTAACTACTGACGAATTCCGCTATATCACCGGCAATATTTTACTAACTAGTCGATATGGCGCAGTCTCCAGTCGCGTAGGACGCATGGAAAATCAAATTATCGGCATCTTTGGAGGCATTGCTGAACTGCCTAGCTCCTTAGAACTAACCCAAGCAATTCATGATGACTTTATCTCATCCAGCACTCCTATGGAACATCCTTTAGATGGCAAATTATTAACCGAGGTAACAAAAAGAGTGATAGCAACTTGGGGCAGTCGCCGAGGAATTTCCATTCAGCTTTCAGAAGCGGAATTAAAAAATGTGATCGCTGATGTTGACCAACATTGGTCGGATGGGGAACGAGAAGTTTTCTTGAGCCGCTTAGACGTTTCCTATGAACCGTTTCGGATAGCACCTGAGCCAAAGAAAACCAAGGGCAAGAAGAAAGATGTTGCTGAAAACACAACATCGGAAGCAGAGGGCTAAATAATGTCTCAGCAACTCGATCTTTCTTTAGAAATAAAGACTCGATTCAAAACAGCGGCCTTGATCGAACTCTGGTGTGCTGAACCTGTCTTTTTTGCTTCGAGAGAACTCTCGGATACCTATTATACAGAAGGGACAATTGGTAACTATGCCCTAGCCTATGCTTTGGGTTGGGCTCGATCGCCCTATCGACTCACCAATAAGGAGAGCGGGAAACCTAGGTACATCGAAGACTTAGGATCATTGAACGCGGATTGCTATATCTTGCCTGCTTGGTCAGCCCAAGGCAGTACAACTTTTCGCTTTGAGCGATTCAATGCCCTTTCTGATTCCTATTGGTATGCTATGACCAACAACAGAGTCGCAACAGCCCGTGAAGACATCATCAAGGTGCGCAGAGGCGAGAAGCCTAGCACATTTCGACCCAGCAACTTTCCGCAGACAGGCAAGCTCCGTATGATTGAACGGGGGAATTGTTTCCACACCATTGTATTTGGCGATCGAGAATTGCCAGATTACATCAGAGTTGGTAAATTCATGAGCAAGGTGCGAATTGATATTCTGGAAGAAATGAAAGTGGAAACTTTGCCAGTAGCAGAATATGAGAGCAAAGCTTATTTTAGTACGGCAGATTTACCTGCCGATTTAAACTTTCTTTCCTTCGACCTGATTTCCATGCCCCCAACATCACTCATCAAGAACTTGCGCTTTGCAGGTGCCGCATGGCGTATGGGAGACTACATTACACCAGCCAATCTTCAATTCTGTGGAGGAGGAAAGAGTCATGGTTCATAACCCTATTTCGATGCATCTGGAAGCTAAAACTATTTCAAAGTGTCAGGAGATACCTGAAGTATTGAAATTCATGAATCGAGCATTACAACACCAAGTGGATGTTTTCAATGCTGCCAAAGATCATGATATTGTGTTGGATCTGGCTCCAACTGGGACAGGTAAAACACAGGCAGGGTTATCGGCTTTACTGCATCAACCGAATCGCAATGCCATCTATATCGCTCCTACTAATGCCCTGATCGAGCAGCAAACTAAAGCTGCTAAAGAGTTCATCAAATCCAGCCAAGGCAAACTTAATCATGTAGTGAAGGCTGTTTCTGCTAAGGAAGTGCGGGAATGGTCGAGTGATCGAGTAGGATCTCGCCCTGGAGAAAAAATTTACAATCTTCTTCGCAACCCGGCAACGATTTTTCCAGAAGTAGGAGCTAATCGTCCTTTACTACTGGTAACAAATCCAGACATTTTCTATTATGCTACCTTTTTTGCCTATGGTCAGAAAGACAAAGTCAACATTGCTACTAGCTTTTATACGCAGTTCTCTACTATCATTTTTGATGAGTTTCATCTTTATGATGCTAAACAACTAGTAGGACTACTATTTTATCTAACGTATCTACATGTTTTTGGATTTTTTCAAGCAGGACGGCGAGTACTTCTACTAACAGCAACGCCAGAGCCTTCTTGCGAAGCAGCTTTGCGCATTCTAGAAGAACGAGGTGTGCGAATCAAACAAATCAATGGTGAAAGTGGCTCTCATCAAATCCCCTCACAAACCCCTGTTCATTTGGAGATTCGACCGCAGCCAGAGCGGGATGAGTTGTTAGAAACATTAGCTAATGAAGTAAATCGGCGCTTTGTTGAGTATCCTGATCGGAATGGTGCCATAATCCTTGATTCCAAAGACCACATCAACCGCTTGGCAGATTTATTAAAAAAACGAGGTCTTGAGCATGAGTTTGGTCGTATCCATGGCTCTACTCCACAAAGTGATAGAGCGGTAGCTGCACAACGGCGAATTATTCTAGCAACAAGCACTGTTGACGTAGGATTCAATTTTGAGCGCTACCCATCCCCCTCACGACAAAACCTGGACTGGCTAATTTTTTCGGCCCGCGATCGAGCTGCTTTTTGGCAGCGGATTGGTCGAGTCGGAAGGGTTTTAGGGAAAAAGAACACTGATATTCCTTCGGAGGCGATCGCATATTTAACTGAAAAAGCTTGGGAAGAAGGTTTCGCAGATCTCGATCTACAGGGTGGCCGAACTGCACTTCAGACAAAGTTATCGGAGCTAAAGTGCTTAGAGCGTCCTTTCTTGAAAGCCTATTGGCAATCTGAAGCCCTGCTGGAAACAGCAAAGCCATTGCTAATGCTGGAAGATCTCATGGGTACACTTCCTGAAGCTAAATGTGTCCCAAAGCTGTTTGAAACTGTTCAAGAAGTATTGGGTGGTAAACGAGACTGGAAATATTATCAAGGTCGAATGAAAGCTTTACAGGCAGCACAATTCATTGCAGGTGCATCTGTCAAAGATTTAGCAGGCGATCCTTTGAAATGGGTAAAACCAAATCTTAAATGGTCGATTGTTGCAGCGTTTCTAAAAAGTGAATCGCCAGATGATTGGGATGCTTTTAAAAACAAGCAGATCACACTCCAAGGTTTCGAAAAGCTGTTCCAAGATCATCCAGACATTGCTGAAAATTTCGTTAGGTTTTCAAAGGTTTTCAGTGCTAGCTATTCTCCCCTATTCCAGTTTCGCTCTAGCCTGTTTGATAGCCTTCATATAAAGGATTCTCGTGGTTTTATTCTTGACCAATCCGAAGAAACAGAACTTGACCCAATCCATCTACTACGTAATTATGAGTTTGCCAACAGTGGCGATGCCATCGAGATTACAGGTCGGGCTAAATCTATCTATGAACTCACATTTCATCTACGCCATGATGGAGACGTAGAGAGCTTTAAGCGAAATAGCCTCAACAAGCTGACAGCTTTCCAAGCATGCCGTATTCAAAGAAGTTTGGGTGGTGCGCTAGCTCCGACACCTTTGCTCAAAGAGCTGAGCAAGCAATGGTTGCCTGGAGTAGTGGTATCTACGGTCACTAACCAAGGAATCATCATCCGCCTCCGTAAACAAGGTATATCTTCTTACCCAATTACGATTGACTGTGATGATGCAAAGAAGCAATACACTATTTTCCCAGGTTTTGCTGGGATTATCACGGCTGCAATAAATGGCATAAAAATTCGCCTAATGGACGAAGAAGAATTTTGGATAGCAGGTTAGTTAAACATACAATCCCCTTACCTAATATATCCCTATGACGATCAATCCAACCCCAGAAAACCCAGACTACCAGCATCTACTCGTTGAAATACAGCAACGGATTCGATCAGCGCAATATGCTGCTCTCAAAGCCGTCAACCAAGAACTGATCGACCTTTACTGGGACATTGGTAAGTCGATCGTCGATCGACAACAAACCGCAGGCTGGGGCAAAGCGATCGTCGAACAACTCGCCAGCGACATCCGCACGGAATTCCCCGGCATCAGCGGCTTTTCCGCCCGCAACCTTTGGAACATGCGTCACTTCTATCAGACCTACAGCCAAAATGAAAAACTGCAACCAATGGTTGCAGAAATTGGTTGGACGCACAATCTGGTGATCCTAGAAAAATGCAAAGACGACCTAGAGCGCGAGTTTTACCTGCGGATGACCCGTCGTTTTGGCTGGACAAAGAACGTCCTGATCCACCAAGTAGAAAACCAGACCTACCAGAAAACCCTGCTGAACCAGACTAACTTCGACCAAACCCTCACCCCAGAGATCCGCAACCGAGCCAAACTTGCTGTCAAAGACGAATACATCTTCGACTTTCTAGAACTAGGCGATGACCACAGCGAGCGGCAGCTAGAGCAAGCAATTCTAAGCCGAGTGGCCCCCTTCCTCCAAGAAATGGGCGGCATGTTTACCTTCATCGGCAATCAGTATCGCCTCCAAGTCAGCGATCAAGAATATTTCCTAGACCTATTGCTCTACCATCGGGGCTTAAAGTCTTTGGTGGCCATCGAACTAAAAATAGGAAAATTCCTGCCAGAATATGTGGGTAAAATGCAGTTTTATTTAGCTGTTCTAAATGATACGTTGCGATTGCCCGAAGAGAATCCATCTATTGGCATCATTCTCTGCAAATCCAAAGACCGTACAATCGTTGAATACGCCCTGCGAGAATCTAACAAACCAATTGGTATCGCCACCTATCAGATGGTACAAAGCCTACCCAAAGACTTACAGAATCAACTGCCTAATCCAGAGCAGGTCGCTAAGCTATTAGAAGATATCTATGATTGATTATTACCTCTTTTTTTGTTTGCGGCCAGCTTTAGGATTCCTTTGGCCCCCTTGCTGCGATCGCTTCAGCCCCTCAATCCGCCGTTGCTGATAATCTCTAACCTCTGCTGCCAAAGGGTGTTCCGGATCAATTTTCATGTGGGTGATCGAAGATATAAACTTATTCTCGTCCTCTGCCATCAAACCACAGTTAATACCACCCATATCACCAGAATAATTGCACAAATCCTGAGCTGCCAAAAAATTGTCAATTGGCATAATTTTCCTAGCTCCCCTAGTATTCATAAAAATTCTAAGATGCCTCATAGTTTAGTACTTAACCTGACCCCTCAGTCACCGATCTACCCAGACTTCCTCACTGGGCGGCATCATCATGCCATGTTTCTGGAGATCATTAGCTCGATCGACAAACCCCTGGCCGATCGACTCCACGAACAAAAAACCGACAAAGCCTTCACCCTCAGCCTACTGCAAACCAGCGAACGACAGATCCAATGGCAGCACCAGCACCCCATCAAAGCCGGAACTCCTTGCTGGTGGCGAATTACCCTATTAGATGATGCCCTGTTTGGCAACCTGGCTAAACTCTGGCTGAACCTCAATCCTCAGAAAGCTTGGCACCTAGGCTCCGCCGATCTGATGGTTACCAGCGTTTTGGGCACCCCCCAATCTACGCAACCCTGGGCCAACTTCGCCAGCTATGGCCAACTTTATGAACAGGCTGACCATGAAAATCGTCAGATTGACTTGACTTTCTGCACTCCCACCAATTTTCGGCAGGGCAAAGTGGATACACCATTACCCGATCGAGACCGGGTTTTCAATAGTCTGCGCCGCAAATGGAATCAATACAGCAACCTGGAATGCCCGGAATCGATCATCGAATCCATTTTCCCCAACTACTTCGATATCCGTACGGCGATCGCCCCAGATTCTCGCAGTAAATTCATCGGCTGCATCGGTAAAATGAGCTTCCGGATCTTTGGCGATGTGGATCCTGCCACCATCAAGCAAATCAATGCCTTAGCTGATTTTGCAATGTATGCGGGGGTAGGCAGAAAAACTCCGATGGGCATGGGGATGGTTCGGCGAATAAATGGGTAATCTATATTTAAACAGTCATCTATCCATTCACCCATGAAGGCATCCACTCCAGACCCCATACCGATCGCTGCTCTCAACCAGTATTCCTACTGTCCACACCGCTGCTGGCGGATGTTCTGTGCTGGGGAGTTTGTGGATAATCAATACACGATCGAGGGCACCAGTCTACATCAACGAGTACACACCTTAGGGGCAAGTAATCAGGGGGAAACCTATCAGGTACGGGCTATTTGGCTCAAGTCCGATCGCTATGGTCTCATTGGCAAATCGGATTTACTAGAAGAGATAGACGGTCAGTGGTATCCGGTGGAATACAAGCGTGGTCAGCGGGGCGAGTATGACAATGATGAATTACAGGTCTGTGCCCAGGCTCTATGTTTAGAGGAAATGACCGGGAGATCGATCGGCCAAGGCTATATCTACTATGCCCATTCTCATCAGCGGGTACTAGTAGAAATCGATGAAGCTTTGCGTCAAGAGGCGATCGAGACCATTGCTGCGGTCACGGAACTGCTGACAACCGGCACCATGCCCAAGGCGATCTATACAACACGCTGCAAAGGTTGTAGCCTTTTTGAACACTGCTTACCCAAGGCGATCGAGAAAGTCAGTAAATATCGAGAAGCCTAATCCATCCACCCCTTACATATCCAAACCCATGGGAACTCTGTATATCAATCAAGATGACGCTTTTATTGGCAAAGTCGATGAACGGCTAAAAGTCACCTATGAAAAGCAAGTACTGCAAGATGTCCCTCTGATCAAGTTAGATGGGGTGGTGGTGCTAGGGCGAGCAACGATCTCGCCAGCAGCCTTGATGGAGCTACTAGAGCGGAAAATTCCGCTGACTTTTTTACATAAGAGTGGTCGATATTTGGGGAGCTTGGAGGCTCCGCTGGGCAAGAATATTTTCATTCGATCGGCCCAGTGGGATGCGGCAAAAACCGATCGGGCGAAGGCCCTCCATGTGGTGAGGGGATTTATTCGCGGCAAGCTGAAGAATTATCGGCATAGCTTACTGCGATCACAGCGAGAAAATGGCTTAGAGCTAACGAAACCAATCGGGCTGTTGGATGGGTCAATTAACTCTCTGGCTCATTCGGATAATATTGATTCACTGCGGGGCTTTGAAGGTGCAGGCAGTGCGGCCTATTTTGGTTGTTTTGGGCAGTTGCTAAAGAGTACGGACTTTCAATTTAATCATCGGAACCGCCGCCCACCCCTAGATCCGGTAAATGCGCTGTTGAGTTTTGGCTATGCCCTGTTGCTGCATGATGTGCAGAGCGCGGTGACGATCGCTGGTTTCGATCCATATTTGGGCTATTTACATACGGAGCGCTATGGTCGTCCTTCGCTGGCGCTGGATTTGATGGAGGAGTTTCGGCCTTTGGTGGTGGATGCGGTGGTGCTGGCGGCGATCAACAAAAAGCTGTTGCTGCCAGGGGATTTTACGACGGAGCCGGTGAGTGGGGCGGTGTCTTTGTCAGATGATGGGCGGAAGGCTTTTTTGCGGCTCTATGAGCAGAAGAAGCAGGCGGAGTTTAAGCATCCGGTGCTGGAGAAGAAATGCACGTATCAAAAGTCTTTCCTGATTCAGGCGCGGTTGTTGGGTAAGTATCTGATGAGCGAGACGGATCAGTATCCACCGCTAATTTTAAAGTGACTGCTGTGTTTGTTACTATTTCTTACGACATTCCTGATGATAAGAGGCGCACGAAGGTACACAAGATGCTGAAATCTTATGGCCAGTGGATGCAGTACAGTGTTTTTGAATGTGTGGATTTAACAGATACGCAGTATGCAAAGTTGAGATCAAGGCTCGATCGGCTCATCGACCCGCAGACGGACAGTGTGCGCTTTTATTTTTTGTGCGCTTGCTGTCAAAATAAGGTGGAGCGAGTTGGTGGTGAGGAGGTGCGGGATGACACGATTTTTTTTGCTTGATGTTTTGCGCGGGTGGGTAGGTGTTGGAAATTGCCCTGGCTTCCATGAGGCCGGATCTGTTTCCTGGCTTGGGTTTGTAGCTTCAATGGTGTTAACGCTATCCGCGCAGTTCTGCAATGCCTTGCGCTGTCAGGGTTTTGCGTTTGTGAGGGGACTATGAAAATGACTTTTTTTGTGATAAAGTCTACCCCGTGTGGTCATCCGCGCAACAGTACCTTGAAAACCAAATATGGTAAGGCTTTCGATCGCGCGGGGTCACAAAGGCCCTCAAACCCTTACAGGGATTGAAACATGAGGAGTACGAGGGAGATAGGGGATTTGACGGGAGTCACAAAGGCCCTCAAACCCTTACAGGGATTGAAACATTTCCTAACTTAGCTGTGACCTTAGCATCAGCAAGTTGAGCCGTCACAAAGGCCCTCAAACCCTTACAGGGATTGAAACGTAGCCATTTGATACGTCAGGCCAAGGTCATTTCGGATCGTCACAAAGGCCCTCAAACCCTTACAGGGATTGAAACAGTGTGATTTTTCTGTTATTCAGGCTGACTTGGTCACAAAGGCCCTCAAACCCTTACAGGGATTGAAACCAATTAGAGGCTTTTCGAGGAAATCTCTAGAGGTAGTCACAAAGGCCCTCAAACCCTTACAGGGATTGAAACAACTAATGTGTGTGCTAAAATTAACTCACCACCCTAGTCACAAAGGCCCTCAAACCCTTACAGGGATTGAAACGTACAGGTCAATCGCCTCGTATAGCGCGGCCTTGTCACAAAGGCCCTCAAACCCTTACAGGGATTGAAACGCGAAATACGTATCCCATTGCTAGTCTACCCCCCCCCCCGTCACAAAGGCCCTCAAACCCTTACAGGGATTGAAACATGATCCTAGACGCCTCGAACAGGGACATCGAGTGCCCGTCACAAAGGCCCTCAAACCCTTACAGGGATTGAAACAAGATATCCAACCTTCCTAATTCTAAAAACTGTCTAGTCACAAAGGCCCTCAAACCCTTACAGGGATTGAAACTTTGGAGTACTCCATGCCTCTTGCCCAACTTAAGGCACGGTGGCAAGGGGGGGCGAGGTATTATCGTCACAAAGGCCCTCAAACCCTTACAGGGATTGAAACGGTCGTCCCTGTTAGGGTCTGTGAGGCCTCGTATCGTGTCACAAAGGCCCTCAAACCCTTACAGGGATTGAAACTCCTGTTCCTGTCATGATCCTAGACGCCTCGAGTCACAAAGGCCCTCAAACCCTTACAGGGATTGAAACTTAGTAACACCACAAGCTGCAGAACCAAAAAGAAGCGGACGTCACAAAGGCCCTCAAACCCTTACAGGGATTGAAACTAGAAGAAGATCGTTGACGATTTTTAAGGAATCATCGTCACAAAGGCCCTCAAACCCTTACAGGGATTGAAACAGAGGAAAGCTTCGACTGCTGCACATTACCTAATGTCACAAAGGCCCTCAAACCCTTACAGGGATTGAAACAGGACTGACGCCGTAGGATGTTAGGACATCGTACAATTGCGTCACAAAGGCCCTCAAACCCTTACAGGGATTGAAACGAGCGGTTCGTGGTCAATGGGGTCATCATTTTCGCGTCACAAAGGCCCTCAAACCCTTACAGGGATTGAAACAAATAACTGAGTGGCCACCCAGTTAGCGAAAGCTGGTCACAAAGGCCCTCAAACCCTTACAGGGATTGAAACACAACATTCCATGCTGCCACCGTCTTCCATTGTGACGTCACAAAGGCCCTCAAACCCTTACAGGGATTGAAACAGAGAGCTTGCTAGCCTCTCAGCTCAACGAAATAGTCACAAAGGCCCTCAAACCCTTACAGGGATTGAAACGGCTTGTAGCTTATCTTGGGCCCGCGCCACCAATGTCACAAAGGCCC
>JANMHS010000021.1:0-2195 GCA_031375385.1 Synechococcales cyanobacterium OTE_70_metabat_200 | reverse complement strand
AAAAGAGTTCACAGCCAGACTGGCAAATAGGGGAATTGTAAAGATCGTAATCATACTGCTAAATACCGTCAAGGTGACAGCCAAAGCCACATCCCCACCAGCTAAATAGGTAATCATATTCGATGATGGGCCGCACGGACAGAGGGCGAGAATAATTAACCCTACTGCAATCGCTGGGGGCATCGGAATAACTTTGACGATCGCTAAAGCAATAATTGGTAAGATGACCAACTGACCGATTAAGCCGATCGTTACAGCTTTTGGATATTTAAAAATCCGTAGAAAGTCATCACTTTTGAGTGATAGTCCTAGCCCCAGCATAATTATTGCCAAGGCAATCGGTAAAACTAGCGTTGTCAGAATACTGTCTTGCATGTATGTATAGTCGTTTTATCTAGATAATATTATTAGTGGAGTCTAAGTTTGACGAGTGTTGGTAAAATCAGATCTATCCACAATCAGATTAAATTGCGATCCAATTTTATCGCTACTAAACATCCCACCGTTGGCTAATAAATCGCCATTTAAATAAGTGTTTTGATAGCAGAACCGATAATCCGATCGTCGCCAGTACACCTACTGAGGGCAAGTGCCTAGAATAATTGCCATACTTAGATCGAGCTTCCACATATTACCTGGAGTATACAAGTCTCTGGTAACTGGCTTGTTGCAGATTCTTACGAAAATCTATCAGATTCTGATGATTTAGAAGATTTGGCTTGAAGATCGCGCAAGCGCGGGAGTCGCAGGCGTTAACAACGCAGAGCGTCTCCTTTGGAAAATCGTCAGAGTATTTAGTCTCATCCCGAATGTCGATGACAAACGCTGGTGTCTAAGATGCTGGAAGCAATTACAATCGACCCGAAAATAACGCAACACAACCAACTACTTGAATGGAGACATCTCTAAAGCGGTTGTTGAGAGATCGCACTAAGCCTTCGAGATCGTCATCTTGGTTAGAAAAGATACCCTTGGTGTTGTAAACACCCATTAAAAGTTTCGCCAACCAATTTCGGGAAACATTCCCTTGTAAAAGAGTCGAACCAAAAATAACAGCATTTGGATTCATCATCGTCTGGAGATAATCGAAGGCAATCGCTTTTGACTCAATCGATCCTGGTAAGCAATGTAACAGGTAATTAATTCCTACAGAATCAAACTTTTTTACGTTTAAAGTAATGGGTTCTAAGACATTTTGGCAATATCGTCCCGGTTGATATCGTACCAACCGTCGAGCGGCAAATTCTAGGGCATTTGTGTTGAGATCCATCAATGCAATACGCGGTGTTGATGAGGGAAATTGGCATCGACCGCCTTGGTGGCGCGCTTCGCGTTCGAGGAAATAACCCGTTCCAACTCCAACATCTAGATGATTCCCTGTAATGTTGCTGTTGTAAAGATCGACGAGTCGTTGAGTTGGACACTGCCAAATAAATTTGTTGGAAATTCCCAGGACAATCAGGTCGTACAACTGGAAGGTTCGTGGGGTATAAATAGCCTGTCCAGCTTTTACGCTATCGTCGGATATCACACTCATGATTTTCTGCCTTAGCTACTGAGAATTGAAATACTTACCATTGAGATCGATGCGATCGATCTTGTCAACTGCTTTTCTAAGCCCGATCTGCGCCTCTATCAGATTGCGATGCTGCTGTTGTCCGAACTCAAGTCGGATGGCATCATGGGTCGGTTGTATGTGGAATCCTTAACCCAGGTACTCGTCGTTCATCTGCTCCGCAACTATTCCAGCTCTGTGCCACAGATTACGCTCCAGCACAGCGGTTTAACTGCCATCCAGTTACGACAAACGATCGATTATATTCAGGCTCATTTAGACCAAAGCTTATCACTGGCTGAAATTGCCGAATCTATTAACATCAGCCCGACTTACTTTTCCACTTTGTTCAAACGCGCTACGGGGAATTCGCCACATCAGTATGTGATTCAACAGCGGGTCAAACGGGCGCAAGTACTGTTGAAGACTACGGATTTAGCGATCGCGAGTATCGCTTTCCAAGTCGGCTTTTCTAGTCAGAGTCATTTAACGCAACATTTTAAGCGGCTCACTGGAAGTACGCCAAAACAGGTTTCTAAGAGCGTAAGAATCTGATAAATCGGATTAGGAACCTGATAGAAATTACATGCAAGAACTTTCTACACTGATGGGAGTGGACAGACTTCCATTGCTTTAATCA
>JANMHS010000128.1:0-1940 GCA_031375385.1 Synechococcales cyanobacterium OTE_70_metabat_200 | reverse complement strand
CCAAATCCTAAAGCCCAAATCCTAAAGCCCAAATCCTAAAGCCCAAACCCTAAAGCCTAAAACCTAAAGCCCAAATCCTAAAGCCCAAATCCTAAAGCCCAAACCCTAAAGCCTAAAACCTAAAGCCTAAAACCTAAAGCCTAAAACCTAAAGCCTAATTTCTAGATAATTGTTAAAATTTAGATAATCTTGATAATCCTGACAAGATGCAAAGACGAACTCTATTATCGGCTGCACTAGTACCAATTGGTGCTGTTAGCGGACTTTATTTTTTATCCTCAAAAACACCCCCAATGGCGAAGACACAAGGCGAATTTGAAATTACCAAAACTGATGAAGAGTGGAAGGCGATTCTGACACCTGAGCAGTTTAGTGTACTGCGAAAACATGGTACCGAACGTGCTGGCACCAGTATTTTAGACAAAGAGTATGGCAAAGGTCAATTTGTCTGTGCTGGGTGCGATTTACCGCTATTTGTCTCTGAGACAAAATTCAATAGTGGCACGGGATGGCCAAGTTTTAACGATCCGATTCCAGGCGCGATCGAGACTTCGGTCGATAAGTCGTTATTTTCTACTCGGACAGAAGTCCATTGTCGTCGCTGCGGTGGCCATTTAGGACATGTATTTGAAGATGGTCCTAGACCGACTGGATTACGCTACTGTATGAATGGTATCTCGATGAAGTTTATTGCCGCTTAATTTGGGCTTTAGGTTTTAGGCTTTAGGTTTTAGGCTGGGGATATTTGATTACCTACGGTAGACGATGCCAACGTCTCCAGCCTTAATCATGGTGAAGAGATTATAATGTTTTGACATAATTATTAGTGGTCTAACTATAATAAGTACATCGAGAATATCAATCGATCGCTTCAATCGAATTATCTCGGTCACTATATATTTTTAACGACGAGGTAGCTCATGTCACAAACTGTTGCCAATTGGATGACTCGTGATGTTCTAACTGTTCTGCCTGCAATGCCTCTGTCGGAAGCTGTTCAGCTTTTAGTCGATCATAAAATTAGCGGTTTACCTGTTGTTGATGATGCCGGAAAATTAGTCGGTGTGATTTCTGAATCCGACCTAATGTGGCGGGAAAAAGGGCTTGAGGAACCACCATATATGATATTTTTAGGCGGTGTAATTTTCTTCCAAAATCCGGCAACATATGATCGCAACTTGCATAAAACACTAGGGCAGACAGTTGGAGAAGTAATGACTGCTCACGCCATCTCAATTGATGCTGACACCACCCTCTCAGCCGCCGCAAAAATTATGCATGATAAAAAAATTCACCGTTTACCAGTAGTTGATGGCAATCATCACCCGATCGGGATTATCACCCAAAGTGACATAGTTCGAGCGATCGCGGCCGAGTAAGATTTAGATTGGTTTAATGATGATGTTCTAGTTCAGGATACAGTAAAATTTTGTAAGTATCTGCGGTGGGTTTTGTCGCTTTAGCTACTGCTTGATCTAGATCCTTGAGCTGATATCGATCGCTAATTAGGGCATCGACATCAATTCGATGATTAAATACCAAATCTGCGGCTAGAGCTTGCACTCTAAATGAAGAACTATAACTACCCATTAGATCGATTTCCCGTCGATACAAAATATTGGGATTGATCGGAATTTCTAGTTCATCGGGAAACTCCGCAAAGAACAGAATTTTTCCACCTTTGCGGGTGCAATCTAAGGCTTGAAAAAATGCTTTGTCACTAGGTACCGCCAGAATTGATGTATCGACACCCAAACCACCAGTTAAAGCTTGAATCTTGGCAGTCAAATCGGGGTCGCGTGCGTCAAAAGCTGCTTCAGCTCCAACAGATAGAGCCTTCTCTACTCTGCTCGGAATCAGATCGGTGGAAATGGCTCTAGCTCCAAAATGTTTAACTAACATAATAAACATTAATCCAATTGGTCCCGCGCCAGTAATCA
>JANMHS010000123.1:0-20265 GCA_031375385.1 Synechococcales cyanobacterium OTE_70_metabat_200 | reverse complement strand
TCCCAGGAAAAGTCGGCCAAGGGTGGGACTCATGCCAAGCGACTTAAAGCAGGTTGGGATGATCAGTATTTACTTAAAATCTTGGTTCAACCTTCCCGCTCTGCTCCCAAAGTATGAAGAAACGTGTGCGTTTACCCTAGTTGTACAGTCACTAGCCGGAGCATCAGAATGTATTGCCATCATCAGCTCGGTAGATTTCCGTTAGGACTCATCCCTATTAAAACAGGAGATTTTTCAGGCAAAGCTGTAGGTCAGGGAAGATTTCGGAGTCAATGATTTCTTCCGCCCCATATTGCTGTTGGTCATACATCTGGCCCCTGAGCCGATTGACCGTAAACTTCGGAGTCTTCGGATTGCCAATAAAGCGCAGACCACCCAAAGCCCGAAAATCCACAATCCAATACTCAGGAATTTGGAGATAGGCGTATTCCTCCAGCTTGCGGGCATAGTCATCCTGCCAATTGCTGCTCACCACCTCCACCACTAACTTGACTGTCTGGCCATTGCAAATAATTGGTTCCTTTTGCCACAAGGGTTCCGCAGCCAGTAGACCTCGATCGAGCACCACCACATCCGGACGCAGAATCGTAGCTGCCGCCGCTGGCGGTCTGATCAGACAACTTTTAGGCACAATCCAATTCAGCTGCTGGCGACGGATTTCAGCATGGAGAAAACCAGCAATCGCTCCAGCTACTTCCTCCTGAGGGCCAGTTGGTTCCAAGTCTCTTAATACTCCATCAATTGTTTCATAGTGCGGATTGTCGCCATGCTGCCGCAGAAATTCCTCGCTGGTGAGTCCCGTTGAAATAGTGGAAGGTGGTGCAGTGTAAGTCATGGAAATGACCGATCGACATTGCAATCCATTGTATCCGAAAGCCGATTGGATTCCGCTAGACTACTAGTGCCAATCAAGAGAGGGATCCGAGAATCCCCAGGGGTTTCCGATCGCAGACCCTAATTTTAAGGGATAATTCAAAAGCGCCAACCTTCGTTTTGAGCGCTGAGCCTGCGGCTGCCCAGACCTAACAAATAGCGTCAAAGCAGTGTCAGCGAGGTGTTGAGCCGCCGTCACTTCTGGAGTTACATGTCTTTTTCTAATCTAGGTCTGTCCGCCGAAATCGTCCGGGCCGTGACCGCCAAGGGGTACACCGAACCAACCCCCATCCAAGCCCAGGCCATTCCCGCCGTTCTACAGGGTAGCGACATCCTAGCGGGCGCACAGACCGGCACCGGCAAAACCGCTGGCTTTACCCTACCCATCCTCCAACTGCTCTCCAGCCAGCCAGCAGAGCCCATGCTCGAAGCTAGAGCAGTTCCCGCTGTAGCCTCCACCCACCAGCCAGCCAAGCGAGTTCTGAAAGATACCACTACTCGCCGATGGCCCGTACGCGCCCTGATCCTGACCCCCACCCGCGAGCTAGCTGCCCAAGTAGAAGAAAGCGTCAAGGAATACGGCAAGTACCTCAGCCTCAACTCCATTACGATCTTTGGTGGTGTGAACATCACCCCCCAAATTCGTCAGCTCAAAGGCCGAGTAGATATCCTAGTAGCCACACCGGGCCGACTGCTCGACCACATTCAGCAGCGCACCGTAGATCTCTCCCATGTGGAAATCTTGGTGCTGGATGAAGCCGATCGGATGTTGGATATGGGCTTCATCCGAGACATTCGCAAAGTGATTGCTACCTTGCCCAGCCAGCGCCAAAACCTGTTGTTTTCGGCCACCTTCTCGCCCGAGATTAAATCCCTGGCTCAAACTATTCTGACGAATCCAGTACTGATCGAAGTAGCCCGCCAAACCACCAGCGCCGAACTCATCGAGCAAGCCATCTACCGAGTCGATCGGGTGCGCAAACCAGATCTACTAGTGAAGCTAATTAAGGAACATAACTGGTATCAAGTACTAGTCTTTAGCCGCACCAAGCACGGAGCCGATCGACTGTGCAAGCACCTAGAACAGTTCGAGATCACCGCCTTGGCGATCCATGCGAACAAAAGCCAATCGGTACGCACTAGAACCCTAGCCAAGTTCAAGAACGGTGAAGTCCAGGTCCTCGTGGCCACCGACATTGCCGCGCGGGGCATCGATATCAATGAACTCCCCCAAGTCATTAACTTCGACTTGCCCGACGTGCCCGAAGACTACGTTCACCGCATCGGTCGTACCGGGCGGGCCGGATCTTCTGGGGGGGCGCTTTCCCTGGTCTGTATCGATGAACTGAAGCTGCTGACGGCGATCGAGAAGCTGATGAAGCGCACCATTCCCCAAAAAATGGCTGCGGGCTTCGAGCCGGATCCGAGCATTCCCGCCGAACCGATCCAGCGCGGTCGCCAAAATAATGGTGGAGGCCGAGGCCGCCAGGGCGATCGAGGTGGCAGCGGTGGCCAAGGTCAATCCCAAGGACGACGCGGCCAAAACCAAAGCGGCCAAAGCAAGCCCCAGTCTGCCCCCAAATCCCTCGATCGCTTCGGTCAACCCACCAGCGAATCCTCCGAATGGCGATCGTCTTCGCCCAACCGCCGTCGCCGCTAAGATCTCCAATCGAAAGTGAAATCATCCCCTAACTAGGCCCGACTGGCGGCGGAGTTAGGGGATTTTTAGCCGCCAGGGCGTAGATAGTCCAGCAGTTGATCGCCCGAATCGGCCCGAATCAGCGACACCACGATCATTGGCAACTCCACCACATTTAGGTATACCAAATAGCGTGGTTCCCACTGGGGCTGAAATTTTTTCTTGTAGTTATGAATTCCCTTGAAATTATAAAAGCGATTCAAATGCTTGGAGAGATAGCGCAGCCCCTGCTCTAGCCTGCGTGATTCCGGCACTTCTCCCACTCCCGAGAGCGCCGAAAGACCAATGCTAAAGCCTTGATAGCCTTGAGCCTTGTATTTCTCAAACATCGATACAAACAAAAAATCCATCGTACCCGGCGGCACCTTAACCCGCTGCCGCATCAGATCCACTGTCACATCCTTAGATTGATAGCCATTCACCACATTAGCAAAAGCAATAATCTGACCAGTCTCATCGGTCACCGTCACGATTTTGCAATCCCGCAGATAGTCAGCATGAAACCAGCCCAGAGAAAAGCGTTTCTCGGCTCCCTTGGTTGCTTGCAACCATTCATTACTGACCGATCGCAGTTGATTCAATAACTCAGTGGAAATCGGTGGTTCATAGAAATTGGCCTGATAACCCAATCGCTTGGATTTATTCAAGCTCGTCCGTAGATCCTGCTTGGCCTTGCCAGTCAGGGAGAAATTCACCAAATCCACTAACCCTTCTTCGCCAATTTGCAGCGACCCAAAACCCAGTGCATAGTAGGTCTCCAACTCATTGGGCCGAGTTTGATAAAAAGCTGGTGCCCAGTCCCGACGCAGACAAAATTCCTTGAATCCATGAATTGCTGCCTGCCGATCCTCAATCGGCCCAATGGGATCCCCTAGGGCGATCGCCCCCCGACCTTTAGGTACATAGGCAATCACCGTTTGGCCACTGGGGCTAAAGTAAAAAGACTTATCTGCTAACAGCGCAAACCGCGTCAAAGAGGAATTGCCATGGGCTTCGACAATCTGGGTGACCAGTAGATATTCAGCGCTGGTTGTCGGTCTGCCCCTTAACAGCACGGGCCGCAGCAGCATCCACAGCGCCACAATCATGGTACTGCCACCCACCAAGTAAATGGAATTACCAAAAAATCTGCCAAACTTGGTGCGTGGCACCAATCCACCATCATCGCCCGTAAAAAACATGGCCAAAGTCTGCCCCAAGGCACTGGGCAAATCGAAATCCAGATTGTAAGCCTGGTCTTGCAGATAGAAGCCCAAGGTGCCATAGGCCAAGGTGAACAAGAGGGAACCCAGCAGGAAGCGCAGACCTTGGCCGATTGAAGGTCGATCAGAAGGAGCCGTAAACACCTTACGCATGAACAGCAACTGCACCAGCAGAATTGCTGCCAAGATGCATTCCTCATAGTCCCAACCCTTGGCTAAGTGGGAGACGATCGAGGCGAACAACATGACAATTGTCAAAATCCAAGCAATCCTTTTCCGCCGGAGCAAGTTAGCGGCCAGCATCAACAAAGAAAAACCACTGAGAGCCGCGAACAGCCGACCGGAATCCTCTACATCAAAGGGAATGATGCCGCTTAGCAACCTGAGACGATCGGGCAAACCTGGGAGCACTGCCGAAAATAGATTCACTATCCCCATGCAGGCGGTGAGCAGCGAGGAAGTCCACAGGCCCAAGCGAGGATGGGGATGGTGCGCTTTCAGTAAGTTAGAAAATATGCTCATTACTGTTGCGGCTCGCCGAGTATTGATAGACCATCAAACGTGCCACGAAATTGCCGAATTGACAACCCGCAGCATAATGGAAGTTGCAGGAGGCGACCCACATGGAAAAAAAACTAGCCAAGCTGAGCAAATTCATGAGTCTGGTGCTGCGCCACCAGCCCGAGACGATCGGGCTAAAATTAGATGCGGAGGGTTGGGCCGATGTGACCGATATATTGGCGCGGATGAACCAACATGGCACACAGTGCGACTTGCTCCTACTGGAACAGGTGGTAACTACCAATGATAAGCAGCGCTTTGCCTTTAATGCCGATCGCACTAAAATTCGGGCGAACCAAGGCCATTCGGTGGCGATCGATCTAGCCTTACCACCCCAAGCACCACCAGAAATCTTGCTCCACGGCACAGTTGCTAAATTTCTGGATTCAATTCTGGCCCAAGGTCTACTGCCGGGCAGTCGCCAGCACGTCCATCTCTCCACCGATGAGGCCGTAGCTCGATCGGTAGGTGCTAGGCGAGGGCTGGCAGTGATATTGCGCGTCCGAGCTGGCGACATGCACCGGGCCGGACATGAATTTTCCTGCTCGGAGAATGGGGTTTGGCTGACCGCCCATGTACCGGTGAAGTATTTAGAAGAGCAATAGATTTCTGGTCACCAATCCGTTTTAATAGGTACAGGTTTAATGGATATAGGACTTAACCAAGCAAGCTACTGGAATGAATGAAGGCTCCATTGACGATCGAGTACTCCTGTTGCGGATTGCAAAACAAGACCAAGCAGCTTTCTCTGCACTGTACGACCGCTATGCCCGGATCGTCTACGCCATTGCCCTGCGCAGTCTGCGCTCCGTGGAAGAAAGCGAAGAAGTAGTCCTAGATGTTTTTGCTCAGGTCTGGCGAATTGCCGAGCGCTACGATGCTAGCAAGAGTCGGGTAGATACTTGGCTCTTCATGCTGGCTCGGAGCCGCGTGCTCGATCGGCTGCGCAAAATCCAGCGGCGCACACCGGCCACCGGAGCAGTGATCGATCTAGCAGAGATCCAATTGCCGGCCAAGGGCGTAGATCTAATGGAAGCGGCGGAATTATCCGAGCAACAAGAACTTGTGCGATCGACCCTCAGCCAACTCCCCTCGGAACAGCGGCTCGTGGTAGAACTTGCATACTATAATGGGCTCAGCCATGGAGACATTGCCCATCAAACGGGCATGGCACTAGGTACCGTTAAAACTAGAATCCGGCTGGGCCTCAATCGGCTACGCAGGGCCTTAGAAGTTTCAGAAGCTTAGGATAGAATGGAGTTGGAGATGGCGCTACAGCCTGTAAATCAATCACCGCCACTAAAGCATACTTAAGGGTAGGAACTTAATGTGGGACAAAAAACAACGAAAATCATTGAAAGCCCTCATCCCCCAACCCCTTCTCTCAAGTTTGGGAGAAGGGGAGCCGGAGCCAAAAGCGGAGTCTCTTTCTCCCTCTCCCAAACTTGGGAGAGGGCTGGGGTGAGGGCTTTCAATGTGTCCCGGCTTAAAATGTTACCCCATACTTAAAGTAGTCCTGTAGTTTTTCCGAACAGCAGCACCTCCCCAGAACTGGAAAATTTATGACTGACCAAGCTATTGATGGATCGAGTAACCCCTCAAATTATTGTTTCTGTGAGCTAGCACCACTGTTGTCCCTAGATCTCTTGACTGCGGAGGAACGGCAATGGGTAGAGCAGCAAGTTTTAGATTGCCCCGAACTAGCTGAAGAACTAGCCCAATACCAACTAGGAGTCACGGCCATCCCCTATGGGCTAGAGCCAGCTCAGCCCTCCGGTGACCTGAAGCAGCGCCTGTTCGATCGATTGGGCCTGGAAACCAGCGAGACCCCAGTTCCGGTTCAAGACCAAAAATCTCTAGATAACTTGCTCCCATTAATGGCCGTGCGATCGGCTGAACTCCAATGGGGGCCACATCCCCATGGCTGCCCGAAAGTGCAAGTGGCCCTGCTCCATACGAACCCAGTCACTAGGGAATGTGTGGGAATTTTACGAGCCGAACCTGGTCTGGAGTACCCGGCCCATCGTCACGGCGGAGTTGAAGAAATCTATATGCTATCGGGGGATCTGAAATTAGAAGGAATCACCTACTATGGCGGGGACTATATTCGATCGGCTGCGGGTTCCACCCACTCCCCGGCCCATTCGATCGACGGCTGCATGTTCTTTTTCCGCAGCTCTATGGATGACGAGTATCCCGACTTAGGGCTGGCCGAGGCCAGGCCGCTGCCCGTGGGCTAAATATTGGCTCCTAGGCATGGAAACGCTATATCACTGTTGAGGTTGCCGAATCAATTAGCCCTTAGATCGTAATGGAAAATGTCTATTGCTGCCTACTGTAAACTTTGTTCAATGTGTTCAAGCACTTCATCCTTAACCCGAGCACCAGTAGCACAATTCTGGAGTTTTTGCAGAAATATAACAAAAGACAGATCTGGACATAACGCAACTATGGACTTAACAAAGGAGAGAAGATCCACAAGAACAATACTGACACCCCTCTCAGCTAAAATATCTTCCCTAGCTTGCTCTAGGGAGCCACCAGCATATACACCATTCGTGCCAGTGATGAATGAAATTGATTTCAAACCATATTGGCTAGCTTTAAAAGCTGCATGGTCAAGATCTCGATCCGTAAATTGTTTATCCTTCACTTCAACAGCCACAAAGATCTCACCATTTCTCTTAATATCTATATCTGCTACTTCCCTAGAGGATGCACCACTTTGGTTGACTGGATGCACAATCACCTCGAAAAATTCAAACTGCTCAAAATACAAAGAGAGAACTGTTCCTGTCAAGATCGCAGCTACTTGTCCGCCAATAGACTCTGAGACAAACACCTCCAAAAACTCCAAAACTTTTAACTGAGAGTCCTGCGAGTTAGAAGATGGAGCAAGACTCCTGACCCGCTTCTTTTGCTGTTCAATCGCTGAACTAAATGCCACACAGAGAGCACCAAAAGCCTGCTCTGAAGTTTTAATCTTAGACAAAAGATCATGAAGTATCTGTAACATCTCTCTGTCCTTGCCAGCCCTCACTGGATTTGCAGGAGAAATTGTGGGGAACCGTGCTGGCTTATTGAGAAAAGGCTCATTGGAGCCACCCAGAGCACTTTGCAGTAGTTGCCGCTCCAACGAAACCACCACTCCATGGCACAAGCTACGAGCATCATAAGCACCCGCAACTTTGGCTCCAGCTTGCAGCGCCAACGCATTAATTTTGGGATTTGTGGCTTTGCCTAGTAGCGCTGTCACCAAGAGATAGCGAAAAGTCAGGTGTTTTCCTTGGATAATCATTTTGATCTCAGCATCCCATATTGTTGGCAGACATTGGCTAGAGTCATTTTGAGCAATTTCAATTGCTTGCCTCATGACTTGCTCTGCTGCCTCCCGATCTATGATTAACTTGGAACGACTCATTTTTAATGATCCGAATTGGTAAACTGGTCAAAAAATTCAGCGGGATCGGCACCAGTTGCCCGAATCCAACGTAATGCTTCCAGTACATCCACTCGACGCTCCCGACGTTCTATCTTGGAAACATCTGGCTGGGTCAATCCAATCTCCTGGGCGATCGCTTTCTGAGAAAGCTTTGCTCCTTCTCGCAGAGCAATCAGGGCTGCAACGATCTTGTGATACTCAGGATCGTAAATGCTGGATATGGTTAGCTTGGGATTTTCCATAGTTCAGATCTTGATTTAAAAGGGCAAATATGCCAAAATCGCATACATGAAAAACAAATCATCTTTATCTGGACTTTCTCTTTTTTCCGGGGCTGGAGGTATGGACATTGGTTTCAGCCGCGCTGGGATTCAGGTGGTAGGAGCCAGCGAACTCGATCGAGACGCTTGCCGCACCTATGAAACTAATCACCCCAACACCCCCATCCAACAGGGTGACATTAATAACCAGCTTTCAGACCTTCGACGTTACGAGGGGGTCGATCTGGTTTTTGGTGGGCCTCCCTGCCAAGGATTTTCCGTTGCAGGCAAAATGGATCCTGATGACCCACGTAGTCAGCTCCTCTGGACATTCATGAAAGTTGTGGAACTGCTGAGACCTCGGGCCTTTGTTTGCGAGAATGTCAAAGCCCTAGCTGTTTTAGAGAAATGGTCGGATATCCGACAGCGCCTTTTTCTTACGGCCAATCGATTAGGTTATCAATATCAGCTAGTGATCCTCAATGCTGCTGACTACGGTGTGCCCCAATCTCGCGATCGCATGTTCCTGATCGGTTTCCGAGATATTAGAGATGTCAGCGAGCTGCCAGCCCAGTTTGCTAGTCAGCGCAAAATGGCACCGACAGTCCGAGATATTCTCCTGCCCTTGGGTGTGGCTGGATCTGCTCAAAATATGCGGATTTGTAATGCGAAGGTTTCGATCGCGGCCAATCCGGTGATGCGTCGATCGCCTTATGCTGGCATGATGTTCAATGGCCAAGGTCGCCCTCTCAATCCAGCGGGTTATTCATGTGCGCTCCATGCTTCGATGGGTGGCAACAAAACACCAATTATCGATGAAGATCATTGTTATTTTGATCAGGAGAGTTGGGTCGAGTGGTATCACTCTCATTTAATGAAGGGTGGAGCACCATTAGGTTTGAATGACGCTCCTCAACAGCTACGGCGCTTGACGATCGATGAGGCCCTGCGCCTTCAAACGTTCCCCCACGATTACAAATTCATTGGCACCCAAAGCTCTATCTATCGACAAATTGGCAATGCTGTACCCTGTGGCTTGGCCGAGGTTGTGGCAACGGTTGTGATTAATTGTCTAGAGCAAGGTGGGGTTTTTGCAGAGAACAATCTGTCAACTCACGTATTCCAGCAATTACATTTGGCTGTCTGATGAACTGAAACTTTGGCTAGTAAACATGGCATACCTTCATAATCATCCTTGCTTGGTAGAGCAACCTGAATCAGCTTACCTTGATCATCAACTCCTTTTTCAAACACAAGTAGGCATGGACTAGGATGACTAATCGACAGCCAGTGATTCTCCTGGAAATACCTGACCACTTCAGCAACGTGAAGCTCTTGGATTTCAGGGCGACTGGGCAATCGTCACATCAATTATCAATGAGAATCAGACAGTCTTCACAAACGAGGCGATCGAATCGTTTCGTCAAATTCCCTTGACATCTTGGGCAACAACTCCGGGACTCAAAGTTATCTGCTCCAGTATCTTGAAAATACCAATAGTAACAAAGACGCACTTCAGAAAGAATCTGACATACTTCATAACTACGTTGGTTAACTGGACTATGAGGATTGGAGAGCTGTTGGCACGCCCATTCTTCAAATTCACCCGAATCCAGCCACAACCCATAAAAGCAACTGTGAAATCGCCGCCACGATGCAACTATCTCCACCATCTCAGCCGTCGGCTCCCATTGTTCAGGATGTAATTCCTGATTGCATTTCAGACAGCGGATTGGGTTACGGGTTAGCACGTCACAAAGGACAATTGGATACTGTCGATCGCACGCACAGATTTCATCCACCGGGGTTGGTTGTTCTGGTTTCAGTTTCCAGTATCGATCGCTATTCATGATCTACCCTTGCCTTTTCAAAACTGAGTGAAGAGCTTCTGGATTTCAATTCTCTCAATGACTTGAGTAAATGGTTAGATACATGCAGTGGATGCTTTGCTACCACCTGATGCGGTAACTCCTCTGGTTATTCTTCTAAGCGGGCCAAGAACAGGCCAAACCACTGATTTTCGTCAGTCCAGCGCTCTACCATCCACAAGCCCCAATCCTCAAAGCGCTGTGCCATCCCATCCCAATCGAACTTACAGGAAATAAAATCGACTGAGCTTGAGGACTATCCAGATAGGCCTCAATCCACCGCAGCTTTTCATTATAGACATATCGATACACGAAGGCATCTAGCCCAAAATCACCCCCGAACCGCAAGAGCTAGTAAAAGATATTGGGTTTCCTTGCATCGACCTAACCTACAAGAGAGAGCACTAGTGTTGCATGCGATCGCTACTTATATTCATTGATGTCGACATCCGTCACATAAGCTACCACTGGACTTGTATCATTCCCATCGGTTGTTACGATCACATCTCTGCACCCCATTATTTCTTTGAGTTTGGCATCGGCATCAGCCAGGGTTGCATTCTGTGGCAAGAAGACTACTACAGGCTGAGCTTTGTCTCCCTGTGCATGCCGCCATTCAAGGTAGTTAGCTAGGGTTGGTGCTGGTGAGGGCGGGGTCTGCATAAAAGCTGATGCATTGATCCTATAGACCAAGTCGACATACTTTCTTTCGGCATTAACAACAATGACCCTATATCGATCTCTAGACACTAGCTCATTAACAACATCTTGCAACGGCTTGTTAATATCATCCTGACGGAAGACAAGATCGTTTGCAAGAGACTTCAATAATATCTTAGCCAACGTGTTGTCTGACAGCGGGGCTGCGGAAACAAGACCACTGTTGACTTGCTTAAATATAGTAGCATTCCGAGCAGTTGCACTTGAAGCAGCCTCGAAGGCATTGCGCGAAAAATAAAATGCCAGAATAGTACCTATCCAAGTTCCATACAAAGGGAGCGTTGAATCCATTACTCGTTGTGAGGACTTCTCCTTATCGTTCGCATTGACAGTTACCACGACTGATAAAAGGAAAACAGCTGCTATCGAAGCTATAAGAACACCCAAGGCAATCCTCTCCCTATTTCGGGAGTCAGATTGCTCGTTCAACACAATTCCCTCTTGAGTGGTCTGGCTTTCGGGCTGACTCTGAGGAGGTGTAGCAGGGGATAGAACAGCAGGTGTTGGCGAGACTGGAGTAGGATTACTCATAAATGTATAGTATTTAAAAGATTTTCGCTACATATTGAAACAATTGAGTAGTTAGATAGATATTTATCTACCCAATCCCAAAATAAAAAGTGACTAAACGGTTAGGCGGAAAGTGCCCTATCATAAGCATTTGCAAGTCGTCGTACTTATTGTCACGATAACTTGCCCCATTATAGCCAAGAGCAAAAGTGGAAAGTTTCTATATATCCACCCAAATTCAGCTAGAGAGGCAGCAACATTTAGCACATTCCCTATGGAAAAGCGGAAGGTTTCCGTCCATTCTCCTATTTAAGAAGGATAGGCAGAATTTGTCCACCACTCGTAATATTCTGCAACAACCTCCAAAGAATCTCCTAGACAGAGTTCGAGACGCGATTCTTCCAAGACAATTCTTCTACCGTACGTGCAGTGGATCCTTCGCTAGGGATGACTCTTCAGGGATCGTTTGGAATTCGAGGTGGAGAATGGAGCCCTCGGACTAGAACAGAATCATGGTATCCACCCAGGCTAGGGCCAATGAACAGATGTCCATATTAGGTCAAGGGAAAGTATTTCCAAAGGCAACGCTATACGTAAGGAGGGCTAAATACCCTTCTCGACCCGATTGTGCGGAGATCGCCACACCACCGACCTCAATTTCACACAAACCTGCTCGATCGCTCTCTTCACTTAATCTCAAAAAAATGATATAGTACACAAGAACTCTAAATATGCAATTTGACATGCACTATGACTACCCTTCCTGACCAAAGCGCAGAAACCATTAGCCATGACCAAAACTTCAAAGAGTTGATCTCAACCTTTTTCTTGGAATTCCTAGAACTCTTTGTCCCCGACCTTGCTAAAGACATCGATCCTGACTCGATTCGATTCGGTTCCTGCCCCAGGAGTATTTTGCTGACTTGGTAGAAGGAGATGAGAAAATCATTGACCTACTGGTGGAAGTCAAGCTGGCTGGGCAAGACAAAACGTTCCTGTTTCACATCGAAGCGCAATCCTATAGCGAGCCTAGAATTGCTTGCCGGATGCTGTACTATCTGGCCCGAATCCATCAAAACTATGTCAAAGACATTTATCCGATCGTCATTTTCTCGTTCGATCAGCCATATCGAGAAGAGAACGATACCTTCAAAATCGAGTTCCCAAACCGCAAGGTTTTAGAGTTTCGCTTTCATGGGATCCAACTGAATCGGCTCAACTGGCGAGACTATATCGATCGGCCTAATCCTGTAGCAGCAGCATTGATGGCCAAAATGAAGATCGCTAAACGAGATCGACCCAAGGTGAAAGCAGAGTGCTTGCGGCTATTGGTGACCTTAAAACTTGACCCAGCTAAAACTCGACTGATTTCCAAGTTTGTCGATACCTACCTGCGATTGAGTAACAAGGAGGAAGAGACTTTTCAGACAGAACTTGATAAAATAGGAGTAGCAGAAAAGGAGGCAATTATGCAAGTTACAACCAGTTGGGAAGAAACGGGTATTGAGAAAGGGCAGCGATCGCTCCTTAATCTTCTGCTAGAGCAAAAGTTTGGGCAGTTGCCTGATGCCCTCAGCGGTCGTATTTCCTCCCTTTCTCCTGACAAACTATCCTCTTTAGCAATCGCGATCCTCAACTTCAGTTCAATCAATGACCTAAGCAACTGGTTAAATGAAAATGGGTAAATGCGACTGCGGAACGTGAATACAGAAGAAATTCACATGCCGTGGATCCGTCGCGAGGGACTATTCTTCTAAGCGGGCCAAGAACATGCCGAACCACTGATTTTCGTCAGTCCAGCGCTCTACCATCCGCAAGCCCCAATCCTCAAAGCGCTGTGCCATAACATCCCAATCGAACTTACAGGAAATCTCCGTCCGAATCGATTCTCCAGCCGCCAACGCCACCTGTAAATCGAGAGTTGCCAAGGAAACCAACTGAGCGTTAGGACTATCCAGATAAGCCTCAATCCGCCGCAGCTTTTCATTATAGACAGCTCGATAAACGAAAGCATCCAGCCCAAAATCGCCCCCGAACCGCCGATTCAGATGGGCCAACATATTTTTATTAAAAGCCGCCGTTACCCCTTGGGCATCATCATAAGCTGGTTCCAAGATTGCCGCCGACTTATGGAGATCCACCCCCAGCAGAAAATAGTCTCCGATCGCCATGGCCCGCCGCACATGGCCAAATAAATCATCCTGTTCCCCAGGATTCAAATTCCCCAAACTGCTGCCCAAAAAAGCGATCGTTTTAGGTTGGCGATGATGGTCTTCCAACCAGTCCAGACCCTGCTCATAGGTGGCAGCCACCCCCTCGAACTGAATTTGCGGATATCGATCGGCCAACATAGCCACCGATTCCGTCAACATTCCCTTGCTCACATCGATCGGCAAATAACTAAAAGGCTTACCCAAAGAAGCATAGGCATCCAACAACAACCTCGTTTTCGTAGAACTACCGCTGCCCAACTCCACCAGATCCCCACCGCCGGTCAGGGCCGCGATCGCCCCCCCGTAGCGCTCCAAAATCTCCGTCTCCCTGCGAGTCAGATAATATTCCGGCAAATCGCAAATCTTTTCAAATAATTCTGAACCACGATTGTCATAGAAATACTTAGCTGGCAAAGTCTTGGGCGTAGCACTCAGACCCCGCCGTACATCTTCACCGGCCAGTACCGGAGCCTGGGTACCGAGCAGATTGGTAATCGAATAATTCATAGCTAAATATCAGAAACACAACGACAACCAGCAAACATTTGGCGCACATCGGGGTGATACCAATTCCGGAAAGAATGACGACGCACCGCTGGTTCCGTTACGGCACTGGCTCCCCGCAGCACAAAATGTGCGTTATCGAAATAAGCTTGGGAATAACCGGCATAGGGATAAGGCTGAAAATTCGGATAGGGTGCAAAGGTAGTCATCGTCCATTCCCACACTTGGCCAACTCGATCTAACGATGATGCCGCCTTTTCCCACTCCGCCTCCGTCGGCAACCGCTGGCCCACAAAGCGCGCATAGGCATCGGCTTCGTACCAGCTCAAGCCACAAACTGGCTGTACATCTGCCGCCGACCAGTATAGCGGTCGATCGACCGGATGGGATTGCAGCCATTGCCAACCCGCTGCGCTCCAAAACTGCCGATCGCGATAGCCATCTTGCAACATGAATTCTCGGTACTGAGCCACGGTTACCGGCTCTCGATCAATCCGATATGCCGACAACTTCTGTTGATGTCTGGGACCTTCATTGTCGATAACGGGTGGAGTGACCCCCATCCAAAACTCACCGGCTGGAATTAATACTTGGGGGGTGGCCGCTGGGGCTCCGGAGCTGCCAATGGATACTTGGTTATGACGATGGAGAGATAAGACCATTTGCATTGTTTCCAAATGCTGACTCTCATGTTGAACCAACCAATTGATCAGCCGCTCCGGCGGTGGGGTCTTGACGGACAATTGCTTGACTTCCTCACGCACCTGGCTTAAATAGGCCCACACCTCCGGCCAACCTGGTAAATTTTGGCGCTCGGTCTTGGCTAGGCCATCGGCAGCAAACAACCGTCGCCACTCCGAATATTGGGGAGGCTGCTGAAAATGCCGCTCCAGTAGCCACAGGGCTTCCGTATAAGCAATATGTCCCAAATGCCAGCCGATCGGGCTGAAGCTGGGATGGGCTTGGCGGTAGTATTCGGTCTCGCTCAAATCCGCAGCCAGAGTCACAAGGTGTTGGCGACAATGCTGTCGTAAATCGATCGCACTAGAGAGGGGAGATGCTGAGGTCAAGCTGTGCTCCTAAATTGATGAGGCTTTGGGGAGGGACAGCCTGCCAGAGAGGATCTTCGGGTTCCAATGGTTCGGAGGCGATCGTTACTCCCGCTTTTTTCCGCCAGTATAGCGAAGGAACGACCGGTGGGCGATCATCTTTAGCCCGAGCGTAGCGGCTTGCTACCAAATGATGGCCATCACTCACCACAATATTAGCCGAGAAACTGGTATTAGCAACCCTAGCCATCTCAGTCAATTCCTGCAAAGTCATTCTCAGTGCTGTATGCAAAGATTTAACCTGTTGCCAGCAATCCAAAAACAGCCCGAAGATATGCTCGGAATCTGTATTTCCTAGCAAGTGCCGATGAATTTCTGCCGGTAGCCGATTTACCAAAGGCCGGTAAAGCGTATGACGAAAATCGTGAATAAAGCCGTTGTGAATGAAAGTCAGATTTTCCCAAGTAAAAGGCTGACAATTGGCCAAGCTGACCGAATGCAGCTCGGTGGCGCTGCGCACATTGGCCAGCACGCAGCCCGATTCCACATAACGACCAATTTGGGGCAAATTGGGGTCGTTCCAGATCGGGAGAATGTTTTTGTAGGTGAAGGGTGTAGTGATGCGCTGGGCATGATACCAGCCCACGCCAAAGCCATCGGCATTCACCACGCCACTGGTCATTTCTTTGGGCTGATAACTCTGAACTACCAGAGAATGAATCGGCCCAGCCAAGATTTCCGAAAGCAGGCGTGGTTCGCCTAAGTAGGCCAAAAGACGACACATGTGGGCAAGGTTTCGATGGAGATCCCTACAACATAGAGCATTTTGGGATCCGCAACAGACTAGTTTTCCGCCGCACTACCCACCGGCCGGGGGATCTCCAGCAAGGCACTTTTATCTAGGATCATGGTGGCGGTGTCGTTACGGACGAAGCCCAGGCGTTCATAGAAGTGCTGTTGGTGGCTGGTCGTGAGGTAAACTCGCTCCACTTTGGCTAGGGTTGGATGGTGGACGAGGGTATTTACAAGGCGACGACCCAAGCCCAAACCTCGGTAGTGCTCATCGATCACCACATCCCAGATCATCGCTCGATAAACACCATCGGAGGTAGCACGGGCGAAGCCAATCAATTTGTCGCCGTCCCACATGGAAATAGTCGGATCGCTGTGCTCGATCGCCGTCCGCAGATCTTCGATTCGTCGATCGCGGGCCCAGAATGCATAGAGATCGAACAGTTGCTTTAACTGCTCTAGATCCACATCGGACTTGCGCTGGCGAAACTGGATGTGCTGGTTTTCCATGGGCTGAGTTGGATTACTCCCTAATATTGAAATATTGGTGACCGCATATTTGCTAAGGAACAAGAATTTAACAAAGGACACCGTGGGAAGCCCTCACCCCTTCGGCTCGCTCAGGGCAACGCCCAGCCCTCTCCCAAGTAGGGAGAGGGAGTAGCGAAAAATCCGGTCTTGGGGTTTCCCCAAGTGGAGGACTTTTTCAAGACAAGAGACTTCGTTTGCGCTCCGGCCCCCCTCTAGTGCTGCGAGGGCGAGCGCCTGAGGCAACCTCAGGCGCTCGCCCTGCACGCCCCACTTGGGAGAGGGGTTGAGGGTGAGGGTTTCCAATGGATCTTATTGGATTCTTATTCCTAAAAAACTTTCTGTTCTAGGTTACCCCAAATTTCCAGGGAATAGCCGATGCCGATCGCGCCCAGCACTAGTTTTACTAAAAGAAATTGGCGAACTGGAACCATGGCAGCAGTAGAGACAGAGACTTGGGCAACAGTGCAGGCAGCACTCCAGCGGATTTGGGGTTATTCGGATTTTCGATCGCCCCAGGGAGAAATCGTCCAAAGTCTCTTGGCCCGCCAAGATTCGATCATCGTCTTGCCCACGGGAGCCGGTAAATCCATCTGCTTTCAGCTCCCCGCCCTGCTACAAAACGGCCTAACCATCGTCATCTCGCCCCTAGTGGCCCTGATGGAAAACCAAGTGGCCGAATTGAGCATCAAAAATCTGCCAGCGGCCACCCTGCATGGCGAAGTGCCCAGCGTTCAATACCAGGACACCCTGAAGCGCATTAAGCAACTGCGCCTGCTCTACGTTTCCCCCGAAACCTTGCTGAGCGATCGGCTCTGGACGGCCCTGCTCGATCCCCAAATTCAAATCAACGGCCTGATCCTAGATGAAGCCCACTGCCTGGTGCAATGGGGCGAAACCTTTCGACCCGCCTATCGCCGCCTGGGAGCCGTCCGGCCAGCCCTGTTAGCCACCAGACCCCAGGGTACCAAGCTCCCGATCGCCGCTTTCACGGCCACCGCCGATCCCGAGGCCCAAAAGATTCTGCGGGAAACCCTCCAGCTCCAGCAGCCCCAGCAATTCGCCGCCAATCCCCATCGGCCCAACCTCCATCTCACTCTCCAAACCGTCTGGACACCGCGGGGCCGAGACCGGCAACTCCGCAAGTTCATCGATCGATATCCCGGCCAATCTGGACTCATTTATGTACGCACCAGGCAAGATGCCGAAGACCTGGCCCAACAACTGGCCGCCCAAGGTGAAAAAACCGCTGCCTACCACGCCGGTCTCGGCCCGCGCCAGCGCCGCCAACTGGAAGCCCAATGGCTGAGCAACGAACTGCGCTTTGTGGTCTGCACCTGCGCCTTTGGGATGGGTATCAATAAGCCCGATGTGCGCTGGGTAGCCCATTACCAAAGTCCGCTGCTGCTCAGCGAATATATTCAAGAGGTGGGCCGCGCCGGTCGCGATGGTCTCCCATCCACAGCCTTGATGTTGGTCTGCGAACCCAGTGGCTGGCTCTATCCCGAAGATCGCCAACGGGCCGATCGATTCTTGACCAAGCTAGGCGAGCTAGATCTCCAAGCCA
The DNA here is from genome assembly GCA_031375385.1 of Synechococcales cyanobacterium OTE_70_metabat_200. GTDB lineage: Bacteria > Cyanobacteriota > Cyanobacteriia > Cyanobacteriales > Chamaesiphonaceae > JAAFHZ01. Next base: position 2,477 of record JANMHS010000123.1, on the reverse strand, counting down.
AGCAGCTGGAAAAGAAAATCCCCATGTCCGGCAATCTCCAAGGTCTGCGCCAAATTCCCCATGGAGAAATCGCCTTGGCTCTCTGGCACAGCCAAGGTTGTTTGGAATGGTTGAATCCCTTCGAGTTTCAGCGCACGCCAGCGGCCGCTCGCCCCAGAAACCGACGTGTCTATACGCAAATGCGAGAATATGCTACTACTAGAAAATGTCGCTGGCAGTATTTACTGGTAGCCTTTGGGTTCACCGCTCAGGGTCAAGATTGGCAATGCGGTCACTGCGATCGATGTATACATTTACCATAACTATCTAAAACTCCCCATGAAATTCTCTACGGTTTTGCTGACTACGGCTGTTGCACTGGTTTGGGCCGATAAGGCGATCGCCAAGTCGGCAACAGAAGTGGAGTCCATAGCCCGGGCTACGGTAGTGGAAATCAAACTCCAAAAAAGTCCCAGTGTCGGTTCCGGCGTACTGATTCAACGCCAAGGTGTTGGCGGAGCCTCTCCTACGGAGACTCTGTATACATTGGTGACCAATCGGCATGTGGTTTGTGGCCGTGGGCTATGCAGCAAGCCTAGCGATAGCGAGAAATATACCCTGACTACAGTCGATGGTCAAAAACGACAGGTCAGTGCAGCAGCGGTCAGAATGCTAGGTAAGGATTTGGATTTAGCGGTCATTCAATTCCGGAGTAACCAAACTTACCAGGTAGCTAAGTTTGCAACAAAGAGTCTCAATGTTCAGGACCCAGTCTATACGGCAGGCTATCCCTTAGAACGCCCTGGCTTTGCCTTTGGTGCTGGCAAAGCGATCGCCATCGGCCAACAACGGCTCCGAGAAGATGGCGGCGGATATACCGCGATCTACAATGCTGCCACATTGCCAGGCATGAGTGGTGGTGGTGTTTTTGATGGTAATGGCGAACTAGTAGCAATTCACGGCCAGGGCGATCGCTATCGACCGAATACGGAGCTAGATGATCAGTTAAAGGCCAGCAGCAAAATTGGTTATAATCGAGGTATTCCAGTGAGCTGGCTGATACCGGCGCTACAAACTAGTAGTACGCCGGAATTTATTAGTCCCAGCCGGAATAACAGCACCGCCGACGACCACTTCATTGCTGGATTCAACCTGTTTGTGGAACCAGGCGACGACTTTAAAAAAGGCAAACAAGAAGCCATCAATGAATTTACCCAAGCGATCCGCCTGCGCCCAAAATATCTCTATGCCTACTTTGCCAGAGCCTACATCTACGATCAGCTCGGACAGTATACCAAAGCCATCGAAGACTATAACCAAGTGGTGGCGATCGATCCCCAATATACGGAAGCCTATCTAAATCGCGGGGCCATCAAGTACAAAAATTTGGGCGATAGCCAAGGAGCCTTGGCCGATTACAACCAGGCGATCAAAACCGATACTACCGATGCTACTGCTTATTTCAACCGAGCGGCATTGAAAGAAAAAGAATTCAACGATCCCCAGGGAGCTTTGGTAGATTACAACAAAGCCATTCAGCTAGATCCTAAGTTTATCCATGGCTATAACAATCGCGGTTACCTAAAATATTCGCAATTGAACGATCTACCAGGAGCCATGGCCGACTATAACCAGGCGATTGCCTTGAATCCGGAGTTCGCCAATGCTTACGTTAACCGGTCGGTGCTCAAGGCCAATCGGCTCAAAGATGCCCAAGGAGCCTTGGCTGATGTGAATAGAGCGATCGAGTTGCAGCCCAATAATGCAATAGCTTGGAACAATCGAGGTTTGATTCAGGCTAGTTTATTCGATAAATACCCAGCAGCCTTGAATGATTATAATAAGTCCATTCAAATCGACCCTAAGTATGCCATTGCCTATTTGAATCGTGGCAACCTAAAAAGGGATATTTTGAAAGATTTCCCAGGAGCTTTGGCTGACTACAATCGCTGTATTGAGCTGAATCCGAGGTCTACAAAAGCCTACAGTGCGCGCGGTAAACTTAAGGGCGAACAGCTCCAGGATTATCCAGGGGCCGTCGCCGACTTTGATCGGGCCATTGCCCTTGACCCCAGGAATTCAGACTTTTACTATGATCGCGGCTTGATTCAAGCCGGGCGGTTGGGGGATTTTGATCGGGCCTTAGCCAACTTTGACAAGGCGATCGAAATCGATCCCCGAGCAGCCCAAGCTTACTGGGCTAGAGGCTTAATTAGATACACGGTCAAGAACGAACGGACAGCAGCGATCGCCGACGTGCGCCAAGCCGCTAAGCTAGCTAGGGCCCAAAACAATAAAAAGGTGTTGCAAGCGGCGCTGGAGACCCTCGCGGGGTGGAAGGTTTCCGAGTAGATTATGGGTACCATTTTAAGCCGGGACACATTGAAAGCCCTCACCCCAGCCCTCTCCCAAGTTTGGGAGAGGGAGCAAGAGACTCCGCTTTTGGCTCCGGCTCCCCTTCTCCCAAACTTGGGAGAAGGGGTTGGGGGATGAGGGCT
>JANMHS010000121.1:0-15736 GCA_031375385.1 Synechococcales cyanobacterium OTE_70_metabat_200 | reverse complement strand
TGAAATATTATGGCGATTCATAAAATATGAGTGGATTGAACTATCGGCTTATAAGAGCTTGAAAACCCTCAACGAATACCTTGACAAAGTGATCATAGGCTTTGGAGAGAAATATGTAATTAATTTTGCGTGACTACTTATTTCCTTCTGTTAATTCAGTAGTTAGGTCAATTGCTACTTTGCCTACGGAGATGTGTGTGCTATCGAGTGTGATAGCACCAATTGTGTTAGTACCGTTGTAGAGCGCGACAGTATCACCAATAACTGCACCAGTATCAGCCAAACTGACATCTAAAGTGGGTTTTTTGGTGTTGGTGAGGTTATCGGTGTCAGAACTACCAGAGTCGGAAGCAGCTTGTAAGTCAGGTGCTGCTGGTGCAGTAGGAGCCAGCGTATCGCCAGTAATGGATAATGTGTTACTCTGGGGGTTGGTAACATAAGAAGCCGATTGACCTAGGAATAGTAACTTTTCAGCCTCGATCAAAATTCCCCCAATGAGATTATTTGTCACAGTGGGTGTGAAGGTAGCGGTATACACCTTGGGATTGCCTGTAATAGTCAGTTCGCTCAAGCTACCACCTGTAACGGTGATGTCTTCAACATTGAATTTAGCTATAGCTAGCACTCCGGTGAAGGTAAAAGTGAGAGTGGCAGTTTCGCCAACTTTGAAGCTATCTCGGTTGCTGGTGATGGAGATATTGGAATCATAATCCACTACACGCAACATGTGTGCGTAGGCTGCTAATAACTGTGGTTGAAAGACAATACTGGTAGCAAGATTTAAGTCCCAGCTTCCACCCTTGGTAGCAGATCCCACCATCATCACAGATGCCGCCACGATCGCACCAGTCAACGCCCCCAACCGAGCCACAAAATCATTATCCGCACCAACCTCGCAACTATACAGAGCAATTTCCGAGACACCCCACTCCTGAAGCAAACCGCGATGAAGAGCGAGAGCATCTGAATCAATGGGGTTGGCACCCAATTGCACCACGCCAGGACTACCATGCGCTACTAGCGCCAGCGATCTAGCACCAGTCTCACTGAGCAGTTGGGTTATTGCCGGAATCGCATCGGCATTTGCACATAGAGTATAACCAATGGTATCAGGAGCCAGAGAGCGGTAGAGTACTTCGAGATCAGCAAGACGACTATCAAAAATAACTAAAGTTTGAGTCTTAGCACCAGAATTGAAATTGCCCGTAATTGAGCGAGACTGAGTAATTGTTGTCATGATCGAGTTGCTTCTTGTAGATTGCCGAGTAAAGTAGTGAATTAATTGCATGAGCGACAAGCTTGGTACAATTAACCGTCTAGGCTTGGTAGGCCATTTTACAAAATCACATAGATGCTTGTAAGTACTAAAAGTACTTAATATTCTGATAATCCCAGAATTTTGGGCGATTTCATAGATTTACTTGACAACTGGGACAGATTTCGTGCATTTTTTCTAGGTTCGATAGCTATTGGTGCTCGTGACAAGAACATCTGTTCATTAGCTTGTGATCGAGCCAAGAGGATGTTTGCCAATCAAATAGTGGCACCCAGGCGCACTAAAGTTATTAACTGCGATCGATTTAAACCTTTAGCTCCAGTCAAGTTAAGACGGTGGTAAGGCGGATTAGCAGCAATCTCAAACAATTCTGTCAATCCCTGATCAGACAATTCCCATAGCTTAATTGAGCCTTCGATGCTACAACTGATTAACCGATCTGGATAGGGCAGGATCGCGATCTTGACAATTTCATGTTGATGTGCTCTGATGGATTCAAGGCAAGTTTGACTTTGCAGATCCCAGATTGAAATGCTGCCGTCATCAGTACCAACAATTAATAGCTGGGAAAACCGAGGATGTAGAATTGCACTCATTACCTCGCGATCGCCAATATTCCAGTAGCGATGGGCGTAATCACAATTTACTGACCACAGATTGAGTATCCGATCGTCAGTAATCCCAAGGATAAAATCACAATCTGGACTAAAGATGATGTGTCGTAATCGATTCCCCACAGCTGAATAATGATTAGTCAGATCGGTACGACGATCTAAAATGATTAATTTGGCCGTATCAGAACCAAATGCAATTAACTGACAATCTGGCGAACGACAGAATCCGATTAAGTATTCCAGTCCCATTGAGAACAAAATTCTATATTCGCCAGTAATGATATTCCACTGCCGAATAGTTTTGTCATAGCTTTGACTCAACATCATGTACTCGTCAATAAATAACAACTGGAGAATATAATCAGTATGCCCAATTAAAGTCTGAAGCTGTTCGCCCGTAGTTGCATCCCAAATCATAATTCGTCGATCTCCTCCAGTACTCGCGATCGACTTACCATCAAGACTAAATGCCACAGTTTTGGCCATCCCCCGATGAGCCTGCATCTCGATGTACGGGCATGGGGAATTTGGTGATTCATCCAGGATTTGACTAAAATCCCAGATCTGGAGCGTGCCATCATCTCTACTAGTAGCGACAATTTGATTGTGAGGATTGGCCGCCAAACCCAGGATTGGCTTAAGATTTCCGCCCGATGTCGTGATACATTGCCCGGTCTCCAAATTCCAAACCTTAATTGTGCCACCATCACTACCTGTGGCAATTAATGGCGACCGATAAGCAACTGCCTTACCAGAATAGAAACCTAAATTTAGCACTTTGACACAAGCCCCCGTATCGATCTTCCAGACTCGAATCTGTTCTAAGCAGGTACTAATAATCTGCCCATTCTCGTCACAATGAACTTCAGTAATCTGCGTTTTATGTCCGCACAGATCGAATAAATGATTGCCAGTATTTACATCCCAACAATGGATCATGCAGGAAAAATTCGTCCCGATAATTACTTTTCCATCATGACTAAATGAGATGCGCCGCAGATTGAGTGCATTGGCTGTAGCGATCTTTTGCAATCGTTTACCCCCAAACCATACTTGCCAAATATCGATGCCCTCACCACCACAAATAGCTAGTAAACCTCGCCCATAGTGAAAAGTACCATCGCGGAGATGAACGGTGGGAATAGGGAAGGCCAATAAATTCAACTTGGCTTTCCACAACCACACATTGAATTGTCGATCCGCCCCCATACTAATCACCAAATTACTGGTCATGAACTGTACTTTCCACACCCAATCTTGATGCCCAGCTAATACCTGCAAACATTCACCACTAGCCAAGTCCCAAATTCGCATCGTGCCATCGCCACTACCACTGACGATATACTTGCTATCTGGACTGAATTGAACATCCCAGACCCAGCCTTGATGCCCAATTAGCATGGCAATTTCTTGATTGGTAGCAACCTCCCAAACTTTAATCTGATACATTGTATCGCTGACGGCTAGATACTTACCATTCGGGCTGAAAGTTAATTGCAGTGCGATACCCATCCCTTGGGCGAACCGACAGCGATCAAAAGTCGAATCTGTAAAATCGGCATTTCGCAAGATCGCTGCTTGAAAATCCACTTCGGCAATATATAGATTGCTCAGATCAGCACCATCAAGATCGACCGCCAATGCCATCAAAAGATTGATAATATTTCCTATGCTGTAGCCAGGGCTTGCCCCTGTTGCGCGACAGCGAGAGATGAGACTGTGGAAATATTCAACGACTTGCTCTCGATTGTTTTCTTCAGTCAACCGATCGATTAGCGGCAGCAAAATCAATCGCTGTTGCACCTCACGCACACAAGTTGGTGAACTAGCTGGATACAGAGCTAAACCATTGAAGAAAAATAAGCCATCTAGTAAAGCCAGGGGTTCTAATCGACAATCGGTGGTTATCTCCTCCACTAATTCCCGAATCATCCCCGCTGTCATAAACTCCATCACCACATTTTGCAAGGTATAACGTTGTCCTTGGATAACTTCCAATAAAGATCTCTGCTGGATGGAATTGATCGTTTCAATCACAGAGGTATTCCATTCTAGTGGTATCAAATAAGCTTTAATACTCGCCAAGGAAACTGGCTCGCGTTGGATTGCTAAATGATAAATAATTAGTTTTTCAACTGTCGAAAGCCGATCAACTTGAGCTTGCAATACAGTCCCAATTTTTCCGTAAACAAACCGATCCGTCTTCAAAAATGTCTCGATGTCACCATCAAAGTTATTGATAATGATATTCGCAATAATACGCAGATAAAGCGGATTGCCCTGACAGCGATCTGCCACCAATTGTAACTGACTGTCACTACCTTTCAGACCAATTTTACTGAGTAAGATCGGTGAGGCCGTTGCCAATCCTGACAACCACATCGATCTGACGGGTAAATCGGCTCCAGCTAATTCGGTAAGTTCTGGGGGTGGCTCACGACTGGTAAACACCAAACAACTTTGATGGCGGCTCGTGCCAATGCGGTGAAATAATTGTCCATAATTAGCATATCCCGATCGATAATCACCCGCGCACTCCCCCATCTCGATGATCGCTTCGATATTATCGAGCAAAATCAAACAACGTTTTTGGTGCAAGCAATCGAGCAACTTGGAAATAGATTGTTCGCTACTATGAGGTATCTGAATTTCTGTGAATTCAGACAAAAATTGAATCGCTTCTTCGATGAACTGATTTAGGGGCGGAGCCTCTCGCAACGATCGCCAAATCACTAGATCGAAATCTGTATCGATATTTTCCCCCAATTTAGCAACCAATGCAGTTTTCCCAATCCCACCGATTCCTACTACTCCTACTATTTTACAGCGATCGACCTTCACCCACTTGACCAACTGTTGCAGTTCATTGGATCTACCACAAAAGGGCTGCATCTCGATCGGCGCATCACCCCAATCCACTTGCGCTCGATCGATACCCGCAATCTTGCAAATGATGCTTTTACAATTTTTTTTGGATACTTTGACTCCAGCTGCCATCGAAATATCTTTAAATAGTTTAGAAGCAGTATTCTTAATTGTCTGTAGCTCATAATGAGCATCATGGATGGATTCTTGATATGAAATATTTAGCCAAACAGCATTAAATATTGAGATTTCTAATTCCGATAGTTCTTTCTGGCGATTAGTAAGCAGTAGCTGGTTCGTAAATCCGATGGCACGATCTAGTTTCATAAGCGCAACTCCTTGATCAAAAGAAAGGTGGAAAAGCTTGATAAACTTTCCACCCCATGTGCATCAACTTGTCCAAACCCTATTTCTTTTCGGGCATTAAGCATTTATCCGAATCGCAGCCTGCCGGGCCAGCTTCTTCGATCGCCCCCGAATCGTACTTAGCCAAAGCGGCCGCAAAGTCCTGATTCACTTGCCGCTGCTGCACCTCGGCCATCAACCGATCATAGGTAGCCTTATTGATCGGCTCGAAGGGCAAACGTGGGAAAGTTTGCAGGTCATCGAAGCGGGCCAAGAGCGCCGCCGAGATATAGCCTTCATCATTTTGAATCGCGTCGTAGATCCGTCGACCTAGTGGTTCGATTTCGTTTTCCCGCAGCTCGATCGTCGCTGAAGTATTATGGGCCGTATAGAATTTCTGCACTTGCATATAGAAATCCATCTGGGCCATAGCATTGAACTGGGCGATTTCCACTCGATCGGCACCGGGAATATCAGCCCAAGAAACCGCCACCGGAATCTCGATCAGCCATTCTGTGCAGCGCGGATCGAAGGGATCATTGAGCAAGTTGCCATTTTCATCCTTATCGGACTGGGAAGGAATCGCGCTGTAGCCATAATCCATACAGGCCATGGCTACGGGATCATTTTTGCGGAAGGTAATCCGCCGAATAAAGCGCTGGGCCTTGGGCGGATGCCAACCGGGGGAGGCCCCGGTCAGCAAAGACTTAGTCCCTGCTGGCTGTACAGTGGTACAACGATTGGGGCGCTTAATGCCGTGCTTATCGCAATAGGCCCAGACCGCCTCATGGACGATCGATCGCCACCGACTAAGATATTCTGCCTCTTGCGCTTTGAACTTCAGACCCACTTCGCTATCGGGACGACCCTCGGCCCACCATTCCAACCAAGGGGTCTCGAAGGCATGCACGAAGAAATCAAACAGACCAGTGAAGGAGACGCCGACGATCGGGTCTGCCAAACGGCTCTCTTGATAGCGGGGCTCTTGGAACTGATGGTTCAACAATGCTGCCACTGATAAAGCCCCGGCTCGAAAAGCATCTTCTTGCTCTTGTAAATTGCTTGGGCTTATTTGATTTAAATGCACTTCTCCCAAATTACAATGGAAATCCATTGAAATTATTTCACCACATGGATTCAGACCGTAGCGTAGGAGACGGTTTCGAGCCTCTTTTGAACTAATGTTAGAGTCTTTTTTTATCAACCATTCTTCACCTTGACCTTGCTCATATGCCTTAATAAAATCTTTTTTATCTTCAGCACTATTGATAACATCGGCATTAGATCTAGCGATAGTTTCACCGGCCCACTGAATCGCACCCTCTCCAGAGTAGTATTGCTTGCGAACGGCATCAATACATTCGTCCAACGTCGGTCTCCGATGAAACACACGGGTATGGTTAGCCATTCTCAGTGCATCCCGCTCCGGATCGATCCGCCAGGCACCATCTGCTGCTTGCTGCCAGAGATTATCCTTAGCACTGGCTCCCAAGGTATCATGGGAATTGAATTGACGCATCCCAGCCGATCGGCGAACGTTACCAGCGACGATCGTCACCGCTGCCTCATCGATCAGTAAACAGCATTCCACTGAATTCAGCTTCCGGCCCAGGGCCTGATTGAGAATCCGGGCCGATCGCTGATACAAGTCCGGTAGCTTCACTGGGTTAGCTACCCCTCCAAACCCTTTCAGCAGTTCACCCACCGGGCGCACATCGCCCAAATCCACTTCGATCTGCACCTTCCCGCCCGTAAAGCGCTCGTCGCTGGACAGCTCCAGAATGGTCTGATAAGACTTCACCCAGCCTTGGCGACTGTCGCCCACCCGGATAGTCACTAGGTCACCAGCTACTTCCACCTCCGTGAACTGCCGCCTCTGGCCTGCCGGAGTGGTACCAATCTCCCCAATTACCTTGACTTCTAGTAAGTTGCGGACGATCGGCAACTGCTCGATCAGTTCCGGTTCCAGAATTGCGCCGGTACCGCAGCCCATCATGGCCAAATCCATCATCAAGCCAAAGGAGCGCCAATCCACCACATTGGTGCTGGTGCAGTTGTAGGCTCCCGAAAAATTCTCGGGCCGTTCCAGCCACTCACTGCCCCCCACCCAGAGCCAGCGGCCCGAAGGTAGGGCCTTGACTTGGCGTTGCATCTTATCGATCAAATCGGCCTCATCGGCATCCAAGTTGCCTAGCTTGACTAAGCCGCGCAGGGTGCGGCTACAAACTTGCTGCCAATTCTCTCGGCTACCAGCATTGAAGCGGCTGTAGGTACGGAAAAAGACTGGGTAGGCTGCTGGTGCGGTAGCTGGAAAATCTGGTACTGTCTGACGCTGGCGTTCTAACTCGCTAACCATAGGAAATTACTTGCATTGAAGGTCTTGCCGAGGCGAAAAATCGCTGAAGGCTTAGAAATCATAAGGCATAAAATTAGGAGGGTCAATTCTTGCCAAAAACTTCGATCTACGCTACCGGTAGTATCAATACTTAAATACTGTACTATCTGTACGAGGTCTTGCCTCGAAAATCCCTTGGACAGTGACTTACAAAAGTTACAGTTATCTAGCTCCACAGTTTTTAAATTTTTACTATATGTCCTTGCCACCCTGGCGTACTCCTTTAGCCCGCGCCCTCCATCGCAACCGCAGCCTGCCCAATGCCCGCTATTTGCAACTGGCCACGATCGATCTCCAGGGATACCCAGCCAATCGCACAGTAGTATTTCGGGGCTGGCACGATCCCAATAGCCAATTACAATTTGTGACGGATGTTCGATCGGCCAAAACCACCCAAATTTTACACAATCCCCAAGCCGAAGCCTGTTGGTATTTTCCTAAAACCCGCGAGCAGTTCCGCATTAGGGGCTACCTAGAACTAATAGATTCTCGTTCCGAGAGGCTATGCCAACGCGCTAGCCTCAGCGACAGGTTAGCAGAGCATCGCCAACAAGCGTGGCAGCAGCTCTCCCCCAAGGCTCGTCCCCAATTTTCTTGGCCAGTACCAGGCCAAGCTCGCACTGAAGATGCTCCATTTGCCACAGATGAGTCTTCTGACTTCACCATTCCCTCAGACAACTTTGGACTATTACTACTTCTGCCTGATCGGGTCGATCACTTAGAACTCAGGGGTGAACCCCAGCACCGCTGTCTTTATGAACTGCTGGATGATCATTGGTCAACGATCGCCATTAATCCCTAAGCATCTATATAAGCATTCGTGAGTCTAGCTCCTTGGGCAAGGAGAATAATTTCGGTGCAGGCATGGGCATCGGAAAGTCCTTGATGATGATTTAGTGGTATTCCCAGTCGTTGACAAACATTAGGGAGTTTTGTGGGATAAATTCTCCAATGTTGGCGGGCCAACTTCACAGTACAAAGCATTGGAGTTGTTAATTGATCGATCTGATAAAAATCGCAGCAACTTTGGAGTACTTCTCGATCGAACAGGGCATAGTGGGCTGCTAGGAAATCAATGTCTATCAATAGGGGTGCGATCTGGGGCCAAAGTTGACCGAAGGAAAGCTCATCTTTCACCATTTCCCAGGTCAGATGATGAATATGGGTGAATTCAAAGACCGCTGTTGGCGGTCGAATCTGGTGGTATTCTTGCTGCACGATGATGCCATTGTCTACTCGCACTAAACCGATCGCACAGGCGCTATTGGGATGGCGATTGGCTGTTTCAAAATCGATCGCAACAAAGTTCATAATGATAGTTAATGGTTTTTGACGAGGAGGAGTTCTTATCTAGGTCTAGGTAAGGGCTGGCGACGGTTTCAAAGGCGGCGGGGATGGTGGTTTAGGCTTTGTATAAGTCGGCGATATCGTAGGCGAAGGAGAGGGGTTTGCCGGTGTGGATAAAGCCGAGGGCGGGGGAGTAGCCAACGGAGTTCAGGGCTGCTTGGCAGACGGCATATAGACAGCTATTGGCGATCGATAATGCTTGGTTGATGGGGTCGGCGTTATTCCAGTCGTCTTGTTTGTAGTCGCGGTTTTTCCACTCGACGCCGGTTTTGGCGCTGAGCTGGTGATAAAGGGTGCGAACGCGGACTCCTTCGTGGCCGCGAATTTGTTGGAGGGTGAGGTCTGGGGGCAGTTCTTCTTCAAAGCGGAATTCGTACATACGGCGGACGACGCTGAGTCTTTGGAGGGGGTCTGCCCAGGTTTTAGCTTGGTGTTGGAGTCGATCGGTGTTGCCGGAGGCTCCTTTGCCGGTGGCGTAGTAACGAAAGAGGTTTTCGCCGACCCATTGGATGTCGCAGGCGCTTTCGGTGAGGGTTTTGATAGCGGCGTGGGTGATGTTGGTGCCGGGGCCTAGGAGCAGGGTGGCGATGGCGGCGCAGGGGAGGATGATTTTGTCTTTTTCTTTGAAGATGGCGATCGCTCGATCGTCTTGTTCGATGCGGCAATGCTCGAAGTAGGCGAAGCTGATGTTGTCGCGGATTTTGGGAAGGATGCGCAGTTTGGGCATTTGGTGGTTTCTTTAGGATGGTTTGAATGTTCGTGGTCTGGTTGTTGCACCCTGTTGTTTCTATATTATTTGATGACCCCTGCAAAAACCTTTCAGGGTATCAATTTCTTTTGATTTTCTTTTTATTCTGCTGTAATAATTGCTGTGATTGGTTTTTGGCTGTTGGTGATGGTTGGGTCTGCAATGGGGTTGCAGGGCGATTGGTGGTTATTTGATGGGTGCGATCTCTGAAACCTACGATCTTCGTTGATGTTGAAAATACATAGAGTGGGGATGGGCGATCGAAATGGCTAAGAATCGAGTATTTTATAAGTATCTTCCCCACGCCTGTGGGGGTGTCCCGCAAACGACCGAAAGCTGGAGTTTCCATCTGATCATCTTCCCCACGCCTGTGGGGGTGTCCCGTTGGTGATCAATCCAGCCTTGTCGGCTTCCTCAATCTTCCCCACGCCTGTGGGGGTGTCCCGATCATCAATAGCCTTCATTGATTCGGTGATTTCATCTTCCCCACGCCTGTGGGGGTGTCCCGTCCACGCCTTGCAGTCCCTGCGGATCGCTTCGATCTTCCCCACGCCTGTGGGGGTGTCCCGGATTGCCATATCTACCACACGGAGTCGCATTCCATCTTCCCCACGCCTGTGGGGGTGTCCCGCTCACAATGTCCAGCGACGGCCAAAGAGCTGTCATCTTCCCCACGCCTGTGGGGGTGTCCCAATGATGTCGCCAAATCGCCAGCGGCAAATCGCCATCTTCCCCACGCCTGTGGGGGTGTCCCGGCGATTCTTTGGGCGGATTGTTGATAATCGGCATCTTCCCCACGCCTGTGGGGGTGTCCCGTAGATCAGGCCATTGTCATCACCTGGAGATTCGATCTTCCCCACGCCTGTGGGGGTGTCCCGGGGACGAGTCGATCGGCGCTGATAGAAAGTGGATCTTCCCCACGCCTGTGGGGGTGTCCCGCACTTCCCATGCATGAGCCGCGCTGCGTTTCAATCTTCCCCACGCCTGTGGGGGTGTCCCGGTGTTAAACACCAGATCCATCATTACGGGATCGCCATCTTCCCCACGCCTGTGGGGGTGTCCCGCGTAATCTGCGGGCTGTTGCCGAGCAATTTGGCCATCTTCCCCACGCCTGTGGGGGTGTCCCGCCCGATATCATCATCCCATCAATTTGCCAACAACATCTTCCCCACGCCTGTGGGGGTGTCCCGTTTCTTTTCCATGCTGGGTTTGCAGCAGTTTGTATCTTCCCCGTGCCTGTCGGAGTTTTGATAAATAAATGAGGGCAAATTCTTCGAATCTGCCCCCACGATTGCGATCGATAACTTCAAACTTTAACTAATTCGTTTCAGTGAGAGCAGACCACATCCATAAGATTTACCTCGTCCAATGCCATGTTGTAGCGCTCGTACCAACAGAGTTGGATCTTGAGGCTGGAGAATACCCTGAAACAAAACCGTATTGATTTTAATCTGGCCAATGCCTTCTTTCTTCTTGCCGTAAATATCAGCAGAAGGAATCACATCCACCGTTTCGATGTGGAAGCCATGGTTGGTAGCTTGTCTGGCCAGCCAAGACATTTGCTCCGGTCTAGTATGCAAACCGACAGTCTTTCTAGAAACATTATCGCGCTTACTAGGATTAGCTTTCAACCTAAAGTGAAAGAGCTGACCGGGTTGAAAATACTCAGCCCGTAAATCAAAAGACCTAAGCCGATCTTGAGTACTCATTAAATAGTTTATGGGCAGCAGATCCCAGTTAGGCAATACATCATCCCCAGATTGCACCAAGACAACATTGCTATCTGGCTCTATCCGAAACAACACATCCCAATCCGATCGGGCTTTTTGGCGTTCTTCATCAGGAAAAGCTTGCATGATGCGCTGATGAAGACGATGAATATTGTGTAAGTCATTGTGAACCAATCGATTACGATCGTTTAGCTCTAATTTGGAAATGTACATGTTTCCTCGATTTCCCAAAATTTAGTATCTACATAGCGATTACCGAAATGTCTGCGTTGCCAATTCAGCGGTACATCCCGGCGAACATCAAGGCTATGGGGTACCTCCAGCACAAACCGTAAATTCTGTGAGGGCTTTTTCTGTCGTCCCCTTAGCTCATAGGGAAAATGGCGCAAAGCACTTGCCAAGTCTCGATCGTCTACCTGTACCCTTACTGGACGGCTAGGTACAAAGCTTTTGCGCCCAAAGAACAATTGCCAGCAAGGTTCTTGCAGAGCCTTGTCCAAGGTTTCCAGCAGCGCTCGATCGCCCGCCAAGCCCACCAAATAGTCCCCATCAGCCACGTAATATCGATCGCTCAAGGCTGTACTAATAGTCTTAGCCTCTCTCGGACTAGTTCTCACGGTGTGATAATCACATTGAATAATCCCTTCTTGGTTCACCCTAATGCCCATTGTCAGCTTTCCTGATTCTGTCAGGTCAGCGATCGATTCATGCCTAGGGCGACCTAGGGCCGCACAGAGTAGACCGATGACCGCCGATTTCGTGGGTTCTATCCGAGTATCCCGATTGCCAAAGGCACTATGGTCGCCCCAAGACATCATGGGTGCCCGCATCCGCAGTAGTAATGTAGGCATGTTTACTTTCCTCCCAATGCGGCTTTGAATGCCCCATCGATCATCGCGCTCACTGATTCTTTTTGATGACTCTTCAAACCCTTCAAATTTCTGGCTAGTGCTTCTCTAGTAATAACTCCTATGTATTTAGGGTGATGATCTGAATACATTTTATTTAGATCTAGCCAGTATTGATCGATCAATTTCACAGCATTATCTAGCAAGCTATTTTCACCACTGGGTCGTATGGGCATTTCAAAGGCATCTGCCAAGGATATCGGTTGACCCTTGCGGACTATGATCATTACCAACGCAGGCAAACTATGAGCCGCAAAACTGTTTTGGTGGCCGGTGGGGATAGCTTGAATAAAAGCATTGGCAAAGGCTTTGACAATATTTTCTAGCTCTACTGAGGAACCCAAATTTGTTTCTAGTTGCTGTAAATCAATATTAGTAAAGCGATAGTAAGTGGAGCTATTATAGCCAGTTTCACCCAGGTGATCGGCACCACTCGCACCGGGTAGATCGTTGACAGCTGTGAAAAAGTCGAATTCCTGCTGGAGCTTATTCACGCTGATCGCATGAGCCATTTGAACGGCGGCATCTACTTTGCCACTGGGAAGGTTGGCCATCATCCGGCCAAATAGAGCCACATCACCCGGTTTGTTTTTGACTTCTACAGTGGCCTTGATGCCATCCACAATTTCCTTGGATAGGGCAGGTTCTTTAACAGATATATCGGCTTCGACTTTCTGCCAGTTAGCCTTCAAGAAATGTACGATGGATTGCACCTCGGTATTACCAAGGAATAAAATGGTATCGCCTTTTTCAGCCTTATCAGTAGATTCAGCAGCATCATCACCTTTTTTCTCGGATTTCTTGCGTTTTCCCTTAGTTTCTTTTTTGTCTGTAAATACAGTGACTACGCAGGCAGCAGCTTTTTCCGATTGCTCGCTGTCAACACCTTCTGCTTCCAGCTTGGTAGCTATTTCAGCTATCCAGTTTTCCGATCGAGATCGATTAGCAAACAAACTAGCATCTAAGCCACAGTTTTCATGGTAGAACTCTCTCACAGCTCTCTTCTGGCATTGGCTAGAAATTCGGGCGCGGGGATAGCCGCCAAAGATCGTGGATTTCGGCATTCCATTTTCATCACGATTGAGATTGGCGGGAGGAAAGCTCTGGATAGTGTGAATTTCGATTTTCATGATGGTTGTCTTTTGATGATTAAGTTGAAAATAAACTGAAGGGATTTATGAATCTTGCGGGCCTTCTGGGAATTCGAGGGGATTAGGAGAAGTCTCGGTCGATGTCTCCTCAGCGGTAGATGGGACTCTCCAAAAATCTTTGGCCCAACGGTCTTGAACGGATTGACTAGAATACTCCCATCGCCTTAGATCGGCCAATAGTTGCGGGTAGTTAATGGGTACTTTTTCGACTTTCATTTGGCGAACAAGGGCGGTCAAAGGCGATCGAAGATCTTCCAATGATGTATCCAGGAGTGCCCTGAATCGTCGTTCGGTACCTTTGGATTCTTTGCCAGCAGCCAATCTTTGACAACTATGTCCAAAGCTATCCCTGGAAATCTTCCCTTCCTCATCGGCAATGGGCTGAGGATAAAAAATTGCCCAACAAGACACTGGCATCCAGACATAATCCTGTTCCCATTTTGCAAGATGGCCAATGGTCGGCATCACAAATTCATAGATTTTTCGATAGTGTTCGGGTTCTCCAGACATGGCCCTTTTAAAGGCCGCCTTGGCACCATTGTTTTCAGCCACTCGGGCATACAATCTTTTTAGATATTTCCTTTGATCCGTCAGAGGCGATTTTGCTGGATTCTTTGTGGTCATTTTAAATTCTCCTGTTTAGCTGCTTTTTGTTTTTTCTTGGCCACAGCTTTAGCTTTGCGATCGTCTCGTTCCTCCTTGGAAAGTCGTAAATCGGCCAACTTCCACTCCAAAGCTTGCAAAGCCTTCGCCCGGGCTTCATGGTTGTGAATCGAGGCGATCGACCGAGCAAATGCCGTGCGGGCGGCATTTTGCACAGTCTCTAGCCACTTCGTTAACTCTTCCCCGCCATAGATGGTACCGAAGCCCGGAACTATCCTGTTATCTAGAGGCAATGCCTCTAGAAACCGTCGAAATGGTTGATCGAGTGCCGCCCAATAGCCGGATTCGCCAGCCAAACTTTTGGCAAGGCCACCCGCATCATTATTCTTGAGCACCGCTGCCAAGGCATGATAGGGACTTCCCATATATCCACCAAAGACCGTTCGATGCTCTTCGGCTCGATCGATCGCCTTTTTCATGGTTTGCCATAGATTCTCATCAGTTAAATAAATAAGTGGAGCTGAGAATTGTTCGATAGTCCAGTCCAGAGGCTTCGCTTGATTTGCACACATCCCAAAAACTTGTAAATGAACCATATCATCTACAAGTTTTGCGGATTTCAACTGGGCCAACCAATCAATAACTCGCGGACGATGATTGTTTTCCACCGACTGCAAAAAGGAATGGGCATCTCGCCAAAATTGGCGCTCTAAGGATAACCGCACTGGCCGATCTTCTCTAAAAGCAAGGCTGGATTCCCATTGCTGAATACTGACTCCATCGGGAAAGGAGTTACCCATGGTAATCGCAATTTGGTCGGCGCGTTGGCGTAGCCTCTCCTGTGGAGAATCGCCATTGAAAAATAGATTCAATCGCCGCCAAGGATAGGCCAAGTAACTAATGTAGCCCGCCGGAACCGTCTTTTGAGGTAGCCCAGCGTAGCCCGTCTCCCAGGCTGGCAAATCTGGCTCCGAAGATGATCCGGGTAATTGCACTAAATTGAATAGCAGTGTTTCCCGCAGATTTTTGCCCTGTACCAGCACCGCTGCCCCATTGATCGTCGGCGTATTGACTGCCGATCGATTGCCTTTGGTAATAGTGGGATAGAAAGCTCGCAGGCTAGTGATGTCCACAAACTGAAGACGTACCAGCATTTGAGCTGCTTCCGGCAGAGAAATGCTGTAGCCACTGAATTCGTGTTCATGAGAAAAGACGGTGGAAGTGCTCATCGTATGAATGGCATAGATGGGCACTGCTTTATCGATAGTCAGCGCCTGATCTTGCATGAAGGGGCGATCTGGGTGTAGCAGATCGAAGTACTCGGCCTGAGCTTGGAGTGCGGCGATCGCCTGTTGGCCATTGTCGAGCTGAATATCTTCCCAATCGTCAATGTTTTTGGGTCCTTGGTAAACCCAGTGGAGGACTGCTAGCAAAAACCGGTAAATTGCCAGAGTTGTGGGCGGATTCTCCGCTTGAATGGCTTGTAGCGATTCCCATGTTTCTAATAGCTCTACTAGGGAGACCTCTGCCTGTTGCCCATTTTCCAGCAGTACTGGAATCCAAGGCATCGTGACAAGATTAAATGACATATTTTCTTTCCTGGAAGTCGGCAAGGGTACCATTTTAAGCCGGGACACATTGAAAGCCCTCACCCCAGCCCTCTCCCAAGTTTGGGAGAGGGAGCAAGAGACTCCGCTTTTGGCTCCGGCTCCCCTTCTCCCAAACTTGGGAGAAGGGGTTGGGGGATGAGGGCT
>JANMHS010000099.1:0-18915 GCA_031375385.1 Synechococcales cyanobacterium OTE_70_metabat_200 | reverse complement strand
GCAGGCGACGATCGTCCGCCAGTGAACAAGAGATCTTAGCCAGTTATCCTGTCGATCAAGCTGCTGCTGGAGCTTTTCGATTTCTTTACTTTGTCGATCCCGCAGGACGGGTACTCCCGTATCGAGCTTTTGTTGCTGCTGCGCGATCTGCTGTAGCATTTTTTCGTTGCTGGTTTGCACTTCTTTCTTCAAGACTGTCTGCGCATTTGTCAGTTGATTGAGGTTTGATGTAACGGGCTGACTAGCATTTTGCAATGCTAAAGCCAAGCCATCCAGCTCTTCTCTGGTGATTGGGTATGTATCTTCTGAATAATCAGTGTGATCACTATAATTCATGTTCATCTCCTAGTGGGAAAATCCAGATCTTGAATATTTGCGACTGCCAAAGTTTCCTTTGTTATCTTGAGCCAACTGGGTCTTGGCCTCAGTCAGCATTGCTGCTCGATCGGTCGCCTGTTGAGTATTCATGACCACCTCGTAGCAGAAAAATTCAGACCTTGAATGTTTGCTGCTTCCAAAGCTTCCTTTGCTTTAGCCGATACATAAATTGAGATTTCCTTATGTTTGACGCGGAAAATTGGAGGGAAGCCACCGGCTGGTTCTCTTAGTACTTCTCCTTCTTCCACATTCCCGATGAAGGTGATCTCTGGCTCATAGGCATAGTTACTAAGTTTATATACAGACTTGTCCAAATCCAGTAAATCCGAAAGCTCCAGCAGCTGAAGGATTACATAGTCATGATTGGGCTTTGCTGGTGGGCCATTGATGTATTTTTCCGTGATATATTCATCTTCGCTTTTGAAAATAACAGGAATGATTTGATGAGGAAAATCACCAACGGCAAGCAGAACATCCACCATTTTTCTTGACATAATTGGCCAGTTAGATGGATTCCACATATATGGCATGTCAGTAGGGGATAGCCAATCCCTTAATCCAACAAATGATATTTCCGCTGGCATCTTGGCCCCAACAACACGAAAGATTTTATCATCACCTTTTCTTCGCTCTATGTCTCCTTCGGTTCCACCAAGCGTGATTGGTACACAGTAGTAAAAGGCTGATTCCATGTTATTCCAGTGGGTGAATTTGCTCTCTAAATAACCATCCTCTGATAGGTCATCAACGATGTCGATGAATCTATTAACATCATGGCTTAGTTCATAAACTTTTTCATTCATTTCGTTTAACCTAGTGATAGTTGTTGACGATTGGCAGCTTTGCTGGCATGTGCTTCATAAGCCAACTGGGCCTGGGCATCAGCTAATATTTCTGCTCGATCGGTCGCCTGTTGAGTATTCATGACCATCTCCTAGCAGAAAAATCCAGACCTTGAATGTTTGCTGCTTCCAATGCATCCTTTGCTTTAGCCGATATATAGATTGAGATTTCCTTATGTTTGACGCGAAAGATTGGAGGGAAGCCACCGGCTGGTTCTTTTAGTACTTCTTCTTTCACGTTCCCGATGAAGGTGATCTCTGGCTCGTAGGCATAGTTACTAAGTGTATAAATGGATTTGTCTAAATCCAGTACATCTGAAAGCTCCAGCAGCTGAAGGAGTACATAATCATGATTAAGCTTTGGTGGTGGGCCGTTGATGTATTTTGCTGTGAAATCTTCATCTTCACTTTTAAAAACAACAGGAATGATCTGATGAGGAAAATCACCAACAGCAAGCAGAACATCCACCATCTTTCTCGACATGATTGGCCAATTAGATGGATTCCACATGTATGGCATATCGGTAGGGGATAGCCAATCTCTTAATCCGATAAATGATATTTCTGCTGGCATCTTAGCCCCAACAACACGAGAGATTTTATCATCACCTTTTCTTCTCTCTATGTCTCCTTCGGTTCCACCAATCGTGATCGACACACAATAGTAAAAGGCTGATTCCATGTTATTCCAGTTGGTGAATTTGTTCTCTAAATAGCCATCATTCGCTAGGTCATCATTAATGTCAACAAATCTATTGGTATCATGGCTTAATTTGTAGATTTTTTCAGTCATTTTGTTTGACCTAGTGATAGTTGTTGACGATTGGCAGCTTTGCTGGCATGTGCTTCATAAGCCAACTGGGCCTGGGCATCAGTCAGCATCGCTGCTCGATCGGTCGCCTGTTGAGTATTCATGACCATCTCCTAGCAGAAAAATTCAGACCTTGAATATTTGCTGCTTCCAATGCATCCTTCGCTTTGGCCGATACATAGAGTGAAATTTCGTCGTCTTTGACGCGAAAAATTGGTGGGAACCCTTCTTCTGGTTCCTTTAGAAATATTTCTCTAACATTGGTGATGAAGACAATTTCTGGATTGATTTCACTGGGCTTAGGAGTGTATACTGATAACTCGTGGTCAAATATGTTCAAAAGTCCCAGCAGTTGAAGAATTACATAATCATAATTAGGCTTTGGTAGTGGGCCGTTAATGTATTTTGCTGTAAAATCCTCATCTTCACTTTTGAAAATAACAGGAATGATCTGATGAGGAAAATCACCAACAGCAAGCAGAACATCCACCATTCTCCTGGGCATGATTGGCCAGCTAGATGGATTCCACATGTATGGCATGTCGGTAGGGGATAGCCAATTCCTTAATCCAATAAATGATATTTCTGCTGGCATCTTGGCCCCAACAACACGAGAGATTTTATCAGCACCTTTTCTTCGCTCTATGTCTCCTTCGGTCCCACCAATCGCAATTGGTACACAATAGTAAAAAGCTGATTCCATGTTGTTCCAGTTGGTGAATTTGTTCTCTAAATAGCCATCGTTTGATAGGTCATCAACGATGTCGATGAATCTATCAGTATCATGGCTTAGTTCATAAACTTTCTCATTCATTTTGTTTAACCTAGTGATAGTTGTTGACGATTGGCAGCTTTGCTGGCATGTGCATCATGAGCCAATTGGGCCTGGGCATCAGCCAGGATTTCTGCTCGCGCACCTTCCAAACTAGCCTTCTGCTCCGGTGTAAATTGTTTGTACATGGTGACAGTTCTGGCTCCTGTATTGACCGAAGCGATCTTCGCAGTGCCGTCTGATTCATAAATATCGATGCTTCCCTCTTCTCTTCGCGCAATAAAAGATTTATTCTGAGCTGTGCTTTTTCCTTTGATTGCTCGGGATGTTGATATAGCAAGCATCTGGGCAAATTCTTGGTTCGTAGACAAGCTATTGGTAAATAATGTATTTGATACATTTTCGACAGAAAAAGTGTTGGCTGTAGCTATGAAGTTCCTAAAGCCTGCTCTGAATTCGGCCACATACTGACGGGTTGTTGGGGTGCTATTATCTGGCCCTCGGTCAGAAATCTTGACATAGCCAGGGCGTTTAGGATCCAGTGGGAGGTAGTCTTTAATGTATTTAGGTAGCTGATCATATTTACCAGCTTTGATTTGCTCCGATGCATATTTTAGTTCTTCTCTCAGATTCTTGCGAATATTTTCAGTACTGGCTTTTAGTTCTTCCTTCAGTTTATCTGCTGGAATTTGGTCTAGCTCTCTCACATCGTATAGACTTTTTAGTCTCGTCTCTTCTTCGTCGACCGCCTCCTTAACTCGCTTATCCCATTCATTATGGGAGCCAGGATGCAAAAGTCTGCTAAGTTGTCCATCTTTCTCTAGTCTTGTGATGTCGGGATTAACACTGTATAGATCTGCTGTGTCGCGAGCTACAGCTATTAGCCCGTCGGCATCATCTACTCCCGCTACTCCGTATTTTTCAGCCAATTGTGTTAATTTAGATTGCTTCCAAACATTGACACTAATGGAATGATGCAAGCTGAAACCATCGAGTACCTTCTTGTCTGTGATGTTGGATTCCTCTAGAAAATTCTTCCACATCGTAGTGGTGTTGCTAGGATCCCGATTGTTTACAGGTGCTGGGCCTTTCTTGATCAACCAAACACCATCGACCTGCTCTAGGTGCAGATTGGAGTCACCAGCTTCTTTTCTTGTTCTTCTGATCTGTGGATGATCGCCTTCGGATACTAACGTGTATCCTCCTTCCCTGATCCTTTCCTTGTCTGCATCAGTCAGTTTATCGACTTGTCGCCCACTGTACACCCGCTCAACAGACCTTTTCTTTTTCTGGGCCTCATGATCGGCGTTGCTACTGGGCGTAGACTGATTGCTGGGAGCGTCATCGCTAGTGGGCTGATCTGTCTCCGCTGGATTTTCAGGCTGATCGATTGGTGCATCATTGTTGGCAGACTCTGGTTGGCTCGCCCTAGTCCCATTGTGCGGGAGCAGTGGCGGAACACCCGGAAGAGCACTAGGATTTCCGGCAGGTGCTGGATTGGGTGTCCCCATCCAATCGTTATTAGGGACGGAGGTCGTCGGTGTTAGCGAGGGAGTGGATCTCCTTGTCCAATTGTTATTAGGGTCAGAAGTCGTCGGTGTTTGCCGGGATCGTTCGGTAGGCTTTGGTTTTGACCATAAATTTCCATCTTGATCTACAAAGCTATCCTGCTGCTGATCCCTGTCCGCTTGCCTTACCCGGTCTCTGATCTCTCTCTCGATCGGACTTTGCCCTGGTGGGTAATATTCCAGAGGAGAAGCGGTTGACTGCTGGTTATTACCAGCAATACCTTGGGGTGAACTGGGCTTGCCATTCGTATTGCCACGGGAATCGCTAGTCACACGTTCAACCAGATCATTGATGGCCCCATCTACAGGATGTCGGGGATAATCTGGTACAGGATCGGGTTCTGTCTTGATCGGAGATGCGGGAGTTTGATAGGGCGGATCTTTTTCCAGAGGTGTTCTGGGATTTATCGGATCAGGGGTAAATATCGGGTCAGGGATGGGAGTATTAATAGGGTAGGGATATTCTACAGGTGGGAATATTGTTTCTAGGATCGTGATGCCAACAGCGTTGAAAATAGCATTGGGGACTGAAGTAGAAGTAGGGGGATTAACAGGTTTGCTGCCGCCACCAGGAATAACTTCTAACTGGGGGGTATTAGTACGCCCGCCAGGAATACCTCTCAGGGGGTTGGGAGGGCGAACTGGGACCTGAGCAGTATAATTAGGAGCCGATGAAGGATTTTCTTGCTTGCTATGGTCGTCTTTCACAAAAAATCTCCTAATTAACATAGTAGATAACTTTATCTACCATATGGATTTTAGAAATTAACCCTGAGCATCGTCAAGAAAATACTACAAAAAGACAAAGTTGGGTGTTTTTCCACCCATCCATCTCCATCTCAATTCAGGAAAATTACTATGAGCATCAATCGCCGTAAATTCATGCTGCTATCCGGTCTAGGTGGACTGGGAGCGATCGGTCTCGGCAGTCTAATCTGGAGTTCCCAAGGATCTTCGAGCACTATCCCCTTGCCCAAGCAAAAGCCCCTGTTGCGCTTCGGAGTCTTAGCCGATACGGGTACCGGTAGCGTGGCTCAATACAATGTGGGCCGCGCACTCCTCAAGCACCATCGCGATCGGGCCCTAGATATGGTGTTGTTAGCTGGTGACAATATTTATACCAACGGAGAATTTTCCAAGATCAAATCGGCTTTTACCTTACCTTACCAAGACCTGCTGAAAGGTGGGGTCAAGTTCTATGCCGTTCTCGGCAACCACGATGCCAGAGCCGATATCTGCGGGACAGAGCAAGGAGAACGCTGTGCGGCCACCAGCAGCCAAGAAATTCGCAACGAACAGCTCAACTATCAACCCTTCAATATGGGTGGCAAACGTTACTACACCTTTAGCCGGAACGAAGTCCAGTTTTTTGCCACCGAAACTAATTCCTTAGCCAATCCCGACAGCCCCAGTCGGGCGGCCCAGCTCCAATGGCTCGATCGAGAACTAGGCCAGAGCAAAGCCAAGATCAAAGTAGTCTTCGGTCACCATCCTCTCTACTCCGTGGGACGTTACGGTAGCAATGCCGTGCTCATTCGCGACGTGGAGCCGCTATTGGTCAAACACAAGGTTCAGCTCTATGTCGATGGCCACGACCATAATTACCAGCGCAGCAATGTCATTAAAGGGGTTACCTATGTGGTAGCCGGTGGTGGCGGTGCGGGTCTGTACCCGATTAAAAGCCAGGAATCTTTTTCGGCCTATGCCCAGAGTATCCACAGCTGTGCCACGGTGGATCTTTACACCGATCGGATGTTCATTAGCGGCATTGATATTGAGGGTAAAGTAATCGATCGGGCGATGGTGATGTTGTAAGAAATTGAAGTATTTATATAAATTCTGCATAAGAGCTTGGGTATCTTAGCTGGTAGCAGCTTTTACCATCTACTCTCTATGACCGCCCACCCCAGCTCTCGCTCGAAATCTTCTGAGCCTTACCAGCCCTACCGACTGGAACTAGTTCAAGAAACCCCCCATTCCCTGACCTTCAAGCAAGGTTCTTTATCCCGCTGGCGATCGGTGCGCAGAGCGTGGGTGGATTTGTTGGAGGCGATGGTATTTTTTCTGTTACCCGTAGCGACTTTCTTTTCGCCAGTCCCCATGTATTTGCGAGAGCATTGGTGGATCTCTTTGCCTAGTGCTCCGGCAGCCTATCACTGGATTGCCATCGTGTTGCTGGCCATTCCGTTGTTCTACACCGCTTTAGTCAAGCCCTGCTTTGTGCTTTGGATGGTGGATTGTAATCGCAAACAGATCATTCGATCAGTCACCAATGGCGTGGGCATGGAGCTCCAAACTTTCTTCGATTTTGGCGAAATCATTGCAGTGGATGTGTTGCAACGCTACGTCCCCAATGGTCGGGAAAACAGCTACTGTTGGCTAATTTTGGATTCGGGACACAAGGTATTCTTCAGTGCAGCTAAGACCAATGTGGACAAACGTTCTAAGGCGATCGTCCTCAAGCACCACTTGGTGATGGCCGAGAAGATGCGGGACGCGCTGCAAATCTATACACCGCCAGCAATCCGATCTAGCCGTTTGAATATTCCCCCAGCCGATCCCGCAGGACGGGTACTCCCGTATCGGCCAGAAGCTCCAATCACCCTGAAATCTGTCTGGGCCAGCATTACACCCCATAAGCAACAGCGCCAGGAACGGATTGCGCACATGCGTCGCCAGGTGGCTGCGGATCCCCAAAATGGCCAAGCTTGGGAAGACCTAGCTTTTGCCCTTTCTCTATCGCTAGACGACAGCATTCGCCAGGAAGTGGTGGAAGCTTATCGGAAGGCAGAGGCCCTCTATCGGAAGGCTGGAAATATGAAGAGAGCAGAGTTTGTTTCCAGCCTGCTCCGGAAGCTGGGTAGCGATTTGCCATAGGCAACACTTCGTGAACGCTAGGTTTGTCAAATTGTTCATGCAAAGTAGAGGATGGGTTATACCCGTCCTTTTTTTCGCTAGACTGGAGGGATATGTAAACTTTAATGAAGGCAAAGGTGAGTTTTATGTCTACTATCTACGATTTTTCCACAACTAGTTTGCAGGGTCAGCCGCTGGAACTGAGCAGTTTCAAAGAAAAAGTGGTGTTGATTGTCAATACGGCTAGCAAGTGTGGATTTACCACTCAATACACGGGCTTGCAAAAACTGTATGATTCTTTTGCAGCTAAGGGTCTAGTTGTGCTGGGCTTCCCTTGCAACCAGTTTGGCGGCCAAGAGCCGGGCAGCACTGAGGATATTCAGTCTTTTTGTCAGGTGAACTATGGAGTTACTTTTCCGCTATCTCAGAAAGTGGATGTCAATGGCAGCAATGCCCATCCCTTGTATAAGTACCTAACGGCAGCAAAGCCTGGTCTGTTGGGACTCAAGGATATTAAGTGGAACTTCACTAAGTTCTTGGTCGATCAGCAGGGTAATGTGGTGAAGCGTTATGCACCAACCGATACGCCGGAGGCGATCGCCAAAGACATCGAAGCGCTGCTGGTATAGATCTTAAAATTAGAGCAGGGCGTACTAATTGCGCCTGCTCTAAGCTGCGAGCGAGTACCTAGATTTGGCCAGTAGCTTGGAATACTACGGAAAGATTATTGGCTGGCATCGGATAGGTTTGAACTAAATTCAACCCGCGATCGGCCGCGATCGACACTACTTCTTCCAAATCCCGCACACCCCAAGCTGGATCGCGCAGCCGCAAGCTGTGATCGAAATCGGCGTTACTAGGGGCCGTGTGTTGGCCATTTTGTTTGAAGGGGCCATAGAGATAGAGAATGCCACCGGGCGGTAAGATCCGACTTGCGCCAGCCATTAATCCCAGGCAAGCCGCCCAAGGAGCGATGTGGATCATATTGATATTGACGATCGCCCCAATCTCGGCGAGGAGAGCTGGATCGGTTTCAATCGGCCAGTGGGCAGCACTGGCATCGAGGTCGATCGGGGCAGCTAGGGTGGGACAGGGATACGGGCTGTCGCCCAGGCTAGCGCCAACGGTTATTTGCCAAGCCGCGATGCTATCCCTGGCTTCCGCACTGGGATCGGAGGGTAACCAGCGGCGCGGTGCGAGCTGGGGAGCGAAGAAAACCGCATGTTCGCCAGTGCCACTAGATATTTCTAGGATGGTACCAGTGGGCGGCAAAACTTGGCGCAAAATTTCTAGGATGGGTGCGCGATTGCGCTCGGTGGCGGGGGCGCTGAGACGTTTTACTCGATCGATCATGGACACGGTGGCAAAGGACTTTCACCACCATATATCGATTTCCATCACAACGCACCCGCACAGCATCGGATGATCCAATCCTGGATTTTTAGCCCACAATGAAATTGCTAGCTGCCAGATTTTGGGGACGATTGTCTAAAGTAGCAAATTGCACCCCTAGCTCTCCCAATCCTGGGGCAGCACCGTTATTGTTGTAGAACAAGTTGCCAGTGGCTTTGCTGTAGACGATCGAGCCAGCACTAGTGGCGACCTCACTATCATTCGCTACAGCGACAAAGCTAATACCATTGGCAAAAACATTCCCCGCTCCAGTAGACACCAACTGGATCTTGTCTTCGGCCACTTGGAAGTTCGTGATGTTATCGGTACCGAGTCCAAGGGGTTGACCAAATCCTTCAAAAACAAAGGTATCCCGGCCACTACCACCAGTCAGAACATCATTCCCAAAGAAGCCTTTCAGCACATCATCTCCAGCCCCACCCAGGATGGTGTCGTTGCCATATCCACCAGATAGAGTGTCATTGCCATCGCCACCATTGAGCAAATCGTTATTACTTAGGCCAGATATTTGGTCATTGCCAGCATCGCCGTAGAGTTGACCAGTGCCTTCAATCATATCATTGCCACTGCCACCGCGGGCCACGATCGCCGCTCCATAGCCAATAATCGTATCATTGCCAGCACCACCATAGACTTCACCACCATCGGCATTTAGTTGGTCGTTACCATCTCCGCCTTCGATCGTATCTGTACCACCACCACCAATGATTGTATCGTTGCCAATACCGCCCCGCAATGTATCATTGCCAGCTCCACCATTGATGAAATCGTCACCATCACCACCATTGATTTGGTCGTTGCCATCGCCGCCAAACAGTCGATCCTTGCCCAGGCCACCGTTGAGAGTATCGGCTCCAGCTCCACCGACCAAGATATCGTTACCTGCATCACCATTGAGCAAGTCGTTGCCATCGTTACCAAAAATCAGGTCATCGCCATCCCGGCCAGTGATCGTATCATTACCGTCACCACCGTAGAGATTATCAGTGCCCAGGCCGCCAACGATGCGATCGTTCCCACCCAGACCATAAATAACATTGCTATTCTGAGTGCCCACCAGTTGATCGTTATTAGCTGTACCGCGCTTTACTTGTTGCTCGGAGGCGGCAGTCCCTCGATAAACACCATCCAGAGCTTCGATAGTTGCATCGGGATTTCCTTGTAGCAATAGGTTGTCCTGTCTAGCTCCCAGCACGTTGTAGGTACCAGAACCCAGGTCGAGTTGGCGCACCTGGCCATTGTTATAGACAAATTCACCGGTAGTTGATGACCAATAGATTCGATCGGTGCTCTTGCTCATCAGCGTTTCGCTCTCAAGAGTATTGGTCAACTGCGAGATATTCTGGCCATTGTAGACATAAATATCGGTCTGGCCACTAATCAGATCGGTATGTTCCCAGGCTAAGACTCCATCGATTAACCTGTAATTCCCCCCTAAATTATTTTGGGTTGTGGTTAATTGCTGGATTTGATTATTTTTGTAAGTAAATAGTTGTTCGTAACCATTTACATCAGAACTCCCCCAAACTGGCGCACCTTGCACAAATCCAAACTGTCGATCTTGATCGGCAGTGTTCGTTAGGCGCTGGGTTTGGCTGCCGTCAAAGTAATAGACTTCTGTATTGCCGTTGATCGACCCGTTTTCATCCAAAATGAAAGAAGTCCAAATCACTTTCTGGCCAGATATTTCGTAGTTGGTAGCATTTACTGTCCGGGAAGGAAGGTTGAAACCTTCCGTTGTGATTTGCCTAGTAGTACTGCCATCGTAGAGAAATAGTTCCGTACTATTCGGCCCATTGCCAGCCCACACAATATTATTGCCAGATGTCTTGATCCCGGTGGCGCCGAACAGCGGTATATTACTAATCAAAGTAGTACTTTGGCCATTGAAATACTGAATTCCTTGGTATTCATCGCTCCAAATCACCCCTTGCTGATACAGCTTAGGCACAACGCCATCACCCAATTCTACGGTGCTGGTGCCGTTGTAGTAGCGAATCTTAGGTGGATTAGAGTCATAAGATTCCCAAGCTACTCGATTTCCGGCGATCGACAGCACTTGGTTGCGAGCGATCCCATTATTAGCACTGAGCTGTCTAGCTCCTATTTCGATGCTGCCGTTGTTGGTTTCTAGGTACAAGATTTGGCGCTTGTTGCTGGGGTCGTTGGCATCGGCACGAACTGTTACAAACTGTTGACCATCGAATCCTCCATCACCGGAGGGCAGTTGCTTGTCGCCCAAATCAACGGGATTCAGTAAGTAAATGGGAGGATTGGCCACGATCGTATTTCCTGTTTCTGTATTAGGTGTTGTTAAGGAGTCGGCGAGCACAAAATTGCCTTCACCACAAAATACATACTACTAAGCTATCAAAAACATCCCAGGTGATGGCAATCACAGTAGACTACTTGTTAAGTAAAATGGCGGAGAGCCTTGAACTATTCAATCGGTAATAGCTACTGTTATTTCCGTTATTTTTCCTAGCTATTGATCTTAACCATCGATAATTCTTGACAAAAATCGCCCCACGAGCAGGTATGTCCTTGCAGGGCGATTTTGATAGGCTTGAATTAACTAGGCGATCGATTTATCCGCCGTTTCCAAAACCTTCACAGGAGCCGCCGCTTCCGTGGCTTGAATCAGACGCTCCTGAGCCAAGAATTCCTCTAGCTGAGCTTCGACTTCCCGGCGGACGATGATTCGATAATCCAAGAAGTGCTCGACCAAGGCACAGGTAGAAAGATAGCTACTCACACCGCCGGGATTCTTTTGAATCATGCTGATCAGATTGCCCCAGAACTGCCAGCGGGTGCTGCGTACCAGGCCTTGTCGCCAGCAGATAATGAACAAAGCTCGAATAATCACCCAATCAATTTTTTTCTTAGTAGAGTTCTCTTTCGTCGGGAACTTTGCCTCACCTAGCATCAGATAGTGACGATAGGTGCGATCGAGGAATTTGGCAGGCTCATAGAGATCCCAGAAAGCCTCGATGTACTCGCGCGCAATTTCCTCTAGGGGACGAGTGGGAATATAGTTCATCAACGAAGTCTGGTGCCCGGCCACGGTGGTGTTGGCTTGGCTGCGCAGGCGATTTTCTTTGGCCAACCGGTGCCAGAGTGCTGTGTCCGGCAAAGCTTGCAGCATACTAAAGAGCGCTGTGGGAATCGCTGTCTTCTCGACGAAGTTCACAATTCGCTGACCCGCACCGGTCTTTTCGCCATCGAAGCCGATGATGAAACCAGCCATCACCCGGATGCCGGATTTGGCAATTTTCTCGATTGAATCGCTCAGAGAATCCCGCGTATTTTGGAACTTCTGAGTTAGGGCCAAACTTTCTTCATCGGGAGTTTCCACGCCCAAGAACACCGAACCGAAGTTGCAAGCCACCATCATATCCATCAGCTCCTGGTCATTGGCCAGATCCACCGAGGCTTCAGTGGCAAAAGAGAAGGGGAAACCATGTTCCACCATCCAGGGCTGGAGCTTCTTCAGCATCAGCTTCACATTTCGCTTATTGCCAATGAAGTTGTCATCTACCATGAAGATACTGCGCCGCCAACCCAAATCGTAGAGATATTGCAGCTCCGCCAAAATTTGATCGGGATCTTTGGTGCGTGGCTTCCGGCCGTAAAGCACAATAATGTCGCAGAATTCGCATTGGAAAGGGCAGCCCCGCGAGAACTGCACGGACATTTCCATATAAGCATCCAGCTCCAGCAGCTCGAAGCGGGGAATCGGCGTATTTGTTACATCGGGCTTTTCGCCATTCTTAGCCCGAAATGTCCCAGCCTTTTCGCCACTCTTCACCGCATCCACAAACATCGGCAGCGTAATTTCGCCCTCATCCAAAATCAAGTAGTCCGCACCCACGTCTTGCACTTCGTGGTACAGAGCCGTCGGGTAAGGGCCACCCACGCCCACCAGTTTGCCCCGGCGCTTGGCTTCCTTAATTTGGGCTAGCATGTCTTCTTTTTGGACGATCATGGCCGACATGACCACAATGTCTGCCCAAGCCCACTCTTCTTCAGTCACATCGCGCACATTGCGATCGACTAGCTTATAATTCCATTCTTGGGGTAGGATGGCCGCGACCGTAACCAGGCCTAAAGGCGGCAACATCACTTTGCGATCGACCAACTCCAGCATTTTCTCGAAAGACCAAAAGCTCTTTGGAAAGAGAGGGTAAAGCAGTAAAATGTTCATGTTCGATTCCACTCGTAACTTAAAAGAACTAGAGGCTCAAAGTATCTTAACATAGCAGCACGGTCTAGCCGAGAGAGCTCTGCTCCACCGGAGGTGATCGATGCTGCATAGTAGTCTTGTGACGACATTGCTGGATATTTAGTTGCCATAGAAGGGCGCTAAGTGTCTCTCTGGCTAGTTCAATTTCCCCCCGCTCCCCTCCAGGTCATGAAAAAGCGCGTTACTCTCACCTTTCCGCGACGAGCCATCCAAATGCCCGTGGCCTATCGCTTGGCGATCGACTACAACGTGGCGGCCAACATCATTCGCGCCCAAGTGGCTCCCAACCAGATCGGTAAAATGATCATGGAGCTATCTGGCGACATTGACGAACTGGAGGCGGCGATCGAATGGATGCGTTCCCAAGGAATTCAGGTGGGCCTGAGTAGCCGGGAAATTTCGATCGATGAGGATGTTTGTGTGGACTGCGGTCTTTGCACTGGCGTTTGTCCTACGGAAGCTCTGTACTTGGAGCCGGAGACTTTCAAGCTGGGCTTTGCTCGATCGAAGTGTATTGTTTGCGAACAGTGTATTCCCACCTGTCCAGTGAAGGCAATTTCGACCAATATGTAACTAGGATCTTCATCACCACCACCCGATCTGAAATCTCCATAGCCTCATTCAATCATCAGAAAAAGATCTGTTGTCAAAGTGGCAGCAGCCCAATCGAGAAAATCGGGACAAAGAATCAGCAACTACTTGCCGATGGCTGAGCTAAAAGTGCTACCAGTACTGATCTCTGCCATGCAAATAGCATCTGCTCTGTTCTTCAGAAGCTGGGGATCTCGAGAACAAATACCACCAGCTTTCTTGGTCTCAAGAGTTTTGCCATTTTGTCGAACAAACATGCCAGTGATTTCGTAGTAAGTTCGGCCCTTTTCATCCCGTTTCAGATCCTTACCGACCACATAAGCAACACCAAAATCTTCTCGCTCGTCATAAAAGGTGAAACTTAGAGTTGCACCACCCAGTCCACTAATGGACAAATGATGGCATGGTGCTTGTACCTCTTTTTTAGCAGCATCGACAACTTTAGTCATACACTTAGCGCCAAGAATCCTTTCGCTCTTCTGGAATTGAGGTGCTGGATTAGACTGAGCCGGACGGTTGGATGGGGCCGGAGAACGGGATGGTTGAGCACTAACTGGCAAGACGGCTAACAATGAAGCGACAAAGCTGAGGGTCAGAAATTTCACGAACATATCTCCAGAATTGAGTTGATTGATGATGGGTAGGGAAGTGCAAGAAATTCACTTCCATGGTTGGAGGCAGCAGAACGTCTCCGTTAGAAGCATCGAATCAGCAACTACTTGCCAATAACTGAGCTAGAAGTAAAGCCATTGGGTAATTCTGCAATGCAGATAGCATCTGCTCTGTTCTTCAGAATCTGGGGATCTAGAGAACAGATGCCAGTAGCTTTCACGATCTCAGGAGCTTTGCCATCTTTCTGAACAAACATGCCGGTAATTTCGTGATAGGTTTGGCCCTTGTCATCCCGTTTCAGATCCTTACCAACCACATAACCAACACCAAAATCTTCACGCTCGGTATAAAAGGTGAACTTCAGAGATGCGCCACCGGATCCAGCGATGGACAAATGATGACATGGTGCTTGGGCCTCTTTCTTAGCAGTATCGGTGATTGTACTAACGCACTTAGAGCCAACTATGCGCTTGGCGCCGCTAGAAGACTGGGTCTGAGGTGCGGGTCTAGACTGAGGCTGACGGTTGGGCGGAGATTGAGGCGGACGGGATGGTTGGGCACTAACGGGCAAAACGGCTACCAATGAAGCGATGAAGGTAAGGGCCAGAAATTTCACGAACAGATCTCCAGAATTGAGTTGGTTTTATGATGGGTAGGGAGCACTAGAAATTCACTTCCCTGGTTGGAGGAAGCATTAGGCTAGACTTGGAAGTCCAGATGGATCACAACAACATTGAAGTTTTATTCACCTTCAGCATAGAGACTTTCTATACCAAAGAGATTGTTCCCCATTACCGATAAATGGCCGAATTTGATCGATCAAATCGAATAATCTAAGGGAAAAGACTTAGCTTCCTTGGGTTTGACGAACACTTGCTGGTTCGCTTCTAACTGTAATTCATCGAAGCGATCGCGGGTGAGGTGAGCCACGATGTTCTGGCCATCGGCCAACACTAACTCCGCTTGGATTTCCCAGCCGAGGTGAATGATCCGCTCGATCCGAGCAGATACCCCAGAGCCATTGGGCCGCACATCGATCGCCACATCCTGGGGTCGCAGGAAAATCTCCGAACCAGTAGATTCAAAGCCATTGCGCTGGAAAATATCCGAGTTGCTATTCAGCACATTCACGGGCCCAATGAAGCTCATCACAAAAGCCGTGGCTGGATGGTCGTAGATCTCCGCTGGCGTGCCACATTGCTCGATCTTGCCCTTGTTCATTACTACCACTTGGTCCGAAACCTCCATGGCCTCCTCTTGATCGTGGGTAACAAACACCGTAGTCACATGCACTTCATCGTGCAAACGGCGCAGCCAAGCCCGCAAATCTTTCCGCACCTTGGCATCCAAAGCCCCAAATGGTTCATCTAGCAATAAGACCCGAGGCTCGACGGCCAAGGCCCGCGCCAAAGCCACTCGCTGACGCTGGCCGCCGGAGAGCTGGGAGGGATAGCGATCGCCCAAGCCTACTAACTGCACTAGTTCCAGTAGCTCACCGACTCGTTTGCGGGTTTTCTGGGGATCTTTTTTCCGAATATCCAGACCAAAAGCAATGTTCTGGCGAATGGTCATGTGCTTGAACAGCGCATAGTGCTGGAACACAAAGCCAATATTCCGCTCTTGGACAGACTGGTAGGTGGCATCGGTACCCGTCAGCCAAATTTTGCCCTCATCGGGCATCTCCAAACCAGAAATCAGCCGCAGTAGCGTGGATTTGCCGGAACCAGAAGGGCCGAGCAGGGCCACCAGCGAGCCGGACTCAATCTCTAGACTGACTCGATCGACTGCCTGAAAGCCGCCAAAATTTTTCGAGACGTTTTCTACCGCAATGCCCATGGGTCTAAAAACCTCCAGTTTGCCGCTAGGGATACAGTATTCTACGCCGAAAAAGGACACAGCGCCGATTAGCAGATGTTTTTTGCCTTCTCTGAAACATAGGAAATATTATTTTTTAATGGAATCAAGGGCAGATAAATCCAGATTTTTGATGGATTGCAAGAATGCCAACAGTCTGGTGGAAATTTTGCTAACACCACCAGGTACGTTGGACTCAACATTCAAAGGCATCACTGGATCGTGCAGGGACAGACGCAGCAAACACCAACCATCTTCGTCGGCGGCAGGACAAGAAATTCGGACGCCTTCATAGTTATTGGGAACCACTTGCCAATCCGTCTGGGCAGTTGCAAATTTCTGCAACCGCTCGATCGCCCCCTGACCGCAAGCCTTGAAATCCGTGGCTCCAATCTTGATTCTAAACTCCGTACTCTCCACTGGCTCTTGCAGATCGGTAATCAAATCTGGGAGTGATCGATCGGCCAGTTTGGCCCGCGCGAGTTCCACCAACAGTTTGCTGATCAAATAAGCCCCATCATCTAAAAAGTGATTTTCTTGTAAAGCCCCATGACCAGAAGTTTCGATCGCTAGCCAAGACTCCTGTCCGGCACCATTGAGCCGGATCGATTCATCAATCACATTCTTATAGCCCCGTCTAAACCGATGGTGAACGCCCCGTAAATCTTGCTCGATAAACTTAGTCAGTCCATCGGAAGTTATGGAATCGGTGACAATCGTAGAGCCGGGATGTTCTTGGAGAATAATTGCCGACATCAAAGCAATTAACCGATTGCGATTCAGCTCCTTACCGGTGTGGTCAACGGCGGCACTGCGATCCACATCCGTATCGAAAATAATCCCGAAATCAGCTTTTTCTCTGATCACCGCTTGACAAATCGAATCCATAGCTGCCGGATCTTCCGGATTCGGTACGTGGTTCGGGAAAGTCCCATCCGGCTCCAAGAATTGACTGCCGGTAGTATCCGCACCCAGGGGCTGAAGCACCCGATCGGCATAGAAGCCGCCGGCCCCATTACCCGCATCCACAATTATTTTCAGTCCCTGCAACGGTCGATCGAAATGTTCGGGATGCTGGACTGCCGTACGGATCGTGGTTACCAACTGCTGGGCGTAGACCGTCATAAAATCTCGATCTGTACTCTCTGCGGGATTGACCACCTGAAAATCGTTAGCTCTGGCCATCACTAAAATGTCTGTGATGTCTTGTTTTTGTAGGCCACCATGAGCTGTGAAAAACTTCAGACCATTGCGGTTGAATGGTAAATGACTGGCGGTGAGCATGATCGCTCCATCGCAATCGAAGCCGGGAGTAATGGTACTCATAAACATGGCGGGCGTAGAGGCCATCCCAAAGCTCAGCACTTGGCTACCGGTGCTAGTAATCCCATCGATCGCGGCTTGCATCAGCACTGGCCCAGAAAGACGACTATCTCGCCCGATGCCGACGGTCAACTGGTTGGCTGGTTTCTGGGTTTTCTGCATCAGCCATTTGACAAAGGCTTGACCCAAGATGGTGGCTACGGCAGGGGTGAGGTTTACGGGTTCGTCGGAAACTCCCTCTAGGGCTACGCCGCGAATGTCCGAGCCGTTTTGAAGCTTAGTCCAGTTGAAGTTTTCCATGGGATACTGAGAGGTAGTACCTTAGTCTATCGTGTCCCATGCCAGACCCCTATGACTGGCTCCCAGAGTCCTTGGCCACTATCCACAAAGCCCAGTGGTACCGCGCCCCGGCAGCAATTAACAATTTGCAGGGCAACCGGATCCTGGTGGCAGGGCAGGAGCTGGTGAACTTTGCGGGCAACGATTATTTATCCCTAGCTCAGGATCCAAGATTGAAGCAGGCGGCGATCGCGGCGATCCAGCAATATGGCACCGGCAGCACCGGCTCCCGGCTAGTGACGGGTCAACGACCGATCCATCGGGAACTGGAAGCCGCGATCGCCAAGTTCAAGGGGACGGAGGATGCCTTGGTATTCAGCTCGGGCTTTGTCGCTAACTTGGGCACGATCATGGCCCTAGTCGATCGGCGAGATCTGGTTTTGAGTGATCGATATAATCATGCCAGCCTGAACAGCGGGGCGATCGCGAGTAGGGCAAAGATCTTGACCTACGAGCATTGCGATGTTGTCGATCTCCGCAGATTATTGACAGCTAATCGGGCCCAGTACCGCCGCTGCTTGATTGCAACGGATACGGTGTTTAGTATGGATGGCGATCTCTGCCCTCTGCCAGAAATTCTAGAGCTGGCGCGGGAGTTCGAGTGTATGTTGCTGGTGGATGAAGCCCATGCTACGGGAGTTTTAGGATCTCGGGGGGCTGGGGCGATCGAGCATTTTGGTCTGGAGGGTCAACCAATTATCGATATTGGCACCCTGAGCAAAGCCTTGGGCAGTTTGGGTGGCTATGTGACCGGCACCGCTCAGTTAATTGATTATCTGCGCAACCGCTGTGGGAGCTGGATTTACACGACTGCTTTGTCCCCGGCCGATGGGGCAGCGGCCTTGGCGGCGATCGATGTCATTAGGGCAGAACCGGAGCGCCGGCAGCGGCTCTGGCACAATATTAATTTGCTGCGCGGTTCGCTAGGAGCTAGTGCAGTGCCCCAAGGGCGCATTCTCCATTCCGATGCGGCGGTGCTCTGTTGGGAGTTGCCGAGTGCAGCGATCGCTCTAGAAGTCTCGGCGGTTTTACAGGCCAATGGGATTTTTGCTCCAGCTATTAGGCCGCCTACGGTGCCTACCAGTCGGATTCGGTTGACGGTATGTGCTGGCCATAGTCAAGCAGATGTAGAACGCTTGGGGTGCTCGATAAAAGTTATAGCTCAATCAACTTGACCGGAAAAATGGGATACAAGCCTCCCCCTTCTAGGGGGACTTTTGGTCTTTAATATATTGCATGAGTATTTCTATTGGAGCGCCATCAACAGAAATGGCAAAGTAACTGGGACTCCATAGGGATGTTTTATGGGGTTT
>JANMHS010000097.1:0-11100 GCA_031375385.1 Synechococcales cyanobacterium OTE_70_metabat_200 | reverse complement strand
GATTTTACAAAACGACGGTGAGGACGCATCGTTGCTGCTTGTGGAGGCTTCGGGGATACCCGGCCTGTGAAGCAAGAAACTCTGATCGTGAGGTTAGAAGCTCCCGCTACACCGTAAGGTTAGCGGTGAGAGTCGTCACTTTGGACAGCCTGAGAGAGAGTGGGGTAATTGCCAGCAAAGATCTGAGAACTGGATTAGGCTAATCCCATCGTCAAATCGTAAAGTTGTCGATCGAGCCAGCGTTTGTTAGGATTTTCATACCGTCGTGGGACTTTGGTGCGACTACCGCATCCATCTCTAACATGGCTTAAAGCCAGTCGTGCCGCCTTGCCCCGCCGGTTAATCTGTACCTACCCAGCTTAATCATGAAGCCAATCGAACAGGTCGAGCGCGAAGACCTGCTTATGTTCATCAACGCCTGCCTCTCCTGCACTGGCCAAGGAGAATTTTATGACGATCGCAGCCAGAGCCAAAGGGTATCTTTAGACTTTCTGCATGACTATATTTTGGGTAACTATCGGCTGCTCTATTGTCGAACCCTAGCTGCGGGCATCAATCACTTCAACCAAGCCCAAATTATCACTAAACTTTTGGCCAGCGGCGATCCCGCAGGACGGGTACTCCCGTATCGAGTCACTGGCAGCCAGCGGGTAGAAGAGAATCAAATCATCACCAAAACCCTTCATAAACTGCCGCCCCAAAGAGCTTGGGGTCTCCTTTTGCAACTGCGCAAACAGGGTATTAATAACCGTCGATCAAGGTCGATCGCCAAGGCCTATATTGCCAGTTGGGGAGATAAATTGCCATTTCAGGTGGTAAAGTATCGATCGAAAATCAAACCAGTGGTCTCCCACTTTCACCTGCGGCTAGAGCCAGAGTTGGATAACTTTCTATTTGGCCGGTGGGAAAAAGCATTTTCAACGCCGCTGCTAGAGAAGTTTCGCCAAGCTCATTACAGCGCCAGCGCGATCTACGCCTTGCCCTTCACCATCGCCGAAGGCTTGGCCGCCAAGCACCAAGTACCGCGTCCGGTCTTTCTGGAAAAAATCCAGAGCCAACTGACAGCAGGAGAAAGGCTGCGCCTGCAAAACAGCGCCGCAGCTGCCGGGACAAAAATCGAGATCGATCCCCGTCAATTATCCATCACCAAATTAGCTCTCTATATTCTGTCCCTACCGATCGCCGTACGTCAGCAGCGCCATGGAGAACTAGATAGTTTGCTAACGGCCAGTGCCGCTGCGACCTTGAGGAAAAATCCCTTGCAACTGGGCAAAGTTGCAGCGGTGTTCGATCGCAGCTATTCCAGCTCCGGTTCCGCCGAAAAACGTCGGCGGCCCTTGGGCATTGCCTTGGCCGTCGATTATTTATTGCGTGCTGGGGCCCAGGATTATCGGGCTTATTGGACTGTGCCCATAGAGGATTCATTGCTGGTAACTGCGCGCGGTCAAACCGATTTGGCAACTCCGCTGCTGGCCGCTTTAGCCGATCGGCCAGAGATGATCGTGGTGATTTCCGATGGCTGGGAGAACGATCCGCCGGGAGCCACCGCCGAATTGTTGCTGGCTTACTATCAAAAAATCGACCCCCAGCGGCAGGTTTCGATCGTGCATTACAACCCGGTATTTAACGCCAATGACTATACCCTCAAAGAAATTTGCCCCCTGGTAACGACCATCGGCATCCGCGAGGCGGAGGATTTACCCACGGTTTTGCAGTACGTACGGTTTGCCGATGGCCAAGTTAGTTTGGCTCAGTTGGAGGCTTATTTAGCCGAAAAAGTTCATCAATTATGCGGATCGATTCCAGATCCACAGCAGGAGCCGTTGCATGTCTAAGTTACTAACCACTATTTCGCTCCAGGATTTGGAAATTGCCCCCAGCCAAAGATGGGGGGCTGTGCGCTTGGTACCATTGCTGCGGCAGAATTATCGTCAAGATTTGACCTTGGTGAAACGGAATTATTCAAGAAATCCCTCGGTCGCAGTGGATGCACAGACTCATTATTATTCATATATCCCCCATGGTCTAGTGCTGCATTGGGACGATCGGGGCAATCCCGTAGTGCCCCAAGGCACACAATTAGGCACAAACAATTCGGACATTCGATCGATGACAATGTTGCAAAAAATGGCTAAAAGGGAGGATAAAAACTCCCTGCGTTTTTTGCCCCTGCATCTAGCCATGGAAAGCTATATATCGATATTCCTGCAGGCTCCTTGGATCACTTGGCCCGAATATTCGCGGCGCTCCATGCGGGAGAGCTTCGCTAGCCATACAGAATATTCGACCTCGGGCCACTCCATTACGGATCTCAGCGAAGCTTTGCGGGTCTTTGAGATCCATGAAAACCAGGTAGGAGTAATGGTCTTCGTGGGCGAAGCGCTGGCTTCAGCCTTCATTTTGCCCAACCCCCAGGACTATCGAGCGCTCCATGATACGCTGCTCACAGATTTCTATGGAGAGACTTTTTATTATTATGGTCTCTATGGCGGTGCCAACGAGCTAAAAATGGAAATTGATATCAATCATATCCAGGACTTGGCAGATTTACAGAGGGCTTTGCAAAAACTGCGCCAAGACTGGGCGGGAACCCAAGCCATGATGGCTGGGGCCTTAATTGATCGGCCGATCCAATCCCAACGGGTGTATCAGGCTGGCCCCTTCAGCCTCCAGCGCTTTATTACGGATCTCGATCGCACCCAGACTAACTACATCGGCGAAGCGATCTTGGACGATCTCCACAGTTTGCAATACCTCAAAATCTACGGACTTTCCGCCTCCCAAACTCGGCGTACTTATCTGCTGCAACAGCTAGCTGCCCACCAGTGGCATCTGGAGAACACAGCGATCGCTCTCGGCACCACCCAGTCAGGTCTGCTAAAGCGCCTGGAGAAAGCTGGCTTGGCTCACATCTTCAGCAATCAATTACTCGAAAAATATCGAAAATCACAGCGAGGATAGAGATCGATAACTATCGAGTTATCATTTAACTAAACGCAGTAGTGGGAAGGTCGATGATTGCCCATAAGCAGCTCGCCCAGCACCCACTAGACTGAAAACTAAATGGGTGAGGATCAAGGCTACTTGTAGCACCAGCCATAACAACAATATGCAATCACCTATTGGGTAATCACCTATCTTGAAATAGATCAGAGAATTTCCACTGATGCCACATATTACACCGAAAACAAAGATTGCCAGCAGGAAAACAGTAGATGATAGTACAACTAAATTTAAGATCAGATTCCAAGCAGTTGTGCCTGCCAAATGAATGAAGGAGTGGCTGTTCTTGGCGATTTTATAAGCCAGTAGTGGAGCCAAAAAAGACGACCAAAAAAAGAGTCCCATGGATGGTATTAACCATTCCACATTGTTGAGTGGCTGAGCGATATTAGGATTGACTAATACTACGATGTAGATCGTTATAGCGATCATCAAATACAATAATCCCGATAAATAAAAGCAAGCTGCTAGGAACCTTATCTTGGGCGGGATAGTTCCATGATTATTCATGATTTACCGAAGATTTGATCAAATGCTGGCCGGGAGCACCAGGCCGATAAAAAATATTGTAGGTATCAAAAGGAATCAGGTGGCCGTTGGGCTGGGCGATGTGGATACAGGAACGCTTCACCGATCGCACATCAAAATTATAGGGATCCAAGAACTGCACGATCAAAATCCGAAACACATTCTCATAGGTCAGCCCCTGAGGCACCGTCACCAAAGGTAGACAGCAGAGCAGCTGCTCCAGCTTGGTGGCCGCCATATCCGGTGAATTACCCGTAGAAAACAGCTCAAACAGCTTTTGCCGTAGAGTGTCATTCTGCTCATAGACGATCGAGTTGGGCATCAGCTTCAAGAAAGTGCTGGTATCGATCAATCCCGACAGGGGCACCACTTTGCCATCAATCTTGAGCGCATAGCTCATGGCTAAACAGTCCGGGTGGCATGGAACTGGCAGCAGATCCTCCGGTTGGAAATAGGGACTTTGATCTAGGATCGATTGGCGAACTTCCGTCAGCGTATAGCGATCGGTGCGGGGGTCAAAATCTTCCAATCGTCCGGCCACTTGGATCGGCTGGAAAGTCACGCCCCGCACGCAAGGCTGCTGCAGCGCATATTCAATGATCTTGCCTAGCTCTCCATCGTTCAACCCCTTCTTTACTGTCACCACCAGCGTTGTAGAAATCTTGAACTCATTGAGATGGTCGATCGCCTGTTGGCGCATTTCCCGCAGGTCGGCTCCGCGCAGCTCCTGCAAAGTCGCGGCCTCGAAGCTATCGAACTGGAGATAGACTTCAATGCCTGGCCTGTAGCTGGCCAGGCGCGCGCAGAATTCTCGATCGCGAGCGATCCTAATCCCATTGGTATTCACCATCAAATGCTTGATGGGCTTGCTTTTAGCTAATTCCAGAATCTGGAAAAACTCCGGATGCAAGGTGGGTTCGCCACCACTCAGCTGCACAATATCCGGCTCTATTTCGTTGGCCACCACCGCATCCAACATTTTCTCGATCTCAGCAAGGCTGCGGTGCTGGCGGCTCTGTTGGGTGAGGCTAGAAACCTCCGCCGCTCCAGAATCTGCATAGCAAATTGGGCAAGATAGATTGCAGCGATCGGTCAACTCCACCAACGTCACGCAGCTATGCTGTTCGTGGTCAGGACAAAGACCGCAGTCATAGGGGCAACCACGCTCGATCGGGGTATTGAAGTGCTGGGGCATATCCCCTGGCTTAATGAATTCTTGACAGAGCTGATAGTACTCAATATCCGTGGCAATCAGCACTTCCTCCCGGCCATGGGTGCGGCAATGTTTGACCAAAAAAACCGCCTCAT
The DNA here is from genome assembly GCA_031375385.1 of Synechococcales cyanobacterium OTE_70_metabat_200. GTDB lineage: Bacteria > Cyanobacteriota > Cyanobacteriia > Cyanobacteriales > Chamaesiphonaceae > JAAFHZ01. Next base: position 6,261 of record JANMHS010000097.1, on the reverse strand, counting down.
CCCGAAAAATGATTTTGGCCTCGGTTTTCTCCAAGCACTGAGAGCAGATGCTGTTAGTCAGGCCGTAAAAGAGATAGGAACGGGTCGGCATCGTGAAGAATGGGGCTAATGGCTAACGCACCACCCCATCCTAGCCGGTTGCTACAACTTGTGACCGCACTCCGGACAGAACTTGTGATTGTCTGCATTGGGAGCACCACAGCTACCGCAGGTCACTGCTGCCACCACAAACTGGCGCTTGGGCATGGCCAAGCCCACCATTTCCTCATTGGCCTTACCAGCCGGTACCATTGGGTAACAGTTTTCCTTGCGATGCACCTTCACATCTACCAGTACCCCACCGGGATGAGCTAAGGTAGCGGCGATCGCCCCAGCCAAGTCCTCTGGCTTATCTACCGTAATCCCCTTAATGCCATAGGCTTGAGCCAACAACATCAAATCCGGCATCGAGGGAGCCATTTCTGAAGAAGAATAGTTCTCCCCATAGAAAGCCTCCTGCCACTGCCGCACCATTCCTTGCCAGCCATTGTTGATCACAATGATTTTCACCGGCAGCTGGTACTCCATGATCGTACCCAGCTCCTGCAAATTCATCTGGAAACTGGCATCACCGCTAATACAAATCACCTGCTCCTGGGGCAAAGCAATCTGGACACCGATCGCCGCCGGTACTCCATAGCCCATGGTGCCCAAGCCGGAACTGGAGAGCCAGTGGCGGGGCCGGTTGTTCAGAAACTGGGCTGCCCACATTTGATGCTGGCCCACATCCGTAGTGTAGTAAGCATCGGGGGCCTGTTTGCGGCATTCCACAATGGCCTGCTGAGGGGATAGAAAATCCGGGTAGCTAGGAGCCACCAAGGGATTGTCCTGGCGCCAAGCATTGATCATTTCCAGCCAGCGATCGGTCTGGGGGGGCTGACTATCTAAATTCAACTCTCGCAAGCGGTGCAGAATGTCTCCCAGCACTTGCTTCAGGTCGCCGACGATCGGCACATCCGGCTGGCGGTTTTTGCCCACTTCCGCCGGATCGATATCGATGTGAATTACTTTGGCATCGGGCGCAAACCGATCGGCCTTGCCCATCACCCGGTCATCGAAACGCGCACCGACTGCAATCAACAGATCGCAGTCAGTCACCGCCCAGTTGGCATAGGCCGTTCCATGCATCCCCAGCATTCCTACGGACAGAGGATGTTCCTCATCGAAAGCGCCCTTGCCCATTAGCGTAGTAGTTACGGGCATCTGGAACATTTCAGCCAACTGTAAAATTTCCTCATGGGCAGCGGAAGTAATGGCCCCACCACCCACATAGAGTAGAGGTTGCTTACTCCTGATCATTAGGTCGATCGCCGGATTGATTTGGCGGGCATGGCCGCGCACTGTCGGGCGATAACCCGGCAGCTTTACCGTTCCTGGTTCCACTGGAATATACTCAAATTCTTCGCTACCCACATCCTTAGGAATGTCGATCAGCACTGGGCCAGGCCGGCCCGAACTGGCAATGTGAAAGGCTTCGGCTACTACCCGAGCCATATCACGGGGATCGCGTACCACATAGGAATGCTTGACGATCGGTAAGGTAATTCCATAAATATCCGTTTCCTGAAAGCCGTCGGTACCGATCATGCTGCGCGGTACCTGACCGGTCACTACTACGATTGGAATCGAATCCATCTGGGCCGTAGCAATGCCCGTCACTAGGTTCGTAGCCCCTGGGCCGGAAGTGGCAAAGCAAACCCCCACTTGACCCGTGGAGCGGGCATAGCCATCGGCAGCATGGGCGGCTCCCTGCTCATGACGCACGAGGATATGATCTAGCCACCCAGCCTGTTCGGCCCGCTCAATTTCATCATAGATGGGCAAAATAGCGCCACCGGGATAGCCGAAAATATGCTTGACTCCATGCCGCCGCAGACTGTCTAACAGAGCATAGGCTCCAGTCTGCATGCTGTTGCTGGAGGAGAAATTGGCGGGCAGAGTCGTAGTCTGGGCAACGGTGCTAGTAGGGATTTGGGAAACCACAGGGGGAACCTCTGAAAAAAGGGCGGTAATCTTGATTAATGGGCGGGAGGTAGCTGAATATTTTAGTACGTTTTGGACATTCTGGTGGCTGTTAATACTTTAAATATTTCCTATTGGTGCATCAAGTGGCATCACTCAGAATTTTCAGACTGTTACGATGCACCCACATAGTTGCGAGGGCAACGGCTCCCGCCATCACGAATAGCACCACATTGAGTCCAAAATACTTGGCCGCAGGACCAGCTAAAGCCAAGGGTAGGCTAAGAGCGATGTTCTCCACATTATTTTCAAAGCCAAATACCTTGCCCCGCATGGATTCTGGTGTTTTTTCCTGAATCAGGGTACGCATTGGCAAAATGATCAGCGACGCGCTAAAGCCCAGAATAACGCTGAGGATGAGCGCAGGCACCAGAGACTTGAAGAGAATATAGCCCACCATCACAAAAGGCACCATGCCAAACCCAATCAGAGGCAATGGCTTGCTGCGCAGACGGTTACCCCATTGGCTCAAGATGCCAGCCCCAATTACTAGCCCCACGCCGGTGGCAGCGATCAAAAATCCAAATTGTTCTTTCTTCAGCCCAAGATCCTTGCCTAGCTGAATAGAGAGTACTTGGAGTGCGGCGATAATAGAGTAAATGATCGTAATCTGCACGATCGCATTGAGCACTGGCCGATTGCCGCGGAGGTAGCGCATCCCTGCTTTCAGTTCTGGCAAAGGATTGAGATTTTTACCGAAAGTGCGTTTGGGTAAAACTTCTTGACAATTTACCATCTGACAGCAAAAAGCTGCCAACAAGTAAAAAGCAGCTAAAACTAAAATTTTGCCCGTGACCCCAAAGTATTTGTCCACAATGAACAGCAGTGGTTCTCCAATGGCAAAGCCCTGGATAGAAGCAAGCTGAGTAATGGCAAACAGGGCATTAGCCATCAGTAAGTGATGGGGCTCAACGACCAGTGGAATAATAGATTGTTCTGCTGGTGTAAAAAACTGAGTGACTGTTGAAACTGCAAAGATGACCAACAGCATCAGGGCAAACTGTTGGGGCAAGAAGATAATCAGCGGAATCAGCGCTGCCCGCAAAACGTTGGAGACTACCATCACCTGCTTCTTGGGATACCGATCGGCTAGTACCCCAGCAGCCACCCCAAAGATGATCGCTGGAATGGTGTTGATCACCATAATCGCCGATTCAGAAGACCCATCCCAGCTAGCTGGGAGATGGTAGTACTTGTCGAGTAAAGAAACTGCTAGGACTACCAGAATTTTATCGGTGACTTGAGATAAAATCTGGCCTGCCCACAGCCACGTAAATGATCGATTCCCTAGCAGGGCACTAAAGCCGTTCGCTTCCGTAGGTTTTTCGCTGGGTATCATGCTTTGCGTACTGAACAATCCTGCTTAAGTCTAATACAACAGGGTTAGCCCGGAACTAGCAGAAACCGTCCAAAATTTTCCTAGAAAAACTTCAGCAACATGGAACTGAGACCTGTCAACACATCCACAAGGCTGCCGCCACCGCCTTGGCTGGGCTTAGTCGGCTGGCTGGCTATCTCAATACCCTTGATAATGTTCTGGGCCGATTGGGCATTCTTCAGGTCACCAGCAGCCGTAAAGAGCTGTTGGGCTTTGGTCGCATCGGCGATCGCCCCAGCATCATCACGCAGGCGGTAGCGAGCCATCGAGCGGCCGAGGTAAGCCTGGGCCATCTTGGGATCCAGACGAATAGCTTGATTGAAGTGATCGACTGCGCCAGTATAGTTGTTTTTATTCCACTCTAGGTAAGCCCAGTTGGTAAAATCCGTGGCGCTGCCTGCCGAAGCCGATAGGCCAGTAGCTCCTTGCAGGTAGGCAGTTTGCAAGTTGGTGCCAGTGAGATTGGCATTGGAGAGGAAAGATTCCCGCAGGTCGGTGCCCGTAACAATTGCACCGGTCAGATCCGCACCGGTCAGGTCTGCTCCATAGAGAGAAGCACCGGTCAAGTTCGCGCCCCGGAGGTTGGCTCCAACCAGGTTGGCTTGACTGAGGTTGGCTCCAATCAGGTTGGCTTGACTGAGGTTGGCCCCGGTCAGATCGCCCATTACCAAACCAGCATTAACTAAGTTGCACTGGACACAGCTTTTAGTCGAGAGCAGCTTTTGCAGGTGTTCGGGGTTTTCGGCACGCGCAGCGGGGGCGAGCAGGGCCAATATTAGGCCAGCAGTCAAGGTTTTCCAAAGCATGGTCGGTTTGGGGGTAGAGGAAATAAGGTTATTCGGGAGCCGGTCGGTCTGGCCGAGCCTGTTCCCACGCCTGATGGGCCTCCTCTAATTTGCTAAAAATATCGGTAGAACGCTTTTTGGGGAGGCGATCGAGCTGATATTTTTTCTTGAGGGCCGCTAGGGTGGCGGGTGGGGTAGGTGGTGGTGCCCAGTCGAAGTCGCTGGCTTTATAGAAGGGCAACCGCGAACCCAATTCTTCGATGGGCTGTTCCGGCAGTCTTACTAGAAAGTATTCCCGGCGACGACGGATATCGGCATAGCGACTGGCAATTTCGTTTAGAACGCCGACGATTTGGCTGGGATGGTGAGCCACCAAAGCCGCTCGTACTTCTAGGTCGTCCAAAGGAATGCCGTATTCTTCGAGCTGTTGGAGTAGGGATCCGGACAAATTTTCGGGAATTTGGGGATTGATGGCAGTACTGAGGGCAGCCAAGGATTTTTTCAGATGTTCCTGAACTTCGTCGGCAACGGCTAGTCCGGTGAGTTCGTGGGAGGTAGGGGTGAGTTCTTGGAGCCGCTCGATCGCCTGTTGTAGGTAGGCAATGCTGGTTTGGATATGTTGGTATTCCATAGGTTTAAGCCACCAGGCAGCGGTCGAATCCTTTTCTCAGCTCTGCCGGATCTAGGTTCCGACCGATGAAGACTAGTTGGTTGGTACGAGCTTCGTCAGCTCGCCATTCTCGATCGCGCTGACCATCGAAGATCATATGCACGCCTTGGAAGACGTAGCGGTGGTCACGACCGGCAAAGTTCAGGATGCCTTTCATCCGAAAGATGTCTTCGCCTTGACGTTGCACTAAGTCGCTCATCCAGTTGTTGAGTTTGTCGGGGTCGATTTGGCCAGGAGCGACGATCGCCGTAGAGCCGACGGTTTCGTCGTGTTCGTGGGCCGTTTCACTGAGGAAGTTGGGGTCGATTTCTAGGGCGTGTTCAAGGTTAAAGGCTTGGACACCGAGGATTTGATCGATCGGCAAATTAGATTGTTGGGTGTGATGGATTTTGGCCAGGGGGGTCATGGCCCGAATTTTCTGTTCTAAAGCTGCCAATTCTGCGGGGGTCACCAGGTCGGTTTTGTTCAGGGCGATCACGTCGGCAAAGGCAATTTGTTCTTGGACTTCTGCGGCGGCCCAATGCTGCAAGATATGTTTGGCATCGACGACGGTGACTACCGCATCGAGGTGGGTCTGGGCTTGAACATCGTCGTCCACAAAAAAGGTCTGGATTACGGGGGCGGGGTCGGCGAGTCCGGTGGTTTCGATGACTAGGTAATCAAAGCGATCGCGGCGGCGCATTAGGTTGCCGATAATCCGAATGAGGTCACCGCGCACAGTGCAGCAGATGCAACCGTTGTTCATCTCGAAGATTTCTTCGTCCGCATCGATGACGAGCTGGTGGTCGATGCCGATCTCACCGAATTCGTTGACGATGACGGCGATTTTTTTGCCGTGTTGGTGAGTCAGAATCCGGTTCAGGAGGGTGGTTTTACCAGCTCCAAGGTAGCCGGTGATTAGGGTGACGGGGATGGTAGTTGCACTGCTCATGATCGGATAACCAGGTAGTATTTGCTCAATTATAGGTGGTGACGGTTTGGCTAGTCATCCTGCTGCTGCTTGGAGTACTTCTCGATTTCGTGGCGTTTCAAGGCATCCGCACAGTTCATTCGATCGGTGCTACCGCTTTAGCCGACTGCCCACCGATCGCGACTTCAGCTTCTTCCTCCAGACAACTGAGTCATCCTGTTCATGAATTTTACTTGTTTTTGTTTTGTGAACAAACTATTATTGTGAACAAGTGCTTTACATTCCAAAACTTTGGCTACCAAAGAACATCTGATTCTGACCGGAAAAATGGGATACAAGCCTCCCCCTTCTAGGGGGACTTTTGGTCTTTAATATATTGCATGAGTATTTCTATTGGAGCGCCATCAACAGAAATGGCAAAGTAACTGGGACTCCATAGGGATGTTTTATGGGGTTT
>JANMHS010000075.1:0-1521 GCA_031375385.1 Synechococcales cyanobacterium OTE_70_metabat_200 | reverse complement strand
AGTTTTGACTTCCAAATCATGGGTGACAGACTCCAAGAATTAGTCGCATCGGGCGCAATTAGTGGTGGTTTAGCTGGACTACTCGCGATCCTAGTATTTATGGGACCTGTAGCAAAATCTGCTCAATTCCCGCTCCACGTTTGGCTCCCAGACGCAATGGAAGGGCCAACTCCAATTTCGGCTCTGATTCACGCGGCGACGATGGTAGCCGCAGGCGTATTTCTGATTGCGCGGATGTATCCCGTGTTCGATCAGATTCCCGCAGCGATGAATACGATCGCTTGGACGGGCGCAACTACAGCATTTCTGGGCGCATCGATCGCGATCACCCAAAACGATATCAAAAAAGGTCTTGCCTATTCCACCATGTCCCAACTGGGCTACATGGTCATGGCGATGGGTGTCGGGGCTTATTCCGCTGGTTTATTCCACCTGATGACTCACGCTTACTTCAAAGCGATGATGTTCCTCGGTTCTGGTTCCGTGATCCACGGCATGGAAGAAGTCGTCGGACACAATCCCGTCCTGGCTCAAGACATGCGCCTGATGGGTGGGTTGCGGAAACATATGCCAATTACGGCAGGCACTTTCTTCATCGGTACCCTGGCAATCTCCGGCATTCCCCCCTTTGCCGGATTCTGGTCAAAAGACGAAATCCTCGGAGCCACATACGCCTCAAATCCGCTGCTCTGGGTAGTTGGTTTTGCTACGGCAGGGATAACTGCGTTTTACATGTTTCGCATGTATTTCTCGACCTTTGAGGGTAGTTTCCGAGGCAATGACAAAAAAATTCAACAGCAATTACTTGCAGCAGCTCGCCCCAGTGGTGCAGATGCTCATGATGACCACGACAGTCATGGCGAAGCTCATCATGCCGCCAATCCCCATGAATCCCCTTGGAGTATGACTTTACCGCTAGTGATCCTCGCGGTACCTTCAGCCCTGATTGGCTTAATCGGCACGCCGTTTAATAACTACTTCGAGGCGTTTATCTCCGCACCTGGACATGTTGCCGAACATGCTCACGAATTCGACTTAAACGAATTCTTGATCATGGCTGGTAGCTCCGTCGGCATCGGATTGATCGGGATCACTCTAGCATCCCTGATGTACCTGAGCCGTAAAATCGATCCCAGTGCGATCGCATCCAAGATTCCAACACTCTACAATCTCTCGCTCAACAAGTGGTACATCGACGATCTTTACAATAATGTATTTGTGATCGGTTTACGTCGAGTTGCCCGTCAGGTGATGGAAGTAGATTATCGCGTCGTTGATGGTGCGGTGAATCTGACAGGTTTGGCGACATTGCTAGGCGGTGAAGGTTTGAAATATCTGGAAACCGGACGTGCTCAGTTCTACGCCTTGATTATCTTTGGGGCAGTATTAGGCTTGGTTGTTGTGTTCGGGATTACTTAATTCTACATGTGATAATTTTTATTGCTTAGTGAGTTTATAAAGAAAGATAGCCTCGACTTCTTAGAGAAGTTGGGGCTATTTTTATCGAAATAAAGTATCATT
>JANMHS010000014.1:0-53557 GCA_031375385.1 Synechococcales cyanobacterium OTE_70_metabat_200 | reverse complement strand
GAATGGAATGAAGTTGCACATCCTTTCAATTGGACAAGCAAGTCGATTGCCAAAATCATGGCTAAGTGTGATGCCGCTAAATCAGCTCCTACAAAGGCTGCTTGATTTCCGCACCCTTTCTATGATGATGTGTACTAAGGATTTACCAGAACGCCTTGTTCTTCGATGATCAACTGCTCTTCGCGGAAAACTTGCAGCTTGTTGTCGGCAGTGACAATGTAGCGATATTCCTCGTTCCAAAACTCATAGCCCAGAAAGCGGGTGGGCGTGACCCCATCGGCGGCAATCTGGTGCAGAGTTTTACCTTGTAGCTCGATCGCTTTCCCCGTACGGATATTTGTCCCCACATAAGTCACATTATTGCAAGTCACTTCTCCTTCGGGACAGTTTCGTTCGATCGAAATATTGAAACTCCTAGTTTGCAGCACCTCTGCATTGGCCGAAAACTGGAGGGCAGCCACGCTAGCAAAAGGAAGCAAAACTAGTCGAAGAGAAGCCCGCTGAGAATTTGACATAGGAAGAAACTGAATAGCAATATGTTCGATACAGCAGTCTCAGCATCAATTCCAGAATTTTCAGCAGCCATCAACCAAGTTAAAAATCGCCAACGAGAGCACCGACACAGCGGTCGCATAGTAGCTCATGCTCCTGATGCTGACCCACCGTCGGCGAATAGTTCCAGCACCGATCGCACTTGTGGCCGTCGGCCTTGAGCACACCAATACAGACACCGTTGCTTTCGCCCGTAAAGGGAGCCGCTGCCACATCGTCGACGATCGTCACTTGGGAAACCATCAAGAAATAGCGCAGCTCATCAATGCCATTCGTACTGGTCAAAAAAGCTCCGAGGCGTTGTTTTTGGTCGGCATCACTGACAGCTAGCAGCACCTGAGCCTCCAAGGGAGAGCCGATCACCTTTTCCATCCGAGCATTATCCAGAATCTTATTGACCCCATCCCGCAGGGACCGTAACTCCTGCCAAGTATCCTGGAGAGCCGGTTGCGACCATTGGGGATCCAACTGCACCCAGCCCGCTTCAAACACCGACTGGTGGGGAGTTGCATAGGGTAGATACTGCCAAATATCCTCGGCCATGTGGCAGAGTACCGGGGCGATCGCCCGGGCCAGATTCTCTACGATCGCCGCCATCACCATCTGGCAACTGCGGCGGCGTTGGGTATCGGTGGCGCTGATATAGAGACGATCCTTGGCGATATCTAAATAGAAATTAGAAAGATCCACCACACAGAAATTCTGCACCGCCTGAAAAAAGCGAAAAAACTGATAGCTATCAAAGGCCGCCGTAACTTCTCCAAATACCTCCGTCACCCGATGCAGCATATAGCGATCCAGCTCCGACAGCTCCCCATAGGCTACGGTGTGTTGGGTAGGATCGAAATCATGTAAATTGCCCAGCAAAAAGCGGGCCGTATTGCGAATCTTCCGATAAGCATCGGACATTTGCTTGACGATACTTTTGCCGATCGACACATCCCCAGAATAGTCCACAGAAGATACCCAAAGCCGCAGCACATCTGCTCCATAGGGAGGATCATTCTGTTGATTCTTACCCCCATCGATCACTTCCAGGGGATCGACTACGTTGCCCAAAGACTTACTCATCTTGCGGCCCCGCTCATCCAGCACAAAACCGTGAGTCAACACCGTTTTATAGGGAGCGACACCATTATTGGCCACACTAGTTAACAAGCTAGATTGGAACCAACCCCGATGTTGGTCGGAGCCTTCTAGATAGATATCAGCTGGATATTTTAAATTCTCTCGCTGCTTAGCTACTGCCGCCCAAGAAGAGCCGGAATCGAACCAAACATCCATCGTATCGGTACCCTTGCGATACTTCCGACCGTTGTGACGATAACTTTCGGGTAATAGATCTTGGATCTCCATGCTGTACCAGGCATCGGAACCATGCTCCCCAAAGAGCTGCTGGACATGAGCGATCGATTCGGCAGTCAACAATGGCTCGTTGGTTTCTTCGTCATAAAACACCGGAATCGGCACGCCCCAATTCCGCTGACGAGAAATGCACCAATCGGAGCGATCGGCCACCATCGGTCTGATGCGGTTTTTTCCTTGGGCTGGGATCCACTGCACCGACTCGATCGCTGCCAGTGCCTCATCCCGAAACCCAGCCACCGAAGCGAACCACTGTTCCGTAGCCCGGAAGATCGTGGGTTTACGGGTGCGCCAATCGTAGGGATATTTATGGCTATAGGGTTCGTGCTTCAACAAAGCTCCTGCCGCTGTCAGGGCATCGATCACGGCTTTATTACCTTCGCCCATTTTCACCGATTGCAGGCGATTATCTTTGTCATAGGCTACCTCATCGGATACCTTCAAACCAGCGAACTGCCCGGCTTCTTCCGTAAAGCGACCGTTGCCATCCACCGGAGCCAAAATCGGTAGACCGTAGCGCTGACCAACGATATAGTCTTCTTGGCCGTGGCCGGGAGCCGTATGTACCAGGCCCGTACCGGATTCGGTCGTGATATAGTCGCCGCCGAGCACGATCGGACTTTGGCGATCGTAGAGGGGATGCTGATAGGTCGTATGCTCCAGGTGCTTACCAGCAATCTTGGTACAAACGGTCAGAGGTATGCCAAAGGTCACCGCCAACTGTTCCACCATCTCCGCCGCCACGATCAGATGGCGCTCTCCGGCTTTGACCACCGCATATTCCAAGCTAGGATTAACAGCTACGGCCAAATTCGCCGGGATTGTCCAAGGAGTCGTTGTCCAGATCGCCACAGCTAAATCCCGATAATCCGCCAGCACCTGTGCTGCCTCGGCCAACTTAGTCACCGGAAAAGCCACAAAGATACTCTGGGAAACATGGCCCTCGGGGTATTCCAGCTCCGCCTCAGCCAGAGCTGTTTGGGAACTGGGACTCCAATGCACCGGCTTCAGGCCGCGATAGATATAACCCTTCAGCACCATTTGACCGAAGACCCCAATCTGAGCCGCTTCGTACTCCGGTTGCAAGGTCAGATAGGGTTTGTCCCATTCGCCCCAAACTCCCATCCGCTGGAAGCCGGCCTTTTGGTCGGCGACGGCCTTCTGGGCAAAGTTGGCGGCCTGCTGACGCAAGGCGAGGGGAGTCAGGGCTGCCCTTTCTGCCGCCGGGATTTCTTGCAATACCTTGAGTTCGATCGGCAACCCATGGCAATCCCAGCCCGGTACGTAGCGGACTTTGCGACCCCGCAATAGTTGATAGCGATCGATCGTATCTTTCAGGATCTTGTTCAAAGCATGGCCGATATGCAGCGCACCATTAGCGTAGGGCGGGCCATCGTGGAGCACAAAAATCTCGCCGGGATTGGACTGAGACAGGCGCTCAAAAATTTGCTGCTCCGCCCAGAATTTTTGCAATTCCGGTTCCCGTTTGCTGGCATTGGCGCGCATGTCAAACTTTGTTTGGGGAAGGTTTACGGTATTTTTGTAGCTGCCGGGTGCTGTCACAGGATTAGTCCAAAAGTCGATCGAGAGTATCTGAAACATTATAGTTGCGGCTGGGATTTGTGGCGAAAGTACGGCGGGGGTTGGCGCAGGAACACTTCCAGCCCGACCGAACTTTTCCCCACCCCCCACGATCCTGTAAATTAGGGATATTCAGGTTCACCGAAGAACATACGGAAGAACATCTTGTTGAAAAACTGGTTTCTCAACGCGGGGATCGCATTTAGCTGCGGAGCGGGATTGGCCATCATCCTTAGCTCTGGTAACCCGCTGCTGATCGGAATCCAGACCTCCGTGGCCGCGTTGGTGAGCACTACGGCCTTGATGGCGATCGATCGACAACGCCAGCAACAGATCCTGAAACGCTGGCAGGGCCGGATCGGCCAACTGCAAGGGGCCGCTCGTCAACTCCAGGAGAAACTAGATGACAATCTGGGGCGGAAAGACCGGCTACTGATGCAGGTCATGAACCACCAGCAGCAGGTTTCTGCCCTAGATGCCGCCCGCCAGCGGCTGACCCAAGAAGCAGAACAGCTAGAAGAGCAATTAGTATCCCTGCGGGCCGAAAAGCTCCATCTCCAGCAGAAAATGGATCGCACGGCCATCGATCGGCGTCAGTTGGAAGAGGGCAAGCTGGAGCTGGCGGCTACCATCTCTAATCAGGCAGAAAATCGACAATCCCTCGCCGCCGAATTAACGACAATCCGATCGGAGCAACAGCAATTACAAAATCACGTAGACCTGTTGAAGGCCGAACGGGATGAGGTCGAAAAGGCGCTGGCCAGCCGGCAGATGGCCATCCAAGATTTAGAGCTGGTGCGATCGGAGCAACTGCAACTGCAGGAGCATTTGGGGGCTTTGCAGACAGAACGACAGCAGATGGAAGGGCAGATTGGCGAACGCCAGTCTCAGCTCCTGGCCTTGCGGGAACAAGAAAATCAATTCCAGCAATCGCTCCAACATCTACAAACCCAGGTGACCGAGCTGAACATTGTGCGCTCCCAAGTGGCCGAACTCCATCAGGAGCGCCAGCAGCTAGAACAGTCGATCGATTGGCTGAATGCGGATCTAGAGCAGATGATCGAGCGCTCTCAATGGGAAACCAAGGAGCTACAAGAGCAGGAAACCACGCTCCAAGCATCGGTGCAGAATCTGCAGCGACAGGCAGCGGAGTTCGGCAACTTACAGGAGCAAATGGAAGCGCTGTATAGGGAGTGGCAACAGGTGGACGAAACGGTCAAACAGCTGAAGACTGACGAAGGAGAGACTCGCCAACGGACTCAAGAACTCCAGGAGCACCAGCAGGCCGCGATCGCCAGAGAACAAGAATTACAAGCCAGCCAGCAAGCTATTATCGATCGGGAGGAAGTCCTGCGCCAATCCTTAGCAGAACTTACGGCCCAGCATCAGGCTTGCCAGACAGAACTGACGATCATCCAGCCGGTGGTGCAAACGATGCATCAATCTAGCCAACGTTTGACTGCGGAAGTCGAAAGCCTCACGACCCGCAGGAATCGATTGCAGCAGGATATCTTAGAGCTACAACGCCAGCAACAGATGCAGACTCGCTGGCCCACGGAAAATAGAGAGTTGCCAGCGCCCGATTGGAATGAGCCGTTGGCGGATACGGATGATTCTTTGCCGGAGACGCTGCACGTTGGCGGAGCCTCTCCGCTGGAGGAACGCCAACCAGTGCAGCCGCGAACCACAGCTCTTTCCGGAATTCCGATGGAAGCAGAGCCAGTAGCGGTGCCACCCTGGGCAGCAAATTTGGTAGATGAGCATGTGCGGGCGGTATTCGTCCACCTCCAGAAGTATGGTTCCCTAACGGAGGCGGAGCTGACACAGATGCTGGAGGGCAATCCCCGCAAGGCGCGACAGTTTGCTCTGAAGTTTGAGGAATATTTGGCCCAGGTGCCCTTTTCGGCCAGGGTCGAGGTGGCGGCTAGCGGTAAGCGATATGTGCGGGAGTGAAGCGAAATCAGCTAGGCAATACTCACGCGCTTGCGCCGCTCTTTGTAAGAAACGCCTACATTCTTGAGTCCAGCCTTTAGCATCTCGCGCTCTAGCAAGGCAAAAAAGCTTGATCGATCGGCCCCGCGCACCACCGCATAGTTATGGGCCTCGGCGATCGCTACTGGATAACCTTGGCCTTTTTGCACCTGAGCCAGCACCATCCCCAAAGCTTGATCTAACTGCGCGGAATCGGCGGCGACCCAAGCGGGCATCTCAATGCGAGCGATTTCCGTACCCACATGTAAGTAACAAAAATAGATGCGCTGTTCCGGTGGATAAAAATCCAGCACACGGGCCTTGCTTTCCCACAAACAGCCTCGCTGTCCCGGTTGCAATTGACTCGACCATAAGGATGTATCCCGTAGACCATCGAACACTTGACAAGGCGGTTTTTCTTCATCGCTGCAATGACTTTGGCAATCTGGCTCCGGAAAAGCACAACTCAGCAGCCGCAGAAAATTCAGACTATCAATGCTGCGCGATGCACTTAGGTAACTCACCATCGGAATTTGTACCGATCGCAACTGCTCCCAACCGGCCAACATTGGTTCCAGAATAATGTCGCGGGCTTCGTGGGGTAACTCCTCGAAGGAGCGATAGACCAAGGAGCCATCGACCATCGCGAGGGTGGGTACCTTGGGCGACAAAATTGCGGCTGGCTCTGCTAAATCGAAGGGCGGAGCCACCCAGTTATAGCCCAATTCTCCCAGCACCACCGCTTCTAGGGAAGTGCGGCGATGGCCCATCCATTCCTCCGTATCGATGCCCCATTTGCGAGATTCATAGAGATCTGCGGCCTGATAGAAGACTTCTGGCACGCTATCCAGCAGCGGCTGACGGCTCTGGCCATAGTGAATCATCACTCGCCCGATATTAATCAGGTAGCAATAGGCAATTTCATGGTGACTGGGGGAAATCTGGGAGCCATCGGTGGCCAACACTGTATGTTGTTTATTGGGAGTCGGAATATCTTGATAGGTATTCAAAGGCTCCACCGGCACCGCCGCACCAAAGCGCAACCGATCGCGCCACTGGTTTTGCCGAGCTTGCAGATCGGCCTGTTCGGCGATCGCCCGCGTCAGATGGCTATTCGCCAGTAACATCCGCAGTTGTCCGGCTTGGGATTCCTTGGTGAGATGGGCACCCACGGCGGGGAGCTGTTTGGCGACCTTGTTCAGATCCAGCATGATCTAAGTCCAGCAGTATAGGTCTTGGCAGAAACGTGCCAAAGAGAGCAATTCAACGCGCGGATTTTGGGCCGCTGCGGCTCGCTCGGCGGGGGTATTGTAGCCCCAATCTGCCAAGAACAATTGTACCGCATCTAAATCTGCTTGGGCCGCAACCGCTTGTAAAGTGGGCAGCCGATCTTCTACAAACCAGATCTGCTCCGGCTGTGTAGCCAGTAACTGGCGGAGCGTGGCGGTTTTGGGCTGCTGGATTTCCTTACCGAAAATGGCGGTCTGGGGGAGATAGATGCCACTGTTCTCCAGCATTTGCCGGGTGAAGCGGCCATCTTTGGTGGTAATAATCACTGGCTCGATGTGGTCGGGCAAGGAATTCAAGCGATCGATGGTGCCGGGATAGCAACGCTGGAGAGCCAGCCAACGGGGTAAATCGGAGGCGATCGCGCGGTCCCTGACTTCATCCATGACCTGAGTAATTTCGGGAGCTGTGATCTTTTGGGAGATAAGGATATCTTGGACGACCGTAGACCAAGCGGTGGTGATGCTGGCAGTAGGGATGGAGTTGGCGATCGCCCATACCAATAAGGGCATTTCCCAACCGTATTCAATTAAGGGCCGGAGTTGCCGAAAGTCCGCATCTAAGTGCTGGGGACGATCTCCATCGACCTTCCAGATCTGACAATAGACCTGCCAGGAGGAATCTAAATATTCCTCAATACCATCACAGATCACACCATCAAAGTCTAGAGCCAGGATTGATTTACGTTGCATTGGTCGATCGTCATAGTATAGAGAATAAGGCATTGCTGAATTAGAGTATGAAGCATGGATTTTGCCCTCACCCCCAACCCCTCTCCCAAGCTTGGGAGAGGGGGGCCAGAGCCGAAGGATCTGGCGGGGTGAGGGCAAACCATACCTAAAATTAGCAACGCCGAGGATAAATTAGTTAGGAAAGCAGCACTCACTTGATATTTTCGGCCCCGCACCGAGCGCGGGGACGGGATGCTACAGTGAATAGCTATACTTCATATTTATAGGAGCAAACGAGACGCACCTTGCGGAGCAGATCATCTGTTGACTGCACTGGCCCAGTAAGCTTAGGCTTAGGGCTTTCGAGCACAGCATCAAAGGTAGCCATGGTGCTATTTTCTTTTTTGGTGGCTTTCACTGTCTTGGGAATAGCATACAGCTTTAATTCATTGCCCCATTCCTTGTGCTTGATGATCAATGAGAACATGCCTTGCTCGAAAGCCTCGATTCTGTAGACTTCGGCGTTACTATTGGTCAATTTTAGAGAGTTCTGGCGATCGGACAAAGTCAGGTCTAGGGTTTCTTCCGAATCCGGTATTTTGCCTTGGAGGGTCAGGGAATAGGCTTGTCCTGGTTTGGATTTGCAGGATAGGGTGGCGGAGTTGGTGCCGGCTAGGGCAGATTGGGGCCAGAGGGTTGCACCTAGGGCCAGTATCAACATTGACTTTGACATTTTCGACATTGGACAGAGGGAGATAATGTTACTTGATATTATTAGTTAGATTCGGCCTGTTTCAGCAGTTCTTCGGCGGTGGCTTTAGGCAATCCGTAAGAGGTAAGGGTATTCAGATCCATCGCTCCACCGCCAGAGGACAGAACCTTCCAGGTTTTACCCTGTTTTTTCAGTAACAGTTGTCCGGCCATTTCACCTTGCTGCCAACCAATCAGAGAAAAGCCATTCACCACATAGGTTGATTGGACTGTGGTGCGGATTTTGGCCTTTTTGGGATTTAGATATTTGAGGGCAAAAGATTGGGCCGAGTACAGTTCTTGAGATTGAGCTCTCATTCCGGCGATCTGCACGGAGGTGGCAGGGGTAGCCATGCTACCGATGAAGGGATTCAGGCTGAGGGAAAGTCCGAAGAGGCAAAGCACGAACAACGGATATTTTGACATGGCAGATGGAAGACAATGATTTCCCCCAATTCTAGGGTACGGTCAAAAGCTTTGTCCACTGGATTCGATAGAATTGAAACATCTCCACATCACCCCCAAACAAAAGTCCCCATGAATTTAATTAAAGCCAATCTGGAGAAAGTGCTGCTGGCCCTAGGGACGATCGCCCTACTCATTGCCCTCAGTGTCAAAATCATTCCCTCCGGCACCGTGGGAGTAGTATCCACCTTCGGCGTAGTGCAGTCCGCTGCCGTTGCGCCAGGCCTAGTATTCCTAGTTCCGCTGGTACAAACGGTGCAACAGGTTTCCATCCAAACCAAGGCCATTCCCGAAGAGTTCACGGTGCAAACACGGGATTCCCAGCAGATCAAGGTGACGGCTACGGCCACCTATGCGATCAATCCTACCAATGCTCCGGCGGTGGTGGCCAATATTGGGTCTTCGGAGGTGGCTGTGAACAATGTGGTGATTCAGCCAGTCTTGGTTTCTTCGGTGAAGCGGGTGGTGACCGGCTATGCCATGCAAGAAGTGATCGAAAACCAAGCCAGGATCAGCGGCGAGATTCGGCAGGATATCGACAATGAGCTGCAAAAGCAAGGTTATGTGAACTTTCGAGACTTTGCGGTGACCGGGTTTGTCTTGGATCCGGAAGTGCAGAAATCGATCGAGCAGAAACAAATCGCCATCCAAGAAAGACAGCGGAAGTTGACGGAGCTGGAAACGGCGCAGATTGAAGCGCAGCGACTGAAGACGATCGATGCGGTGCTCTCCGATCGGGTATTGTTGAAACAGGCGATCGACAAGTGGGATGGTAATTCCCTGATTCCCCCGATGGCCGGTGGTGGTAACTTAAACCTTTTGCTCTCTCCCAAAAAGTAGCCTCTAGTGACATCCTTGTTTCGCAATAGTATCGGGCAAAAATTAGTAGTAGCCAGTTCTGGGCTGCTGCTAGTTTCTTTTGCGATTTTTCATTTACTGGGTAATTTATGGCTGCTGGTTGACCATGGAGAGACTTTCAATCTCTATGCCGCCAGTTTGAATCGATATCCAATCATCCACGGAGCATTGGAGATATTGTTAGGGATCGCCTTCGGCACCCATATAACCTGGTCGATCGCCATCGCCCGCCAGAATCGCTTAGCCCAGCCCCAGAGTTATCTTGCCACTGCCTGGTGGCGGCAGGTGCTGGACCGATCGATGGTGATCACCGGCCCATTACTACTGATATTTCTGGTCATTCATCTGGGCAGCTTTCGGCTGGGGCCGATTGACAGATATCAAACGGAAATCGCCGGATTCCAGCTACCGGACTGGCAAAGTTTAGTGGAAGATACCTTTCGGCAAACTTGGAAGGCCGGCTTCTATGTATTGATGATGTGCCCATTCGCTATTCATTTGCGGCATGGGATCCGCAGTGCCAGTCAATCCTGGGGAATTGCCAGCAATCCTGGCATCGATCGAGGCAGCTGGCTCTTGGCGATCACCATTGCCATTGGCTTCGCTATGATTCCGGCCTGGATATATTTTCAGAGATGATGATGCTAAATAATCGGATCGACCACAGTGTACCCTTGACCGATCGGTGGGATGCCTTTAAGAATAACTGTGCACTGGTTAGCCCTGGCAACAAGGCCAAGCATCCCATTCTGGTGGTGGGCAGTGGTCTGGCTGGCGCAGCGGCGGCGGCCACATTGGCAGAACAGGGCTATCCGGTACAGGTCTTCTGTCTACAGGATTCACCCCGGCGCGCTCACAGCGTGGCGGCCCAAGGGGGCATCAACGCCGCCAAGAATTATCAGAACGATGGTGATAGTATTTGGCGATTATTCTGCGACACCATCAAGGGTGGGGACTTTCGATCGAGAGAATCAAATGTTTACCGGCTAGCCCAAATCAGTGGCTCGATTATCGATCAATGTGTGGCCCAAGGCGTGCCCTTGGCCCGCGAATACGGGGGACAACTAGCCAATCGCTCCTTTGGGGGCACTTTGGTCTCCCGGACTTTTTATGCACGGGGCCAAACTGGCCAGCAGCTTTTGCTGGGAGCTTACGGTGCGCTGATGCGACAGGTAGCTGGGGGCAGAGCGCAGATTCTACCACGCCGGGAAATGATGGATTTGGTGGTGGTGGACAATCGGGCGAGGGGTATTATTGTCCGCAATTTGGTCACCGGCGAGCTGGAGAGTTATCTGGGCGATGCGGTGATTTTAGCCAGCGGTGGCTATAGCAATATCTATTACCTATCTACTAACGCCAAGAATTCCAATGCCTCCGCTGCCTGGCGTTGCCACAAGCGCGGTGCGGCCTTTGCTAATCCTTGTTTCACCCAGATTCATCCCACCTGCATTCCGGTGGCAGGGGAGCATCAATCGAAGCTGACTTTGATGAGCGAAAGTCTGCGCAATGAAGGAAGGTTATGGGTACCCCAGCGAGCAGGAGATCGCCGTTCTGCCCATGAGATCCCCGAAGCCGAAAGGGACTATTTTTTGGAGCGTAAATATCCCACCTATGGCAACTTAGCGCCGCGAGATATTGCTTCGCGCAGCGCCAAGGAGGTCTGCGATCGCGGACAAGGAGTCAGTGCCACGGGGCGAGCAGTATATTTGGATCTGCGGGATGGGTTAGGACGATTGGGGGCGGAGACGATTGCCAAGAAATACGGCAATTTATTCGATATGTATCAAAAAATCACCGGAGAAGATGCCTATCGGGTGCCAATGAAGATATATCCAGCAGTGCACTATGTGATGGGTGGTCTGTGGGTGGACTATGGATTGATGACAACGATACCTGGTTTGTTTGCGATCGGTGAAGCCAATTTCTCGGAGCATGGAGCCAACCGCTTGGGTGCTAGCGCTCTGATGCAAGGTTTAGGTGATGGCTACTTTGTGATTTCCTATGGAGTCGGTGACTATTTGGCACAGGCCCAGCTCAAACCCTTAGATCCACAAGTAGCGGAGCCGTTCCGGCGGGCAGTGCAGCAGAACGTCGATCAACTGTTGGCGATCTCCGGTTCCAAAACGGCCACGACTTTTCATCGACAGCTGGGCCAAATTCTGTGGGAATATGTGGGCATGTCTCGTCATCGGGTGGGGCTAGAAACGGCGATCGCCCAGATCGCAGAGCTGCGTCAAGAGTTCTGGGGAAATCTGTGCTTGGCAGGAAATGGTGATGGCCTGAATCAGGACTTGGAGCTAGCCGGTCGGGTCGGGGATTATTTAGAATTGGGGGAATTGATGGCTAGGGACGCGCTCGATCGACAGGAATCCTGCGGTGCCCATTTTCGAGAAGAGTTCCAAACTAGTGATGGGGAAGCGCTGCGCGATGATGCTGCTTTTGCCCATGTGGCGGTCTGGGAGTACGGCGGGGAGCCTGGTAAACACCTGCGCCACCAGGAGCCTTTAGCTTTTGAGAATATTCAGCCCAGTCAACGGAGTTACAAGTAGTTATGCATTTCCGACTATCCATTTGGCGGCAAGAGAGTCCTAGCGATCGAGGACTATTGGTAGACTATGAGGTGGAAGATATTTCGCCGGATATGTCTTTCCTGGAAATGCTAGATGTGCTCAACGATCGCCTCACAGCCACGGGAGCAGAGCCAATTCAATTCGATAGCGATTGCCGCGAGGGGATCTGTGGTAGTTGTAGTTTGGTGATTAATGGGGTGCCCCACGGGGGACAAGGGAGTACTTGCCAGCTATATATGCGCAGCTTCCAGAGTGGGGTGAGGATAGTGATCGAACCCTTCCGGGCGCAGGCTTTTCCAGTGGTTCAGGATTTGGTGGTCGATCGGAGTGCGCTCGATCGACTGATTGCGGCGGGGGGCTATGTTTCGGTCAATACCGGGAGTGCTGCCGAGGCCAATATAGTGCCAATTCCCAAGGGGGCAGCAGAGCAAGCTTTCGATTTAGCCACTTGTATTGGTTGTGGGGCTTGTATCGCGGCCTGTCCTAATGCTTCGGCGGCACTATTTTTGGGGGCCAAGGTGGCCCAATATACCCATCTGCCCCAGGGTCAGGCCGAGCGCAGTCAGCGGGTGGGCAAGATGGTGATGGCGATGGATCAGGAGGGCTTTGGTAATTGCTCGAATCATGGACATTGTGCCAATATTTGTCCGCAGGATATTCCGCTGAGTGCGATTGCGACGCTGCGACAGGAATATTGGCGATCGCTTTGGTCTGGGGGAAAACCATAGGAATGAGAATTTAATAAGATCCATTATTTGACTGAAATTCGATGCATCCAGTGGAAGCCCTCACCCCCAACCCCTCTCCCAAGCGGGGAGAGGGGAGCCGGAGCACAAGCGAAGTCTCTTGCTCCCTCTCCCTACTTGGGAGAGGGCTGGGGTGAGGGTAATCGATGAAGCTATTAAATTCTTGTTCAATAGAAACCATTAGATCACTTCACGGCATCCGATTCTCGACCTGGAGGGGGCAAGGTACGGCTTTCTGGCCGTGCCAATCGGTGAGAGTGTAATCGTCCTGGTAGTGACGAGGCGTGTGGAGCAGCAAATGCCATGCAGCTTTCGCATCTAACAAATTGAAGCGATCGGGGTAATGGGTTTGCAGTAGCTCGCGGAGCATGGGGGCATAGTCCGAATTCATGCCTGGAAAAATATGATGTTCGGTGTGATAGGAGAAATTCAAATGGAGCAGATCGAAAATCTTAGGTACCCGCAGGGAAAGGCTATTAATCAATGGATCATTCACATCGGTCATCTGACAAATCAAATGATTGGTGTAGATATAAAACATCGCGATGCTGTAGCCAATCCAGATGGGCAAGAAATAGCCCAGTAGTAGCTTGACTGGATGAAACCCGATGAACCAACAGATGCCGAGGTGGATAGTGGCGATCGCCAGTAACTCGATCGCGATCGACCGGCGCTCCTTTGTCGATACCTGTAAAGTTACGGGGGCCAAGGTACCCAATCCATCATTGAATAGCAATACAGATATTAAATTGCGGAAGGTATGGACTCCCCATGAGCTAGTCATGCCGATCGCGAACCAAAAGGGATGGACTTCGGCGGAGGGGGCGAAAAGATTGTGAATCCATTTGCCCCAGCTCTGGGGCTGACTTTGCAAGTAGTTGCGATCGGGGTCTTGGAGAGAATTGGTCTTGTTATGGTGTTCGCGCTGGTGCACGACTTTCCAGAAAGTGGGGGGAATCCAAGACATCGTCCAGCCGAGCAGGGAGAGGAGGGATCTGAGGAAAGAGTTTTTGACTGTACCGCTATGCAATACTTCATGGGTACTAAAGATCAGCACCGTAATGCTGTTGCCCATAATTAATGCTAGGGGCAAGTACAACCAGAGCATGTACCAAGCCCATTGATCGAGGTATGAGGCGATCGACCAGCCTAGAACTAGGATAGCGACATTGATTAACAGAATTCCAACTTTACCCCGATCTGGAATGAACGCCTCTGGAGGCATCAGGGGCCGGAGTTTTTTGGCATATTCGGTTTGGGATATCAAGGTTTGGCGATGCGTGCTAGGGCACGGGTTAACGACAACATGCATGGACTTTGATCGGCTCTCTGGAATGGTAGTCAGGAAAGTCTTTGCACAGGTTCAAGAAAAGCTGTGTTTTATTCTTTTGGGACATCTTAACAAAGTCTTCCTATCAAAACCATGATCCCATTGAGTTATGGCTCATTAGTGGCAGTTCGGATCGCCCGACCCACCAGCGATCAAGAAATTCTTATAGACTGGAAGGGAAGAATTTCTTGATCGCTCGACCTATGAACCTATCCCAACTGAGCCGCCGTCTAGCCGCCTTTTTCTTGGCGATCTGTACCTTTGGATTGATCGGTACGCCGGTCGCCCATGCCGACCTGATGCCCGCAGAGATCGTGCCACCTAGTGCGCCAGTAGTCCAGCCGCTTGGCCAGGGGCTGAGTGCGGCTGCTGCGGTCAGGAGTAATGATGGCAAAAGTTTTGTTAGTGCAGCGGTGCGCAAAGTCGGGCCGGCGGTCGTACGGATCGACACGGAAAAAACGGTTAGCCGGGATATCGATCCGGTGCTAGAAGACTTTATGTATGGCATGCCCATGCAGCCCCAGCAGCAAAAAATGCGTGGTCAGGGTTCGGGCTTTATTATCGATCGGCAAGGCATCGTGTTGACCAATGCCCATGTGGTGAACGAGGCCGATCGGGTGACCGTGACGCTGAAAGATGGGCGGACTTTTGAGGGCACCGTGCGCGGAGCCGATCCGGTGACAGATTTGGCGGTGGTGAGTATTTCTAGCCCCAAGAATTTGCCGGTGGCGGAACTGGGAGATTCCAGTCAGGTGGAGGTGGGAGACTGGGCGATCGCTGTGGGCAATCCCTTGGGCCTCGATAACACGGTGACCCTGGGTATCGTTAGTACCCTGAAGCGCTCCAGCGTGGCGATCGGGATGAGCGACAAGCGGCTGGACTTCATTCAAACCGATGCGGCGATCAATCCCGGCAATTCCGGTGGGCCGTTATTGAATGCGCAGGGACAGGTGATTGGCATCAATACGGCTATTCGGGCCGATGCGACGGGGATTGGCTTTGCAATTCCGATCGACAAGGCGAAGACCATTAGTACCCAGTTAGCTAAGGGCGAAAAGGTTTCCCATCCTTACCTAGGCGTGCAAATGGCCACCTTGACTCCAGAGATGGCGATCGAGAACAACAAGGATCCCAATGCGGCTTTCCGGGTGCCGGAGGTGAATGGGGTTTTGGTCGTCCGAGTCTTGCCGAACACGGCGGCGGCCAGTGCGGGCATCCGGCGCGGCGATGTGATTTTGGATGTGGATGGTACGCCGGTCAGTAGTGCGGAAGATCTGCAAGGTTTGGTAGAAGGTGCCAAGGTAAAGCAGCGGTTGAATCTGACGATCGAGCGGCGGGGCAAGAGTCAGCAGATTGCCATTCGACCGGGCGAACTAAATTCCTAGGTCTCAGGTTCAAAGTTATCTAGCAATTCCAAATTCGGGGTTGATTGTGCTAGGCAAACCTTATCCTGCCCTCCTATGTCGTCATGGTGAGATATACTGGAAAGCAGTCTATCGAGCGCCTTCCAGCATGGTTACAGCATCTTCTGTCAAAACTCAGTACGAAGCAGTTATTGGCCTAGAAACTCACTGCCAATTGAGCACGGCCACCAAGATTTTTTGTAACTGTTCCACAGAATTTGGCCAGCCCCCTAACACCAATATTTGCCCAGTCTGCGTCGGCATGCCCGGAGTCCTGCCAGTACTCAACGAAAAAGTCCTAGAGTTCGCTGTCAAAGCCGGGCTGGCCCTCAACACCACGATCGCCCCCTACAGCAAATTTGATCGCAAGCAATACTTCTATCCCGATCTGCCCAAGAACTATCAAATTTCTCAGTTCGACCTGCCGATCGGAGAACATGGCTGGATCGAAATTTCGCCCTTGGATGAAGCAGGCCAACCAGTTCCCAAAAGAATTGGGGTCACCCGTTTGCACATGGAAGAAGACGCCGGGAAACTCGTCCATGCCGGTAGCGATCGACTCGCCGGTTCCACCTACTCATTGGTAGACTACAACCGTACTGGCGTCCCATTAGTCGAAATTGTCTCCGAGCCAGACCTGCGTAGTGGCCAAGAAGCCGCCGAATACGCCCAAGAAATGCGGCGGATCATTCGCTACCTAGGAGTCGGCGATGGCAACATGCAAGAAGGATCCCTGCGCTGCGACGTAAACATTTCGATCCGGCCCGTCGGCCGCGAGGAATTCGGTACCAAGGTCGAGATCAAAAACATGAACTCATTCAGCGCGATCGCCAAAGCGATTGACTACGAAATCGAGCGTCAAACTATTGCCTTGGAATCTGGCGAGCCGATCATCCAAGAAACCCGCCTCTGGGAAGAAGGTACCCAGCGCACTATTAGTATGCGGGTCAAAGAAGGCTCCAGTGACTACCGCTACTTCCCCGAGCCGGATCTGACCCCGATCGTGGTAGGCGCGGAACGCATGGCCAAATGGCGGCAAGAACTGCCGGAACTACCCCAACACAAGCGCCAACGCTACGAGCAAGAATTCGGCCTTTCGCCCTACGATGCCAGAGTCCTGACCGACGATCGAGAAGTAGCCCTCTATTGGGAAGCCGCGATCGCCGCCGGAGCCGATGCCAAGCAAGCGGCCAACTGGGTGATGGGGGACATTACTTCCTACCTGAAAACTCAGAAAGTAGCGATCGACACCATGCCTTTTCGCCCGGAAAATCTAGCGGAGCTGATCGGGCTGATCGAAAAAGGCACCATCAACGGCAAAATCGCCAAAGAAATTCTGCCGGAGCTACTGGCCGACGGTGGTTCCGTCCAGAAACTGGTGGACAGTAAGGGGATGACTTCCCTGGCAGATCCTGGGGCGATCGGTGCTTTGATCGACGAGATCATGGCCGCGAATCCTAAGGAACTGGAGCAGTACCGCGGCGGCAAAACCAAGTTGCTGGGCTTCTTTGTGGGCCAAGTGATGAAGCAATCTGGTGGCCGCGCCGAACCGAAGCTGACCAACCAAATCCTCAACGAGAAATTGAACAGCTAGTGGCCTAGTCGTATCCTATGAAGCCCTATCAAACTATCCCAATCGAAGAATGCCACGAACCCCTGATCCCGATTCCAGCGGGATTTCCGCTGGTGGCTCCCCATCCCTATATGGCTTGCGGTGCGGACTATGGGGGGAAATCTCCCTATTACTTGAGGGCTGGGGCGATCGATCTCTTACAAGCAGCCCGGGACCAGCTACAGTTCATGCGACCGGGGTGGCGGTTGCAGATCTTTGATGCCTATCGGCCCGTGGAAGTGCAGCAATACATGGTGGACTATACCTTTCGTGCTGCCGCAGCGGAACGGTCTCTGGACCTCCAGACCCTGGCTCCAGCAGCCCAGGCGGAGCTGTGGCAAAAGGTCTACCAAATTTGGGCGGTGCCCAGCTTTGATCTAGCCACACCACCGCCCCACAGTACCGGCGCAGCGATCGACCTGACGATCATGGATGATCGCCACCAGCCGATCGAGATGGGTTCGCCGATCGATGAAATGTCCGAACGATCCAAACCCAACTATTTCGCTGACCAACCTAAATACCAAGTTTTTCACCAAAACCGAGAGTTATTGCGGCAAGTCATGGAACATGCGGGCTTTCGGCGGCACCCTGGCGAATGGTGGCACTTTTCCTGGGGGGATCAGCTCTGGGCATGGATTTGTCAAGAGAATAATCCAGGAGAAATGAGGGTCGCTCGTTATGGTAGGTTTATCGAATAGTTAAGACCTTTTTCCTATGCGTGTCTACGTCATTCTCTTTAACGCCCGCACCGAGAACGAGGGCATTCATTCGGTTCAGGCCGATGACCGGAACCTCATCATGATGTTTACGGAAGAAGATGATGCCCTGCGCTACGCCATGATGCTAGAGGCTCAAGACCTGCCCAACCCTACGGTAGAAGCCATGGATGCCCAAGAAATCGAGGATTTTTGTGCGGACTCCAACTATGAATGCATTTTGGTAGAAGAAGGCATGCTCGTGGTGCCGCCCGATCAAAACGTGGAAGAAACCGATTGGCGCGCCGATGGTCAAGCACCCAAAGATAAATCCAACGAGGGCATCGATTACGACCAAATTCGTCGAAAATTAGAAGGTTTGTTATAGAACCTTTCCCATGCCCGAAGCAATTTCTACCCGTGGCCACCTGACCACCGAGCAAGTCAACGAGCGCAGCCAGAACCTCGACCAGCTCAGCCCCCTAGAACTAGTAGACCTCTTTAATACCGAAGACCAGCAAAATATTCGAGCGATTGCGGGAGCTCGTGAAGCCCTCGCGCAGACGATCGCGGCCACTGCTGCTGGCATGAAACAGGGCGGTCGGCTCTTCTACATCGGAGCCGGTACCAGCGGTCGCTTGGGTGTATTAGATGCTGCCGAATGCCCTCCCACTTTCTGTACCCCACCGGAGATGGTGCAGGGCATTTTGGCCGGTGGTGAGCGGGCCTTGGTGAAAAGCTCCGAAGGTTTAGAAGATATCGCTGCCGATGGTGCCCAAGCAATGCTTGATCGCAACATTGGCCCACATGATGTGCTGGTTGGCATTGCGGCAGGCGGTACCACTCCCTACGTTCACGGGGCGCTCCAGGCCGCCAAAGAGCGGGGGGCTACTACGGCTTTTATTGCCTGCGTGCCGATCGAGCAGGTGCCCGCCGCTGCGGATATTGAAATTCGATTGATCGTTGGGCCAGAAATCCTCACCGGCTCTACCCGCTTGAAATCGGGCACCGTCACCAAAATGGCCCTAAATATTATCTCTACCGGAGCCATGGTGCAGCTCGGTAAAGTCTATGGCAACCGGATGGTGGATGTGGCCGTGACCAACAGCAAGCTCCACGATCGAGCATTGCGGATGATCCAAGACCTAGCCGAACTAGATCGCGATCAAGCCAGCGAACTACTAGAAGCCAGCGGTCGATCGGTCAAACTGGCTCTCCTGATGCACTGGTCGGGTGTCGACGCGGCCACCGGCACCCAACTGCTAACTAGCAACCAAGGACAGCTACGGGCTGCTCTGGCTGCTGCTAAATAGAAACTGGACCGCTGAGCAATGTAGCCTGCTCGCGGTCAGTTTGCTCCCCCATATCATGGTCGATGGTCAATCGATCCGGCTTACAGCGCTTAATGGTGGATTGAATCCCCTGAGCTGCTTCGCCCTCCAGATCTTCCAGATAACCAGCTCTGGCTGATTTGGCCTCTGGCTCCGTAGCAAAGGGGCCAAAATAGTATGTGAATTTAGGGTGAGTAGTAGAAACTTCTACCCACCAGGCCTGTCCTAATAAATCCAGCGTATTAGTCCAGAGATCTCCAAGCTTTATTGGCATTGCAGTATACAAATTAAAAGATCAGGGTTTCTGGCTGAAATGTGTCACGAACTTAATACGCCAAGCCAGTCAGCGGTAGTCCGAATTAAATACTAATCAATCATTACCAACAATGGCAGAAGATGTATTCAATTGTAATTATTCACATTTCTTAGGGATTTATTGTTATTTGTAGGAATTTATTTTCCCGGAACAAGTTTCACCCAGAATAACCCTTCTATGACGCAGGAATTCGTATTTTATTTGACCATCTTTGGCGATGTACCTCATAAAGACACATAGCCGCAGCCGTAGCCGCATTTAGACTGGCGGTTTTCCCAGATAAAGGAATGGAGACCAAAAAGTCGCAGGTGTTTTCTGTGAGCAGGTTTAAGCCCTCACCCTCGGCCCCGATTACTAGGGCGATCGGGCCAGTAAAGGTCACTTCGTGAATGGGCGTATTGGCATTAGCTGTGGTGCCATAGATCCAGAAGCCCGCATCTTTCAGCTCCTTGAGAGCGCGGCTCAGATTGGTTACCCGCGCCACTGGCAGGTGTTCTAGGGCCCCAGCGGCTACTTTTTGGACGCTAGAGGTGATCCCCACCGCTCGCCGTTGGGGGATCACCATTCCTTGTACGCCCAGGGCCTCGGCGGTTCGCACCATCGATCCCAGATTCTGGGGATCGGTCAAACTATCGGCGATCAGGATCACCGGTCGATCGGTCTCGGCTTTGGCTTTCTCGATTAATTCAGTCAGATCCCAATAGTGATAGGGAGCTACCTGGGCCACGATCCCCTGGTGGTTCCCGCCATCACAGAGCTGGCTCAAGCGCCGGGAATCCACTTCATCGATGACGGCTCCACTGCCTTTGGCTTCTTCGATCGGCAAGTTGAAGGTCGGGTCATAGCGCAGCTTAGAAATTATCCAAATCCGATTGATCTGGCGGCCACTTTGCAGAGCACTCAATACCGCATGTTTGCCATAGATATAGTCGTTGCTCAAAGATTCTTCACTGGGCTGCTCTTCGGGTGTGGGCGTAGTAGCCCAGCGCTCCTCGGCGGAAGCATTTGGATCGAAAGACTTGCGGGCTCCCCGGTCTCCACCAAACTTGCTGTCACCAAAAGATTTTTTCGCTCCACCAAATTTACCGTCCCCTCGGGCATCATCTCGGTTAAAGGATTTCCGAGGTGCCCAATCTCCACTGGGCCGGTCGTGGCGTTCGGCTCTGCCGTCCCTTGGGGAGTCGAAGGATTTACGTGGGCCGCGGTCATCGCGGTCAAAAGACTTGCGAGGGGCGCTGTCTCGGTTCGGGCGGTCATCGCGGTCGAAAGACTTGCGGGGTGCCCAATCTCCACTGGGCCGATCGTTGCGGTCAAAGGATTTACGCGGGCCTCGGTCATCGCGATCAAAAGACTTCCGGGGAGCGCTGTCTCGGTTCGGACGTTCATCACGGTCGAAAGACTTGCGCGGTGCCCAATCTCCACCGGGCCGGTCGTTGCGGTCAAAGGATTTACGGGGGCCTCGGTCATCGCGGTCGAAAGACTTCCGTGGCCCGCTATCTCGGCTGGGTCGTTCGTCGTGCTCAAAATTCCGCTGGGGTCCGCTCTCCCGACTGGGTCGCTGATCCCGGCCAAAAGACTGACGGGCTGCTCGGTCGCCCCCAAACTTATTATCTCCAAAAGATTTGCGCGGGCCGCGATCGCCACTGGGGCGTTCATCACGGTCGAAGGGTCTACGCGCCGGGCGATCATCGCCAAATCTGGGTTGATCGTTATCCCGACGAGCATCATCGTCCCGTCGCGGTGGACGACCACCTTCCGCAGTGCGCGGGCGACCGGCCTTGAATTTTCCACCGGGACGCACTTTGCGAGGTTTGAATGACATAAAAAATACTGGGGTTTAAAGGGTAGGGGAAATCAGGTTCAAGGCCGCTAGCAACTCGTGCAGACGGTTGGGGTCGGTTAGATACAAATAGCCGATCAAAGTTTCAAAGCCAGTGGCCTGTCGATACACTTCCGGATTCAGACGACGAGGCCCGCCACTGGCAGCATTACGCCCTCGCTTGAGCAGAGCCAACTCCAGCTCTGTCAGCAGCGGTAATAGCGCCTGTAAATGTTCAGATTGAGTCTCTGCCCTCACCAGAGCAACTACATCCTGATGGTAGTCGTGGGATCTCTTCAGCGGCAAGAGTAAGCTGGTGCGGATATACAATTCGTAAACCGCATCTCCAATGTAGGCTAGAGATACGGGCGAAACCTGTTGAATGGGTAGGGATTTACCGCCGTTGGTGCAACCTCCCCATAGGGGAATCGCCGGTAAATTAGGCCAAACCATTTCGTCCAAGTCTTCCACTAAAATTCTGTTGGTAAAAAAATTGAAGTTTGGCAGACAGCGATCGGAGCTGCTGCGTTGGTGGTTAGCCTGTGCACTAGCTGGCCAGCTTTTCGAGAGCTGCATCCACCGAAGTCTGGAGAGACAAGAAATTTTCCAAACGCACCAGCTTGACTGTTTGGGTCACGCGGGCATTGGCAACTACCTGCAAAGAACCGCCCCCTTCCAAGGACTGGGTCTTTTTCGCCAGCTTCACCAGCGCACCCAAACCAGAACTATCGACAAAATCGATCTTGGATAGGTCCAAAATGATATTTGGTGGCCCATCATCAATGCACTTGCCAATCACCTTTTGAAAGGTTGGCTCGGAAAAAGCATCCAATAGACCGGTCAGCTTAAAAAGTTGACAGTTTTCTTTCAGCTCTCGGGTGCCGCGCAGGCTGACTGTCAAAGTAAGTGTATCAGCGATGATCAACCTCCTTCAGGTTTGATAGAATCTCATGGAACAGCAGATCCGCCAATGGGGATCGAAGATTTAGAGAAAATAGAGCATAGCAGTCTGGTGACAGTTTAGCAACTACCGGTCATATTTATTTTTGGCGAGCGGCCCGCATCTGCTCCACAAACCGCCGAAATAGGTAGTCTGCATCGTGAGGGCCAGGACTAGCTTCCGGGTGGTACTGCACCGAGAAGAACGGCAAACTGCGGTGCTGAAGACCGGCCACGGTTCGATCGTTCAAGTTTAGATGGGTGACCTGCACATCCGCGCTCAAAGAATCCGGGGCGATCGCAAAGCCATGGTTCTGACTGGTGATCTCCACTGGTTTCTTGGCCAAGCCCGCTGGCTGGTTCAAGCCCCGATGGCCGAACTTCAGCTTAAAGGTCTCGGCTCCCAACGCCAGCCCCAGCACTTGATGACCCATACAGATGCCGAAAATCGGCTTCTGGGCTTGCAGCAATTCCCGCGTCGTGGCGATCCCTGCGGTGACGGCCGCCGGATCCCCTGGCCCGTTGGACAAGAAAATCCCATCGGGCTGATAACTCAGAATCTCTGCCGCACTGGTACCCAAAGGCACCACCTTAACTTGGCAACCATGGCTGGCCAACCGATGAAGAATATTCCGCTTGATCCCAAAGTCGATCGCCACCACCTTAAAGACTTCGCTACTGCGGTCGCCAAATTCCCACTCCTTAGCACTGGGTTGCTCCCAATCGTAGCTGTGGGGCGTAGACACCACATTGGCCAAATTCAAGCCATTCATATCCGGCGCAGACCGCACATGGGCCAAGAGCGCAGCAGGATCCAAAATCTCGCTGGAGATTGCCCCGTTGATGGCTCCGATCGATCTTAGCTTCAGCGTCAAAGCCCGCGTATCGATGTCATAAATCCCCGGAATACCATGCTGCTTCAAGTAGTCTGGTAGCGACTGGGTGGAACGCCAGTTGCTGGGGCGATCGCAAATATTCCGAGCAATCACCCCTTGGATCTGGGGCTTAGTTGACTCTTCGTCCTCAGCGTTGACACCGGTATTCCCCAGCTCTGGATAGGTAAAAGTAATAATCTGACCGTGGTAGCTGGGATCGGTCAGCACTTCCTGGTAGCCGGTCATGCCCGTATTAAAGACCACTTCGCCCACCGTGGTGCCCACCGCCCCAAAGGATCGACCATGGTAACAGGTGCCATCGGCTAAAACCAAGAGGGCGGGCCGAATTTCAGAACCAAACATAGCGTTCTCAAGGTGAAGTGAAAGCGTTGAAAGTCTATCACAGATCGTTCGCGTAGCGTCAGCTCTGCTGAATCGCTGCGGATATCAACACAATTTAGCTGATGGGTGAGAAGCCTACTGATTGCATGAATTTTATTGGGTGCAAAAGGTAACCGCCGCTTCCACTCTGGAGCCGACCCGACCTATAATTTTTCCCATAGACCGGCATTGGCATTTTGGTGGAGGATATTGTGAGAGACAGAAAATTCCGGGGTATTTGGTTGGCTTTCCTACTGATCGCCGCCACCTGTGGTCATCCGGCACCGGCCTGGGCCGCCAATCTTCAAGAAGTAGCCCCGCCGGCCATTATTTCCCAACTGGCTCCGGCCGCCAGCGGTACTCCCCAAATTTATATCACCAGCCCTCGATCGGAAGAAATCCTGCCCAGCGGCAATGTCAGTATTAGCCTGCAAGTCGCCGGCACCAATATTTTTAAAAATGCTACCTTCGGCATCGGGCCGCATTTACACCTTTTGCTGGATGGTACTCCCAGCGGTTCGATCTACGATCTGAGCCAACCGATCGCCCTACCCAACCTCACTCCTGGCAGTCATACCCTCCAGGTCTTTGCTGCCAAACCCTGGCATGAGAGCTGGAAAAACCCCGGTGCCCTAGCCCAAGTCACTTTTCATGTGCTGGCCAAATCCCTGGAAAGCCTTAGCTCCAGTGCCCCCCGCTTAGTCTTCAGCCCCCCCAACAATTTTGGAGCCGAACCATTTTTGCTGGACTTCGACCTGACTAATCCGCCCAGCCACCCAGATCCCCGCCAGCCCCAACAAGTTATTAACGATTGGCAGGTCCGAGCCACCATTAATAATCAGAGCTTTCTGGTCGATCGCTGGGAACCAATCTATCTTAAAGGTATGAATCCCGGTGCCAACCTCATCAAGCTGGAGTATCTAGACAAAACTGGCCAAATCCTAGATAGCAGCATCCGCGTTGTTAACTACCAACCTAACGGTCAAGATAGTTTCTCGCGTCTGCTCCGCAATGAAGTACCCCTGGCTAATGCCCTGGCCCTCTTCGATCCCAATAGCCGGGCCGTAGCCATTGCACCAGCCCCAGCACAGAATCCGCCGAGTGCTGCGCCAGTGCCCAGCGCCACTCCATTGCCAGCGATGCCTACGGTCACAGCACCACCGTTGGCAATGCCTCCCAGCATGAGAATCGCACCCGTGACGCCACCCCCCGCTGTAGCCATTGCCCCACCAGTAGTTCCGCCAGCTCCGGCGGTTCCCGTGCTGCCCGTACCTGTGCAATCGATTGCACCGGCTCCAGTGACTCCCATTCCCACCCCAACACCCGTAGCAATGCCAGTCAGCCCAGTAGTTCCGATACGGGAGTACCCGTCCTACGGGATCGCTCCCCCAGCTATTGCAACTGCGCCTAGTCCGTTACCCGTCGCTCCGCCTTTACCTAAGGTTGCTCAGCCAACGGTGGTTCCACCGACTCCGGCTATCTCTGCCCCTCTACCAAGTCCCGCTACACCCACCGCAATCGAGCGACCTCAGCCCACTCCGTCGGTACCACCGGTAGCTAGTCCTCTGCCAAAGGCGATCGCCAGTAATCCAATTGCCACCGCACCAAGAAGTCTCACGCCCCAAGGTGGCGAAGACGTGGTGGAATTCAAAGTCATCCTCCGGGAGCTATTCCACACGCTCGGTGTTCGGATCAAGCAAGCCACCAACCAAATTCCGCCCCTAGTCGCTCAATGGAGCCAGAACTTTAGCCACTGGGTCTCCGCAAGAATGCAGGTGATGCGTTCTCCTCAGCCAGCCCCAGATTCTACTGCATCTCCGGTATAGTCGGCTCCTTGGGAGAAGATGTCGTTGGCCCTGGAAAAATCCAGATAAAAAAAAAGTTGTCAAGGAAAGATAATCCATGCTAAGTTAGATATCGCCTTGTTTGGCTCGATAGCTCAGTCGGTAGAGCTAAGGACTCATAAGCCTTCGGTCGGCAGTTCAAGTCTGCCTCGAGCCACTACTAAAAAACCCGCATACAGCGGGTTTTTGCGTTTTCAGCCAGAGCTAGTTAGGCTCAAGCTTCAGAGCCACTATTTCCAGTGATATGGTTCATCACAATAGCGAATTTTCGATCAAGCTCATCAAATCTTCGCTCCACATTCGTTTGGAGCTGTTGGACAGCGACTTTCAGCTCGTCGATTTCCATGAAAACTTGGTCGAAGTCTTGATCTAATTCTCGGCCAGTTATCTGGCTTTCTTCCAGCCTAGTCACCCTGCGGTTCAGAGTTCTGAGGGTACGGTCTAGCCTGTTTTCTTGTCCGCCTGGATCGTTAGTCTGTGTCATAGTAGTACCAGTATTGATTTTGAAATGCCCCTCGTAAAGTTTGCTGCTAGCGGGGGGCATTTCTATTTTACAGCAGTTTTTATGTATTATTATCCAGCAAGCGCATCCGCAGCATATCCAGTGCTTGCTTAGCTGACATTTGGCGGATCAGGTGCCGATCGAAATGATCGCTCAGTCGATAGTGAAAATAGCTCACCTGGCCATTAGGTCGTGCTAAACCAATATAGACCGTGCCTACAGGCTTCTCCGCTGTGCCTCCATCGGGCCCCGCCACCCCCGTGATCCCAATCCCCCAATCCGTCCCCAACTTCTCCTTGATACCTAGGGCCATCTGCTCCGCTACGGTGCCGCTGACGGCTCCTTTGGTCGCGATCGTCTCCTCCGCTACTCCCAACAACTGCACCTTCGCTTGATTGGCATAGGCGATCGCCCCACCCCAGAAATAGGCCGAGCTGCCAGGCACATCGGTCAACATTGCCCCTAGTGTTCCCCCTGTGCAAGATTCGGCGATCGCCAGGGACTGACCCCGATTTTTCAACATCGCCCCCACCACCGTAGCCAAACTATCCTGGTCGCGGCCATAGTAGCGATCGCCCCCAATCTCCATAATTTCCTGGGCCACCGGCTCGATCTTAGCCATCGCCGTTGCTAAATCTTTGGCCTTGGCTGCCACCCGCAAGCGCACCTCCCCCTGGCCCGCATAGGGAGCCACCGTCGGGTCGGTCATCTGGATAAACCGATCGACCTTTTCCGCCAAAACCGACTCAGAGATCCCCCAAAACCGCAGACTGGTGCTGAAAATCTGTTCCTGTCCGTAGCCCCGATCGCGCAAATAGGGTACCGCTGAATCCTGCCACATCCGGTACATCTCGCGGGGCACGCCAGGGAAGGTCAACAAAATCGGCCCATTTAAGGGCTGCCACATCATCCCCGGCGCAGTCCCTAAAGGATTGGGTAGCAACTCGGCTCCCAATGGCTGCAAAGCCTGCCGGCGATTGCTACTACTCATGACTCGGCCCATCTGGGCGTATTTCCGTTCGATGTTAGCAACGACTTCGGGATGTTCTACCAACTCCGTCTGAAAAAATTCGGCAATGGTGGCCGTAGTCAGGTCATCGGGAGTTGGCCCTAGCCCCCCAGTAAAAATCAGAATCTTAGCGCCCCGCTCGATCGCCGTCTTCATGACCTGCTGAATCCGGCCCGGATTGTCGCCGACTACGGACTGGTGATAATGGGGAATGCCTAACGCTGCTAACTGTTGGGCCAAGTACTTGGCATTGCTATTCAGAATGTCTCCTAGCAGTAGCTCGGTTCCAACACAAATTATTTCCGCAGTCATGGGCTTCGGCGATCGATACAGCAGCCCCTAGTCTAGCCCAAAATCCCAAGGGGCTTGTCCTGGGGTAGAATTCGATCGAAAAGCAACCAATCCTATCCATGACCACCACCACCCTCGACATCGCCAGTCTTGACCAAGAACTGACTGGTGAAACACCCCAAAAGATCTTGGCCAGCGCCCTCAGCCACTTCGACAACATCGCCATTTCTTTCAGCGGTGCCGAGGATGTGGTGCTGATCGATATGGCCCACCGCCTCAAAAAGCCCGTCAAAGTCTTTAGTTTAGATACGGGTCGCCTCCACCCCGAGACTTATCAGTTCATCGACAAAGTTCGCCAGCACTATGGCATCTCGATCGATGTACTCTATCCCGATACCACTAAGATCCAAGACCTAGTCAAGGCCAAGGGGCTATTTAGCTTCTATGAAGATGGCCATAAGGAATGCTGCGACATTCGTAAGGTAGAACCCCTCCGCCGCCATCTGGCCAGCTTGAGTGCTTGGATTACGGGTCAGCGTCGCGATCAAAATCCTTCCACACGGGCTGCGGTGCCGGTGGTGCAGCAGGATGGTGCTTTTTCCACACCCACCAATGATT
Source organism: Synechococcales cyanobacterium OTE_70_metabat_200 (assembly GCA_031375385.1). Lineage (GTDB taxonomy): Bacteria > Cyanobacteriota > Cyanobacteriia > Cyanobacteriales > Chamaesiphonaceae > JAAFHZ01. Next base: position 25,773 of record JANMHS010000014.1, on the reverse strand, counting down.
TGGTTAAATTCAATCCCTTGGCTAACTGGAGTTCGGAGGATGTTTGGACTTACATTCGGGCTTTCCAAGTGCCCTACAATCCCCTGCATGAAAAAGGCTTCGTCAGTATTGGTTGCGAACCCTGCACCCGAGCTACCCTGCCCAACCAACACGAGCGGGAAGGTCGCTGGTGGTGGGAAGATGCCACATTGAAAGAATGTGGCCTGCATGCGATCAATCCCAGTAAGTAAGAATGGGTAGAGATCCCTAAAATCGTTTCTAACCGTTAGCTACTTTGGCAGCGGTTTTTTTATGGCTCGGTGACCGGCCCATTGTCTTCGATCGGTTCTTCCAGGATGGGCAGATTGGCTAATAAATCCTGGAGCCGTAGCCGCGCAATGTAAGGCCAGCCACCATTTTCCTCAATATCTCGCAGTAGTCGGTAGAGGTTGTGGCGATCGGTGGGTAAGGCATTCTGGAACAAATCTTCCCGAATTTCCCGATGGAGCAGCTCCAGGGTGCGCAGGATTTCCAGGAGCTCGTTTACCTCCGTGCGCGAGTTTTGGGACACTTCCCGGCTCAATTGGCTAATTTGGGCCAAGCGATCGGCCAAGACTGAATTTTTATCCATTTCTAAAAAAGTTTTTTTGTCAAAAAAACGTTACTTAAGTTTACGTGCTTTCCAGCAACTAGTGAGGAACTGCAAATTAGCCCTGTCGGATGGTCAGTGTAACACTCAGAGCCACTTTGTGGTAAATAGATTATTTAGAACAGACAAATAATCTGGATCAGACAGATTGTCGATTCAGGATTGAAACCTAGTATTATTACTAAATATTTAATAGCTCGACCTGTCCTGCGACTTCACCAAGTCATGGCGAAAATTGGTCGCTGCTAACATAGTTTGTCCGAAATATAATATTAAATTTCCCAAATTTGAGGTTAAAGATGAAATTTCGTGGATTAATTGCGGCACTCATGGCGGTCTGCATCGGTTTTCTAACCGCCTGCAGCGATAGCCCCGCGAATGCTACTAGCGCGCCTATGACCTACGAGCAGATCCGTAATACGGGCTTGGCGAACAACTGCCCGACCATTGCCGACACCAGCCGGGGTTCGATCGACATCGACCAGAGCAAGCAATACCAGTTCGTAGATATGTGCTTGCAGCCTACCAACTACTTTGTCAAAGAAGAACCTGCTAACAAGCGCCAGAAGCCCGAATTTGTGGCTGGTAAAGTGGTCACCAGAGCTACCTCTAGCTTGGACCAGATCAAAGGTAGTGTCACCATCAATGGTGAAGGTAAGCTGGTCTTCAAGGAAGAAGACGGCATCGATTTCCAAGCAATCACCGTCAAAATGCCCGGTGGCGAATTGGTACCTTTCTTGTTCACCATTAAGGAATTGGTAGCTACCAGTGATGCTCCCGTCACTGTCTTGAACACTTCCACGGACTTTGGTGGCGATTTCAAGGTACCTTCCTATCGGGGTTCTGTTTTTCTAGATCCTAAGGGTCGTGGTGTGGCCAGTGGTTATGATAATGCGATCGCCTTACCAGCAGAATCAGACAGCACCAAGCTCTCTCGTACCAATGTCAAGAATACTAAAAGCTACAAAGGTCACATCACCTTTGAAGTAGCTAAGGTCAACAGCAGTACTGGTGAAGTTGCTGGTATTTTTGAAAGCGAACAGACTTCCGATACGGACCTTGGTGCGGATGATCCAGAAGAAGTCAAAATTCGCGGCGTTTTCTACACTCGCCTAGAAACCAAAGCCTAATTTTCCCGGGGACAATCCCCAGCCCTCAATTCTAAAAATTCTTGGTTGCGCACCGCTCTGGCGGTGCGCTTTTTTTGTGTGTGGCGATCGCGATCGCACCCCAACCAGTAGTAGATCGCGGCTCTTTCGCAAATCCCATTCCACAATGCACTTAGAGACTGCTGCACTCAGATACTCCGTCAGCTCATTTAGAAAAAACACTGACTTTCTTTTTTCTCCCTCAATCGCTGGAGATAACTCGGGAATAGTAAAGATAGTGAGCTTCTAACTAATTGATTTTTTTGGCGGATTTTACCTTCTCATCTAGGGATATGAGCATATCTCGATTACTTCGTGGATTGTGAGCGATTAATGACTAACACCCTGACCTATCCAGCCGCCGAGCGAGTTTACGGCAGCTTAGACCGACCGACGGAGTCCGATAGAAACAAATTAGATGCATCGGGAGAATTAAAGCAACAGACCATCGAATTGATTGGAGCCTATCGCCAATCCCAGCTTCCTTACCTCCGAGAGCGGATTGTCCGCCTCAACCTAGGATTAGCCCGCAAGGAAGCCCACTATTGGGCCAACCAATGCCACGAAAATTTTGAAGACCTGCTCCAAGTTGGCTCGATCGGCTTGATTGCTGCTATCGACAAGTTCGATCTAGAAAAAGGCTATGCCTTCAGTACCTTTGCGATGCCCTATATCCGGGGCGAAATCCAGCATTACCTGCGGGATAAAAGTTCGATCGTGCGGGTGCCTCGGCGCTGGACCGAGATGCTCCAAAAAGCATCTTCTTTTAACCAAAAGTTCCAGATCGAACACGGTCGTCCGCCCAGAGATATGGAAACTGCTGCGGCCTTGGATATTTCGATCGCCGAGTGGCAAGAAATGCGGCTGGCCCAGCAAAATCGTCAGCCCGTCAGCCTAGATAGTCCAACGAATAGCGAGGATGAAGGCCATTGTCTGATGGACACGCTGCCGGACCAACAGTACCGCAGCTTCCAGCTCAGCGAGGACGATCGGCAGCGGCTGAAGCAGGGACTGGTCAGTCTAGAACAACATACTCGCCAAATTTTGGAGTTTGTGTTTTTTTACGACCTCACCCAGAAGCAGGTGGCCGAAAAAATGGATATTAGTGTAATCACCGTATCTCGGCATGTCAAAAAAGGTGTGGGGGTGCTCAAATCGTTTCTCAATGAGAATGATCAAAACTAAGCAAAAAAACGTATTTTGGCTAGCTAAGATCGAATACCTGTTACATTCATCATTCCGGCGGGAAGAATAGCTATATCAACTATTTCCCAGTTCAAAACACAGAGATTTAATCCCGAGCACCTTTACTCTAAGGATTCTTCCGTTCTTTAGCGGAGCCTCTCAGTACAAGAATCGACAGTAGCAACTATTAACTAGAAGGTGATATCAAGTGTCCCCCAACTCTCTTTCCTATTTACTTACCTTTGGATTTCTGGCACTATTTGTAACGGGTTGCGGTGGCGATACATCCAAACCTAGTAATAGTGCATCGCCTAGCCCTTCCACTAGCGCGGCAGCCTCTGCTGCACCCGTAGCAAGTGCGGCCCCCAGCTTCACCCAGCCGGTGGTTGCGGGTGCCGATCTTAATGCTTCATCGGCTCCAGAAGTTGCGGTGAAAAGCGAAAGCATGGCAGCGGCTTTGTTGCCTGCCAGCGATTCTGATACAATCGTGCGCAACACGACTAAGGGTCGTACGGATCCTTTTGCCAACGTGGTTTTTCAAACCGAAACCGTGGTATCAAGAAAGTCCAATCCCAATGGATTTAATCAGATTGCTAGCAATTCTTCCTCTCTTAATAATACGTCTCCGAACATCGGCCGCAATAATATTTCCAGTTCTTCGGTGGGTGCTAGCAATTCTCCCAGAGTCGGTTCTGGTCTTGGTTTGGCTAGTGCAGCTGCCAATGCTGGCAAAGTATCGGCGACCGGTTCTAATGTGGCCGCTAAGCCTAGGGCGATTCCTTCCGGTGCATTGGATAGTGCTCCCAATTCAGGACGTTCTGCTAGCAATGGCCAAAAGCCATCTCCTTTGGTGCCCGTAGATCCCAGCCAAACTGCCCTCCGCGATCTGCCCCGGCCTAGTGTGGCTCCGATTCCCCAACCTGTCTATGCTCGCAATATCGTGGTTTCTGGTGTAGCGCAAGTCAATGGCCAAACTCAAGTTATCCTTAAGCTACCTAATGAGTCCTTCAGCCGTTACGTTTCTGTCGGCGAAAGAGTGATGGATGGTAAGGTGTTAGTGAAGCGCGTAGAAAGCCCCAATGCGATCACCCCCGTAGTTGTTCTGGAAGAAATAGGTATGGAAGTCCCGCGCAGAGTTGGCGAGAAGCTAATTGCTCCTGCTAAGGAAGGACCCCGTTAGGCTTTAGCTAAACTATTGATTTCCGTAGAAAATGCCAGAGAATTTCTCTGGCATTTTTAATGCTTGGCAGGTGGGGCTTCGGAAACCCCATCCGCCTGCGCGGTGGGGAGGATCTCGATTGGAGTATTAACTTCAGGTAGGACAGAACAGGTCAAAAGTATTGGCCGCAGGTAGATGACCAGGGATTAATTTGGGGGTAGCTTGGGTGCGAAGCCTGAGAGCTCACTCGCCCAAAACAAAAGGATAGAGCGACCAGCTCTGTCCTTTTGTTTTGGATCTTTTGTTTCTGGGGATTACTGCATTTTTACCCGAAACCGCACAAATCCATAGCTATCTGTGGGTAGACCTGGTGCTGTGGCATTCGAGATAGTTCCTAAGTTGACGACGATCGCCCCATTGTTATTGGCTCCTGTCCCACAGCTAGCTGGTAAGGATTCGTCCGCTGCGTAGTAGCGAGCTATATCGCCATCGGCTAAGTTGGTATAGGAGCGAATGGTATTGTTGGTGGAAACTAGGATGCCCCGATCGGCTGCTAAACCACCAGTGCCCGCCGGAATACTATTGAAAGCTGTTGGTATAAAAGTCTGATTGGCTGGAATGCGATCGCAGAAATCTACTTTGTTGGCAGTCGTATCACCCGTAGACAAGAAATAGATCGTGTATTCCATTTGATCATTGGGCTTGATGTTGCCGCCATTGGTGCCGCCCAGTAAGAAATTAGCGGGTGTGGGCCAGAAAGTAGTGTCCTTTTGATTGGGGTTGGGCTGATTGATAAAGGGGGGGGATTCAGGGGTATTGTCATCATAGGGGCTAGCCGTATCGTGATAGCTGGCTAAATCATCACCATTGATAGTGGTGGTGCCCCCATTGATGGCGGTAATTCTTTTGACCAGTAATACGTTGGGGCTGGAGCTGACTGATACTGGTGGTGCCGATCGGCAACGTGCGCCATCATTATTTGCCACTGGGGTGCCAGTGCTGGATAAGGTGATGGCGATCGGGGTGCCCGAGTCCACATTCGTCACCTTATAGGTTTCGCCACCATTGCGATAACCATACAAAGCTCCTTGGCCATCAAAGAAAATCGCTCCATAGTTAGCATTGGCTAGAGCTACGCCGCTACCGGCGGGCAGGCCGGTGGGTTGGCCGCGATCGACCACCGTAGCATTCACGGTGGCTCCTGTTCCCCAGTTTATTTCCAGCAGGTGACCGGTGGATCCTTGCAGAGTGTAGGCTTTACTATTGGTCGGATGGAAGCCAAAGTCCTGGAAGTAGCTATTGAAGCCGGCGGGCAGTGTGATGGTTTGGACGAGTTGCAAAAAGTTCGGTGAATTGGAATCCACATTCACCCCATAAATCCGATTGCCGCCCTGGGTCATCAGATAGAGAATACCATTGGCATCTATATCACCAATATCGAAATTCGCAACGGGCAATCCAGCCACCGCCCCTAGATCGGCTGGATTACCATTGGCATCGATCTGTACGATGTGATTAGTGCCCAATTTGGCACCATAGATATAATTATCAATAGTATTGAAACCAATACTATTGACAGCATAGGGGAAATTGGTGGTGCTGATCGCCGTTAGGGTACCCGTCGCCAAATCGCTACTATACAGTCGAATCGTGGTCGGGCTGGCTCCTTGGGTAATATAGGCCGCGGCTGGACAGGTGCCAAAGCTGGGTGGCTTGGTTGTAGCTGTAATAGATTGAACTGCACTGGCTTCTTGTCGATGATTGGTCGGATCTCCATTCAGGGGGCTACCAGGTGCTTCATTGCCGATCGAGGAAGGATCGGCATTGTCTTGGGTATAGAGATCCCGGTCTACCGTAGCTGCAGCCAGATAGACTTGGTTCTGAGTACTGGCACTATTATCGTTGGTGCCCGTATCCCCCAAAATGACCGTCACCTGGCTGCCAGCCACTGCTGTGACTGTCACCGGCACCCGCACCTTGAGCGTACCACCGGCAGGCAACGAACCATTTGGTAAAGTCAGTAAGTTTCCGGTGGTATCACCAGTAGCGGGGATACTCACTGGCCCACTTGGTAAGGCGATCGGTGTACCTGCACCAGTGCCATCGGGGTCAACTTCAATAATCTGAATTTGGCCTTGGGTACCGCCACTCACTCCCGCTGTGCCAGGTATGAAAAACTGGGTGGGATCGTTGCCGACGTTGGTAATTAAGAAATCGAAATAAGCAATTTCGCCAGTGTGCGTAGAACCACTGGTACCTATTGGGGTGACATTCACCCCCGTTACTTCCACCATAGTCACTTTGACCACTTCGGACTGCACCGTACCAGTGGAATTATCCGCATCATCCACATAGGAACCGGTTGCTTGGTTTTCAATTACGGTGCCGGGAGTTAGGGGGGCTGCCATGGCTGGCCTCAGATATAGACAGCCTTGGCCACCTAATAGGAGGGCGGCGATCGCCAAACAGTGGTATTGCTGTAATTTAAACCGAGGATGCAATCGGGGAGAGGAGCGGAATTGAGAAAACATGGTGAGTGGGAAGATGGAGGGAACTGAGAATTATCAGGAGGGAGCAAGTCACGATGGGAGCTAACGCCAATGCCAACAGCCCTTACAAGGCGGGGTCTACTTTAGTTCTGAATCGGAAGTAGCCATAGGAATTTGGGGTACCCGGTGCAGTGGCTGCCGGCAGGTTGGTTAGATTGATTTGGTTACTACTGCCACTGCCAGTAACATCAACGATCGCGGTACCATGATTAAGGCCAGTGATGCTAGAAGCCGGACAGCCCGCAATTGCTCCGGTACTGCTGTTTAGCTGGGCCCGATCGACTGCTGTATCCACTTCCCTATTTAGATACTGAATGGGATTAGCACCTAGTTTGTATTCAATATCTTGGCCAGTGCCATAGGCATCATTCAAGAAACTTTGAGGGCCAGTAATGTTGTCGCAGAGCTTCACGCCACTGACCGTGGCCCCACTGGCATTTAAAAAGTAAATGGTATATTCAACTTCGTCTGATGGCAGAATGATGCCTGCATTGTAAGCTCCCTTCAGAAAGTTACTGGGCCAATTAAGATTGGTGTCGCTGCTGGCCGCAGAATTGAGCACGACTTGATTCAGCGGGGTGTTGTCATTGGGGTTCTTGACTCGATCGCCATTAATCGCCGTTATTCTCTTGACGATGATCAGATTGGCAGCCAGATTTAAGGGTGGGCCATCGGTGCCACAATCAATTTTTGGTGTGCTAGTGCAATTGGCAGGGCCCGATGGCAAGCCATCGTTGTCTACATAGGTGGTAGTAGCTAAATTGCTAATACTGCCAGCAGTAGCTGTCACCCGCACCACAAAGGTGATGGTGGCCGTGTCGGGGTCGGGATTGTAGCGAACAATGCCTGTGCCGACTGCCGCACTATTGACGGCAAAACTGCCAGAATAAGTGGCTAGGTTCAGGTTAGTACCGTTCAGCTGAGCGCTGTTTGGTACATAGCTAGTACCTGCTGGCAGGGTATCTAAAATAACAGTGCTGCGCGCCCAGGCATCGCCTACATTCTGGGCTGCGATCGTGTATTTAATGTATTCGCCAGTACGTACCTTGGTTTGACTGGTGGCCAGATTGGCCAGGGCTGCATCAGTATATATCTGACGGGTTTTATTAATGGCAAGGATTGGTGTACCACAAGCGGCCAAGTCAGCACTGGATGTACTGCTGACAGCACCCACATTGATTAGGGCATTGCTCCAGCCTGTGTAGCCATTGCTAACGCGAGTCAGGTCTACTTTTTTAAGCTGATTAGCTGCCTTGACGTATAAATCTCCTCTGTAAAAAGCTGCTCCAGCAAAACTGGCATTTGCTGTGGTTTCTCCTTGATAAAACCAGGTGTTGCCAACTTTTTTATAAAAATAAGCTTTGGTGGTGCTGGTCTGTTGCTGTCTGACATTGTTCACTACCGGATACCCGGTCACGACCGTATTGTATGTAATGTTATAAACATCCCCATACTCATCGACTGCCAGATCCCCACCGTTGATAAATTCTGTGCCGACAGGATATAAAATAGGATCGTTGACAGGAGAAGCGTGTAGGTAAACGCTAGGATCGCCACTATAGCTGTATGTATTGGGGGTGACCGATCCGCTAACCACCCCATTGGAATTAAGGGGAATGCTATACACTGCAACTCCATTGGAATCCGTAATCAGCAGAACATTTTTCTCTGCCGTCATTTTGTTCAGATTATTCGATGCCCCAGCAATGGGTTGGGCATCACCTAAGCCAACTAAACCGGGGGGCGTAACGGCCTGCCACGTAGTGTCAACTCCAAACCGATATTTATACAGAATCCCTGGCTTGTAAGCTAGACCAAAGGCAGCATTGGCTGCTTGGCCCCGATCGAAGGCGTACATGGTGCCCGATTCTTTGTGGATGCCGATCGCTGCCACCGATGAACCAATGCCCCCTTGGGGGAGGGTGGGAATCTGGGCATTAGGACCATTTAAGGTATTGGTCACACCGTTGCTGGAACTAACCCAAGCCAATTGGGAGGTGTTTTCTACGCTCCAAATTACTCCGCACCAGTCTCGGCGTGCTGGTGCTGCTGGGGCTGGCAGTGCCGATAACAATAACCCCATACCAGCAATCATGGTACTAGATAGGAACAAAGAGCCCGAAAGGCGCTGGAACCGTTCAGAGATTGATTGAATAGATTGAAGAAAGAATTGCATAGCTCAAGACTGAATAAAATAACAATCAAATGCCGCTGCCAATCATTGAGGTAATGGCAGGTGAAAATTCCAAGATAAATTTCTAGGACTTATTTTGTGGCGTATTAATTAGTGCAACTAAGCAAAGAGTTTTTGCCGGACATCAAATCGTCCCCAAATTGACTGGAGAGGCTGATAATTCAAAACAAACTTCTTCGCATTTAGGAGATGTTTTGGATATGGCGGATGATGACCAGCCACAGCAATTTCTGGCACACAGAAAAGCTGGGCAAGCTAGATAAAATACGTGAGAGTTGATCAGTACTCAAGACAAAGTAAAAACATCGAATGTTTATGGCTCTGGGTTTCAATACTTACCAAACTTGTCTGTATTCTTAAGTGAAGTCCTCCATGGGCCAGTTATAACAGCTCGATCGGTCGATATTAAACAGTGAAAATACTGTCAGTGAAATTTTATAGCACCAATGTGTTAGCTATCCTAAGATTTCTACGGAATTTTGGTGGTTTTCCCTGATCTGCCTAAAATGACCCGATGTCGCCCTTGGCGATAGCTGGGAGCAGGGAGCAACCAGAATCTTGGGTGTGCTTGGTTTTTAGCACTAGCTCAGCCGATCGACAGTTTCCCGGCGGCTTTTCATCTTCTATACTGAACGAAAAGAAAAGTCTTGCTGACTCTCCCCATGCCTACTGTCTCCACCCACTCTCCGGCCGAAATTTCCAGCAGCCAGTGGCAAGCCCTGCTCGGTGAAGCTTTAGCCGCAACCCATGTCCGTTGGTTAAATAGCCGGTTGCAGATCATTGAAGTGCAGCCCGGTCAGAGCTTTTGGCATTCCCAGCAAGGCGAGGTAGGTCTTTACATCTTGTTAGCTGGAAAAGTCCGCCTCTTCGATGAGAGCGGGTCGAAGCTGGCAGTCTTGGTGCCCGGTGATAGCTTTGGCAGCGATCGCCTCTTCCCCGATCCCCAGCTACCTAACCATATTGCCAAAGCCGCCCTGACCAGAGATGGAGGTGCCGCTTTAGTAGCCCTGATCTCTGCCGCCGACATCACTAGCATCTGGCAGCAATTTCCCAAAATCCAGACCCATCTGCACCGGCATCGCCAGTTCAGTAATACTAATAAAATGGCATTGTCCACCGTCGCTGTCACCCCAGCCTTAGTTGCCGACTGGCAACCAGCGCCACCCCAAAAATCTCCCAAAGTCAAAGCCTACTTTCCCTCACCCCGTCGTCGCCTCGGTCAATGGTGGCAGCGCCGCACTGGCAGCTATCCCTTCTATGCCCAACAGAGTGGAGCGGACTGTGGTGCTGCTTGCCTAGTGATGATTGGTCGCTATTGGGGCAAATCCTTTCGGATTAACCGGGTCCGGGAAATGGCCGTGATTAGCCGCGATGGTTCTTCGCTCAAAACCTTGGCTGCCGCCGCCGAAAACTTGGGATTCAACAGTCGTCCCGTCAAAGCCAGCCTCGATCAATTGGCCAAACAACCCCTGCCTGCGATCGCCCACTGGCGGGGCAACCACTACATCGTGGTCTACGAAATCACTGCTAAACATGTCATTGTCGGTAATCCGGCAACCGGCCAACTCCAGCTCACCCGCGCCGAATTCCAAAAAGACTGGACAGGCTACTGTCTGCTCGTAACACCCACCGTTGCCCTCACCAATAATCCCAGCGCAGAAGATGGCGGTCGCTTTTGGCAACTTTTGGAGCTAGTCCGTCCCCACCGAGTAGTCATTAGCGAAGTCTTTGTGGCTTCGATCGTCCTGCAAATCTTTGGCCTTGTGTCGCCCATCTTTACCCAACTGATCCTCGATCGGGCCGTGATTCACAAATCTATGGATAGCCTGACCACCTTTGCGGTCGGCCTATTAATGATGGCTGGTTTCCAAATTACCATGGGTAGTCTGCGCCAATACCTGATCTATGTGACGGCCATTCGCATCGACACCGCCATGCTGGTAGGCTTCATCCGCCATGCCCTCAGCCTGCCTTTGCCCTACTTCGATACCCGCCAAGTGGGCGATATCACCTCTCGGATGCAGGAAAACCACAAAATCCGCAGCTTCATTACTAGCGAAACGATCGGCTTAATCTTAGATATCCTCTCGGTGTTCGTCTATGTCACCTTAATGTTCGTCTACAGTTGGAAACTAGCCTGCTTGGTACTGGTCTCCATTCCCCCCTTCCTGATCCTGAATCTAATAGCCACGCCTTTCCTGAAGAAAATATCCCGAGAGGTCTTCAATGCCTCCGCCGAGCAAAACAGTTACCTAATCGAAGCCCTAAATGGCATTCGGACTGTTAAATCCATGGCCGTGGAGCGCAGTGTGCGCTGGCACTGGGAAGAGCTGCTGAACCAAGAAGTAAAGCAAGAATACCGCCGCAAGATGTTTAGTCTGAAGCTGCAAGCCACCAGCTCCGTCATAGATTCATTCAGCGGAGTGGCTCTGCTGTGGCTGGGAGCTTCCTTAGTTATTAGTGGCGAATTCAGCATTGGCCAACTCTTTGCCTTCAATATGCTGTCAGCGAACGTCATTGGGCCTTTCAAGCGGCTCTCCAGCGTTTGGAATCAGTTTCAGGAAGTGACGATCGCCATTGAGCGGATCTGCGATGTGATCGACTCGCCACCGGAAGAAGACCCCCAAAACAACAGCAGACAGCAGGCCGGTCGCTTGCGCGGGGGGATTGTATTCGACAAAGTCACTTTCCGCTACAACATTCATGTGGAAACCAATACCCTAGAAAATCTTAGCTTCACCATTCAACCAGGCCAGACCGTGGCGATCGTCGGGCGCAGTGGCTCTGGCAAAACCACCCTGGCCAAAATGCTATTGGGACTCTACCCGGCCACCAGCGGCAAGATCTTGCTAGATGGCCGAGATATTAACTCGATCGCTCTCCATTCCCTGCGCGCCCAGATGGGAGTAGTAGACCAAAGTACTTTTCTATTCAGCGGCAGCATTGGCGAAAACATTGCTCTGGGCTATCCCCAAGCTTCTGCTCAAGAAATTCGGCAAGCCAGTATCCTGGCTGGAGCCGATGAATTTATCCGAGAGATGCCTATGACTTACGAGACCCAAATTGGTGAAGGTGGTGGGATGCTTTCTGGTGGCCAGCGGCAACGCTTAGCGATCGCCCGTGCTCTGCTGGGGAACCCGCGACTGTTAATTTTCGATGAGGCCACTAGCAGTCTTGATACAGAATCGGAGAGAATTATTCAAAACAACCTGGCTAAAATCTGCCGTGATCGCACCACCATTATTATTGCCCATCGCCTATCCACGGTGCGCAATGCGGATTTGATTCTAGTTTTAGATAAGGGAATCCTCATCGAAAGCGGTAATCACCGTGAACTGATGGCCAAGGGCGGTCAATATTTCTATCTAAACGAGCAGCAGCAAAACAGGATCGAGCAATGATCAAGATTCTGATTGTCGATGACCAACTAGTCGTCCGAGAACGTCTGAGCGTGGCCCTGCAACAGCAGGCCGACTTTGAGGTGGTGGGCACCGCAGCCAACGGCGAAGATGCGATCGATCTCACGGCACTGCTCCAGCCCGATTTAGTTTTGTTGGATATCGAAATGCCGGGGGCCAGCGGCTTGGAAGTGGCCGGTATCCTGCGCGATCGCTTTCCCCAGGTTCGTACCATTATCCTCAGCAGTCACGATGATGCGGCATCGATTCGAGCCTCCCTGAAAAGTGGTGTCAATGGCTATGTGGCCAAGCAAAAAATTGATGCCAGCATGGTAGAAATCATTCGATCTGTGCATCGGGGCCACAGTCAATTCGGCCCTGGCCTGCTGGAAAAAGTCATCACCCAAACATCCGCATTGGCCATTGTCCCCACTCCTGCTAGTGCCCCGCTCCAGGCTCCCCAAGATCGCGATTCCACCGACATCAAGATCGCCGAGCCTTCTGCCCAGCTCGTCCCAGAAGAAGCTCACTCTATGGCATCTAGCCTACAGTCAGAGCAGAGCGAGGTGGCCGTTGGTGCAACCTTTCCAGAAGAAGATCACTTCCAGGCCAATGTGGTCACACGTTTGACCGATTGGTCTAATGCGGCCAAAGAAATCATTGATGGTGTGCCGCTGCCTTGGACGAGGGGATTATTTTATTCGCTTTTGGCTTTCATGGGCATCGCCTTACCCTGGGCGATCTTTTTTCAAATGGACGAAATCGGCACGGCCCGAGGCCGCTTGGAGCTGACCGGCGATACGGTGAAGCGCGAAGCCGATCTGCCCGGTAATGCCACAGTCACTAAAGTCCTAGTCAAAAAAGGCGATAACGTCACCAAAGGTCAGGTGATTATGGAATTGGATGCCAAGGAAATTCGCGACCAGATTCAGCAAAACCAAGTCAAGCTCGAAGGCCAGCAGCAGCGCCTGAGCCAACTGAATCTGGCCAAAAATCAGTTGACAATCGCTCTGAACACCCAGCAACAACAAAGCCAAGCCCAACTGGGCGAGAAGCAGACTCAGATCGCCCAGGCGGTGCAAAGCCTGACTGGCCTCAAGACTACCTATAACAACCAAGCCAGCGAAAAAAATGCCCAGCTCGACCAAGCCACCCAAACCGTCCGCGATCGACAAAATAGTCTGAGCCAGCAGCAGCAAGAAAAAACCAACCAAATCAACCAGGCCAACCAAACCATCATCGATAGTAGCACTGCTTACACCTTGGCCAAGAATCGTTTCCAAGATGCTCAGCGAGAAGTCGATCGCTATAATAAGCTCCTCCGTCAAGGGGCGATTCCGGAGATTCGCAGCCGCGAAGCCGAAAGCACCGCCAAGGAGCGCAGCCAAACCACTGTCCAGTCTCAGGCTAGCTTACAGCAGGCCAAGCTGCGCCTGAAGGAACAGCAAGATAGCTATCGCAAAACCATGCAACAGGCTGAAGCGGATATCAAACAAGCCAAGCTGCGCCTCAAGGAACAACAGGGGAACTATCAGCGCACGATCGGCCAACTACAATCTGATATCGCCCAGGCAGAGTTGCGGATTAAGGAACAGCAAGGTAGCTTGCAGAGCTTGATTCAGACCAATAAGTTGGCTTTGGTGAAAAGCGAACAGCAGATGAAAGAGTTGCAGAGCCAAATTACTACCCTAGACAACGAAATTTTGCAGAATCAGCAATTGGGGCAGATTTTAATCGATCGGCTGGAGAAATACACGATTAGAGCCGATGTGGATGGCAGTATTTTCGAGCTGCCCATAACCCGCGAAGGCTCGGTGATGCAACCCAAGCAATTGATTGCGGAAATCGCTCCGGCCAGCAAGGGCGGCAAAACCGATCTGATATTTAAGGGCGAAATTCCGGCGGCAGAAAGTGAATCCTTACGCGCTCAGGGGGTGGGTAAGGAAGTGAAACTAAAGTTCGATGAATTTCCCTTTGCCACCTATGGTATCGTTCAAGGCAAGCTGATCTGGATTTCACCCAATTCCAAGGTGACACCGACTATCACTGGTAACAGCACCACTAGCTATGAAGTAAAAATCGCTTTGGACAAACCTTGCCTTACCTATAAGCAAGAATGTTTATCCTTTAAATCCGGACAACCCGCCACTGCCGAAATCGTAATTCGGCGACGGCGCATCCTCGATCTCATTGCCGATCCCTTTACTAAACTTAAGGGGTAGGAATCATCATGACGACCATCAGCAATTCAGAACTTTTCCATCAACTTAAAATCTCTGGTAAAATCCCAGAGTTGATCCATGGTATTTTGCAGCGCTGGGTGCTGGAAACCACGGCCCAAGAGCTGGCTATCGAAATTTCCGATGAGGAATTACAGACCGGAGCCGATCGATTCCGGGCCTCTAATAAACTAGAGAGCGCCAATGCTACGGAACGATGGCTGCAAGATCGGATGTTGACAGTAGATGACTTCGAACAATTAGTCACTACCAATTTGCTGACCTACAAAGTAGCCGAACGCCTCTTCGACAGCCAGGTGGCACCCTACTTTCATCAGCATATTTTGGACTATGCCGCAGCGATTATCTATGAATTGCTGGTCACCGACCAGAACTTGGCGATCGAGCTATACTATGCCATTCAAGAAGGTGATATGACCTTTGGGGATGTGGCCAAAAGATACGGTCAAACTAAAGAAATCCAGCAACGCGCTGGTTATCAAGGATTGGTGCCCCGCCAAAAGATGCTACCAGAAGTATCCGCTGCGGTATTTGCCGCCCAGCCACCACAGATCTTGGAGCCGATCGCCACTGCCAAAGGTATTTATCTGATTTGGGTAGAGGAACTAGTCCAACCCCAGTTAGATGAGGCCCTGCGCGAACAAATTCGCTGGGAACTGTTTCAAGAATGGCTCCAGAAGAAGATCGGAGATTTGCGAGCAGGTTTAAAATTCGTGCCCTAGCATTTAAGTACTGGTTTAAAATAATTAGTACAAAAATCCAAGATTTTGGCTTAGATTTTTGCACCAACCTAACTAGTTTTTAGACAACTGCTAAAATCTAGCAGCCGCAAGGACGAGGTGGGCAGTAAGGAATGGGCACAATAACTACAACGGGGCCGCCATTACCTCCACTCTTGTTCTTGCCGCTCTTGTTTTTGCCACTCTTGTTCTTACCGCTCTTGTTCTTCTTGCTGCCACCATGAATCTTATGGGCTTCAGTGGCTTGCAACTCAGTCAAGAAGCTTTCGCTGCCTTGGAAAAGTTCGACGCCAGCGGGCTGTAAGTTGCTAATTTTAATTTTAGACATGATTATTGATTCTCCTTGTGGATAGCTTCGGGACTTGCGTCACACCAGCTGTGTGATTTCATTGACTTGCAGTATGAAACATTTTTTTTTTGCTGTCAACATATCTACCGATTCGCCACCTCAAGTCTGAGGCAGAGGAATCGAGATTCATGAAGAGAATCTTAAGCTTTAATAGTGAAGAATGATTTTCGCTAATCACTGTTCTTCTCTCTCTGCAATGCTTTGGCGGAAGATCTATTTTTTTTGACTCGTTCGATCGGTCGGTAAAATTGTAAGTATTTGGTCTTAGTTGTATTATTTGCAACTTAGATTTCTTTGATATTTTGTTACATTAACCAGTAACAAAAGCTGAAATTCTTGATCGCCAGAAAGAATGAATCAGTCCAAAATCTGGCCCGAAATGTAGCATTCTCTACAACTAATTCGATCACCAGGGCCGATAAATATCTTCGTCTCTGTGATGCACAAATCGCTCTGTTGTAATCCTATGGGTGTGGAGAATATCGATGCCAACGGCGGCAAGTTCCGTCTGTATCGATTTCCACCGCTGCTCTGTCTGCTCTAATTCATTGCCCCAAGCCACAGCTAAGCCCTTCGCTACTGCTCTCCAGAACACGCTCCCAAAATCTTGCTCCAAAGTGGCTACTTCGGCGACCGCAACTCCCGGTGCTAGCAGCTTAGTTCCCAAGGGTGTGGGAGCGATATCAGCAGTCGCTGAGGCTAGCGCCAATGCTGCTGTTTTTAGCTCCAGATAAACCGATCGCAACACCGGCTCAGCTATGGCATAGGCCGAGCGATCGATCCGCAAAATCGCGGCATCGCTGCGTGGATACGCTGCTTCATCGATCAGTAAGGCCACCTCAAAGAGCACCTCAGCTTGGTTCAGACCATTTGCTAGCTGGGTCAACAACAGTGTCGCCATCGCTGCTGGAATATGAAAGTAGATATTGGCGATCGGCGAATTTTGAGGTCTACCCCGATCACTCACCATCATGTATCGATCGACCGTCAACAGATTTTTGGGCATGGCGATCGCTATTTCATCGCCCACCTTCCACCCCGCTGGTGGATAGATGTGGGTGCCTGGCATCTTTAGATGCAGACCATCTTTGACGACCCCGATCCAATCACCGTCCAAGATTTCGGCGATCGTCCAAGACCAGTCGTAATAGCCCAGACAGGGGTTGGCTTGCTCTAGAGATTGATAAAATTCACTGTGGATGCTGTCTGCGTTGTCGTTAGCAAAATCCCTGCTAGTAGTGGATTCCAGACTTCTGCTGAAATAGCGATCAATCAGAAAAGTCTGTAAATGGTCTTGCAAAAAACTGGCTTGGAGATCGCGGGAGCTGGCTTGCAGTCTTTGGACGATCTGGGTAGCAGCCGTAAAATTTGGCTCATCCGGTAAGCTCACCGTGAAGTTGGGGTCAATCGACAGATGCTGGGCTAGGTATTGCAGGACTTCGCTAGTGTTCATGGATGTGATAGTTCTAGGTCAATGCGAGGATTCGGTAGCTTAGACCGATGCAGTGGGGATCGGTAATTTGTCGGCTGTGGACCCAAACATGGTTTGGACGAAAGCTAAGGGGGTGCAAAGGAGCTGTTTAGCTACTTGGAGAGTGATGATCGATTGGTTGCCGAAGGTGCGATCGTATTCGATAGTTGCTTCAATTTGACTGATCAGAGCTAGTCCGGCGTGCTGTAAGACTTTTTCTAGATAGCGGGGTTGCGCCGTGAGGATTTGGGGGAAAACTTGGAAATAGCTGTCCACCAGAGCCAAGAGTGAAGGTTGCAGAGATTCCAACGGAATCGTCGCCAACTGTAAGGATTCGGTCATGCTCAGACCGGCACCAACTACCAGTCCATCCAGCCACAGGCCCAAATAGCTGCCTAGCAAACTGCCCAAGTCGCTGGCTGGATCGCCCCAACCACAGGTCTCCCAATCGATCGGACGCAGAGCGATCGCTGGATTGTTGGCCCATTGCCGGTGGATCAAAACATTGTTCAGTTTTAGGTCATTGTGAACCAAGCAGCATGCTTGGTTGTGGGCGGCTAGTGCTTGCACCGCTGCGGCGAGACTCGGAAACTGTTGATAGAGCTTGTAAAATCGCAAACAGTCCAAGGGCACCGTGCCAAAAATTGCCGAGTGGAGACGCTTCGTGTGGGCCGAAAATTGTTGGGCCAAGAGCGGACTGGAGCCGATTGATTCTAGAATATGCTGCTGAAGGTCTGGTTGCTGAAAGGTCAAGCTATGAATCTCGCCGAGGCGACGACCAAGGAGATTGGCAATTTCTGGTGAGAAATCTTGCTGTTCTGCGTAGTAATCGGCGAGATCCCAGTAGTCTTCCCAGAAGCGGTTGACCACAATGCCGTTTTGGCGGTCGGCGTGGAGGACTTCGGGCACAATGGCTTTCAGTGATCGGAGTTCTGGCCGGTTGGTAATGAGCTGCTGGAGTTGGGATTCTTGAAAGATCCGGCCCCGTCCTTGTCGATCGCTGGTTTCTTGTTTGAGCAGGAGGGTGAGGCGATCGGGGCAGCGCACGATCAGGTTGAAGTTGCGGGCGCTAATGGTTTGGGTGGTGATTTGGGCGGGATCCGGTGGAGCTAGCCCGATCGCCGTTAGATAGTCTAGGAGGTTGCTGGCATTGAGGGTCAGTGGCATGACTGGTGTGTGGCGGTTTGGCAAATCCGTTGGTGCTGGGGGTCGCCACCAGCACCTCTTTCTGGATGGATCAGACAGTGCGAAAATTGAGCTGAAATTAGGCTGGAATTCCTAGGAGTTCGCCATTGCCGGAGACTACTTCGCCAATTTGATAGGCGGTGGTGCCTTGGGTTTGGAACCAATCCAAGACTGTCTGGGCTGCTGCGGCTGGCACGATCGCTACGTAGCCGATGCCCATATTAAAGGTGTGGTACATATCCCGATCGCTAATGCCACCGCGTTCAGCCAGCCATTGGAAAGCGGCGGGAATCGGCCAAGCGCCAGTTTCTACCCGAATCGATCGACCAGGGGGCAAACAACGGGGCAGATTTTCCGGCAGACCGCCGCCCGTAATGTGGGCCATGCCCGCGATCGGTAACCCAGCTTGCTTGGCTGCCAAGATGGTCTGCACGTAGATTTGGGTGGGGGTCAGATAAACTTCGCCCAGGCTCAGACCGCCCAGACTGGCCGGTCGATCGGTCCAGTCAGCTCCTGTATCGGCAATTACTTTCCGCACTAGGCTGTAGCCATTGCTATGAATGCCGCTGCTGGCTAGGCCGATCGCCACATCACCAACCTGAATCCGCGCACCATCCAGAATCTCGCTTTTTTCTACGACTCCGACAGTGAAGCCAGCCAGATCGTATTCGCCCCTTTGATAAAATCCGGGCATCTCCGCCGTTTCACCGCCTAAGAGGGCACAGCCCGCCTGCTTGCAGCCGTCCGTAATCCCCGCTACCACTTCTACCAATGCTGCCGGTTCTAGTTTGCCCGTAGCTAAATAGTCCAGAAAAAACAGTGGCTCGGCTCCACAGGTCAAAATATCGTTAACACACATGGCTACTAGGTCGATTCCAATGGTTTGGTGTCGCCCCAAAGTTTGGGCGATCTTTAACTTCGTACCAACTCCATCGGTACCCGAAACTAGCACCGGTTGTCGGTAACCACTTGGTAGCTCGAACCAGCCACTAAAGCCACCTAGGCCACTTAAAACTTCCGATCGATGAGTGCTTTTCACCAAGCTACTGATTTTTTGGACGAAATCTCTGCCTGCTACAACATCTACCCCTGCTGACTGATAATCCATGGTCTTCTCTTCTGCTTTGGCCAACCAGATCCTACACGATCGCCGTAACTACTACTGGAATCAATCGACTAGTGTTGGCTCTGCTACATAGATCCAAAAAATGATATGCTTTGGTTTCTTTAGAAATGTCTGGCATCTTGTCATAAATTCGACCCCTTATGAGTAACAAAATCTGGATTGCTCTGACCACGGTTGGCCTATTATTCTTGCCTCTGCCGGCGCTATCCGCCGGAGTTGCTCGTCAATATAATCGATCTTCTGAAGTAGCTGTACCAAACGGTTTAGGATCGACGGCCCAGCCGATTAAGATTAGCCCACTGCCAACTGTCACTGACCTAAAGGTTACGGAACTTACTACCCAAGAGGCCATGGTGCAGCCAGAGGTGGCACCAATTCCCACGGTGGGGGCTGCCGCAGAGCTCGCCCCGATTCCAGTGGTGGCCTTTGTGGAGCAGCCGGAGCAAAAAATGCGCCAAGCAGCTACCAAACTTGGATCTTCGCTCAAGGCTCACTTCGATTCCCCAAGGGACGGCAGAGCCGAACGGGCACAACAGACCCATCCCCAGGCGTCCTTGGACAGGATCCAGCCCACCAAGCTACCCGATTTTTTCCCAAAACCTTCGCGCATTTTAGGTGAGGCTACGGACAAAGAAGTTGGCCGGGATCCTAAGTCTGCAACCATTGCCTTAGGCCCGCTAGACTCAGCTCCCGTGGAAACGACTCCCGTAGTACCCACCACGCCGGAAGTCCAGCCCACCGAAAACATTCTCCAGACCCAAACCGGTCAAGCTTCCTGGTATGGTTACGAAGCTGGCAATATGACGGCTACTGGCGAGCGCTACAATGCTCAAGCCATGACCGCTGCCCACCGCACTCTGCCCTTTGGCAGTCGGGTGAGGGTGACCAATGTTCGTACGGGGAAATCTGCCATCGTTCGGATCAACGATCGAGGCCCTTTCATTCGAGGCCGCATCATTGACCTGTCCGCAGCTGCTGCGGATGCGGTGGGGATTAAGTCTTCTGGGGTAGGTAATGTGCGTTTGGAAGTGCTGAGCTATGGCTCGGGCAAACGCAAAACTCGCTAGGTGAAATGATTTAGGGTGCAAGGCTTGTGCCGTGCATCCCATCATTTTGTGGCTCCAGGTGGCTCCTTTGTTCTAAGTTAACTTTACTATTCAAAAAAATATGTGGAATCAACGTCTTCTCGCCGGAATTACTTCAGCGCTCATTGGTCTGAGCTTTGCCCCTTTGAGTGCAGTTGCCGAGTCCGGCCAAGCTTCTTGGTATAGTAGCGGCGGCGGCTACACCGCTGCTCATCGAACATTGCCTTTCGGCACCAGGGTCCGGGTGACCAATAACCGCAGTGGTCGTTCCGTGGTAGTTGTCATTAACGATCGAGGCCCCTTTATCCGAGGCCGGATCATCGATCTTTCACCAGCAGCGGCTGAGGCGATTGGTATTAAAGGCAATGGTGTAGGGAGCGTATCGATCGCTGTGGTTGGCAAAGGCAAATATCGCCGCAGTAGCCATCGTTAATTTTCTATGAACCGCAAAGTGAGGGTAGCTAGCTATCCTCATTTTTTTGTCTGCAACGTAGAATAATGAAACCTTTCGGCAACGATCCATGACTAACTGGCAAGAAATCGGCAACTATACAGACATTCTCTACCACAAAGCTGATGGGATTGCCAAAATCACGATTAATCGGCCCCACAAGCGCAACGCTTTCCGGCCCGAAACTGTCAACGAACTCTATTCCGCTTTCAGTAATGCTAGAGAGGACTCCCGGATTGGCGTGGTTTTGCTGACCGGTGCTGGGCCTCATACGGATGGTAAATATGCTTTCTGCGCTGGTGGTGACCAGTCCGTGCGTACTCATGGTGGCTATGCCGATGAGTCCGGCGTACCCAGATTGAATGTGCTAGATCTGCAAAAGCTGATCCGCTCCATGCCCAAGGTAGTCATTGCTTTAGTAGCGGGTTATGCGATCGGTGGGGGCCATGTGCTCCATTTGGTCTGCGATTTGTCGATCGCTGCGGACAATGCCATTTTTGGCCAGACCGGCCCGAAGGTGGGTAGCTTCGATGGTGGTTTTGGGGCTGGCTACTTGGCGCGGGTCGTGGGCCAAAAGAAGGCCCGGGAAATTTGGTTCCTCTGTCGCCAATACGATGCGGCAGCGGCACTGGAGATGGGTTTGGTAAATGTGGTGGTACCGGTGGCCGAGCTGGAAACCACGGGGATCGCTTGGGCGGCAGAAATTTTAACCAAAAGTCCCCTGGCCATCCGTTGCCTGAAGTCGGCTTTTAATGCAGATTGCGATGGCCAAGCGGGCATTCAGGAACTGGCGGGCAATGCTACTTTGCTCTATTACATGACCGAAGAGGGTGCCGAGGGCCAGCAGGCTTTCTTAGAAAAGCGCCCACCGAACTTCCGGGAGTATCCTTGGTTGCCTTGAGTATTGCTGTTGTTTTGGCCAGATAAAAAAGAGAGTGGATGTCTTCGTTCGGCTCTGCCGTCCCTTGGGGAATCGAAGACATCCACTCTCTGGGAAAAACAGATTTTCTTTACAATGCCTTAAACCATGCTTGGATCCGCAGTGAGGATCGCTGGCTGGCTGACAACCTGGGGCTGAGGGTGAACTACCGGCTGCTCTACTACAGGCAAGTCTTGAATGCTTTGCCAAGCCGGAGAGAATGCGGGTAACGAAAGCTGACAAGAAGACCAAGAGCCATCCACGGGAACCTGGAAATGTTGGCAGATACCACCTTGTCTTCCTTTGGGCTGATAGAACCGGCAGTTACGACAAACAGAAGTGGTGAGTTCGTTTATCTGAATCATAAGCCTCAGTAGGGGGGATCGGGTCGGCGAGAATCGGGGATCGGTCTGTGGCTCTGTACCACAGTCTTTATTCTGCGCTATCCATCTGTGGGGATCAGGGGCTGAAATCACTTGTCCCGTAAAGATTTGAGCAGTAATTACGCATTTTCTTTGTTTAGATTGTCTTCACATTTGGTTTACATCTAGAAATCTTTTTTCCGGGCTGATCCAGAAAATTGTTGCGTTTAATGAACGGAAGCTTGCCCAGTCAATTTTGGATCCAAACCCATTGGGGATCGCAGTAAAAGGAAGTCTTGCATAAATTCAAGCTGAAGGTTTCTTGGGCATTACAGAATTGCTTCTGGAGCAAAAATTGCATTTGTCGCAAAATTGCTGGAAATTCATGGGGTTAAAAAAAATCCCAGATTCCCGTACCAGCAAAATTCACCCTAGCTTTTTACGCCTAGTCAGTTGTCCCATCCGGAAAATTTTTGGTGACGACGGACTCAATCGAGCAGATTGTTGTCTAGGGTAGGCATCCTATCGTAATCCCCACATGTCGGACATTGCCTGCGCTCCTTGAAGAAGGCACCGGCTCAGAATACTCCCGAAATCCTTAACACAGACCGGCTGTGATCGCAATTCCTCGGAGCGTGATGGAAAAGCATTGAGCTGCACTATATGAGTACCGATCCCGCTGGATGGTTACTCATATAGTGCAGCTCTAGTGGAAGTGTTGTTGGGTTCTGGCTGTTCGATCGAACACCCTGGGGTCTTGTCTGGGGATTTTTATCGGTGGGGTGGGCTTTTGGTTGTGGGGAGCGATTGAAGAACTGCTGGTTCCAAGCTATTCTGTAGCTTGCCAGCTAAAAGCTTACTTCTTAACTCTTAATAATTCTCTATGTGCTCTCGCTACATCACCTCATTACTCGTCTGTATTCCGATTCTTTTTTCCGCTGGAATTGCTAAGGCCTGTCGAACAGATGCGCCTTTGGTCAGCGAAGCAGATCTCAAAAACCCACCTGCTAATATGATCGCTTTTAAAGCAATTATTAAAGAAATCAACTCCAATGGCGATTTGGATCGGGGTAAGCCCCATGGTGGCTTTCAATTGAAATTGAAAATTACCAAGCTTTATCGAGGTGATAACTTGGGAAATACAATCGTAATTAATTACGGGGGGTGTCATAATCTGCCGGGTAAGACAGGCAGCTTGATCAATGTTCTGGCTTTACCCAGTCAAAAACAAGGTTGGTATGCACCGCAATTTTGGAAGAGAAGCAATGGGGTTCGGGTTGGTTTCGGAAGCAGTATTATTTTGGCTGATCATTAAGGCTGGCTATATTTGGCAGTGTTTGTAGACCTATTTAAGACGTTTTTCTTCGCCATCCCCATGCGCAAATTCAGCACAAAGTACTTCTTTCTGGCTATTGCACTCGGCACCATTCTCTGGCTCTCTGGTGCCCGATCGAACCTCGCTAATGTTTCTGCTCCCACCATCAACTTTGGATCTGGCAGAACCCTTACCAGCCTAGATCCCAAAAATGCCAAGGCTGCTACTAAGATCCAAATGCAGAGCGAAGTAGTCCGCATTATTCTCTACCCTGGATTTGGTGTGGTGAAGGGCGAATATCACATGGTCAATACCAGCAAAGAAGCCGTGCGAATTCAGGTTGGCTATCCCAGCTCCGCTCACACTACGGAGACAATATCTAGTTCCCAGGTCATTCCAGCTGGAGATCTGCACAATTTGCGAGCTTTAGTAAATGGCCGAGAGGTATCCACAGTTAAAGTCGATGGCCAAGATAGTTGGTATGTCTGGCCTATGGAGTTTCCAGCCCAGCAAGCCACAGATATCACGGTCTACTACATGACCGATACCTGGCGAAGTATTAAAGTGCCTAGCTACTCGATTATCTCCACTGACAAGCAACTCAATCTTTTTGAATATATTTTAGAATCCGGAGCCGTATGGGGTAAGAAAATCGAAAAAGGCACGATTTTCATTAAACTGGGTGATCCCAAAATGAGCGATCGCAATATCCTTGGTATTCTCCCCAAAGGTGCCCTGAAGTATAACTCCCAAGATCGCTACCTAATTCATCGCTTCGAGAATCTTAAGCCTACTAGAGCCAATAATATTCGCATCAACTATGGCGATACACCACCGAATAAGGATTTTCAAGAGGAGCGTAAGCAATTCCAGCGGTATTACCAAGAGATCGATCAATTAGCAGTGCCAGCCACCGATCTACCTGATCTCGTTGTATTAAACCAAACTGAATTCAGTCATATTACTAATTCCATCGATCGATTGAAGGAATCCAGCTCCGGCCCAGTTACCATCATTGTTTTGTTGCTAGTCATTATAGTGATTCCTTGCTTGATCATTGTTGGTATGGTCTGGCTATTACGGTATTTTTACCGGAAACTCAAGGCTGGTCGATAGAGATATATAGTGATGACAAAATAGCATTTTTTAGTGACGACGAAATTCTATTGTTTGATATCATGAGCGGGCTGGGAACCCTTGTAAGTAGATGATAGGAATTAAGTGTAAGATAGAGTAAGGCCCATTACTCTCAAAAATATGCCAGCTCCACTCCGAGTTATTTTAACCGAAGCAGATGACATTATGTTAAGCGAACTTAGGCGCGCGACAACAGTACCACAGCGCATCAGAGACCGTGCACACATGTTGCGATTGAATGCTCAAGGGTGGAACGTTCCAGCCATAGCAGAAATGTTCGAGTGCCATGACCACACAGTAAGAGCGACGATTAGAAGGTGGGATGCCGGGGGCCTGTCAGGTTTGTGGGAGGCTTCTGGCAGAGGTGCCAAACCTCGATGGCAAGAAGAGGACATTAAGTACATAGAGACTGTTATTAGGGATGAACCTCGGACTTACAACAGCAAGCAGCTAGCTAAAAAGTTAAAGGAAGAACGTTGTGTAGACCTCAGTGGTGGTCGATTACGAGATATTCTCAAAAAAAAACTATCGATGGAAAAGAACTCGTCAGAGTCATCACCAACTGCAAGATCCAGTCAAACGAGCGATCAAGAGAGCCGATCTAGAAATGCTGAAACTAGCAGCTGAAGCAGGTGAGATCAATTTGAAGTACTTGGATGAGTCGGGCTTTTGTTTGAGGAGTCCGGTCAGCTACAGTTACAGCCAAAAAGGAGAGCAGAAGCGGATGGAGCAAAAGAAGATAATTCATGGTAAGCGAATCAGTATCCTAGGATTATGGGAGCCGGGGAAGGGCTTTGAGTATGGTCTGACGCAGGGAGGATTCAAGAGTCTTAGCTACATTGAATTAATGAATTGGATCGCAGACATAGCAGAAAAAGACTTCAATGAGACAGGACTCGTTACAGTTGTAGCACAAGATAATGGCTCCATTCATAAGAGTAAAGTCACTCAATCACACTGGAAACAGTGGGAAGAAAAAGGATTGATCATGTTTTTCTTGGCTCCATATTGCTCAGAAATGAATCCAATTGAAGGAGAGTGGCATCAGTTAAAAGCTCATGAAATGGCAGGACAGATGTTTGACAATGCTTATGACTTAGCAATGGCTGTAGACGCCTGTGTTGAAAGTAGA
>JANMHS010000013.1:0-55786 GCA_031375385.1 Synechococcales cyanobacterium OTE_70_metabat_200 | reverse complement strand
AATGGAATGAAGTTGCACATCCTTTCAATTGGACAAGCAAGTCGATTGCCAAAATCATGGCTAAGTGTGATGCCGCTAAATCAGCTCCTACAAAGGCTGCTTGATTTCCGCACCCTTTCTATGATGATGTGTACTAAGCGTCTGGATGTGGTCAACCGCATTACTGGCAGCGCTTCCGCCATTGTGACCAATGCCGCTCGCTCCTTATTTGATGGCCAGCCTCAGTTGATCGCTCCTGGTGGCAACGCATATACGCACCGCCGCATGGCAGCTTGTCTGCGTGATATGGACATTATCCTACGCTATGTAACCTATGCAATGTTTACTGGTGATGCCAGTGTATTGGACGATCGCTGTCTCAATGGTCTGCGCGAAACTTACCTCGCCCTGGGTGTACCTGGTGGTTCCGTCGCCGAAGCCATTCAGAACATGAAGGCTGCAGCAATTGCCCTAGCCAACGATCGCGCTGGGGTAACCCAAGGCGACTGTAGCTCTTTGATGGCCGAACTGGGTGGCTACTTCGATCGGGCTGCTTCAGCCGTAGGCTAAGCCTCAGAAAGCTATCGCTGTTAACCGATCGTTGGGCGCTTTGCCCCAGGATGCCGGTGACATAAAACCTTACCTAAAATATTTATTAACGAGGCTTAATTTAGATCATGAAAACACCTCTTACCGAAGCAGTGTCCACCGCCGATTCCCAAGGACGCTACCTCAGCTCCACCGAACTCCAAGTAGCTTTTGGTCGCCTCCGTCAAGCTGGCCCTAGCCTAGAAGCAGCTAAGGGTCTGAGCAGCAAGGCCAAAGAATTGGCCGATGGTGCAGCTAACGCTGTTTACCAAAAATTCCCATACACCACCTCGATGCAGGGCAACAACTTTGCTTCCACCCCTCGCGGTAAGGAAAAGTGTGTACGTGATATCGGTTACTATCTACGCATGGTTACCTACTGCCTAATTGCTGGTGGAACTGGCCCAATGGATGACTACTTGATTGCTGGTGTTTCTGAAATCAACCGTGCTTTCGACCTGTCTCCTAGTTGGTATATCGAAGCCCTCAAGCACATTAAGGCAAACCACGGCTTGTCTGGCGACCCTGCTGTAGAAGCCAATTCCTATATCGACTATGCTATCAATGCATTGAGCTAGGAATATTATATTTGCCCAGAGTCTTCCAATCGATCTGCGCAGGAACATTGCGCCGTTAGGGGTAGTGTTGCCCATGCCATATGGATCCTTTGCTAGGCTTTGGGCAAATCTCGATCTATCAGCAAGATTTGCCCAGCCCTCAGTACAATCTGCTCTGGGCCAGGCTTTTAGAGATTTTATTTATCAGGAGCTTAACATGATCAGTTCAATGACAGCTCGGCAGTTAGGAATTGAGCCTTTTGCTGCCACTGCGCCCACGGAATTGCGCTCTCATGCCAGTAATGAAGATATTCAAGGGGTCATTCGGGCGGCCTATCGCCAAGTTTTAGGCAACGAGCATTTAATGCAAACAGAACGGCTGACCAGTGCTGAATCGCTGATTTGCCAAGGTAACTTGTCCGTGCGAGATTTCGTGCGGGCAATTGCTATGTCCGAGCTATATCGTACTAAATTTCTCTATAGCAATTACCAAGTTCGATTCATTGAATTGAACTTCAAGCATCTGTTGGGCCGCGCCCCTGGGGATCAGGCGGAAATTTCTGCCCATGTCAATCTTTTCCTAGAGCATGGATATGAAGCAGAGATTAATTCCTATCTGGATTCTGATGAGTACCTCAGCAACTTCGGCGAGATGACAGTGCCCTATCACAAAGGCTTTGGCACTCCGCTGGGACAAAAAACCGTAGGCTTCAACCGGTTGTTCCAACTATATCGCGGTTACGCTAGCAGCGATCGAGCCAATGGCAACAGTAAAGGCAGCTTGACCGCAGAACTGGCCAGGAATATGGCAAAGCCCCTACGCACGGCGACCAATGGTGGTGAGTTGACAGGTGTTCATGGTGGAAGCCGAGGCCAGCTCTATCGGATCCGGGTGACCCAAGGGGCTAGCAGCCGCACGACCCAAGTGCGTCGCAGTGTCAGCGAATATCTGGTTGCTTACGAGCAACTATCACCCACCATGCAGCGGCTGAACCAAAGAGGATGCCGGATTGTGGATATTACCCAAGCATAACTATACACCTTTAATACCTTAGGAGAATTGGCTGTGGCTATTACAACTGCAGCATCCCGTTTAGGCAGCGCGGCCTTTGCGGATATGCAACCGATCGAACTACGACCCAAATTCACGAATGAGGAAGCTCAAACTGTCCTCAATGGCATTTATCGCCATGTCTTAGGCAACGCCCATATTTTGGCTGCCGATCGACTCACAGCAATGGATTCGCTGTTGGTCAATGGCCAACTGTCGGTGCGCGAATTTGTGCGGGCTTTGGCTAAGTCCGAGCTTTATAAGAAAAAGTTCTTCTATCCCCATTTCCACACCAGAACGATCGAGCTAAACTTTAAGCATCTTTTGGGTCGTGCTCCTTACAGTGAGCTGGAAGTAATCGAACACCTCGATCGCTACCAAAACGCTGGCTATGATGCAGATATCGATTCCTATCTGGATTCGGCAGAATATGAAGCGAGTTTTGGGGATTTTGTAGTTCCCTACTACCGGGGCTTTGGGACCCAGACTGGACAGCAGATGTCTGGCTTCCCCCGGATCTTTAAGCTGTACCGGGGCTATGCCACTAGCGATACTTCCCAGATCGCTGGGACCGCTTCTCGCTTGGCTACGGAATTAGCCCGAGGTACTACCTCCGCAGTGGTTTCCACCTCTGGTACGGGGGCACCGGGCTTTGCTTACCAAGCCTCGGCCAAGAACGTGACACCCAAGAGTGCCTTTGGCCCATCGATGTTTGGCGATAGCCGCCTGTACCGCATCGAGGTGGCGGGGACGATCACCCCGCGCTACCCCATGGTCCGGCGGAGCAATCGGGTGTTTGTGGTGCCCTACGAGCAGTTAAATAACACCCTTCAACAAATCAATAAGTTGGGTGGCAAAGTAGCCAGTATCGCGCTCGCGAAGTAGGAATATTTTGGTAGGTCGGGGAATCGACCTACCTTTCCCAATTACATCATTATTATTATTATCGAGGAGACTCGCACATGCTAGGAAGTTCTATCTTGTCCTCCCGCGCGACAGACAGTCGGGTATTTGTTTATGAAGTGACGGGGCTACGCCAGAGCGATCAAACGGTTAACAATAGCCATGAAATTCGTCATAGCGACACCATGTTTGTGCAGGTGCCCTTTGGTCGGATGAACGAATTCATGCAACAGATCGATCGAAGCGGTGCCCGCATTGTCAATATCCGGACAAGCAGTAACTCTGGGGAGCAAATCAATCCTGAACATGAGGCTGGTGGCAAAAAGAGAAAAGGCTAAGGTTGTTGACATCCTCCCCGGCGTAAACGCACGGGGATTCCTGACCTAAAGATTCAGACATAATTGTTGAATCTCTATCCAATGGGGTCAACTCCAATCTCAATGTGTAATGGCTTAACCTAGAGAAATCAATGCTCGGCAACCCCCTTTCGAGGTCCTTGGGCACCAAAAATCCCAAAGTTTACGATTTCCAGTCAAGTTCCTCGGACAACAACTTCTGCAACCAGCATTTCTTCTAAGTTGAGCAATTACCTGCATAGAACAGATGATATCTAAGCAATGCAGCCTGGTGATATTGTTCGCTATCATATTCGATAAATTCCAACAGATGTTCTACCATGTCGTTCTATCGATCAGGACAAGTTGAATTACTAGACCTTGCTACGAAGTTGTCCTAAATCTCCCGGCGCGAAAGTCCCAAATTCCGTCACAATCCCAGCAATCAGACGCGCCGGGGTCACATCGAAAGCCGGATTAAAAAACTCCACACCCGCCGGACAAATGACCGTCGCACCCACATGGGAGACTTCCTTGGGGTCTCGCTCCTCAATTTCGATCGCCCCCCCATCGGCCAAACTAAAATCAATGGTAGACAGGGGAGCCGCCACAAAGAAAGGTACATTGTGAGCCTGAGCAATAATCGCCAGACCATAGGTACCGATCTTATTCGCCGCATCACCATTGGCCGTAATCCGATCGGCCCCCACCACCACCGCATCAATCATCCCCTTAGACATACAGTGGGCGGCCATATTATCGCTCAACAAAGTAACTGGAATTCCTTCCTGCACGCATTCCCAAGTGGTCAGCTTCGCACCCTGCAACCGGGGCCGCGTCTCATCCGCATAAAGTCGCTCCAGGCGACCATCCCGCCAAGCCGATCGCACTACCCCCAAAGCAGTTCCATAACCCGCCGTCGCCAAAGCCCCCGCATTGCAGTGAGTCAATAGCCGCAATTTTGCAGGACTCTTCGGCAATGCCGCCAGCCCATGGTCACCGATCGCCTCACAGGTGCGGATATCATCGGCATTAATAGTTTTGGCGGTCTCCAGTAGGGTCTGCCGGATCCCTGGCACGTCGCCACTAGCATTTTGGGCCGCCTTCATCATCTGATCGATCGCCCAGAACAAATTGACCGCCGTGGGCCGAGTAGCGCGCAGCTTCACGGCAATTTTTTCTAGCTCGCTCAAGAACTGCGCTCGTTCGCGGAGCGTTCCCGGAGGGAAATCGTCCGTCTGGATCTCCCTGGCTCCTAAGTACATGCCATAGGCCGCCGCCACGCCGATCGCCGGAGCACCCCGCACGATCATGGTAGTAATGGCCACAGCCATATCGTCGCTGCGATCGATGTCTACCCAGGTAATTTCGTGGGGCAAACGGTTCTGGTCGATCAAGCGCACGCGATCGTTTTCCCACAGAACGGGGCGGACGGGATTCAAAGACATAGCTAAGTAAGATTGTAGATTTTGGCCATCCCCAATCTTACCGGATCGTCGGGAAAAACCAACTAGCCCAGCTTCAGAGAATTCACTGGTACCTGGTCCCAATCTTCCACGGTGCGCAGGGTTGCAACCCAGCCCAGACGTTTTTGTTCTTCGCTGAGGTTGGCATCGAAGGAGCGATGGCATTCCTGGGCCAACTCTTCACTGCGGGAAGCAATGCAAGAGTACATCAGACCGAGAGCATCACGCTGTTCATTTACCCAGATGATCATAAGGTTCAACCTCGCTACAGAGTTCTTTACTAGTATTGTGCTCTATGCAGCAGGTGTTAAACCGCGATCGACACTTTTTTTGACAATTTGGTTGGCTTGCCCACACCCCCCCCCATCCATAGGCGCTGGCCCCCCACAACCAAGTTTTGGAGAAGGGTTGGGGATGATGAGGGCAAAAGAATCAGAGAGCTAGGAAGTCCTGGCGGGGACATACACGACTCGAAAACCGAGGCTGAAGTCACGATTAACTATATCGCCCCTGTACCGACAAGCAGAACGGCAGTCCCTAGGATTGTTGCCCCACGAACCGCCGCGCAGTACTTTTGTACTACTCCAGCTAGACGTAGAAGCAATCCAAGCAGAACCATCATTCGGAGCACCCCCATAATCATCATGCCAATCGTCTTCACACCATTCCCAAACATTGCCATGCATGTCATACAAGCCGAAGGCATTAGAGACCCCCATGGAACCGACAGGAGTTGTTTGCTGGCGAAACAAACCGAATGCCCCTCGATCGTATTTACCTGAATAAATATCCCCTCCAATATCCAATTCTGCGGCGCAATAATTGGCTACTTCTGCATCAATAGTTTTACCGAAATGGAAGGGAGTCGTGGTGCCCGCTCGACAGGCATATTCCCATTGGGCTTCGGAGGGCAAACCATAGGAACGCTTAGTTTTGTCACTCAGTCTTCGACAAAATTCTTGAGCATCTTGCCAGCTTACAGATTCTACGGGCAAATTGAGATTACCGGTGAAGTGCGCGGGATTCTTTCCCATCAGGGCTTGCCATTGGGCTTGGGTGATGGGGCATTGGCTCATGAAAAAGGGCTGCTCGATCTTGACTAGGTGCTGGGGTCTTTCATTATTGTGACTATCTAGTTCATTGGCTGGTGCACCCATCAGAAACTCGCCAGGGGGAATGAGCACCATGGGTAGGTGGATGCCGTTACCAAGGTCTTCTGAGAAGATTTGAATTATCTGGGGAGCGCGCTGAATGGTGAAAGCAGGGGCAACCATGGGGACAGGAGAATGATGGTTAGGGTTCGGCATTGGCTGGCCCTCTCCCCAGCCCTCTCCTAAGTTTGGGAGAGGGAGCTAGAGACTCCGCTGTTGGCTCCGGCTCCCTAGGGGGGCCAGAGCCAAAGGCGAGGGCGGGGTGAGGGCAAGCTACTCCCGCCATTGCTTGAGCAGCGTAACTTTCGATCGCCGGGGATTGCTCAGGTCTAGCCGATACTTCCTAACCGGGACATTGTCACCATTGCCATCATGAACTTGGAAAGTGAAAACTTTGGCACTGAGCCGATCGAGCCGATCCACATAGGCATCTAGGTATCTAGCAGCGATCGGTTGCACCGTCTTCCCTTGCACCAAACAGAAGGAACCGCCAGCATCTTGGGTACGCGACCAAACCAGTCGGTAGGATTTTCCTTGGTGACTAAATTGATAGGTTTTCTCCAGCTTCCATTCCTCCGGGGAGTTAGGAGCAGGGCGACAATTGGCATCTAGACCGTCAAAGGTCTCCGCATGTCCCGGCAAAGCGAGGGAGAAGAGTAACGTTAGACCGACAACAATTGATTTCAAAATTAATCCTCTAAATTGCTTGAGCCCTAGATCTTTAGCATACTCTCAAGTTATCCCAACTTATACATCCCCCCTTGATGACATCCAGCTCCGCTAAATACATAAAAAAAGCGGATGAAGCTAAGCTTCATCCGCGTTCCAACAAACCCATCGGAAAATATTTAGAGATCGCCTAGCGGCGGTGAGAATTAGTATTGCGTGGCGATTCTTTTTGCACGCAGCGCTCTAACAGACGTCTTTGGTAGGCCGATCGAAAAACCAGCGGATTCCACATCACCTTGAAACTAGGGTGGAAAAGGGGCTGATTGAGGTAAGACCACATGGGGAACTTTACTTTGACCTGTTTTTCGGAATCCATAGGAGAGTCGGAGTGGGGATTAAATATAGTGATTTTCAAGGACTCGGATTGCTCTCCACCGACTTGCAAAGTTTTAGCCAACGGATGATGCAGATCACAGTAAACACCAATTTGCCACACTTTTTTGCGTGACACATCCGCCATTTATTGCAACCATAGATCCAGCAAGATCGCCAACTAGCAAGTCTTCCAAGACTAACTGAGAGGGATTGCTTAGTAAATAACTTGGCACTCCTGCTCCCTCTCCCAAACTTGGGAGAGGGCTGGGGTGAGGGCAAATATGATCCTTAGAACCCCAAATCGGCCATAGCTAGTTTGGCCTCCTTTGCTACTTGTTCGTTAGTTTTATCGCTCCAAGTGCCACAGCCAATATCCTCATAGAACTTTTGGTCGTAGGGGCGAGTGCGCACTACTACGGGCATCGGTACCGCATGGCCGAGGACGAGAGCTTGTTGCTTAGAATCTAGCTTGGCTAATACCGATCGCAGATTCTGGCCACCGGAAACCCCCGTAAAGATCGCATCGATATCCTTTTCATCGTTGATCAATGCCGTAATCCGCGTCCCGATCTGGGACATGATTTCTCGATCGATTCCCGAAGGCCGCTGGTCGATCACTAGCAATGTAACGAAATATTTACGCATTTCTCGGGCGATCGTGCCAAAGATAGTGCTGCGAGCGATCGCCGGATCTAGAAAGCGGTGGGCTTCTTCAATTACGATCATCAGTTGGCGGGGACGATCGATCGCATTCTTAGTCTGCAAAAAGCGCTCGGCCTTTTCCACATAGCGAGCATGGATCCGTCTAGTGATCATATTGGTCACTAACATATAGGAGAGCATGTCAGTTTGATTGCCAAATTCAATCACGATGCTCTTACCGGCATCGATATTCTTGAGCATTTCTTCGATAAAGTTTTGACGGCTATCAGGTTTGATGTATTTGAGCTTTTGCAGCCGCAACAGCTTGCGTTGAAGGGCCATGATCGAGCTGAGGTTGCCGCGCTTTTCTTCGCAGAACATTTTGATATCTTCATTATTCATATCCAATAACTCGGCAATCCAACGATTCCGAAACTCACCATACAGGATATTAGCGTTATCGATACTGGCTTCGGACAGATCCAACTCTCGTCCCACCAGCTGAATATCTTCCACTTCGATCTGGTCGTAGTTCAAAAACAGCTCCCGTGCATCGCGAATGCCGCGCCGCCGACTGGAGTCGGGGTCGAGAGTATAGACTACTACATCGTTGGGGAAAAGCTGGCGTAAACCTTTGACAGTAGAGACATTTTTGCCTTCGGCCACCGCTTCCCAGCCATATTCCGAATGCATATCAAAAATCAGGTTGACAGCAGCTTGCTTGCGAATCACACCGGCCAACAGTAGCCGGGTCAGGAAAGATTTGCCGGTGCCCGATTTACCAAAGACCCCATTACTGCGTTCTACAAAGCGATTGAGATCGAGGCAGACTGGAACTTCAACATCTAATGGTTGGCCGATCGCGAAGTTTTTGCGGTTGGGGTCGTCTTCCCAGCCAAAGATGGTGCGAAAGTTTTCCTCGCTGGCATCATAGACCTGGCTGAAGTGGCTGGGAATGGTTTTGACTGGGAGTAGCTCTAGTTCGGTGTTGCTGTTGGCTTGGTAGGAAGCCAGAGAATTATGCATTTCGGCGGTGATGCCTTCGAGTTCGTTGCGAGTCTTGGAGCCACGACCGTTACTATGGAAGGTTGCCTCGGGCCGATGGGTCATCAGCATGGGGGCGAGGTTGATGGTGCTATAGGTGGTGCTACCGGAAAGCACGGCCTGCAAGAAGTCGTCTTCGGGATCGGGGGGATGGATCAGAATTCTCTCGCTGCTGGTACCTAGCTCCACATCGGTGAGCAGGCAGAAGAATTCGTATTTATGCCCTTTGACTACCAGAAATTTGCCCACGCGCATGTCTTCAACGGAGATGCCGGGATGCAGTTTGACGTCTAAGCCGCCGGTCAGCGATCCTTGGATGACGGTACCGAGGGGAGTTTGCATAGCTCGCAGGATGGGATGGTAGTAGTTGCTCAGATCCAGCAGCTAGGAATTTGAGACGCTAGATGTGGATCTGGACGAATTCTAGCACCCTAGGGATAGCTTTGGTAGCAATGTTCTTATGGAGCGGCATGAACACTTTCTCGCAGTACCCAGGATTCATCAGTCTAATGCAGTGGTCTTTTTTGTGGATTCTTCGATCGCTTCAAAGAGGGCTTGGAAATTTCCGGCTCCAAAACCGACGGCTTGATGGCGGCGTTCGATGATTTCAAAGAAAAAGGTTGGTTCGGCAAAAATGGGCTGAGTGAAGGTTTGCATCAATACGGATTTTGGGGACTGGGGTACCCAATCCACCAAGATTTGCAGCCGTTCGATCGCCAAACATTCCTCAGGGGTCAGGGTCGGATTCGCTATCCAGCCATCATAGCTCCCAGCCACCGGCAAGAAAGCTAAACCCCGCTGTTGCATTCCATCGACAGCTTGGATGATATCGTTGCTGTGCAAAGCAATATGCTGAATTCCCGGCCCACCGTTGGCATCCAGGAACTCCTGAATTTGGGAACTGTGCTCAATCGGTTCATTGATATTGAAGCGAATCGGCCCACTGGTCAAGGCTTTACTCTTCAGTCCTGATTTGGCTGTTTGAATTTGAAAATCTTGTTGGACTTGGAAATCAAAGAGATCTTGATACCATTTAACTGCTGCGGCTAGATCGTTGGTATGGACATTCAGAACCACATGATCGATGCCGGTGAGGAGATCTGGGTGGTGGGGGTCGCTCTTGATCTGCGATCGCCCCGAGCTTTCGCTAACGCTTTGATGGATGGTGTGTTCGATCGATCCCCAGCCCCCAACGCGCAACCAATGGCCCCCATCGGCCAGAATAAGGCCATTAAATTCCTGAATTCTCTGTCTCACTAAATCTAAACACGGTACTCGAAAAGCAATATCCTTGACCCCTGCTGGATGCTCGCGCAAATAAGCAGCCACCGGACTCGACCCATTTAAGGGTGCAGAAATCCAGAAGGTGAAATAGTCGTTGCCCACCAAGTAAGTAGTAGTATGAACACTGCTGTGATTGGCCAAACATTGCAGCCCCATCTTCTCCATGAACCAGTCGCGCAGAGCCTCCGCAGACTTTACATAGAAGTGAATATAATCGATTTCCATAACAGCACTGGGTAATGGACATCTTTCGTAGATCGCGATCGCATTGGTGGCGATGCTACCAACAGATACGTGATTTAGATAGAAAGAGATTCCGATCTCAACTTTTCTTAATGCCTGTGATAATGCCAAACTCGATCAAGCCCCGCGCATAGCCACCACTCATCAGCTTGAGGGAGATAGCTGCTTGAATCGTTTTCCAGCCCGCTTTAAAGAGGCCGAGAACAGCCTGAGGCGTAATGGCCGAATTGATCACCACGTCCCAAAAAGGAGCCACCGCCGTGGACCAATCAGCGCTGCGCAAATCCTGGAAACCACATTGCTCCGTAATGGTGATGTATTCGGAAAGGGAGATAACGTAGGGTAAGCAATATACTCGGTAGATGTCCTGAAGATGTTTTTGTTCCTCAGCCGTTAGGGGCTTAGAAGCGGTTTCGCGATGACACCAAGTGGCTAGCATCATTCTCCCACTAGGCCTCAGCACTCGGTAGCACTCCTGCAAAAACTTAGC
The DNA here is from genome assembly GCA_031375385.1 of Synechococcales cyanobacterium OTE_70_metabat_200. GTDB lineage: Bacteria > Cyanobacteriota > Cyanobacteriia > Cyanobacteriales > Chamaesiphonaceae > JAAFHZ01. The sequence continues at coordinate 45,009 of JANMHS010000013.1, read as the reverse complement.
TTTGTCTGGCATGTGCTCGCCACTTTCCAAAGACCAGACAAAATCGAAGCTATTGTCAGCAAAGGGCATTTCCAAAGCATTGGCCACCTTAAAATGCGCTTGCGCCGATAAGCCTGCTGATTTAGCCCGTTCGCTAGCTCGATCGGCCTGTACCGGAGACAACGTAATGCCCGTCACCTGCGCTTGAAACTTGTCGGCTAAGTAAAGGCTGCTGCCACCAATCCCGCAGCCCACATCGAGAATATTTGTGGGTCGAGAGGCGGTGGGGAGCGACCAAGTCAGCAGTTCTTCGATCAGGTCGATCTGGGCCTGCCGCCGCTCGATCTGCTTTTTGCCATCCGCTCCGTAGTAGCCGTGATGCATGTGCTCGCCCCAGACTTCTTCCCAGAGGCCACTGGAGGCATCATAGAATTCTTGGATTTGCTGATAGAGTGCGTTGCTCATAGATAGCCGAGGTAGCGTTTGCCCCCACATTCTAGCGGAGATATTCTTCCCCCGGAGCAAAGACCATTTCTGGGTGGGTTTGGGAGCTGCCTCCAGTACTTATGGGTAGTACAAGCTGAGCAGAAGACCCCCTTTCTGGACTCCGCTAAGATGAGGAGAATTCATCAAGAGAGATGTTCATGTCCAGCTACCAAATTGAGATCCAAGATGATGTCCTGCGAGTAAATTTTAATCGTCAGGTTGGTAAAAAGAGCAGATGGCTACTACGTTCAATTTTGCATTGCTGTTGGCAGAACAGAGATTTTACCTGCCACTGGTAGCACAATTGGATTAGATGTAGGACTGAAAAGTTTCTATACTGACTCAAATGGTTTAGAGCTTGAAAATCCTAAATTTTACCGTGCTGGTGAAGTAAAGATGAGACGGGTGCAACGCCTAGTTTCTCACAAAGTAAAAGGCTCAAGAAATCGCATCGAATCTCGAATTAAGCTAGGTAAAATCCACCTTAAAATAAGTCGGCAACGCGAAGACCACGCTGTAAAATTAGCGCGGTGCGTAATCAGATCTAACGATTTAGTAGCCTATGAAGATTTAAGAGTGAGAAACATGGTGAAGAATCATTGTTTAGCGAAATCGATTTCAGATGCGGGCTGGTATCAATTTAGAGTTTGGCTAGAAACATTCGGGCGGATCTTTGGACGGGTCACTGTTTTAGTGAATCCAGCCTACACCAGCCAGGAATGTTCTAGCTGTGCTGTTGTGGTTAAGAAGTCTTTGTCTGCTCGCACCCACGCTTGTCAATGCGGCTGCTTGCTAGATCGCGACCACAACGCTGCACTCAACATATTGACCAAAGCAATAAGTACGACGGGGCACGTCGGAACTTCGATCCTTGAGGTCGTAAACGCTTCTGGAGACATACCCTCTACTCTCGCTGGTGCAAACCTGCGTGGGCAAGGTGCATCATTGATGGAAGAATCCCTACCCTCAGCGCAAGCGGGGTAGGGAGTATCAATGGAAATTAGCGGTAAAACCCTTTTGGGCTAGACGTTTGACGATCGCCTCCGCCTCGGATTTATTTTTAAAGGTACCTAATTTGATTTTGTTGCCGCTGACCGTAGCCTTCGGCACAAGAGCTTGAATCTTGGCCAAGGTAGAAGGACTTTGGTACTCGGTGGTTACCTGATAGCTGCTTGCGGCAACACTTTGAGGCTGCAAAGACATGCTGGTCGCTGGAGTGTATGGCTTGGTTTCCGGAGCCTTCGTCTCGGCCTTGGGAGCCGCCACCGGACGGACATTTAGCTGCTGAATATTGGCAGGCAACAGGTTGCGAATGAGGCTATCGGCCAGAGTAGGATTATTTGATGTAGTTGCAGGAGCCGTGGCCAAGGTGGTAGCAGGTGGCGGTGCTTTAGTGGTGGCTACGGCCGAGGCAGGATTAACTGGCGGAGCCACGGATCCGGTCGTGGGATTAGCGGTCGCAGCGATCGGTGCAGCGGCCACTGGCTGCACAGTTCCCGGTAAAGTAATACCATTAATGTTGGCTAAGGAGAGTTCGGTGAACTCACCCATCGAGAGGTCTGGCCCTTGTAAGCTCTGGCCGGGAGGAATCTGGATGGGAGCGGGAGTGGCAGTCAACTGAGCCACCATCGGCACTTTTTGTAACAGGGCTGGGTGCGTATTAACGTAGGTCATCCCCGCAACGGAGGCGACAGCGATCGCCGTGGAACCGATCGCCACGGGCAATCGCCACCTAGATTTCTTTTCTGGCTCAGCTGCTGGCTCCGGTTGCCCCAAGCTCCGCCACAGCTCCTTAGAGGCTGGTAGATATTCGTTGTGGTTCTGGGCAATCTCGCCGGGAGAAACAAAGCTCAGATCCAAGCTCTCATCGTCTTGCAACTGGCTGGATAAGACCAATTCACCAGGCACAAAAGGTTCGCTAGGTTGGGGCTGGGGTTCGGGTTCGCGGATGGCAAAAGGTTGGGAAGGCGGAATTATTTCGTACTCTTCTTCCTCTTCTTCATCGGTAGTGTCAATGAGCGGCCGCAATGATTCGTCACCATGGGACTGGGAAGCATCGACAGGCAAAGATTCCAGATCGCCATGCTTGTAGAGTCGATACCTCTCTAGCTCCCTTTCCGGCTCTAGATCCAGAGTACTGAGTGCCTGCTGGACTTGAAAGGGCAGGGGTTCGAGGCTGGCAGATATTTCGAGGGAAGCTTGGCTCATGGCTAGGCGGGGATGAACAAAAAAGAACCGATACGAGCTGTCGCCCAGGCTATTGCCAATGGCGGAAATGAGCGGGGGATATTCCTACAATTTACCCTTAAAGGACACTGGTTGTATCATTTAGGACAGGTTGATTGTGGGGTAAAGTTCCTAGCCATTTTGGCAAGGTTGGGTACTTTGGTCTAGAGCGGATTTCCGCGCTAAAATCAGGATACATTTTAACTATCATTGGCGGTAACTCACCGCTAGCCGCAGATGTCTTTAGGATCGATCGGGAAGATCGTTACGGATATTACCCACGAACCGGCCTGGGAAACTTACCGTGCTTGGCAGGAAATTTTGGATGTGTGGCCGGAGGTGCTGGAGCGGCTAAGGATTGGCAACCAATCCGTTGCAGACCTAGCTCAGCAAATCTATCCGCGCACCCGCCAGGGCGATCTGCTCCAGGTGGCTACGGCCAATGCCAGCTTGGCAAACCATTGTAACTGGCAGCGCCGATCGCTGTTGGTGATCTTGAATGGCAAGTTGACTCAGCCCCTGCAGGATTTGCGTTTTAGTAGCAGTCGCTGGCAGGCAGCAGCCTTACCCACAGAAACTTTAGACCAGATCGATTACAACCACGAGCGCCGCACCTGCCCCCAATGCACTTGCTGCACTCCCCAATGGGAATTGGAGCGCTGGTCGGTCTGTCGGTTCTGTGCGACTCTCCGTTGGAGAAGCTCCACCACATAGTGCTTAACCTCGCCTTGCAACCAATACAGCAAGAACATTTGTCTTAATAGGGCAACAAGTTGTTGCCCTATTTTCCTTGTGATCGACAGGGGTTCTCCAAGCGCAATCTAGAGCTAATGCACTAGTGATATCGTTTTTGGTCTGGAACACCGGCAATTACGCAGCAAGCTGCTACGCAATTTGGAACATCATCGATTGCACCTGATAGATTCCAAATCCATTGATGGCGCAATGAAACAATATCAACATAATCAAGAGTATAATCCATACACAGAAGACGATTCAGAACAATTTATCAAAGTCGGTCTTAACTCACCAAATTGAGAGCCAGATTTATTCCCCATCCAAAAAATTACCATTCCAAGTATTAAAAACAAAGCCTCCGGTTAGATCGCCCAACACCGATTGCACCTCAATCAACGTATTTATTTCATCTAATACTGCATCCAGATCGTCGATCGCAATCTCAAATCGAGCATCGCAGGGCAATAACGACTGAGCATGACTGTTCTCCGCAGCAATTTCTGCTGCCTCGTTGGCGCTAGCCTGGGCGAAAGCCCGTATCGCCACCTCCGCTCCACTGACATAAGAGATACTCAGCAGTCGATCTGGGCTGTCGCCATTAGCCGGACTGACAAACAAACAATCATTATCCCACTGACGGCCCCGCTCGATCTTCAGCGGCCAACCAGTAGAGGCCAATGCATCAGCGGCTTGATCAAGATCCACAGAACCCGATCGAAAACAAACAAAACAATGGTCGGCCATAGTTTTAATCCAAATCAAAAAAACAATTAACGAGCAGTCTTCGTCAGCAAATATACACCAACAGCAACCCCTAGAATATTCGGAATCCAGCCCGCCAAAAGCGGCGATAGATATCCCACCTCACCCAAACCACCCATCACCGTCATAATCAGGTAATAGCCAAAAATCAGCAATAGACTCACCCCAAAGCTGGTGGCCTTACCACCCCGCTGAGGCCGAATGCCCACCGCCGAACCAATAATCGCAAAAATCGTGCAGACAAAAGGCAGCGCCAACTTTTGTTGAATCCGAATTTGGAAAGTATTCAACGCCTTAAAATCGGCCTTGGCTCGCAGCACATCCAGATAGGCGATCGATTCCATCACATTCATCTCCTCCGGCTTCCGCTCCGGTGCCGCCACCTCCAAAGGAGTTTTACCCAGATCTGCCTTCAAACTTTGAAACCGACTCTTCGTCGAATTATCAGATTTTGGATCGATCACATAAACCGTCCCATCCAAAAACTCCCAGAGCTTCTTGCCAATATCCAGCTTCCCAGATTTAGCATTGATCACCTGGCTGATATTGCCCCGAGAGCGATCGACCACCATCACATCCGTCATCTCCCGACCATTGAACTGTTTTGCATAGAACAGCCGCACCAAACTACGAGACTTAGTACCATCGGGCAACTTCTCCTCCGCAAACTCCGGATAGATGATGTTTTCCTTTTGGAACGAAGGCTTCTCCTGCTTCAGAGCCTGATCCAACGTTGCCGCCGCCTCCACCTTCGCCGCCGGCACCAACGCCTCCTGCAACACAAAAGTCATGCCAGTCACCATCAGGCTCAGTAACAACGCAGGCATAATGAGCCGGTAGACACTCACGCCCGCACTGCGCAAAGCAATAATTTCGCTATCCCCCGAAAGCCGCCCAAAGGTCATCATCGTCGAGAGCAACATGGACATCGGAAAAGAATAGCCAATGAACTCCGGCATGGTCAGCAGCAGCACTTTCACCGCCACCTCCAGGGGTAACCCGAACTGGGTGACCTGCCGGATTAGCTCGAACACGCTACCCACAGAAGTGGCGATCGACGAAAAGGCTCCCACCCCGAATAAAAAGGGCAACAAGAGCTGAATAAAAATGTAGCGGTCCATGACCGACACATTGGGGAAAAAGAAATTGATGACCCGAAGTTTGGAAACCATAGCAAATTACTAGAGCTGGAATTCATCACCCAAATAATATTGACGCACCAGAGGATTGCCATACATTTCTTCGGTCGTACCGGAAGCCAAGACCTCACCATCGCGCATAATGTAAGCCCGATCAGTAATGGCCAAAGTTTCGCGCACATTGTGGTCAGTAATCAAGATGCCCATATTCCGCTTAGTCAAACCGGCAATGATCTTTTGGATCTCGGAAACGGCGATCGGATCGACCCCCGCAAAGGGTTCGTCCAACAACAGGAACTTCGGGCCATCATAGCCCGCCGCCAGCGCCCGCGCCAACTCCGTCCGCCGCCGCTCGCCCCCGGAAACCTGACCACCCAGGGTGTTGACCACCTTGTAGAGACTGAACTCACTGATCAGATACTCCAACCGCTGCTTCCATTCCCGGCGAGGAATCCCGGTCTGTTCCATCACCAGCAGAATATTTTCGAGCACCGTTAGCTGGCGAAAAATGCTGGCCTCTTGGGCCAAGTAACCAATGCCCAAGCGGGCCCGCTGGTGGATCGAGAGCTTAGTGACATCCCGATCATCCAGCCAGACCTTGCCATTGGTGGGCTTTTCCAGACCTACGGCCATATAAAAAGTAGTGGTTTTTCCGGCCCCATTCGGGCCGAGCAGACCAACGACTTCGCCTTGAGCAACAGACAAGCTGGCCCGTTTCACGACCTGCCGCTTCCCGTAGGTCTTTTGCACGTTATCTAAGACTATTTTCACAGGTTAGCTGGTCTAGGGGTTAGCGTTGTCATCGGGCACAATGTAGATAGATTCTACGCTGCCGCCACGACGCGGAGTGGCCACAAACTGGCCTTCCTTGATGGAGTAAGTGAGAGTTTCACCTTGAATACTATTCCCCTTCTGGACGGCTACCACATTACCACTGAGCACGATTTTTTGTTCTTTACCATAGAATTGGGCTCTCTGAGCCTTGGCCCGTAGACGTTGAGCGGGATAGGAAATTTGCACGTTGTCGCGGGCAATGACTATTTGGGTCTTGGAGTTAGCCTCTTGCCGATCGGAGCGAATCACCACTTCTTGAGGTGCCTGGTTGCCCGTCGCTGCATTATAAACTGCTTCCACTGGCTGACCAGATTTGGGCAGAATGGTGAACTGACCATCCTTGATCGTGTAGACAATCCTTTCGCCCTGGAGACTATTGCCATTCTGGTAGCGGACATAGACATTGCCGCTCAGCACCAACCGCTGCTCCTTAATTAGGTACTGAGCAAAGTCAGCGCGGGCCTGAAGCTGCCGAGCTGGGTAGGAAATTTGGACGTTATCGCGAGCCGTCACGATCTGGGTTTTGGAGTTAGCTTCCTGGCGCAGGGCTTTGATCCGAATGCCCGACTCACTCTGGGCCAAGATCGGAATAGGACTAGGCACAATACCACCCCCGATCGCCAACACCACTGCCAAGCTCCAACGACCAATGAGACTACCCAGACGGCGACGAGCCATGAGCTTGGCTCGCGGATTTTTAGAGCGTTGCACAAAAAACATAAAGCCTCGGTAGATGGGTGGCGAAGGACCAGGGACTAAGACGGTCGTAACTAAGAAAGACGAGGGTGGCACTCAGAAGTTTCGGAAAGGCGCAGGATGCCAACGATCTCAGTATATTTAATTTTGGTCTTGTTCAGAAAGCAACAATTTTCTTTACATCCCTTAATATTTTCATGTCATAATCTGGGAGTAGCAAAGTTGCCGTTCCACCCCAGTGCCAGATGAGCGATCGAGAATCAGAAAATTTAGAAGCCGCTGAGGCGGCTATTATAGTCCCAGATAACAGTGCGGACTGCTTTGAGTGCAAATCCTGTGGCTACGTCTACGAACCGGAGCGGGGTGACATCAAAGGTGGAATTGCTGCCGGAACGCCCTTTGACGACATCAGCATCGTGTGGCGCTGCCCAGTCTGTCAGGCCAAAAAATCCGCATTTAACAACGTTGGGCCGAAGACTAAGGCATCCGGCTTCGAGGAAAATCTGGGCTACGGCTTTGGCGTTAACAATATGACACCGAGCCAAAAGAACGTGCTGATCTTCACGGCGTTGGCGATGGGCATTGTTTTCTTTCTGAGCTTGTACAGCTTAAATTAACTTCCTAAACTTTTTTTAAACTAAAGACCTATGAATTCGTTCTCAAAAATTTTTAACCAGATTGCCATGCTATTGGCGATCGCTGTCCTCTGCGTCTCTTGCGTGAAGGCTCCAGCCCTAGAAAGCAGTCCTTGGGAATCACTCCAGTTGCCCACCAAGTCCAACCTGCAAGATCTGTCATTCACCAGCGACTTGAAGCATGGCTGGGTGGTAGGTAGCGATGCCACCATTTTGGAAACCAAGGATAGCGGCAGTACTTGGGAAAATCGCAAGCTAGAGTTGGGCGACCAGAAGTACCGTTTCAACTCCGTGAGCTTTAAGGGAGACGAGGGCTGGATCGTAGGCGAACCGGCCTTACTCTTGCACACTACAGATGGTGGTACTAACTGGCAAAATCTGCCCTTGAGCGCCAAACTACCAGGTGTACCTAGCACCGTCGACGCACTAGAAAAAGGCAGCGCCGAAATGAGTACGAATGTGGGCGCGATCTATCGCACTACCGATGGCGGCAAGAACTGGAAAGCCATGGTTAACGAATCGGTCGGTTTGTTCCGAACCATCAACAGATCGATCGATGGCAAGTATGTAGCCGTCTCGGCCAAGGGGAACTTCTACTCGGTCTGGAAGCCAGGGAATGAGGCATGGGAACCCCACAACCGCAATAGCTCTCGCCGGGTTTCTAGCATGGGCTTTACCAGGGAAGGGGATCGACTCTGGATGTTAGCGCGGGGCGGTCAATTACAGTTTAGCGACGATACCGGTGCGGAAGAATGGAAGGAAGCGGTTTTCCCTGGCAAGAAAGACAATATGGGTCTGCTGGATTTAGCCTATCGGACGCCTGAGGAGATCTGGGTTTCTGGTGGTAGTAGCAATCTGCTGCGCAGCACTGATGGCGGTGAGACTTGGGAGAAGGATTATGAGGTGCAGAACGTGCCTTCTAACCTCTACAAGATTCTCTTTTTCACACCAGAACAGGGATTTATCATCGGTCAGCAAGGAATTTTGTTGAAGTACAACGGCACCAAGGCAGCATAAAAACAGTAGGGGCGAGGTTGAAAGCAGCCCCTACCTTTTCAAGGTCAACCACCGCTAACCGGTGGAATCAAGACCAATTCATCACCATCTTGGAGCACAGTGTCTGGTGCTACGAAATCCAGGTTTACGCCAAGGCGGGTGATCGATCGCCATCTAGCCAAGTCGGGGTATTGAGAGATCAGTCGATCGAGGGCCTGGATGGCGGTGGTGCCGATCGGTAATTGCTGCTGAATTTCACTGAGTCCTAGGGCTTCTTGGTAAACGGCAAAGAGCTTGAGCCGGATTTGAATCGAGGAATTTGTCATTGTTCTGATCGTCAGCAGATTAGATGAATGGGTGGACTGAGCTTCATTCTAGCCAGAAAAAACCCCCAGCCAAGGGCTGAGGGTCTAATCAGGGTGCATCTACCACTTATGTATCCAACAGTTAGAAGCATTGATCGGGAATAAATTCACTAGTATTTGCAAATTTCATCCAAAGAAAAAACGCCTCAAAACCTCTCAGGGTTTTGAAGCGGTTAATCAGGGTGCATCTACCTCCTATGTATCCAAGGCTTGTCGATCCACATCGGGAATAAATTTCAAATATTTCTCACGTTCATGTCCAGTCTGGGAACTGGAGTATCCGGGAACAACAATCGAGCAGCAAAAAAAAACGCCTCAAAACCTCTCAGGGTTTTGAAGCGGTTAATCAGGGTGCATCTACCTCCTATGTATACAAAGGCACAGAACAACAATCCGGTAAATTTCGAGGTACATCTAGGGCCAGAAAGGGTAAATTAGGTAGGACTGACCGCAAGGGAAATCTACTACACTTAAGGTTCGTGACATTCGCGAGGGGGAAACATGGGTTTAGACGTGGCTCAAATAGAAGATAATGGCGAACTGGTCATCCCCATCGAGCATCATGCCAATGGCTCGGGCAAGAAGAAAAAGAAGAACAAGGAAGCCAAGAATGGATCCTGGTCGATCGAGGATAGCGAGAACCAGTATCGGATTAAGGGCTGGGGTGAGCCATATTTTTCGATCAATGCCGCCGGTCATGTCACCGTTTCGCCCAGCGGAGATCGGGGTGGATCATTGGATTTGTTCGAGTTAGTCAATGCTTTGCGCGATCGGAACCTCGCCCTGCCCCTGTTGATCAGATTTTCCGACATTCTCGAAGACCGGATCGAAAGATTAAATGCTTGCTTCGCTAAGGCGATCGCCCGTTATAACTATGATGGCGGTTACAAAGGAGTTTTTCCGATTAAGTGCAACCAACAACGCCATTTGGTAGAAGATTTAGTGAAATTCGGCAAGCCCTTTCAGTTCGGATTGGAAGCAGGCTCCAAACCAGAACTAATGATCGCCTTAGCAACTTTGGATACCCCTGGCTCCCTAATTATTTGTAATGGTTACAAAGATCGAGAGTACGTAGAGACAGCAATCTTGGCCCAAAAGCTGGGACAAACACCAATCATCGTCCTAGAACAAATCGAAGAAGTGGAATTAGCGATCGAGGCTTGTCGATCCTTGGGCATCGAACCAAATCTGGGGATTAGGGCCAAGCTAAATAGCAAGGGGATGGGCCGCTGGGGTGGTTCCAGTGGCGATCGGGCCAAGTTTGGGCTGACAATTCCCGAGATCATCATGGTGGTCGATCGGCTGCGGGAAGCCAAGATGCTGAACTGTTTGCAGTTACTGCATTTCCATATTGGCTCCCAGATTTCTTCGATCTCGGTGATCAAAGATGCCATCTCCGAGGCCAGCAAGATCTATGTGGAGCTGGTTCAGTTGGGAGCTAATATGCGCTATCTAGATGTGGGTGGCGGATTGGGAGTGGATTATGATGGCTCCCAAACGAATTTCCATGCCTCAAAAAACTACAACATTCAAAACTACGCCAATGACATTGTGGCGGAGGTGAAGGATGCTTGCGCGGAGAAAAAGATTCCAGTGCCCACCTTAGTTAGCGAAAGCGGCAGGGCGATCGCCTCCCATCAATCGGTGCTAATTTTCGATGTACTAGGGACTAGCGAAGTCCGCACCGATCTACCTCACCCACCAGAGGACAATGAACATGCGGTGATCAGAAACCTGTGGGAAACCTACAACAGCATTAACACCGAGAATTTCCAGGAAGCCTACCACGATGTAACCCAGTTCAAGGAAGAGGCCCTGAACCGATTTAATTTGGGCTACCTGAGCATTACGGAGCGAGCTAGGGCCGAGCAGTTCTACTGGGCTAGCTGCCGTAAGATTTTAGATATTATCAACGAGCTGGAATATGTCCCTGATGATCTAGAAGATCTAGAACAGATGATGTCATCAATTTACTATGTAAATATGTCTGTTTTTCAGTCTGCTCCGGATAGTTGGGCGATCGATCAACTTTTCCCGATCATGCCGATCCACCGTTTGGGTGAGGAGCCAACCCGCCGAGGAATTCTGGCGGATCTGACCTGCGATAGTGATGGCAAAATCGACCAATTCATAGATCTACGGGATGTGAAGCCAGTTTTGGAGCTGCACCATCTGAAGAAGAATAAGCCCTACTATTTGGGTCTGTTCTTGGGCGGAGCCTATCAAGAAATCATGGGCAACCTGCATAATCTGTTCGGCGACACCAATGCGGTGCATATTAAGCTGACTCCCAAAGGTTATCAGATCGAGCATGTGGTCAAGGGCGACACCATGAAGGAAGTGGTCGGCTACGTACAGTACGATGCGGAGGACTTGGTGGAAAATATCCGCAAGAAGTCAGAGCAGGCATTGCAAGAGAAGCGCATTACACTCCAAGAATCCCAGCGGCTCTTACAAAACTACGAAAGCAGCCTCGGTCGCTATACCTACCTATCACCCTCCGTCAGAGACTAAGAAAGCCCCAGCCAGGGGCTGCCCAAATCCCAATAAACCCAGAATTTGAGGATTCAGAAAATTCTGGATCGCCCCAAAAAAGGACAGAGAGATAACTTGTATCTCTCTGTCCTTTTTTGGCTTTTAAATTCAGGGATTAGACCTTGGTAGCTAGGACTGCAAAGAAGGGGTCAGTAAAGCTCAGCCAAGGCATTATGCCGCCCCCCCGATGGGCAATGAGTCTGGGTTCGCTCAGGCCCGGTGTGGCCCGCATATAGCTAGAGACTAGCTCCAGATGTTGCTCGTCACCACCATTACGCCATGCTTCGATCGCCTTTTGGGGAAACATCCGGTTAGAGAAGCTAATGATCGCAATACCATCGGGTTGCAGCACCCTGGCAATCTCCGCAAAAATGGCCTCTGGGTATTGCAAGTACTGCACCGAAACCGTATTCAACACCGCCGCAAACTCCCCATCGGCGCAGGGTAGCTTCAGATCTTTGTTGAGATTCTGAACAAAGTAGCGATCGAGACGGTTATTGCGAGCCAACTCCTCGCCATTCAAACCATGCCCGACCACTTCCGCAAACTGCATCTCGGCGGGCAAATGGGAGACCCAGCTACTCATCAGATCCAGGATCTTGGTCTGGGGCTTCAGTGTTTGTCGATAGAGAGCCGTCAGACGTTGAATGAAAGCTGCATCCACATGAGTGACAAAGCGAGGCTGACTGTAAAACAGTTCGTCATCAGTGCGGTCGATTTTGGTGCGTTGGTCGGGGTTTAAAAGCATGGTGGAGTGGCTAGCCTAGAAATGGATTCCAATTTGGCCATTAATGCCGCGAATGGAGTGATAGCCAACACCATAAGAGATATTGCCTGGGGGAGCAACCTGCACCCCCCCGGAATAGGCGATCGAGTCTTTACCAGAGTAGAGACCCAGGCCAACATAGGGAGAGACCACGGGTAGGCTAATGAACTTCAGAACATCAACACCAGTGGCACCATTAGGGCCAGTACCAATCTCGGCACCAAGATCGAATATCCGGGCACCAACACCGTAGGTGACTGTAGAATCTTTGCTACCGATGGTGACCCAAGGTTGGGGGAGTAACTGGGCGGAGGCAGGAGTAGCGATCGAAATAGCCGCTGCGGAGATGGAGAGAATTGCAGCTAGGGAAGTAAATTTAAAGAAAAGGTTCATAAGAGTAGCTCCAAGGTATAGATCGAAGTCATTAGCTATTTATAGACGATGATTGGCTAATTTTGAGCCTTGGGAGAATGAACTCCTTTTTTTTGAAAATTTTTAAGCTTCGGTTAGAGATTGAAAGGGAACCTATGGAATCCTCCTCGGGAGAGTATGGTATTTTAAAAAATCTTGAAGAAATCGATCTCGATTATTCAAAGATCTTCAGATTTACAATCTAACCAATAATCAATTTTGGGAGATCTCTAGATATTTAATTATTTGGAGATTTCGATATTTCGATATATATCAAATAATCCAAAAATCCGATAATTAGCGATCTATCTAAATCTTGTCGTTTCAAATTGATCACTAATAGTCTCAAACATCATTGGCTAGATCGATAGATTGGAATTAAGCAAGAATTTTGAAAATTTAAGCCCACCTCATGTTCTCCTTATTCCCACTAACCTTCAACTAATAAGGATCCTATCGCTGTGATCAAACTTCCCAAGGATGTTGATCGATTTCCAGATTTCCAGATAGCCATGATTTCCAATTCTTCCCAATCCCCGGATAATTCCCGATATATAATCCCCCTTTTCTCCAAGTAGCCCATAGATGAAGGAATAATAGTTACTCCTAAACTATTAGCAACAAAAGATAAAGCAGTTTCCCGATCAGCAACTTCCCGAATATTATTTGGTTCGATTCCTTTTGATTTTAATAACTCTAAAAACACCTGTTTTTCTCCGTCATTCCTGTCCCATAGATACGGCGGCAAGATTAATGCTTTCCCAGTGATCGATTCCAATGTTGCAACCGATTCTGGGGGGGCACTGGCCTGCTCTGATACCTTTTCGAGACTGGCGGGCAGTGCGAGCAAGATTTTTTCGGACTGGATTGCTACCCAGTTTGTCCCTGGCTGGAGGGGGACTAGGGAATTGCCGGGATGTTCTTGGGAATTTGCAGCTAGCACCAACTTATTTGGTGAGGCTGCTCCGAAGAGAGATGCTTCATGAACGCCAACGCAGATCGGATCCATTAATGGCCCATAACCGATCATCAAATCGATTTGTTGTTGTTGGAGGGCGGCCAGCAGATGATCGTTGTCCATTTCGATCGCCTGAATTTGCAGTTCGCTAGTCGCCATTGCACTCAATAATTGCGGAAGTATTTGGTAACTTGCGGTGCGATTGTAGCCAATCGACAGCAATCCTGTCTGATTTTGATGTATTTTTTGGGCGGTAGCAACGGCATTGTCTACTTGGTGTAGTAAAATTTTTACATCTTGCAAAAAGGATTTTCCAGCTTTTGTCAATAGAACGTTTCGCTGATTCCTCTCAAGCAGCTTTACGCCTATTTCCAGCTCTAAATCACGAATTTGTCTGCTGAGTGGTGGCTGAGCAATCTGTAAACGAGCCGCCGCCCCCCTAAAACTAAGTTCTTCAGCCACTGCTACGAAATATCTTAAATGTCTTAGTTCCATGGATTCTTACTGTAGTTTATATTTACTGATACCTTTTAGATCTCAATAAATATAAACTATACCAAAAAAGTATCATTTTTAAGAAAAATTCTTTTAGAGCATTACTTTTCTTGTGGTTTCCTTAGTGGCTTTTAGTAATAAGTAAAAAGATACCAGCAGCTGGATTAGCTTTTTATCGAAAATTAGCTCGAAGCGAAAAAGCTAGGAGCAACTGGGAAATTCTTAAATATTGTTTTTTTGATATATACAGCAAAGCAGCAAATTCAGAAAATCGGAAATTTGCAGGAAATCAGCTTTTTATGGAATGGGGGCGGCGCTCTCTCAGAAATTCATTAATTTCATCGCTTGCGCCCTACCAATGGAATTCATTGAATCTATAAATGTTGATGGTGGTTGTCGTCTTCACGGAAAATCCTTGAAGTTGCTAGATCCGCTGGTGGGGCACATCGCTTGCGCCCCACCAGCTGTGAACAGGGGGGATTTTGGGACTAGTTTTCAAGAATCCCGTAGTGCCGCAATGCTGATGCTAGTACACCACTGGCTGAAGGGCGAGATCGTTGCACTCTTCCGTCATTGAGCTGGATGGATCTCTTCGATCGATCCGACAAAGATAATGTTGTGGTTGCTGGACGAGAAATTTTACGAGTTCCAGCAGTCCAAAGTGCTGGAACTTCTAGCAGATATTACTTCTGTGACACTTATTACTTTTGCAGAAAAAGATTTTGCAGGAAGTGTTGGAAGTTTTTACAGATATTACTTCTGCTACACTTATTACTACTGTGTGTTGACAAAAATGCTGAAACTTCCATGGAAAGATCGATGATTCCTACTTTTCCGCCGCCTGCGGAAACAATCTTGCTGCAAGAACTTGATGTGATGCTGATGGCCGAGATGCCTCAGCTCTTGGATAAATCTGGTCGGGCGATCGCGCTGCCCGAATCTGTCTATGAAGCTTTGCGGTGCTTAGTGAGCCTGATGGTCGCTGGTCAATCCGTCTCGATCGTCGCCCAACCTCAATACCTGAGTTGTCAACAGGCCGCCGAAGTTCTGGGTTGCTCTCGTCCGCATCTCTACACTCTACTTGATAAAGGCGTTTTAGCCTATATCAAAGTAGGTCGCCATCGCCGGATTCAGCTAGCCGATGCGATCGCTTACAAGCTGGGGCGCAACAGTGAGCAACAACAGTCCTTGCTGGAGCTCGCTGCCTTGATTAAGAAGTTGGGCTTGTCTTAGCTGCCCTCGATCGGCTGGTCGCGCAGAAACTTCTCTAGGGCGGGAATGGCCGGACAGGGATATTTTGATGATAACTTGACACCGCTCTTTTGATAATCGAAATTACTCCAGCTAAAGGGGGCTTCTCTTTCTGCTGACATCCACAACAAACGCTTGGCTCTGGTCATGGCTACATAGAGTAATCGCAGGGCTTCGGCCTTCTTCAGAAACTGGGCACGAGCGTAGGCAACTTCGTTGCTCGGTACCGGCTGGCCGTGGGCCACTGCTCGGATTTTAGTACGAGCCACTTCACTGATATTGAAATCTCCTAAAAACTGCTCGCTTTTGGGCACCCAGGCGCTACCTGGAATAATATCTTCGTGCAAAAAAGGCAAAAATACCACATCCCAATCCAGACCCTTGGCCTTGTGCATGGTAGCGATGGTCACTTGGCCGCTGGCCGTATATAGATCATCGGCTTCTTCATCGATATTTATGAATTTATCGGACTGCACGATTTCTTGGAGGGCCAGGATGATTTCTTCGATTGAGTCTTTGCCAAAGGTTTGTTTGGCTACATATTCCGAAAGTTTATCGGCAGAAGCCAGCTCAAGATCGTCATATTCCAACCAACTGGCCAAATAGCCAATTAGTTGATAATGGGGAATGCGTGAGCGAGCACCAATGACCGACCGGCAATATTCCTGAGCCTTGAGCGCCACGCTGACCAGGGGCGGATCGTTGACTTGGGGATACAGAAATCTCTCGGGGGCGATCGAGAGGGCGTTGGTATCCTGGGCAGCGATGAGCTTCCGCTCTAACAATATATCCAGAGCCTTTTTGAGGTTATCAGAAGAATGGGGACGAGCGATGAATTGTAGTATTTGTAACATACTGCCGGGAATCCTAGAAGTCCTGTCACTGACTCCGGCTAAATTGATTTTAATCCCCTCTTGATACTGTAGTATTTCACTGAGCTTATCACGTACAAAGCGACCTTGGCGATGATCGCGCACCAGCACGGCGGCACTTAGATCTGGCTCTCGATCGAATAGTTCGATCAGCCGCTGCCCGATTTGGTCGATCGCCTCAAAGATGGTCTGCGGTCGATGAATTTCCACCCCAGCCGCGATTTTAATCGGGTTGGGTTGGGGGTCATTCGCTCCGACGGCTTGGATATCTTGCTCCCAGAAAACCGTACCGGGATTTTCGGCAGTTTCGGAATTATCTAGATATTTATTGCCCCAACGCGCTACGAAGTTCGCTGCCCGAAATATTTCTGGGCTGCTGCGACCAGCCGCATCCATCCTAGCCAAACTGAAAATCTGGTCGCAGTCATCACAAAACTTGCGGAAATAGGTGGGGTCGGCGGAAGTATAGCTAGAATTAATCGATTGATTCGGATCGCCAACTCGAATGAAATTGGTATTACTGTCATCCGTAGCCAAGATGCGCAAGAGCTGTGCTTGGAGGGGACTGGAATCTTGGGCCTCATCCTCGAATACTGCATGAATCTGGCTTTGCCACCAGCGACGGGCTGCATCGTTATTTAAGACTCTTAATGCGCCAGCGATCATTTCATCATGGTCAAGATATTGCAGTTCTTGCATTTGGGTTTGATATTCCCCATAGAGACCGGCACAGATTCCTAACAGATCGTAGTCATCCCGATCTCGATCGGCAATTTCCCACAGGTCTGCTGGTGACAGTCCAGAGCTTTTGGCTTCGCTAACTGCCACTAAAGTTAGAGCTGGCAGTAAATCGCTTTTGAGCGCCGATTGGCGACGTAACCGCTCCGTTTCTTCGCCATCAAAACCTTGGCCGATTAATAAATGGCGATAGCGATCGGCATTTTTCGGTAACCAGCGTTCTACGGTGGTGCGGACTAGTTTGTGATTGGGTTGGGGCGTGATGACCGTGCGATCTTGGAGAGCGATACCAGCTAAATCCGGATAACTATTGGAGATACTCCAGGCCAAACTATGGATGGTGCTGACGCTATAACCAACTGGTGGTAATGATAATTCCCTGAGGCTGCGATCAATCTTGCTTTTGATATTAGCTGCTGCCGATCGAGTTAAAGTAACTACAATCAAGCGGCGGCGTTGATGTAGTTGCTCTCGGGCAATAGTTATCGCCGCTGCCACTGCCATACTATGGGACTTGCCCGCTCCAGGGACGGCGGAAACTGCTAGTTCGCCAGTTTTCCAGTCTGCTAATCTCTGTTGTCCGGTGCGCAGGGAAGATCTCATCTCAGCTAAGATGCGATGGCGCTGCTCGATAATGGGATTAATAACTGTAGCTGCATCCATGGCGGTAAGAAATTTCTCGATCCCGAACAATACAAACATTCTAAGTGATCGACTTCTCTTTGGCTCCGTTCTTTTCTCGAATCTTCCAAGAGATTGCCCAGTGATCGCTAGAATTGTAGCAAGCGCAAATTCACCACTGCCATGACACCGCCCCGTAAGACCATTCTCGGCCAGCTCACCCAAGCTTTACAGCAAACCAAAGCCAACTTCTCGCCGCTGGCCATCAAAGCCAATGCCCGTGTGCCAGAGATCTTGGTACAGGATGCGGATGCCCCCCAGCCCGACAAATACGCCCTATTGGGCGAACGCTACGTACTGGGCCGCAGCAGTAAGACCTGCGACATTATTGTGAACAACCAGGTGGTCAGCACTACTCACCTGTCCATCACTCGCGATCAGAAACGGCCCAAGAACTTCATTTTGCAAGACGAAGGTTCTACCAACGGCATCTATCGCGGCAAAAAGCGGATCGATCGGATTACATTGCGTCATGGTGACAAGTTTTCCCTCGGCCCGCCGGAACTAGAAGCAGCCGTGAATATTACCTTCAGCGATCCACCCCCTTGGTATCTCCAGGTCTTTCGCTACGGACTCTACGGCACCAGTGCTGTTCTGACCATATTGCTGGCCCTGATGGCTTGGGAAGTGAGCAAAGCTCCTTCCGTGAGCTTGATTCCCGATAGTAGTGGCCCTGTGGGGATTTTTAGCGATGGTCTGGAAGAACCATTGCGCCAGCTCCGTACCCAGTCCCATGCGGACCTCCCTAAAATTGATGATTTCTCCGGTTATCTTCCGAAAGCCTTGATTGCCTCCGAAGACAGTCGCTTCTATTGGCACGTGGGCGTGGATCCCTACGGCATCGCTCGCTCGCTCGTGGTGGCCCGCAGCAAAGGCCGTTTCACCCAGGGGGCCAGTACCCTCACCCAGCAAATGGCCCGCAGTTTGTTTCGGGGCTATGTGGGCACCGAAGACTCGATCGGGCGCAAAGTTCGGGAAGCAGCGGTCTCCCTAAAATTGGAAACCTTCTATAGCAAAGATCAGATTTTGCTGTTCTACCTCAATCGGGTGTTTCTGGGTGCTGACACCTATGGCTTCGATGATGCGGCTCGTTACTACTTTGGCAAGTCAGCCAAGGCCTTGGATCTATCGGAAGCAGCTACCCTGGTGGGCATCCTGCCCGGCCCGAATATCTTTAAGCCCTGTGCCGGTTCCAGTAATGATAAAGCTATCACCCGCCGTAACTTGGTACTGGAAAGGATGCTGGAAACCGGTGCCGCTTCGGCTGCGGAAGTTCGGGAAGCTCGTCGATCACCCTTAAATGTCAACCCTGAAGCTTGTAAGGCTTTCAACAACACTAAGGCTCCCTATGCTTACGACTATGTATCCCAAGAACTCCAGCTGGTGCTGGGGGAGGAGCTGGCCAAGGAAGGAAATTTTATTGTGGAAACCGGACTCGACCTGAAAATGCAATCTAAGGCCGAGTCTGCCCTGCGCAGCCATGTGGCTGGTAGCGGTGGCAGCTATCGTTTTTCCCAGGGCAGTTTGGTGACTATGGATAGCAGCACCGGTCTGGTGAAGGCGATGGTCGGTGGCATCGACTACAGCAAAAGTCAGTTCAACCGGGCGACATCGGCCCAACGCCAACCCGGTTCTACCTTTAAGCTCTTTGCCTACACCTCCGCCGTGGAGCAAGGGATTTCTCCCAATAAGGCCTACTCCTGCGATCCCATGTCCTGGGGTGGCCGTACTTTCACGGGCTGCGGTCATGGAGCCAGCGGCTCTGCCGATATGTACAGCGGCATGTCCCTCTCGGAAAACATCACAGCCCTACGGGTGGGGAGGGATGCGGGCCTGGGAAAAGTGGTGGAACTAGCCCAGCGCATGGGCATCAAGTCTAAATTAGACCCGGTACCGGCGTTGATTTTGGGTCAGAGCGTGGTCAATGTACTAGAAATGACCGGCGCCTATGGGGCGATTGCTAATCGGGGAATCTGGAACCAACCTCGGGTGATCAAGCGAGTCTACGACAGTAGCTTTTGTACCGATCGCAACAACTTTCGCACCTGTCGGGTGATCTATTCTTTTGATAAAAACACCCAAAACAACCGCAAGGTAGTAACTCCAGCGGTGGCCGACACCATGTATGCGCTGCTGCGTGGGGTGCTGTCGGGCACCGGCAAAGATGCGGCGCTTGGGCGCGGTGAAGCCGGGAAGACGGGGACGACCGATCGCAACGTGGATCTCTGGTTTATTGGCTTTGTCCCCAGTGCTAAGCTCACCACGGGGATTTGGCTGGGCAACGATGATAACTCCGTTACCCGTGGTAGTAGTGCCCAGTCTGCTCAGCTTTGGGGTAAGTATATGAAATCCATTTTGAATTAGTTCAAATCCCGATCTGTGGATCCTTCATTGTGGCTGAGCCATTCTTGAATGGTCATAGTCAGCTCCTTCAGTTTTACTGGTTTGGATAGGTAATCGTTGGCTCCAGCTGCTAGGCAACGAGTTCGATCGCCAGCCATGGCCAAAGCTGTCAGGGCTAAGATGGGCACCTTGCTATGGGAGCTTTGGCGAATGTGTTGGATGGCCTCAAATCCATCCATCCCGGGCATCTGGATATCCATCAGAATGATGTTTGGCCGATGTTCTTGGTTGAGTTGAATTGCCTCATAGCCATTTTGGGCCAATAGCATCTGGTAACCCTTGGCTCTGAGGTAACTAGCGATCGTTTGGATATTGGATTCATTGTCTTCTACCAGCAGCACCACTGGACTCTCGGCATTTCCAACTGCGTCTGTTGGCGAATTTGTTTCTCTACCCGTAACTTCACCACCTACAACAGTGTCTGTTGTGGCTAGTGACAAGTCTTGTTGAATATTTTCCACTAGTATCTATCTCCTGGAAACCGTGCTGGCCAGAGGTAAGGTGATATGGACGGTGGTTTGATGCTGATAGATACTAGAAACCAAAAAGAGCCCATCATAGGATTCCACGATCTTTTTAACTATTTTGAGTCCTAGTCCTACACCTCCGTTGCTTTCTGCCTTGATACGGGAGTACTCGTCCTGCGGGATCGGCTGATCTGGTTTGTCGCTAAGGAGTCCGCTGAGATCGCCACTGCGATCCATGTTATTGTCACTCAATCCGGAACCTTGGTCGATCACCCACAGGTGAAAGGCGTTATCGATGAGCTGACCGCGTACTTCTACGGTTGTATCTTCTGGGGAAAACTTGAAGGCGTTATCGAGTAGTTCATCAACCAACCACCGCAATCGATCGTCTGACACTTGCAGTTCGGCATTTTCCACATCTAGGATTAGATCCAATGGCCGTCCCGCTTGTCTGGCTCGGCGCTGTGCTATTTCTTCAATAATTGTTTGGGCCAGACAGCGATCGGCTATCCGGGGCT
Organism: Synechococcales cyanobacterium OTE_70_metabat_200; assembly: GCA_031375385.1. Lineage (GTDB taxonomy): Bacteria > Cyanobacteriota > Cyanobacteriia > Cyanobacteriales > Chamaesiphonaceae > JAAFHZ01. Next base: position 24,058 of record JANMHS010000013.1, on the reverse strand, counting down.
GGGGTGTCTCTATAGCCAAGTTGAGGTACATCAATAATTTGCGAGTAGAGCGATCAAGTCGCTGGGCCGAACCCTGTGCATTGCTCAATAGGGACTTGACTTCCTCGTTGTTCAAGTCTTCTAATTTGCTCCCGAGTTGCTGGATATTTCCTAAAATGCTGTGTAATGACACGTTTAGTTCACCAGGAAAGGTGAAGTCTAGGCTGCCCCGAATTTCATTTAGACTATTCTTTAGTAAAGCAATGCTATTGTTTTGTAGTTTGGAAAGAGAGCGAATCCGATCGTACTGTTGCTTGAGGCGCAGCATAGAATTGACCCGCGCCCGCAGTTCGATGCCGCTCACTGGCTTACAGATAAAGTCATCGGCTCCAGCTTCTAGGCAGCGAGCTAGATCTTCCTTACCCGACAGCGCCGTGATCATAATGATCGGAATAGCTTGCCGCAGCGTCATGGCTTTGATTCTTTTGCAGACTTCGATGCCATCAACATCTGGCATCATTACATCCAACAAAATGGCATCGGGCTTAAAAATGTTCAGGCAGGCGATCGCGTCTTCCCCTCGGCTAGCGTAATGCAATGCGTACTTATCGCTGGGCAATAGGGCTTCGATGACCTCAAAATTATCTGGCTCATCATCAACCACTAGGATAGAATACTCGGTCATGGCTCAATTTCCTGTCTAGTTCAAATTTATTATTAACACCAATGTTTTTCTCAGGCGTAATGATCACTAGTTCATTGCCAATCAAGGGCTGACTGAGCTGCAATGTTATACCCGCGAACGCAATTGAGGATGAGAGCTGCAATTCTGTTGGTTTTCGGTAGTTTTATAGACTGGAAAATAGCAGAAGTGCTTTGCTCTATTTTGGTTGCTTGTAAAGAATGTTCCCTATTTTTTTCTTTAAATAACTATGATCTAGAAAGACTAGGGAATATACTGAACTGCTCCTACTGTTAAGGGAACAGTGAATATTGCATTCTCCATCAATCACCGGCGATCCCGTAGGACGGGTACTCCCGTATCGAGATTACTAATGGCCAGGAAATATTTGGCGATCTTAGCCAAGATGAAATTTTTCAGACATACTTTAGAGAGGTACAAATCACACAACTAAACGAATCTAACTGTTATGGCGCGAGACTTACGAGCTTTTTTGAAATTGCTAGCCGATCGGGGCCAACTGCGGACGATCGATACCTTAGTGGATGGCGATTTGGAAATTGCCGAGATCTCCAACCGCATGTTGCAATGCGCCGGGCCAGGACTGCTTTTTACTAACGTCAAAGGTTCTCCTTATCCAGTAGCCGTTAACACCATGGGCACCTTGGAAAGAACCTGCTGGGCCATGAATATGGAAAGTCCTCAGGAACTGGAAGAACTTGGAAAAAAATTGGCTCTATTGCAACAGCCCAAGCCACCCAAAAAAATTAGTCAAGCGATCGACTTTGGCAAGGTACTCTTCGATGTGGTCAAGGCCAAACCCAGCCGGGACTTTTTTCCGCCTTGCCAGCAAGTGGTGATCCAAGGCGACGCTGTGGATCTGAACATGATTCCGATGATTCGGCCCTATCCTCAGGATGCCGGCAAGATCGTGACTTTGGGTCTTGTGATTACCAAAGACTGTGAAACCGGCACTCCCAACGTGGGAGTCTATCGGCTCCAGCTCCAATCTAAAAACACCATGACCGTTCAGTGGCTCTCCATTCGTGGTGGAGCCAGACACCTGCGTAAAGCAGCGGAGCGTGGCAAAAAGCTGGAAGTGGCGATCGCCCTTGGTGTGGATCCTTTGATCATCATGGCCGCTGCTACTCCCATCCCCGTAGACCTTTCCGAATGGCTGTTTGCCGGTCTCTATGGTGGCTCCGGCGTGAAGCTGGCCAAGTGCCGCACGATCGATATCGAGGTTCCTGCCGACTCGGAATTCGTCCTAGAAGGCACTATTACTCCCGGCGAAGAGGCGATCGATGGGCCCTTTGGCGACCACATGGGCTACTACAACCAATCCAAGGCTGGCCCAGTAATTCACTTCGACTGCATTACCCACCGCCGCGACCCGATCTATCTAACTACTTTCAGCGGTCGGCCGCCCAAGGAAGAAGCGATGATGGCGATCGCCCTCAACCGGGTCTATACACCAATTCTGCGCCAGCAGGTGCCGGAGATTGTGGACTTCTTTTTACCAATGGAAGCCCTTAGTTATAAGGCCGCGGTTATCTCGATCGACAAAGCCTATCCCGGCCAAGCCCGCCGCGCCGCCCTGGCCTTCTGGAGTGCTCTTCCCCAGTTCACCTACACCAAGTTTGTGATCGTGGTGGACAAGGACATCAATATCCGCGATCCTCGCCAAGTCATTTGGGCGCTCAGTTCCAAGGTAGATCCCCAGCGGGATGTGTTCATTATTCCCGATACCCCCTTCGATACGCTGGATTTCGCTACGCCCAAAATTGGTCTGGGTAGCCGGATGGGCGTGGATGCTACCACCAAAATCTACCCGGAAACCTCAGCAGAATGGGGCGATCCTTTGACTTCCGATCCCACTGTGGCAGCCATGGTCGATCGGCGCTGGCAAGAATACGGTCTCGCCGATATCAACCTCGGTGAAGTCAACCCCAACATGTTTGGCTATGAAATGTAATTAACCACAAAACCCAACGGTAGGGGGCGCAACACTTGCACCTTACCGCTGGGCTCCAAAAAATCCCTAAAAGTTCATCGAATTCTAGATTCGATGGTCTCCCTTGTACAAAGTACAAAATAATGGGCAGGGGCGTAGTTCCTCTGCCCATTATTTACATGGTCTTCTTGGGAGACATCATCATCATCATGTTCCGGCCTTCTCGCTTGGGATGCTGTTGGACTTCAGCCAACTCTGCCAAGTCATTAGCCATCCGCTTCAAGAGCACCTCGGCCAAGTCAGCATGCTGAATTTCCCGACCGCGAAAAGTGATTGTAGCTTTCACTTTGTCGCCAGCCTTCAGGAACCGATCGGCCCGACTCACACACACTTGGTAGTCGTGTTCCTCGATCGTGTAGCGCATTTTTACTTCTTTGACTTCGGCGGAATGCTGTTTCTTCCGCGCTTCCCGAGCTTTCTTTTCCAGCTCAAACTTGTACTTGCCATAGTCCATAATGCGGCAGACTGGCGGATCGGCCTTGTCACTGACCAGCACCAAGTCCAGTTCTCGCTCCTCGGCAATTTCGATCGCCTCAGCAGGCGTAAGGATGCCCAGCTGTTCGCCAGCAGCATCAATTACGCGGATTTTGGGAAAACGAATCCGTTCGTTAATTTGTGGAAGATCGCGGGTGCGTCTTTTTTCGATGACGGGTGATTTTATAGCTATGGTATTTTAGGGGGTAGGGTGTTTATCATTACGTGCCAGAGCACAGGCTATCGCCAACAGCTCTCGCCAGGAGAATATCCGAACCAGTCAAGAGGGTTGGATTAATCGTAGTCAAAGAGTGCTAAGAGCACCGTGACTTTAGCTACAATGTCTCAAACTTATCCTGAAGAAAGTTATTATTTACCATAATACCCAAGTTCCCTTTCCCTGCCAAAGAACTTTAATTTTTGTTCAAACTTCTCGCGACTAAGAATGACTTCATGACTCAGCCCCCATTACTAGGCAAAGAACGCGATTGGATTTGGCGGGGCTGGCAAATCCGTTATACCTATAGCCGACCACTGCAACCCAGCAAGCAGCCTCCCCTCATGCTACTGCATGGTTTTGGCGGCAGCATCGGTCACTGGCGCAGTAATCTGGATGTATGGGCCGAGGAATATCCTGTCTATGCTATGGACTTGGTGGGTTTTGGGGCTTCGCGCAAGCCTCCCACCCAGTATGATATCGAACTGTGGGTGGAACAACTCTACGATTTTTGGCAGACCTTTGTGGGTGAACCGATGGTGATCGTGGGCAACTCGATCGGTTCCCTTGTGGCCCTAGTGGCAGCGGCCACCTATCCAGAAATGGCCAAATCCTTAGTAATGATCAGCTTGTTCGATCCCTCCGCTGAGCAAGAAATCATTCCGCGCTTTTTGCACCCCACTGCAAACTTCCTGAAGCTATCTTTCTTTCCCCATTGGTTTTTACGCGGACTATTCAAGATCGTCAGCAGACCGTCGATCGCTCGTCAATGGGCCAAGTTTGCCTATTCTAACGACTTGTCGATCGATGATGAGCTACTGGAGATTTTCCTGAAACCTGCTCGCGAACCGGAAGCTCGCGTGGCCTTCGGCCACATTTTACGGGGTATGATCGGTCTCTATTTTTCCCCAAATATCCGGCGCTTTTTGCCGCGCATGAAGGTGCCAATGTTACTCCTTTGGGGTCACGATGATCGAATTATCCCCCGCAGCAACGTGGAAAAACTGGTGCGCCTCTCTCCCACCCTGCGGTTTATGGAGCTGGCCGATGCTGGCCATTGCGCCCACGATGAAGTACCAGAGCAGGTCAATAAATTGGTACTTGATTGGCTGGCTGAAATGCAACCTGCTGCTATTTCTGGAGCTACCTCGATGCCCGTCCAGCTTTTCGAATCTCAGCCTCCAGTAGCCGAAAAAAATACCCGCCCCTTGGGGGCGAGCATGGAAGCGATTGAGAAACCTGGGAACTAGCCCACTGTGACTCCATCGACATTCACATCCATAGCGCCGGAAACGCCGCTGGCGGTGGCTACCATTTGATCGAGAATTTCTTGGCTGGGTACGGTACCCTTTAATACTACGGAACCACCAGTCTGGGCGACCCACAGACCTTCTACATCGGTGAGGGCGGCATCTTCATCGAAAGCAAGTGCTACGCGCTTGGCCAAGCCGCTTTGGTCGTATTCTCCAGACAGTCCCACCCGTTCTGGCGCGACTTCGCCACCGGTATCGGGATCTACTGCACCTTCTGCTGGTTGTGCTTGGACGTCAGCATCGGCTGGCTTTTCCATGCCGAAAAGTTTCTTCAAAAAACCCATGAGATAATGCTCCATTGAGAGAATTATGGACACAGATCATTATGCTAGAGATTGGGTAATTGGCCAAGGGGCACAACCAAAACTTAAAAGTCCTTACTTTGTGGGAATTGTTGGCGGATCCAAAATTCTATTGATCGATCGCAACTGATCGGCGGTGCCCATACAGATCAAGGTATCGCCACCCAGCATTACCGTCTCGCCCGTGGGTCCGACGATCAAGTCATCGTCCCGCCGCCGCACCGCCAGCACCAATGCCCCTGACTGGGCCCGCAGCTTGGCTTCACGCAAAGAAAGTCCCGCCACCGGGCACCGATCGGCGTCGATTAAGAACTCTTCCATATAGAAGGCATTCCCTGAGCTGGTCATGATCCCGTCCACAAAGTCCAGCACCTGGGGCCGTAAGGCCGCCGAAGCCATCCGTTTGGCCCCGGTGATATAGGGCGAAATGACCGTATCGGCCCCGGCCCTGGTCAGCTTGCGTACCGCCTCCTCGTTGCTGGCCCTGGCAATCGCCCGAATTTTTGGGTTCAGGGTCTTGGCCGAGAGGATGATGTACAAGTTTTCCGCATCCGAAGGCAGAGCTGCCACCAAGCAAGTAGCCTTTTCTACCCCCAACTTCAGCAAGGTTTCATCCAAAGTGGCATCGGCTTGGAAGATCGTGTAGCCACATTCCCTGGCGATGCGCACCTGTTCGGGATTGGAATCGATCACCACAAATTTCACGCCGTCGGCGGCGAATTCTTCGGCAATCTGCCGGCCAATTCGACCAAAACCACAAATTAGGTAATGCTGATTTAAAGATTCCACAAGTTTCCGCCGCAAACGAGATTCTCTAACTTCTGCAAAGTAGCCCCCCACGATCGCATCCGTAAAGGTATTCACCACATAGCCGATCGTCATTACCCCCATGAGGATGAGCGAAATTGTGAAAATTCGCCCCCGCTCTCCCAAGGGATTGGTCTCCCCAAAGCCCACTGTGGCTAAGGTGATGACGGTCATGTAGACTGCATCCAGCCAAGTCCAGCCCTCCACTAGGTGATACCAGCAGGTGCCGCTGGAAAACAACAAAAACAGGGCTAGGCCCGCGCGCCGTAGCTCTGACTGAATTTCTTGATACTTAGCTTCTGCTGAATCCACTTAGCCTCGACTATTCGTCAATCCAACCAACTAATCTGCCAAAGGGTAGCAGCGATCCGGGTGTGTTCATCCGGCAGCAAAATCACCCCCGGAAAGGGTGCTGGCCGCCGGATTTTTAGTGCTCCCCCATGCCCACCAAGAACTTTTGAGCTATGAGGTCGCGAAAGGTGTCAAAGTCCGTAATCCAGTTGTCGATCGTCACGGCCATGGTCGGAATCTTTTTATCTGCCGGGATGTCTTTGATTTCGTAGTTAAAGTTGCCAGAAAACAGCAAAATTGGCAGGGCTGCTTCGGCTTGTTGAATCGTTGCCGAATTAATCGATAGGGTGAGCTGTCCTCGATCGATTTCGTAGAGCAAATTGAGGGCTGCTTTGACATTTTCTTTCCCAAAGCTCTGCCAGTCACCAGTGGCCAAGAGCTTGGTGGAAATATATCGATCGGCTGCCCCTTCATCGTCCGCAAAAGGCACATAGCTACGGAAATTGATGCCTACTGCCTGATATTCTGCGGCTTTCATGGTTTCTACATACTTCCGAGCCACGTCGCCGATCATCACTTTCTCCGGATCTTTGTCGCCGATAATCTCTAGAAACATGACTCGATCGGTCTGGGCTGCGATGCTACAGCCATTCTCGAAAACTAATTGACTTAGTTGATCGCTAGCTACCGGTTGTCGACTGAGCTGCCAACTATTCGGAATGATGCCGCTGTACTTGAGCAGATCTTCTCGCAACATCGCTGGGGACTGCTGGGCCGCAATCACGATCGAGACTTCTTGGGTGGTGAGATGTGGACTCATATTTTTTATGGGATCTATCGGAGAACTAGATGAACCGCCACTACATTGCGACGCTTCTGTCAAGCTAGCATAATGTTGAGCCAACTCCTGTCAAAAAATCCTATGCTCATCGCCGACCTGTCCTATGAATCTGATCTGGAATTTTTATTGATCGCTGGAGTGGATGAAGTAGGCCGAGGTGCTCTCTGTGGGCCGGTGGTGACTGCTGCTGTTTTACTCGATCGCTCCCACTGTCCGGCCCTGATCGCAGCGGGAGTCCGAGATAGTAAAAAGCTGAGCGCCAGTCGGCGAGAGAAACTGGTTCCAATTATTCAATCGATCGCCACCAGCTACTTTGTGGCCTCGGCCAGCCCTGCCGAAATCGATGCTCTCAACATTCGCCGCGCCACCTTGCTGGCTATGGCCCGTGCCGTTGCAGGTCTCAGTACTGCCCCAGAAATCTGTCTGGTAGACGGTCGCGATGCCATTCCCGACCTACCCTATTCCCAACAAACCCTGATTGGCGGTGATGATCGATCTGTGGCGATCGCTGCTGCCAGTATCCTTGCCAAAGTAACTCGAGATCGCCTCTTGCAAGACCTTTCTCCCCAATACCCTGCCTACGGTCTAGCCAAACATAAGGGCTACGGCACCGCCCAGCACCGCTTCGCCCTCCAAACTCATGGCTCCACACCGCTCCATCGCCAATCTTTTCTCACCAAGATTCTGAATCCCCCTGGGTTAAAATGAATACCCAGATATCCTCTGCCATCTAGGTTGACCCATGCCCACCCTCGAACTGAATCCCCTGCTGTCGATCGGTCGCAACACCCGCACTGCGGCTCGTCATCTGGCCACTCTGGATGGCCCTGCCCGCGACCGGGCGATCGAACAAGTTGCCCTCGCCCTCGAAAGAGATGCAGCGGCGATCGTGGCGGCTAATCAAAAGGACTGTGAGCTAGCCCAGGGCCAGATTTCTCCGGCTCTCTACGCTCGTCTGAAGATGGATGATAGCAAGCTGCGATCAGGCATTGTCGGTCTGCGCGATGTGGCTAAGTTGCCAGACCCTTTGGGTCAGCGCCAGCTCCATCGGGAACTGGATGAGGGCTTGATTTTGGAGCGATTGACTTGCCCGGTAGGGGTCTTGGGGATCATCTTTGAAGCCCGCCCCGATGCAGTGATTCAGATTGTCAGCTTGGCGATCAAGTCCGGTAATGGGGTGATTTTAAAGGGTGGTAGTGAGGCTTTACATTCCTGTACCCAGCTCGTCCAAAGCATTAAATCTGGTCTGGCTGCTAGCGAAGTTAACCCAGCAGCGGTGCAGCTCCTGACTACTAGGGAGGAAATTAAATCTCTGTTGGAACTCGATCGCTATGTGGACTTAGTGATTCCCCGAGGCTCCAATAGTTTTGTCCGTTATGTTCAAGACCACACCAAGATTCCGGTGCTGGGCCATGCGGAGGGCATTTGTCATGTGTATGTGGATCGATCGGCTGATTTGACTAAGGCCACATCGATCTGTGTGGATGCCAAGGTGCAATATCCAGCGGCCTGTAATGCGGTGGAAACGATCTTGGTGCATCAAGAAATTGCCCCAACTTGGTTGCCGGAGGCCGTGGTTGCGCTCCAGGCTACCGGCGTGTTGGTGAAGTTGGATGCCGCTGCTCATCAGCTGGTGGGGAACCCAGAGTTACCATTGGCGACGGAAGCTGATTGGGATACGGAATATAGCGATCTGGAAGTCTCGATCGCCATCGTCCCCGATCTCACTGCGGCGATCGACCATATCGAAAACCACGGTTCTCGGCACACGGAAGCGATTATTACGGAAGATCCGATCGCTGCCCGGACTTTTTTGGCGGCAGTGGATGCGGCGGGAGTTTTTCACAACTGCTCCACTCGCTTTTCTGATGGCTTCCGCTATGGCTTTGGGGCCGAAGTGGGCATCAGTACCCAAAAAATGCCACCTCGTGGGCCGGTGGGTATTGAGGGGTTGATCACTTATAAGTACCTGCTGCATGGTCAGGGCCAAACTGTTGCCAGTTACTCTGGCCCCAGCGCTAAACTTTTTACTCATCATGATTTGCCGTAGAAGTTGTTGTGCTACGATTCGGTCAGAATTTACTATCTATCTACCGAATATGTCGAAAGTTAAAGTAGTCTGCTGGAGTTTACTGGCAGTTTTAGGTGTGGCCGCGATCGAACCATCCATTGTGGGTGCAACTTCCGGTGGAGCGAACGAGGATACTAGCCAAGTTTTAAAAATCGATCGAGCAGATTGTCTGGTGCGTTTGAACCGGGCTTGTTTGAATTCTCAGCGTTTAGTGCCAATGTCAGACTTGGCTCAGAACAAAGATAAGCCGGCGGTTCTGAAGACTCAGCCAATTGCCCAGTCTTCAGCGACTCCCAAGCCAACTCCTACGGCGACTGTGAAGCCCGCTCCAACTCCTGTGGCTACGCCAGCAGTGGTGCCAGCCAGCTTAGAGCTATTTGGCAGCAAGAATATTCCTACTTCCGTGAGGTTGCGCGAACTCAATTCTAGCTGGCGGGCCATGGGGACTAATGGGTCTTTGGAGCTGGGGAATTTCCAGATGTTGGTGAATAGCTCAGCTGGCGGCAGCTTTGCGGCTACTTACTACACCAAGGGTGAGACTGTTACTATTGGTTCGGAAACCTATATTGTTGCCTATAGCTTGTTTACGCTCGTCGATAAGGTTACTCCCGATCTGCCTTTGAGTTTGTCTTTGCTCAATGTCAAAACTGTCGGCAGTCTTAGCAACATCCGTCCTTTTGACGTTTTCAAAGAGACTAAGGTGTTGGAAAAGCAATTGGCGATGATCAAGCTCAGCAATCTCTGGGATCCCACTAATGCAGTGGAGAAGACTCCCGATACCATTCCCACTAACACTCCCGATCCCGATACGGTTCCTTCTGTTAAGCCTTCCAGGAAGCCCACCAGACAGCCCACTAGAAGGCCCCGCACTCGCCGCAACCGTTAATCTATTAGTCAAGTTTATGGATGTTATTCAGCTCACCGGTATTCGCTGCTATGGCTACACGGGCTATTTGGCCGAGGAGAGGTTCCTCGGTCAGTGGTTTGAAGTGGACCTGCGCTTGCATCTGGATTTGGCGACCGCTGGCACCAGCGATCGCCTGGAGGATACTCTGGACTACCGCAGCATCATCGCGGCGGTGAAGGAGATTGTCAGTACCCAGAAGTTTGCCTTAGTCGAGAAGCTGGCGGCGGCTTTGGCCGCAGCGGTCTTGACCGATAGCATGGTCCAAACGGTGGAGCTGAAGCTTCATAAACTAGCTGCGCCAATCCCAGATTTTGGCGGTAAGATTACGATCGAACTAACGCGCAGCCGTTCTAAATGACAGGCAAATTAATTGTTTTCGAAGGAGTAGAAGGCTCCGGCAAGTCCACTCAGGTTGCCAATCTCGATGGTTGGCTCCAGAGTTGCTCTGGTCTCGATGTGTTGGCTACCCGGCAACCGGGGGGCACTGCTTTGGGCGTAGCCATTCGGCGGCTGCTCTTGGAAGAAGAAGATTGTCCCTTGCACGATCGGGCGGAGCTGATGCTCTATGGAGCCGATCGCGCTCAGCATATTGAAGAAACTATCAAGCCTCATTTGGCTAAGGGTGGCTTGGTGCTGTGCGATCGTTATACGGATTCGACGATCGCTTATCAGGGCTACGGTCGCGGTTTAGATCGGGTGCTGATTGAGAACATTAATTTTTTGGCGACCGGTGGCCTAGAGAGTGACCTGACGATCTGGCTGGATGTGGATGTGGAGATCGGTCTAGAACGGGCTAAGAAGCGTGGTAAGTTCGATCGCATGGAGAAGACGGAGCTATCGTTTCATCGGCGGGTTCAGCAGGGCTATCAGGATCTGGCGGCAACTTTTCCCGATCGGATTCTGCGGTTGGATGCCAGCGGTGATGAGGTATCGCTTCAGCAACAAATTCGCTCGATCGTGGGGGCTTACCTGGAGCGCTCTGGGGTTTTGGCGGTAGCTACTTATTAGGATAAAAATAATGAATCAAGTGATTTCCATTGCGGTGTTGGCGGCTTTGAATTTTTCCTTTGTCAGCAGCGCCGCTTCCCTCACCAGCCGCCGGACTAGTTTGGAGCAAGCTGTTGGTGCTTTTGAGAAAGCCTATGTGGCTAGAGATTTGGGCAGTTTAGATCAGTTCTCTCGTCTGTGTATGAAGGGGCGGCAGAAGGTTCTTTGCAATGGTAAGTTTAAGATCCAAATGGAGCATTCTTTGGGGCAGGATGATCGCACAGAGTATATCTCCTTCAATAGTTTCGCGGCGGCTGAAAAGTGGCTGCGCAAAAGTGAACGCAGTAGTGGTGGTGCAAATTTCCCTGTTCGATCGTTAAAGCCTCGCCAGAAGTGCCAAAGCGGTTTTTGTTCCTACGATTTTGATGGTGGCATTTCTCATAATACTTTGTATCTAAAATCCATAAAATATGGATTTATTAATTATCGGGATGCCGATGATTACTACATCACAGAAGTCCATTTACTGAATGGCGATTAGCAATCTGTTCTTTTCGATCAATGTTATGGAGCGAGCCGATGGTATTCTCCGGATCGTAGAAGTGGACGATGGCTAAGTTTCAGGCTTGGTGGACTGGTCAGCCGATCAATTCGCTACAATATGGCAAACCCTATGAAAAAACTAGCTCAACGCTGGCATGATACATGGAGTTCTCTCGAACTTCTACCACCGCCAAATCTTTTGATGGAGTTGATGCATAGCTATTCCGAACCACATCGCTTTTATCATACTCTTCAACATCTCGGTGAATGCTTGGAATTGTTGGATGCCGTTACTCCATTGGCTGAACGACTACCGGAAATCCAGCTAGCTCTGTGGTTTCATGATGCAATTTACGATCCCCAACGGCAAGATAATGAAGAACTCAGTGCTAATTGGGCGTTGATTTGTATCGATCAGACTTGTGCTAACGAATCCCTCTCGAACCTTGACCCAAAGATGGCCCATCGTATCCATGATCTAGTTTTGGCTACCAAGCATGATCAAGTACTCCTGGCTACCGATGCTCAGTTGTTAGTGGATGTGGATTTAGGGATTCTGGGTGCTGATGAGGATCGCTTTTCTGAATATGAGCTACAGGTGCGCCAAGAATATCATTGGGTGCCGGAAGCAGATTTTCGGGTGGGTCGATCGCAGATTCTGAAATATTTCCTGGAGCGATCGGCAATTTATGGAACTCCTTGGTTGGCCGATCAATTAGAATTAAAAGCTCGGCGAAATCTGGAAAATTCATTACTCATCATCGAGACCAGCGATCGAGACCATTGATTTTTTGCCAACATCTCTATTTTTTGGGAGCTATTGGTGCTAAATCGATCACCGAAATTGAGTTGATGATTATAAAAAATTCCTAGCAGCGGGTGCATGGGAACATTAATCGGGCAGCACCACTTTCGGGCAGAGAATTGGCCCATTGGTGCTGGTTTGAATGAAACCAATTCCCAGAAGGAGATGGCCGATCGCCACCACCACTGGTTCACCTGGGGGCAAAGATCGATCGATTAGAATAGGGCGGCCCTGTCGCCAGTCCGCTGCTCGATCGGCTCCTAACTCCCAATAATTCAAGTGTTGCAGCGCTGTTAACGGAGATTCTAGTGATACCTCTGGGGTGAGGTTTTCCAACTCCACCGCGTTTTCTAGCCGCAGGTTGCAGCTCAGCGTCCGCACCAAGTTGGCCAAGGTGGCACCGCAGCCCAAAGCCTCACCGAGATCTCGGGCGATCGATCGAATATAAGTGCCCCCACCACAGTGAATCTCCACCGTCAGCTCCGGGAACTCCCCCGGCTGCCAAGCCAAAATATCGATGCGCTGGACTTCCACCGGTCTGGCTGGCAACACAAACTCCTCACCGGCCCTGGCTCGATCGTAAGAGCGGCGGCCATCTACCTGAATCGCGCTGTAGGCTGGCGGCACCTGCTGGAGTTGACCGATAAACTGGGGCAGGACTGTTTCAATCGTGGCCAAATCTAAAGCTCCAGCGCCCAGTTGCTCGATTGTCTCGCCCTCCAGATCGTCCGTAGTCGTCTGCAAACCAAAGCGAATCACCGCCTGATAAGCTTTGTCCGTAGGTAAATAGGGCAATAAGCGGGTACAAGCACCGACAGCGATCGGTAAAACCCCCGTCGCCGCCGGATCCAGAGTCCCCCCATGACCCACCTTCTTGGTGCCCAAAATGCGCCGCACTCGCGCCACACAATCATGGGAAGTCAAGCCTGCAGGCTTATGTAGATTCAGAAAACCATTTATCGCCATTGATTAACCGCCCACATGGATGCCCGGACGCAGGTTGGGATCGGGTTCCGCCCGCCGCAGAACCTCCCGCGTGACCACCGCCGTATCGCCCTCACCAAATAGCAAAAAGCGCATCAAATACTGAATCGGATTGCCTTCCACCCAACCAAAGTAGGCATGGGGCAACTTGTGTTCTGCGGTCTGGTCACGAATATACAACAGGATTGCCGCGATCGTGTTGGGTACCGCTGCTCCCTTGGCCCGCAAAATCCGATAATCTCCTACCATTTCTCCTTCTACCATAATAGTTTCTGTAAACTGGGAAGCATCAGAAATCTGGATTTCCAAGAAAAGTACTCGATCGTTATCGGGAATATGATTATCTTCCCGCACTTCCTGCTCCTTGATTCGATATTCTTCATCATCTCCAGCCTGTCGGCGATTGGCAATAATTCGTACCTTGTTTTGACGGGTATCGTCGTTAATAAAACTAACTGCTGTACTATCCATTTCTACGGTTTCCACCCGCAGTTCCGTAGAGCGCATCACTCTAGAAAAGAGTGATGTAACCACGATCGTACCAATGAAAAAGGCCGCGATTCTCACGCCCTCGGGCTTTTCAAAAACGTTGACTATGGTGGTGTAGATAAAAACCACCGTAATTGTACTAAACATCAATACTTTATGCAGCTTGCGGGGCCGAGCTTTGCGTACGGATAGGGCCACGGCGAAAGCCGCCGAACTCATTAGGACTAATACGCCCGTAGCATATGCTCCAGCTTGGGCCTCCACATCGGCCTGAAAAATCCAAGTCACGATAAAAGCGATCAAGGTGAATAATAGTACCAGCGGTCTAGTCGCCCGCGCCCAATCTGGGGCCATTCCATAGCGCGGCAGGTAGCGGGGCACAATGTTCAACAGGCCAGCCATTGCCGAAGCACCGGCAAACCACAAAATAGCGATGGTTGTAATATCGTAAGCGGTACCAAATCCTTCACCCAAATATTTATGGCTGAGGTAAGACAGGGCAATACCATAGGCTGCGCCACCTTTCTTGAAGGCCTCTTCCGGAATCAGTAAGGTGGTCACCAAACTACTGGTCAACAAAAAGAAACTCATGATCAGTGCCGCTGCGGTCAAGAGTTTATAGGTATTCTGAATGCGTCCGATGGGGGTGTGGTGGTCGTCATTGGCATTGCCTTTGACTAGGGGCATTAATACTACGCCGGTTTCAAATCCCGAAAGTCCTAAGGCGAGTTTGGGAAAGATCAGAGCTACCACGCCCAGAATATTGAAAATGCTGCCATGTTGCGTGAAAATTGATTGTTGCCAATTGGCCAACAGCGAAGGATCTTTGGCAATCTGGATAAAGCCGGTGCCGATTGTCACCATATTCAATGACAGATAAGCAATCACTAGCAATACAGCGATCCCGATCGCCTCCTTAAAGCCTTTCAAAAATACCCCGCCTAACATCGCAATCAGCAGCATGGTAATGGCCACACCCAAAGATTTTCCTTCAAAGAAATTTTTAACTAAGGGGTTTTCAATGACGTGGGCGGCGGCATCTGCGGCGGATAGGGTGATGGTAATGACAAAATCTGTGGCTGCAAAACCCAGCAAACAAAGTACGAAGAGCTTCCCTTGCCACCAGGGCAACAACTGCGCCAGCATCGAAATCGATCCCTCACCGTGGGGACTGATCATGGCGACTCGGCGGTAAATGGGCAAAGCGCCGAAGAGGGTGAGCAAGACCAAAACTAGGGTGGCGATCGGTGACAGCGCTCCGGCAGCTAGGGCCGCGATCCCCGGCTGATAGCCCAGGGTGGAGAAGTAATCGACCCCGGTCAGGCACATCACCTGCCACCATGGGTGAGTTTTCTCGTGTCCCGCTGCCGCCGGACGATCTTCGGCTAACAGCCAGCGCCGGAATTGGTTGCGTATTTGAGTAAGAGCCATAGAAGCTTGGAGAGAACGGAGAGACTGCTATCGATCCTATCAGCAAATAAACCAGAGTCTGCGGTCTGCTGCTGATAGCAGCAATTCGGTGGCGATGCTGAGTGGTGGACGATCGCCTGTGGGCAGACTAGAATCGAGAAGTTGGTAAATCTATTAGAGGTAAAAATTCCATGACAAACTTCAGTGCTACTATCCCTACACCGTAGCTGGCCTTCTAGTGCGGGCGTAGGGCCAAACCTTTGTTATTCTTGAAAAATAGACCATGCCCTACGAACAGTTAGAAATTTCTAGTCCCATTCCAGTACTTTCTTGGGCGGGACATCCTTTGAGCGATCGGGAAACCCAGATGGCTCGCAATGTGGCTTCTTTGCCCTTTGTGTTTAAACATGTGGCTCTGATGCCGGATGTTCATTTGGGAAAAGGTGCCCTAGTTGGCTCGGTCATAGCTACCGAAAATGCCCTGATTCCAGCGGCAGTCGGTGTGGATATTGGCTGCGGCATGATGGCGGTGCAAACTCCCTATCATGTGGATAAGCTGGCCGGCAAGCTGAAAAAGATCCGGCTGGATATTGAGGCCGCGATTCCGGTGGGTCTGGAGGAAAACCGGGAAGTGAGCCGAGAGGCTAGCAATTGGCAAGGCTGGCGCAGCTTTGGCGATTTGCATCGCGGCATCCAGAGTATCCAGCAGAAGGCAGCGAAGCAGTTGGGTTCTTTGGGTGGTGGCAATCACTTTATTGAGGTCTGTGTGGATACGGAGGATCAGGTGTGGCTGATGCTGCATTCTGGTTCCCGGAACATTGGTAACAAGCTGGCCCAATGCCACATCGATCGGGCTAAGGAGCTAGCGGAACTGGCTTCGACTCCTTTACCAGATAAGGATCTGGCCTATTTCGTCACGGGCACCCCGGAGTTCGGGGCCTATTGGCACGATCTGCAATGGTGCCAGGATTACGCTCGGGCGAACCGGGAGGTAATGATGGAGCGGCTGATCAAGGTGGTGGAAAAGCACCTGGGTGGCAAGAAGATGAAGCCAAAGTTGGTGATCAATTGTCATCACAATTACGCGGAGCTGGAGGATCATTTGGTTGGCGGAGCAGCCGCTCCAGATGAGACTCGCCAGGTCTATGTGACCCGGAAGGGGGCCGTGCGAGCGACTAAGGAAGACTACGGAATTATTCCAGGTTCCATGGGAGCGCGCTCTTTCATCGTGCGAGGCAAGGGTAATGCCCAGAGTTTTTGCAGTTGTTCCCACGGGGCGGGGCGTTTGATGTCGCGGAATGCGGCGAAGAATACCTATACGCTGGATGACTTTGTGCAGCAAACGGCGGGCATCGAATGCCGCAAGGATCCGGAGCTAATCGATGAGATTCCGGCGGCCTATAAGCCGATCGATCAGGTCATGGCCAATCAAGCCGATTTGGTGGAGGTGGTGGCCACCCTGCGCCAACTGATCTGCGTGAAGGGCTAGGATCCCTGTTGCCAGGTTAAACCAATAGATTTCATGGGTACCATTTTAGGCCGGGACACATTGAAAGCCCTCACCCCAGCCCTCTCCCAAGTTTGGGAGAGGGAGCCAGAGACTCCGCTTTTGGCTCCGGCTCCCCTTCTCCCAAACTTGGGAGAAGCGATTGGGGGATGAGGGCTTTCAATGGTTTTCGTTGTTTTTGTCCCGCTTTAAGTTGCTACCCGATTTCATCGGTAGGGGCGCGCCCCTACCGATGAAATCTATTGAATCCATGATCGCCATGGAACAAGGAGATCTATGGCAAAATGAGAAATGCTTTTCTGAGAAGAAGACAATCCTATGCTAGCTGGACAAACTCTACGCGATCGATATTATTTAGTGCGAGAAATCGGCGCAGGGTCATTTGGGCGTACCTACCAGGCAGAGGATCGGCATTCCCGAGGTAAGGTCTTGTGCGTGGTGAAGCATTTGCAGCCCCAGATTCCAGCAGAATATAAACAGCCAAAGGAGCGCGCTGAATTTCTACGGATCGCCAAGGGATTGTTTCAGCGGGAGATAGAAACGTTAGAAAAACTTGGGAAGCACAGCGCACAGATCCCGACGCTGCTGGATTTCTTTGAAGAAAAAGATCAATTTTATTTGGTGCAGGAGTGGATTGATGGAAAGCCCCTGAGCCAATTGTTGCCGATCGGCACAAAAATTACTCAGAAAGAGGCGATCGCCCTGCTGATCGAAATCCTAGAGCCCTTGGTGTTTTGCCATGAGGAGCAAGTGATTCATCGGGACTTGAAGCCAGACAATATTATGCGCCGTAATGCTGATAGCCGAATTGAACCGAATAAGCTGGTGCTGATCGATTTTGGGGCGGTGAAAGAAGTGAGTACTTCGATCGTAATGAATCCGCCGGTGATGAGTAGGGCGATCGGGACGATGGGATTCATGCCTGGGGAGCAATTCAAGGGCAAACCTTCTCTCGCTAGCGATGTATATGCGGTGGGCATGATCGGCGTGCAGGCTTTGACGGGGTTACCGGCTCATTGGATAGAGGAGGATGCTGATACCGAAGAGATTTTATGGCGATCGGGAACTAGCTATGATGGGCAAGCCTATCAATGTTATACAACACCAGAGTTTGGTCTAGTGCTGGATAAGATGGTGAAGAGGAAAGCTGGAGAGCGCTATGCTAATGCGGCGGATGCCTTGGCTGCCTTGCGAGCTTTGCCGGTACCGCAGGTGCCATTCCCAACCCCAACCCTAAGTAATCCTGCTAGTGGTATTTCTTCGGGGCAGAACCCATTGCCGTCGATGCCTAAGATGCCAATAGTTCTGCCCAATCCAAAAAAAATTAGCTTTGAGGTGGCTACGTTACAGTGGCAAACGACGGTGGAGAAGCAAGCTAGTGGTTTTTTGGGGCTGGAACAAAAGGAAGTCAGTAAAAGAGAGCTGAAAATCCGCAAGGAAACTAAATATGCTGAGTTTATCAGCGAGGACTTGGGCAATGGCGTGAAGCTAGATTTAGTCAGCATTCCAGGTGGCAGCTTTATGATGGGTTCGCCAGATACTGAAGAAAGCCATCAGTCTTCGGAAAGTCCCCAGCATTTGGTGATGGTAAAGGCTTTCTACCTCGGCAAGTTCGCGGTGACCCAGAATCAGTATCTGGTGATTCTGGGCAAAAATTTATCGAGTTTCCAGGGAGGTGAGCTGCCTGTGGAGCGGGTGAGCTGGCATGATGCCCAGGAATTCTGTGCCAAGCTGAGCGAAAAGACCGGGAGGCTATATCGACTGCCCAGTGAGGCTGAGTGGGAATATGCTTGTCGGGCCGGTACATCTACGCCATTCCACTTTGGTGATACAATCTCCAGTGACTTGGCCAATTTCGATGGAAATCATAGCTATGGCAATGCACCTAAAGGTCAGTACCTTCAGGAAACATCTCCTGTTGGTGCCTATAAGGTCGCTAACGCCTTTGGACTTTATGATATGCATGGAAACATCTGGGAGTGGTGTGAGGACACCTGGCACGAAAATTATCAGGGGGCACCAACAGACGGGAGTGCATGGGTAGACAATGGTGAAAAATATCGGATGGTGCGGGGCGGCGGCTGGTACCTCAATCCACCAAGCTGTCGCTCTGCTTGTCGCAACTACTTCTGCAATCCCGACTCCCATTACTACAATATTGGTTTTCGAGTTGTGAGTGAAGCTGAGAGGAGTTTGTAGCCCTCTTGCCCTTTATTGGGCGTAGCGCTCTTTTTTTTCTGGATTTTGGTGCCGAAGGCGATCGAATCCCATGAATTTGAGGATTTATTTGGTCGATATTCAAGTTTTTGATGGAATGGATATTTTCAGAATTTGTCAGTTCCAAAAGTCCCCATGAAATATGCTATGGCATCGCTTGCGCCCTCAGCGTATTCAGGGACGATGAAATGCTGGCAAAAGCCAGAGTGATGGTGGAGCGCTTTTCCGAAGAAGAGGCCATTTCCCCAGAGACAACCAGCGAAGGATCTGCGATACTAGATTTAGTGGTCACAGCGATCGTGTACAAATTTTCTGAACTTACAAGAGACGAGGTACTCGCCATGTTAGGACTTGAACTGAAAGAACCCAGAGCTTTTCGTGAGACCAGAGCTGAAGGTGAAGCAGCAGGTGAAGCAGCAGGTGAAGCAGCAGCTACCAAAAAGGGGATCGAGGCTATTTTGTTAGTGAGATTTGGTGAAATTGATGAAGAGTTGGCGACGGTAATACCCAAGCTAATGGAGTTGGAGAGTCAAGAGTACACTCGGCTGTTGTTGAACTTATCCCGATCGGAGCTACTAGCTTTACCATAGCTAAAATCAATGAGCACTATAAAAAGTTTCAGCAGAAATGCAATGACTGTTTTTTTATGGAGTTAGAGATTCGGCAAGGGGAAATCCTCGGCTGAACAGTTGAGGTTGGCATATTCGATCGCTGACTGAATCTTTGTTGTATCCGCAGCAACCTTCACAGCTTTAAAAATACCCATATCAGAATTCATCCGCTTGAGAATTACAATATTTTTATTTCTTGCAGTTTCGATGCTGAGAAGTGTATATTCCTCTAAGGTCTCCAGTTCTGTCATTGGTAGTTCTTGACATAGGCGCTCGGCTCCAATTCCACGAACAAGAGCATCTTGCAATCCCGAGTTGGTTTCTTCTATCACCCATTGGGCCGACCATTGGCTGGGATGAACTGTTCCATATTTCTCCGGCAATATTGTGCCATGAGCCAGATAATAGGCGGAGCCATCAGAAAATTTCAGGGCTGGTTCGCCTTCTCCATGGAGTTGATGGGCTGCATCCAACAGAACGCTAGTTGGTCGATCGCTGACGATACAGGTGTTTTTCACAGCAAAGATCCAGCCGCAATTCTCAATTAGTTCTTTGAACACGTCCCACTTCTCGGTTGGAACGGGGTAATTCAGAACCGATTTGGCAAAATCCAGCCAAATACAAGAGGTTACTAATTCCGGAGCACTGAAGGCCGGATGTTCGGCGATCGCTTGGTGCTCTATCCTGGAGAATAAACTATAAATTGTTTTCTGAAACTGAGGATGCTCTAAACTAGAAACCTTTGAGATAATCAAACCGGTTAGCATTTGTTTAAGCCAGGCTCTCCAAAAAAATTCTCTGCCAGGAAACCATTTAAATGCTGCTTCAATATTCTCTAGAGACTCCAGCCATTCTGGAGCTTGATTTTCTTGGATCATTTTGGAGAGTTCGGGATCTTCATGCAGAGCACTTAGCCTAGCAAATATTGGGCTAGCGTTACTAAAGGTTTGCTGGAGAATTTCCCTCATATCCATGTCTTTGGGCAAACAGCGATCGATGTGCTGCAAAAGAGTTTTACCTGTCTCTTGGCTAACTTCTTTGTAGAGGTTAAAGAGCGGAGTAATTCCCGATTGTTTCTGTTTTTTCTTGATTTCGTAGGTATTCCAAGCTGCCCGTAAGAAGGATTGGAAAAAATCACCCGAGGGTGTGACCACTGGAGGGGGTTCCACGGAGGAGACCTGAACTAACAGAGTTTCCATTGCTTGACGAGGGCTGGCCCGGAAAATGATTTCCGGTGCTTCTTGACCCATTAACCGGTAGGCTCGTTGGATAGCTAACTTGGCTCGCTCTCGATCGATTGGCTCAGTTGATCGATAAACTCGTCGCCATTTTTCCTGGTACTCAGGGATTAGAGCTAATTGGTCGTCCGTCAGAAACTGAATGGGTGTCATAGGGCTAATCTTGACAGTGGCTTAGACTATTATTCCCAAAACAGTCTTGCGACGCTCTGCTAGCTGGTTCAGATCATGGTAGATTGATCGAAATTTTGGGAAAAATAGGCAAGAGTTCGCTGCACCCATTTCACCAGAAACCTGGGCCTTGGTGCGCCAAGGCACCCAAGGAACGCCGGAAGTTTTGGCAACCAGTGTATTGCACTACGATCTTGCCGAAAATGGAACCATTGTTTATACCAATGGCAGCGCAATTTTTATGCATTCTGCCAATGGCGATCGCAACGTATTCATGTTGGAAAGTTGATTGAGTCGGTCTCATTACTACAAGATTTGTAATAGTCTGGTAGAGCATGTGTTTGCAGCCGATGAAGCGATTGCTGCGATGATTAGATCCCAAGTGTTTTAGATGAACTGCTCCACTGCTGCTAAGGCAGCAGCCACTTTCTGACAATGCTGGCTATGCAACACCGACATCCGAAAATCAACTGGGCGCGGACGAGGAATGGCAACCTCAACGGTATCCCTAATGTTGCATTGAGTGGGATCGATGATCGCTACTCGATCGGCTAAATAAACCGCCTCATAGATATTATGAGTCACAAACAGCGTCGTCCAGCCATGCTGACAGCTCAAATTCGCCAGCTCATCATTGAGCTTGCTGCGGGTAATATCATCCAAAGCCCCAAAGGGTTCATCGAGCAGCATGATCTCTGGCTGGGTCACCAAAGCCCGGGCGATCGATACCCGCATTTTCATGCCGCCAGAGAGTTGTGCTGGATAGGATTGGGCGCGATCGGCTAGACCCACTGCGGCTAGGGCTGATCGGACCGAGTCCAGAGACTTGGCCTGACTCCACCCCCGCAGCTTCAAAGGCAACCGCACATTCTCGGCCACGGTGGCCCAAGGCATCAAAGCAGGCTCCTGAAACACAAAAGCCAACTGCGGCTCTCTAGTCTCCCAAGAGCTATCGACATTACCCCCCGAAGGCCCCTCGGCTCCCCACCGCACCCGCCCACTCGTCGGCTGCAACAATCCCGCCACTATCTGCAAAATCGTACTCTTCCCGCAACCGGAAGCACCCACGATCGCCACAAACTCCCCTGGCCCAATGTTCAAAGACAATTCTTTTAGAACCGGGCAATCTCCATAGCTATGACAGACCCGATCTAGTACCAGACTAAGACTGGCCATAGTACTTAGATCCCTGATTGGCGAACTTCAGCGTATAGGCTTTGCGATAGTCCGTATCGGGTTTAAAGACTTTTACTTTGGATAATTCTTTGAAAAGAGCTGCCCAGCGTGCATCGGTCATGGCACCGATTCCCAAGGTCTCCGCATCACCTCGATCGATTACTTGATACTCTTTGAGTTTGGCGATACTATAGGCGATTTGGGCATCGGTCATCTCGGGGTTATCTTTCTTAATCAGTATATTCCCCTGTTCCGGATTTTTCAGATAACTATACCAACCTTTGATTGAAGCATCCACAAAGCGTTGCACCACCTCTGGTT
Organism: Synechococcales cyanobacterium OTE_70_metabat_200; assembly: GCA_031375385.1. Taxonomy (GTDB): domain Bacteria; phylum Cyanobacteriota; class Cyanobacteriia; order Cyanobacteriales; family Chamaesiphonaceae; genus JAAFHZ01. Next base: position 1,701 of record JANMHS010000013.1, on the reverse strand, counting down.
TATCAGAAATCATTTTATTAGTGGTTTCAATCGTAAAATTATAGGGATCGTAGCCACTATCGGCCATGGTCAAGATCACTGGCTTAAAGCCGCCTTTTTGTTCGATCGCATAGGGTTCTGCTGTTAACAAGCCCTGCTGAATGGATTTTTTGTCATTCAAAAAGGGTGCGGGATTGAAGTTATATGGTCGCTTCTGCCGATCGGTCAAACCATACTTAGCTTTCAGCAACGGCCAGTAGGTCACATCCGCAGCGGCTCCCATCCAGATGGGCCGCTCTTTGAGGTCGGAGAGTTTGGTGATGCCAGTGTTGGGGTGAGCCATCAGGATCTGAATTTCTTTCTGAAAAATGGCTGCTACGGTTGTTTTGGGCAGGCCAGATTCCACTGCCTTAATTGCATCAACGCTCTGACCTAGGTAGAAATCTAGTTCGCCGCCGAGCAGTAGCTGGCTACCATTGATCCGTGGCCCACCTTGGACGATCGTCACATCCAGGTCGTGGTCTTTGTACAGTCCCGTAGCCAAGGCTTGATAGAAGCCACCGTATTCGGCCTCGGCTACCCAAGAAAGTCCGAGTTTTACTTTGTCTTTGTTACCGGCACTGGTGCTGGGCTTGCTCTGGGAGCTGGTGTTGGTGCAAGCGGCTAGAACGGAGGTGCCTAGGCCCAAGGTGCTGTAATGGATAAACTGTCGCCGATTAATTTGCTGGGGATCCATGAGTGAAAAGGCTAGGGTGGTCTAGTATCCAATCATACCTAATTGAGTGAGGGATTGGCGCTGTGTTATCTATCCAAAACCTGGCTTTGTGGACAAAGCACTGGTGATTACAGACTAGCCACTAATCTCCACAACTATTTCCCCTTGTTGGAGTTGTGTGATCGCCTCCGGCAAAGTATTTATTAAGAGTTCTCTGAGATTTCGATTAGTCACATTGCCACAAGTGAGCCAGAGAATTTGTGGAGGAGCGCCCAGTCAGCAAACTAAATCAACAAAATCGCTATCTTTACTCATGACCACTACATTATTATGCTGTTTGGCAGCTTCAAGGATTTCTGCATCTTTGGCATCCCGCAGCCCTAATTCTCTCGAAGATACTGCCGTTACGCCAAAAGTTTCAACAATCCATGTTGCTAATGTGGGTGGAAGCTGTGCATCGATCCAGATAATCATGCAGTTAGACGAGGGAATTCAGTGCGTTTGGCTGCAAACAGTAAACAAGCCTGAATATCTTCTGGCTCTAAGTCAGGGAAGTCTATCAAGATTTCCTCAGCAGTTACATTCTCAGCCATCATTTCTAATATGTCACTCACTCTAATCCGCATCCCGCGGATACAGGGTCTGCCACCGCATTGTCCGGGAATTTGAGTGATTCGGGTCAATCTTTCCATTGAGGATGCCATAGCTTTCTCTGAACCTTGATCAGTACGCTCGTTAGTATCTGTTTTCTTGCAATGTTTGTCAATCAATGATTCGGACATTTTGCGATGGTTTGCCCTTACCCACAGATCTGTGCAAGCTAGGTGGGGTGGGGCTTACGTCGTGTCAATCGCCACATGCTCACCTTTTTCTTGGCTCCATATTGCTCAGAAATGAATCCAATTGAAGGAGAGTGGCATCAGTTAAAAGCTCATGAAATGGCAGGACAGATGTTTGACAATGCTTATGACTTAGCAATGGCTGTAGACGCCTGTGTTGAAAGTAGA
>JANMHS010000005.1:0-1503 GCA_031375385.1 Synechococcales cyanobacterium OTE_70_metabat_200 | reverse complement strand
AGCGACTACCCCAGGCGGAATTAAATGCCAAGATCGAAGCAGCGCGTCCGCGTATCCTGGGGGCACTGTTGACGGCACTGAGCCAAACATTGGCAGCGTTACCCGACACCAAGCCTGATAAACTTCCTCGGATGGCTGACTATGCGCTCTTTGCGATCGCCAGCGAGCAAGCGTTAGGACTCAAGAAAGGTGAGTTTATGTCAGTCTTCAATGACAGTCGCGAACTGTCCAGACAAGTAGTAATTGAGTCTTCGCCTGTTGGGGAAGCGATTATCCGACTGATGGAACATCGTAAGGCATGGGAACCTTGGCAGGGGACAGCTTCAGAACTACTGAATGAATTGGAACACCATACGGATGAAGCTACCTATCGATCGAGATACTTCCCAAAAGCTGCCAATGTTCTCAAGCGGCAACTCAATCGACTAGCACCCGATCTCAAGGCATTAGGCATTGATGTTCGAGAGGCTCGAATTGGAAAAGTGGGAACTCGGCAGATCGTGTTAGAGAAATGTGTGATTTTATCGTCAGTATCGTCAGCCGAGTGTCAGCCTTCGGAAAAAACTAGTCAGCATAACGATTGTAGGGCTGACGATAAGGCTGACGATAAGGCTGACGATGCTGACGATAAAAATCCCCCATCGACCTCATCCGATCGATCGCTCCGATTCAAAATTGGGGATTTAGTTAGGTATAGCGGCTCCAGTGCCAATCTCAAGCGGCAATACGCCGGAAACCTGACAATTCGTGAGTTTAGTAAGTCGGGCGACTCGTATACTTGCCTCAAGCCTAATGGGAACCTGACGAGTTGGATCGAGTTTGACGATCTTGAGTTTGTGGCGGTTTGAGACTGGCGATCGACAGCACTCAAATCCTTGAATCGTCAATGGATTGGTAAAATTCGATCGCCAGTTGTGTAATAATGTCGGTAATAGTGAATATTTACCTACATTATTCATGGAGTCAAATCGGAGCGTTGATACAGCATCTCCAATCGAGCAACGAATTCTCAATCTTGCCAAATCTCAAAGTACGATTCGGACTCGCGATGCGATAGCTGTAGCAGCCTGCAATCATAATCGTTAGAACCTGCAATCATCGCAGTTTCGCGCCAGGATTAACTGCAACTATAATTTCACTCCAGCCAGGATTAATTGCAACTGAGCCAGAATTAATTGCAACCAACCTGCAATCATCGCTTTGAGCCAGGATTAAATGCAACTATAATTTTGCCCTGTCCAGCCACTCACAGCGGTAATCCCGCAGCTAACATTTGCTCCTGTAATTCACGCGAACGCGCAGGGTCGAGTTGCCCGCGAAATAGCATCTTGATTTCCGCAGGTTTAGCATGAAACTGTTCTGCCAAGCCTTTGACATCATAGCCATGACGAGTTAGAGTCGGCTCCAAATCATCGATCTGCTTCGATAAAACTGATTCCACAATCGCCACCGTCACTGGTTTTTCCCCAAACAGTTACGCAGCCTCAAAAGCTAGAGTCAAAT
>JANMHS010000026.1:0-2525 GCA_031375385.1 Synechococcales cyanobacterium OTE_70_metabat_200 | reverse complement strand
GAGTTTTTCGTGCTCAGGGGTGATTGTCAGCATAGATTATGACGATCTGGGAGGACACATTTATTATAACTGTTCGGATATAGCCACGCCTTAAAGCCGATCGATCCTACTGTAGATCCAATTACAATAGCTCTAGTGTCGAGATCTGTAAATTATGGCAACTGTACTTACAATTACTGAAACCATCAAAACATTAGGGCAAATCGAAGAGAAATTAGGCATTCACCTGTCTGACGATCGAACCTTTTTTACAGAATGGTTGAATTTGCCTAATACATTATCAGATTTCGATAGAGATAGACTAGACAGAATCCGTCAGAATTACCTTTACCAAAGCACTGGCGGCATTCTGCTGGAAGAAACTATTAAAATGGTTTTGATATCTCCATTGCTGGAATTAGCTGGGTTTTACCAGTCACCCTTCAAATTTCGAGCAGAAGTGAGTGTTTCGGTAGAAGTTATTGGTGATAATGATGAGATATTGAGAGGGAGAATTGACGCATTAGTATTACAGAATCGGCTGTGGATTGTGCTAATCGAAGCGAAGAAAGCAATCTTCGATCCAGAATTAGCGATACCTCAAACCTTGGCTTATATGGCTGCGAATTCTCAACCTACTCAGCCATTATTTGGGCTGATTACTAATGGTAGTAGTTATCTTTTCGTCAAATTACTCGATCGACGCTATGGCACATCGGATCTGTTTGCTACTCGATCTCAGCATCGCAATAACCTTTATGAAGTACTCGAAGTTCTCAGGCACTTTGGCAACTTAGCCACTATTTCCGCGATCGATCATTAAATCCCTACACACTCCCCAATGACCATTACTTCATCCCCGTCACCTACTCAGCCTCGCTGGAATCAAGCTTTAGCTCATCCCGCTTCCGAATTTCCCCAGACGCAATTACCGATCCTCGCTGGTGCGATTCCACCAGGCTTGTGCGGTACTCTCTACCGAAATGGCCCAGGACGACTAGAACGGGCTGGTCAACGGGTGGGACACTGGTTTGATGGGGACGGAGCTATTTTGGCAGTAAAGTTTGCTGAAGGGGCTGCTAACGGGGTCTACCGATATGTTCAAACTGAGGGTTATCAGGCGGAAAGTAAGGTCGATCGCTGGTTGTATGGTAACTATGGGATGCTACCCTCTGGCAATATCTGGGAGCGGCGCGGTAAATCAGTCAAGAATGCGGCAAATACTTCGGTACTGGCTTTACCCGATCGATTGCTGGCATTATGGGAAGGTGGTATGCCCCACGCGCTGGATTTGGATAGTTTAGAGACAATTGGTACGGATAATTTGGGCTTTGATTCAATCCCATTGGTTTATTCCGCACACCCAAAAGTCGATCCGATTTCGGGACATATCTATAATTTTGGGATTTCGATCGGGATTCAGCCAAAACTAAATCTCTATGAGAGCGATCGCAGTGGCAAAGTGATTAAGCATAGTCAAACTAAACTACCCAGGCTAACGACTATTCATGATTTTTTGATCGTTGGTAAGTATTTAGTTTTTTGTATTTCGCCGATCGAGATTCAAGCACTACCTGTTGTATTTGGAATAGCTAGTTATAGTGCATCAATCCAATGGAAGCCAGAATTGGGTACTCAAATATTGGTGTTTGATCGAGACACTCTCAATCTCGTTAGTAGCTGCACTGTCGAGCCGTGGTTTCAGTGGCATTTCGGCAATGGATATATCGATACTGATGGTAATATTGTCTGCGATTTAGTCAGATATCCAAATTTTGACACCAATCAATTTTTAGGCGAGGTTGCCACTGGTACAACTCAAACCGAAGCAATCGGTACACTCTGGCAACTAGTAATTAATCCACTCACTAGTAAGTTAGTTAGTAATGAACAACTAGTCGATCTCAGTTGTGAATTTCCGCTGGTTGAGCAGTCTCAAGTCGGGCAAGAATGGCGATATACATACCTATCAGCTCATAAATCAGGGACAATTTTGCGGCAAGAATTAGTCGGTACAATTGGAAGATTCGATCGACAATCTCAAACTTTAACTACTGCTGAGATTGATCGACATTTATACCCGACAGAGCCGATTCATGTTGTTGATAAATTCGATCAAACTAAAGGCTGGATTCTCACCGTCGTCTACGATGGCAAACAGCACCAAAGTGAAGTCTGGATTTATGATTGCAACAGGTTAGACGAATCACCTGTCTGTCGGTTAGGCTTACCCAGTGTGGTGCCGATGAGCTTTCATGGTACTTGGAAAAGTGCTTAAACAGTTGATAGTTGATAGTTGATAGTTGATAGTTGACAGTTAGTGAGACAAGAGGTTCCCCCTACTTCACTAACCATTCTTACTAACCCACATCCAGCAGGTTAGATCTTAAAAAAGTTATTTTATATAATGTTGATTTAAAATATTAAAGATGAAGACAGAAGTACATATAGACGTACAAGATTTAGTCCATTTAGGGATCATCGCTGGAATTGTGGATGAGATAGGAATAGTAGAAATAATTAACAAAGAGATCGGCACTGATGAA
>JANMHS010000137.1:0-46202 GCA_031375385.1 Synechococcales cyanobacterium OTE_70_metabat_200 | reverse complement strand
TTCAAGTAAGCTTTTTTGCTCTACACTGAGATTGATTATGAGTTTTGAAGTTCTTCCTCGCATGACAATTTCTTCGCTACAATTACCTCATAGTAACATTAAATGAATTCCAACCCCTTTCAGTAAAGAGGTGTACTAAGTCCATTGATCTTCGATGAGGTTTGGCACCTATGACGAAAAGATTGTACTTGGAGAACAACTCCAAACCAAGCCCTTTTCTGCGCGTGGATGGTTCCGAAACCATCTGGCTGAAAACAGTTCCCCCAGAAAGGCGACAATTGTTAGATTTATTTTCACTACTAGCGGAGATTCGCTAAACATGGCAAAAATCGGTCTTTTTTATGGCACCCAAACAGGCAAAACCGAAACAGTGGCAGAGCTGATCAGGATTGAATTTGGCGGTGATATCGTAGCACTCTACGATATGTCTCAAGTAGAAGCAGCAGATTTCAACTCCTATGAGCGAATCATCATTGCGGCACCAACTTGGAATGTTGGCGAATTATCGGCAGACTGGGATGGCTTCTTTCCAGAGTTAGATGAAATTGACTTTAGTGGCAAAACTGTTGCTTACTGCGGTACTGGTGACCAGATGGGCTACGCCGATAACTACCTCGATGCCATCGGCATTCTAGAAGAAAAAATCAGTGGACGTGGTGGTAAAACCATTGGGGAATGGCCGATCGAAGGTTATGATTTCTCAGAATCCAGAGCCGTAAAAAATGGCAAATTTGTCGGCCTTGGCATTGATGAAGACAACCAACCAGAACTAACCGATCAACGAGTTAAGCAATGGGTCGCCCAAATCAGGACTACCTTCGGAGTCTAAAAGCAAGAGCATAATTTATGGCTAATTTTATTCTGATATGACTGGGAAGACCAAGATAAAATGACCACAATTTTGGGTATTCATCTAATATTACTAGGCTGTGGAGCTTGGCTCTTTGTAGCTAATGCAATGTGGTTTGGTGGCTTATATGATGCCCAGGCCGGAGTAGTGCGATCAATCACCCCTAACTTCAGATTGATTCCCATCCTCAGCTACTTATTCGGGGGGCATGGCTGGCAAGGCATGGCCGCCGTAGATAACCTCGAAGATGTAGTGGATGGCCATTTCTTTGTAGGAGTCTTGTGCATCGGAGGCGGTATTTGGCACATTACCAGCACTCCGACACCTTGGGCCCAAAAGCTGCTTACTTGGTCAGGCGATGCCTATTTAAGCTACAGCCTTTTGGCTCTTTCTTACATGGGTTTGTTGGCCGCCTGGTTTGTCACCATCAACAATACTGTCTATCCAGAGGTATTTTATGGAGCAGCCGGACTACAAGGGCTAGGTGGTGCCGCACCTAGTTTACGCACCTGGTTAGCTACTAGCCATGTGGCCTTGGCCATCATCGCACTGCTTGGGCACATTTGGCACGCTGCCCAGGCTCGATCGGCTCTGTACCAAAAAGAGACCAGTCTAGCTAAGCGTAAAGCTCAGTTAGCCGGCGAAAAGTGGGAGCTACAATAGCTAGCTTCCAAATTCATGAACACCCCCATTTATTCATCAAACAAGAGGTAAAATCATGCAAACTTACGGCAAAACGAAAATAACTTACGATTGGTGGGCTGGTAACTCCCGCTTCGCCGATTTATCAGGACTATTTATTTCTGCTCACGTTGGACAAGCGGCACTCACTGCTTTTTTTGCAGGAGCTATGACTTTATTTGAACTGTCTCGCTACAACCCCGAAATAGCCCTGGGTGAACAGGGCTTAATCTTGCTACCGCACATGGCTACATTAGGATTGGGCATTGGCAAAGGTGGGGTGATCACCGATACCTACCCAATGTTTGCAGTGGGCGTGGTGCATCTCATTTCTTCGGCAGTATTAGGAGCTGGTGCTTTATTTCACTGCTTCAAAGCTCCAGCAGATTTAAGCACAGCCAAAGGTCAAGCCAAAAATTTTCATTTTAGCTGGAATAACCACAAGCAATTAGGTCTGATTCTTGGCCACCATTTACTTTTTCTAGGCATGGGTGCATTGCTACTGGTGGCTAAAGCTACAATGTGGGGCGGCTTGTACGATGTCAATATCCATGATGTGCGAGTAGTAACTGCGCCGACTTTAAACCCGGCAGTAATTTGGGGGTACCAAACTCACTTCGCCCAAGTAGATAATCTTGAAGATCTAGTAGGTGGTCATGTTTTTGTCGGCGCAATGTTAATTTTAGGTGGGGTATGGCACATCATCAGAGAGCCCTTACCTTGGGCTAAAAAAGCATTGATTTGGTCAGGTGAAGCAATTCTATCTTATTCTTTGGGTGGCATTGCGCTGGCAGGTTTTGTAGCTGCCTACTTCTGTGCCGTGAATACTTTGGCTTATCCCCCCGAGTTCTACGGAGCAGTTTTAGACATCAAGCTGGGCATTTCGCCTTACTTCGAAGATACGACCAAGCTGGCGATCGGTCACACGGCCAGAGCTTGGTTAGCCAATGGGCACTTCTTTTTAGCATTTTTCTTTTTACAGGGGCACTTGTGGCATGCACTGCGGGCCATGGGCTTCGACTTTAAGCGAGTTACTGACGCAATTAATGCGATCGCCGAAGAACCCAAGCCTGCGGTAGAACAAGCACAACCAGCTAAAACCGCTGCTCCTTAAATTCTGCTGGTTGCTCTTTGTAGAGAAGTCTCCTCTTTTTCAATCTGGGCTTCTCTACATTTCTTATTGAAACTTTGATGAGGTGAATAATGACTATCTCTTTGGATCGATCGATTGCCGAAAATAATCCTCGCTTGGCTTGGTTAATTGGCAATTACAAATTAGTAGATTTTTCTGGCCAGCTTCTAGGAGCGCATTTAGCTCATGCTGGGCTCATCATGTTTTGGGCTGGAACTACAACTGTTAGTGAAGTATTACGCTGGCAGCCCGGTTTATCTTTGGCTGATCAAAATTTTTTGCTATTACCACATTTAGCTACTCTCGGCTTAGGCATAGGTGATGGTGGCGTAGTACTAGATACTTACCCCTACTTGGTAATTGGGATGATTCACTTAATCTCATCAGCAGTTTTAGCTGCTGGAGGGTTATTCCATATTTTCCGTGGCCCAGCTAGACTATCTGATGGCTCCACTAGAGTTGCTCGTTTCCACTATGAATGGAATGATGGTCGGCAGCTTGGGATGATTTTGGGGCATCATTTAATTTTGTTGGGCTGGGGGGCGCTAGGGTTAGTATTAAAAGCTACCACCTGGGGCGGAATTTATGATGCGACGTTGCATCAGGTGCGCATAGTGACGGCACCAACCACTGATCCCAGTGTAATTTTTGGCTATTTATGGGGTAGTAATCATGGGGTTTGGAATATAGCAGGAATGGCTAGCGTCAATAGCCTAGAAGATATCGTGGGTGGCCACTTATGGATTGCGGGCATTTTAATCATTGGCGGAATTTGGCATATCTTAATGCCACCATTTGATTTTGTAACGAAGGTTGTCAAGATTGAAGCCGATGCTGTTTTATCTTACAGCCTCGGTGGATTGGCTTTCATGGCTTTTCTTTCTAGTGCTTTTGTCGGCTGGAACACCACGGCGTTTCCGGTAGAGTTTTATGGAACCGATCGCACCGCAGCCACTACAGTACAGTTATCTTTGGGGTTAATCGCGTTGGTTGGGCATCTTTGGCATGCTTATCGCAGCCGCACAGCAACTTGACCTTGGGCATCGGGTAATGGTTCTAGGTGAGTATTGGTATGAGTCCTTGGTAGAACCTTGGCAATGGCAGTCTCAATAACATCACAAAAGTAATGCCCTTGTTCGACGCTCCGGCCACCAGGTATCAGAATATTCACCGAAACAAAACTGCGATCTATCGAAAAAATATAAATACCGATAGCAGCACCCTAGAAGGGGTGCTGATTTTGGTTGCTGCGCATCAAGACAACTAAACGATATTGTCAAAAAAATAGGCAGCGGAAGCTGCCATTAAGCTATTAAATTGCCGTTTAGAGGAAGCCTAAGAAGACTCCGATGCTATGATTTCGCTCAATCACCTCACTATATTAACTATAACATATCTTGATCTATTTCAGCACTATTTTATTCAGTGATAGTCATCAAATCACAAATTCTCTCTATTCACAAAATAGCACGGGAAAATCGCAGGCACACAAGCCATCACAAGCCAATATCTGGAAACTCCACAAGGCTCAAGAAGCATTAAAGAATAGGGTGAAAGGCTCAACCTGGATGCGATTAGCTCATCAAAAATTCTTTAAAATTCACTACAGAAAGCCGCTGCCAGCTTGTAAATAATTCGGCCAGAAAAAACCAAAAGACCCCTCCATAGATTAATATCTTTGGTGATCCTCACTACCTTTTATCTACCATGCTCAAAATCAGCTTCTTTGGTACCGGACTCATGGGTATGCCCATGGCCCAGCGGCTCATTGACCAAGGCTACGATCTGATGGCTTACAATCGCACCACTGCCAAGCTAGCATCCCTGCAAGGCGGCCAGCGAACAGTGGAATCATTAGAGGCGATCGACCATGGTACCTACCTCTTTTTGATGCTGACCGATGCTGCTGCCATCCAAGCCACCATGCTGGCTCAGCCCGCCAGGCTCTCCGGCAAAACCATCGTTCAAATGGGCACGATCGCCCCCGCCGAAAGTCGGGAAATCGATCGGCAAGTCCGCGCCGCTGGTGGCGATTACTTAGAAGCCCCCGTCCTGGGGAGCATCCCCGAAGCCCGCAGCGGCCAGCTGCTGATTATGGGTGGGGCCAGACCCGATACTTGGGAAAAAGCTCTCTCCCTCCTACAAATCCTGGGCACCAATCCTACATATATCGGCGATATCGGCAGTGCTGCCGCTCTCAAGCTAGCTCTGAATCAGACCATCGGCGCACTAACAGTCGGCTTTGCCCAGAGCCTCAGCTACCTGCAAGGACAGCAAGTGGACATCGAAAAATTCATGGCCATCCTCCGGGCCAGCGCCCTCTATGCGCCTACCTTCGATAAAAAGCTGAGCCGGATGATCGAAAGGAATTATGCCAATCCTAATTTTCCCACCAAACATTTAAGCAAAGACCTACAGCTCTTTGCGGATTCCGCAGCCCCGATGGGACTCAATCTGGCAGCCGTTCAAGGTGTCCAGGCCGTACTGGCTAAAGCGATCGCCGCAGGTTGGGCCGAAGGTGATTACGCAGCCGTTCTAGAAGGAATTATTGCTTAATCCCGATGGTTCGGAATTCAAAAGTTTTTGCATCACCAGGATTAAATCTTTCATCTTGAAGGGCTTACTCAGATATTCACTGGCTCCCGCTGCCAGACAGCGCTCTCGATCGCCCACCATCGCCAGGGCAGTCAACGCCACGATCGGGGTTTGGGCCATCGCCGGATCGCGGCGAATTTCTCGGGTAGCCTCCAGGCCATCCACGCCCGGCATTTGAATATCCATCAGAATCAAATCCGGATGTTTGGATCTAGTCAAATCGATCGCCTCCCGACCATTTTTAGCCAGAATCAGCGGATATCCCTTGGCCTGCAAATAGCTAGAAATGCTGCTGATATTATCTTCCTGGTCTTCAGCCAGCAAAATCAGAGGAATAGACCCGGCAGTTGTTGGACTGTTGGTTAATGGTGCCGTCCATGACTGTTCCGGCCTCACTGGCTGGGCGGAGGCAGGTAAATCTTTGGCAGCACCCCTAGGAATCAAAACAGAGAAACAACTGCCTTTCCCTAACTCACTAGTGAGTAGAATCTGGCCACCGTGGAGTTCCAAAATGCGCTGTGCCAAAGTCAGCCCCAAGCCCGTACCTTCATATTGGCGATTGAGACCGCCCTCAATTTGCATGAAGGGTTGAAATAGTTTTTGGAAATTTTCTGCTGCAATGCCGATCCCCGTATCGATCACCGAAATTCGCAGGTGGCTGGGATCTAGCTGAGGTTCTTGAACTTCTAACGTAACGCAGCCACCTACTGGCGTAAACTTGATCGCATTGTCGAGCAAATTAATCAAAACCTGACGAATGCGTCGTTCGTCTAACATGACGTTGGATAAAGCAGTGGGGAGCTTCAGCTCCAGCCGAATCTGTTTGGTACGAGCTTGTTGCTGAACGAAGGCCAAACTGGATACACAGAGGGTCTCCAGGTCGGCCGTAGACAAATACAGCTCGACCTGGCCTGCTTCGATTTTAGAAACATCCAGGAGATCGTTAATCAACTCTAGTAGATGGGCAGCACTGCGCTCAACGGTTTTGAGAGATTGCAGCTGTCTGGCATTAATGCTGCCAAACACCTCATCTTGGAGTCCCTCATTCATACCCAGGATTGCATTAAGGGGAGTCCGGAGTTCGTGACTCATGCTGGCCAGAAACTCACTCTTCAGATGAGTCGCCTGGATCAGTTTTTCATTGGTCTGTTGGAGCTGGAGCTCGGTCAGCTTGCGATCGGTGATATCAATATGACAGCCCACCATCCGCAGCGCCTGCCCGGCTTCATCCCACTCAATGACTTGCCCAGAGCAGATTACCCACACCAGTGAACCATTTTTGTGTTGGTATCGCACCTCACTGTGGTAAGGAATTTGCCCTTGGCTCTGGATATGGCGTTCTAGGCAGTCCAAAACTTTTGGTAAATCTTCAGGGAAAATCAACCGCCGCCACAGGCTTGGCTCGTTGGGTAGTTCGGCATCCTCATAGCCCAACATGCGCTTGTATCCAGGACTGAGATACTCCACCTGACTGGCAAAATTCCAGTCCCAATAACCGGCCAAGACAACATCCAGAACATTCTCTAGCAGCTTCAGCTCACTGAGCACCTGCTGCGCTTGCCATCGATCGGCCTCAGCTTGCTTCAAAGCGGTAATATCTGTATGGGTGCCCAACATGCGCAGCGGCTTGCCATCTTCATCCCAAGATACCAGCTTGCCCAACGACAAAATCCACTTCCAGTCACCTGACCGGGCCCGGAGCCGAAACTCCACCGCATAGTCCGATATTTCCCCCCGGATATAGGCTTGATAGGTCTTGATGGTGGGTGCTCGATCGTCCGGGTGGAGTTGATCGATCCATTGCGTATTAGTTTCTTGGAAAGTTGTCGGGTCATAGCCCAGCATGGTGGCATACTCTGGGTTGACCACCACATCACCGGTTTGAATATTCCGGTCATACAATCCTTGCTTAGCCGCAGTCAGAGCTAGGCGCAAGCGTTCTTCGCTCACTCTTAGCAATTCCTCAGTGTTTCTGGGTGCCGTAGTATCAGTAAAATAGATAGTCAAACCTTGATCGTCTGAGTGCATACGACTTTCAAACCAACGCCCCCACGACTCATGAAACTCATCCGAAGAAACCACCGTTTGTTGTTCGATAGCTTGGTAACAATCATGAAAAGCCTTGGTTCCGACCATTTTCGGGAATTCTGTCCAGATATTTTTGCCAATTAATTCCGTAGCCGATCGACCGATCATGGCAGCGGCACTATCATTAACATAGGTAAAGCACCAGCTGGTATCGAGAGCCATAATCCCATCACTAGTGCGCGCGAAGACGCTATTCAGCAAATCGCGAGTATTGACCGCATCGAGGTGGGCGCTGATCGCATCGGTCAGCAGCTCTTGCTGAGCCAGATCGGCCGCCACCCGCTCGGTGATATCATACTGAATGCCATCCCAAGCCAAGTCGCCATTCTCTCTGACGGTCGGTGAAGACTCAATATGCATCCAGCGGATTTCACCGCCGATAATGAGGCGACCTTCCCAACAAAATCGCTTCTGGGTCAGGCGGGATTGCTCGTTGACATGTAAGAAATTCTCTAATTCTTCCGGATGGACCAAACTAAAAGCTGCGGCGGCATCTTCCATGACTGCCGGCCCATTCAATTGATTCATTACTAACCAGCGGGGACTGAGATATTCGAAATGCACTTCTCCATTGGTTTGCATGCAATACCGATAGACCCCAATGGGAATCCGATCGACTAGATCGCTGTACTCTTGGTGACTTTGCTGCAAAGAACTTTCACTGGCCTGCAAGTCTACCTCTGCCTGCTGTCGATCGAGATCCACACGTAAAGCCTTCACCCCATAGCTGAGATCCGCAGCTAACTGGCTGAGCAAAAGTACTTCCTCGGCCTGAAATACATCGGCGGCGGCGGCATAGATATTGAATGCCCCAAATACCCGATCCTCATCGATTAATGGTAGGGAAATCAGCGATCGATAGCCTCGCGCTTGGGCGGCAGCTTGCCATGGGAGGTAGTCCGGATCGGTCTGAATATCCTGCAAAACACAGGGTTGCTCGGCCCTAATTGCTTTGCCTACGGGGCCGCGCCCTCGTTCGGTGTCTGCCCAAGTCACCTGCACGGTCGTCAAGTAGTCTTCTTCATGACCAGCAAAAGCCACCGGCTCCACTGTCCGGCCCTCATCTTGCTGCACATAGCCCACCCAGGCAAACCGATAACCGCCAGTCTCCACCATCAACCGACAGAGGGTTTGCAATAGCTCGCCTTCTTCTTTTGCTCTGACTAGGGCACTATTACAAGCACTGAGTAACCGCAGCGATCGCTCCAAGCGCTGTATTTTTAAATCATTACTGGCCGAATCAGAATTTAATTTCATTTTGATATCAATCCTATTTGATAACAAGATCAGGCAGAATAATATTTATTGCATAAGTTTTTCTTTTATCTATTATTCTAGCTAATTTGTAACTTTTGGATCTAAGCCCCGCCGATAATGTAAAAATACTTCACCACCAACCGTATCACAGGATAACAATTTCAACCAATGGAAGCTGTCTAGGCCCAAACCATCACAGAGGGTTGGGGCATCGAGACCACCAATCAGTAACGGACAGATTGTCAAATACAACTCATCGATCGCATCTAGTTGCCATAGGGCAGTGGCAATTTCTGCTCCACCGAGCACGCATAGCCGCTCGATTCCTTCTGCCAGCAAGCGCTGCCAAGCCCACCGCCAGTCGATGCCCGGCCCCGGCGATACCAAGATCCGCTGAAACTCATCGCCCTCCGGCCAAGACCCCACCCCCGACTCGGTGGTCAGCAACCAGCGGGGCACCGGCTGCTGGAAAAACTTTAGATCTTTGGGGATCTCCCCGCTGCCCGAGCAGACAATTTGGTAGGGTTGGTCGGCCCATCCGCGGGAGCGCCGGTCGGCGATCGATTCCTCGGCCAGCACCCGCATGGTGGTGCCATGGGCGCGCAGGGTACCGGACCCAATCAAGACCGCATCGGAGCAAGCCACCAACTTCTCCAGCCGCCAAAAGTCTTGCCGGGAGGCAAATTTATCTGGGTCGCGCCGGGTATTGGCAATCTTGCCATCCACACTCATGGCTAACACCAAGGTCGTGTACATGAATTATTTCTTGGCTACAGCTTCGGCGGAGAGAAAGGTAAAAGCCGTTTTTGCGGCGGCCTGCTGGGCGGCTTTCTTGGAATGGCCAATCCCCGTACCCCGAGGTTGTCCTTGCACCAGTACCTCTGCCGTAAACCGCTGCTCTGGCAGTGAATTTCCGGCGGTCTCCTGTACCAAGTACTCTGGCAAAGCCTTATAACGGGCCTGAGTCAATTCTTGGAGGGCATCTTTATAATTCAACCGGGCCGGATCTTCTAGAATTTCGGTAGTCATCGTCTGAAAATGTGGATCGAGCCAAGGACGAATCAATGTCAGATTATTGGTAGATAAATACAATGCACCCAGTACCGATTCAAAAGCATCGGCCATCCGCGAAACCTTGCCAGAGACATCACCAGCGGCACTGGCGGCTAGTAATAGATAGCGATCAAAGCCATAGCTCTCCGACAGCTGGGCCAGCACTCGGTCACTCACTAATATCTTGCGCACCGCCGAAAAATCGCCGACAGAGCTATGAGGATAAGCCTCCCACAAAAATTCCGAGGCCGCCAAGCGCACTACGGAATCGCCGATAAACTCTAACTGCTCGTAGTTGGGGCTACCCATGGTGGGATGGGTCAGCGCAATATCTAATAGACCCCATTTCACCTCCGTATCTCCTGGCAATCCAAGCCGGAGAAGGAGAGTTTGGAGATGTTTTTGCCGTTGGTTCACTGCTGGTCGGTCCACAAATTAAAAGAGAGAGTTGGATCGTAAGCCGGGTTCTGTTATTTCAGTCATTGCTGACCAAAAATGGCAGTTATCTATCTGGGACAAATATTACTATTTGCCTCAAGCGGGTTATTTACGGGACTGGAAAAAAACCAACCAATGCCCCTTCCTTGCTTCCAACCGGGGTTTACCGAGCCAACACCTCTCGATGTTGCTGGTGCGCTCTTACCGCACCTTTGCACCCTTACCACTCCGAGGAATGGCGGTATTTTTCTGTGGCACTATCCTCACGATCGCTCGCACTGGGCGTTACCCAGCAGGTCTGGTTTTTGAGAAGCCCGGACTTTCCTCAGTACCGATATACATCGGCCTGCAACCGCCTCGCCTACTCTCTCTCCCTAAAATTCTAGGGTAAGTTGTCTCAAAAAAGCACCCAAATAGCCAGAAGCCGATAACGGCAATTAAAATTGCCGTTACATATTACATTGTAGCCTTTTCCCTATTACTGAAAATGGGGTCTGCCGATCGAGCCAATCCGGATAACCCTGCCTTAGGACTCAACTCGATCATCTTTCAGTTGAGCATAGCGGCGCTTAAATTCTTTTTGTTGGGCATTGTGATCGACGATCGGCGCTGGGTAACTGCTCTTAGCCCGCCACAGAGGTGGAATCTGACCGGTCAAGAGCTCTTTCAGGCCCACAGATTTCAGCTCCGGCAGCCACTGCCGCAGATAGTCACCTTCCTTGTCGAACTTCTGGGCCTGCGTATAGGGATTGAAAATCCGTAGAGGCTTGGGATCCATGCCACTGGAGGCACTCCATTGCCAACCGCCATTGTTCGCAGCCAAATCTCCATCCACCAGGGTCTGCATGAAATATTGTTCGCCCCATTGCCAATTCAAAATCAGATCCTTGGTCAAAAAACTGGCTACGATCATGCGGCAGCGGTTATGCATCCAGCCGGTTTCATTGAGTTGCCGCATGGCCGCATCGACGATCGGATAGCCGGTTTTGCCTTGGCACCAAAGCTCGAACCGTACTCGATCGTCCGACCAGGGAAAGTCTTGCCAGAGCTGGCGATATGGCCCAGCGGCTAAGGCGGGAAAATGGTACAGAGCTTGCCAATAAAACTCCCGCCAAGCCAACTCTTGACGCCAGACGGTCACGCTGGCTTGGGCTTCGTCCAGGCCCTGACAGCTCTCCATAGCTTGGATCGTGGCCTGCCAAGTCGTCCTAATCCCCAGCGTCCCCCAAGCCAGCGCCGGACTGAGCGTAGAAGTGCCGTCGAGTGCTGGGAAATTACGGTCTGTGCTGTAGTTTTCGATCGCCTTGTGGCCAAATAGTTCCAATCTGCTGAGGGCCGATCGGCTGCCCGGAGCTAAAACCTGTGGATGGGACCAAGCTAAGTCTCCCAATACTGGCAATGGCTGCCCTAGTTTTTCCACGGTCTGGCGCTGGCTTGGCTCCAGAGCTGGGAGTTTGACGGTGACTGGCTCTGGCTTGGGTCGATGCTGCCAGTTGCGCCAGTAGGGGGTGTAGACGCTATAGGGGGTGTTGCTACCGGAGTAGATAGTAGTGGGGGCATGGAGCAATCCATCCCAGTGAGGATAAATGGGAATTGGTAAAGCTTTGGTGAGGGCTTTTCCCAGTTCCCTTTGGGCTGGTTCGACCGATCGATTGCAGTAAATAGCGGTTGCGGCCAGTTTCTGGCTCAGATCTTTGAGGATCTGGACGGTATCTCCCGTTAAAATCAGCAGCATGGCCCCGGCAGCGGCATATTCCTGTTGTAAGAGCTGTAAAGATGCTAGGGCGTAGCTGGCACTGGCAGGGGCGATGCTCGATCGATTAAAAATCGCCGGATCCCAGCAAAACACCCCGACTACCAGGTTCCCGCTCTGCACTGCCGCTGCTAAACCTAAATTATCGGCGATGCGTAGATCGCGACGGTGCCAGAACAGAACGATATCGGTCATGATTGCAGAGATAAAACTTTGTCTCTGCAATATAACAACTTTGGCGACGATACGAATTAAGGCATTGCTGAATTAAAGTATGAAGCATAGATTTTGCCCTCACCCCCAACCCCTCTCCCAAACTTGGGAGAGGGGGGCCAGAGCCAAAGGATCTGGCGGGGTGAGGGCAAACAAGGCCCGAATTACCGCGTCCGATAGGTGACCGAAATCTCTCGATAGATTCCTACTTCAGCGGGAGCACCTGGACTATAAGAACTCGGCGAACGGGAAAAGATGGCCCCCGTCACATCACGACTTTGGGTACAGGGCGAATATAGTCTGCCGAGAAAAGGCAGTTCTGCGACGGAGGGGCCATCAGCTAGCTGTACTCCCATGGCTTTGGCCAGGGCATCGGCCCGCATCTTGGCATCCTGTACTGCCGACAAATAAGCAGCATCTTCGACAGCCTTGCAACTATTCACTGCGTACTGCACGGTAGCACCTTCCACATAGATCTTGCCCTTGCGAGCAGTTGCTTCATTCACAACTTTAGCCAGTCGATCGACCAATTCGGTGGTGGGCTTATCTACCACAACTTTCACAGTGGCAGTGCTGAGACCACTAAGGTTGGAATAGCGACTACCTCGACCTTGGAGTGGATCGATCACCACTTTTATTTTCTGATCAGAGATCCCCTCTGCTTTCAATGCACTGACGATCGGGGCTAAAGCAGCTGCAGTAATCGGAACCGGCTTGGGTTTTCCTGGTTTATCCGCCGTGCCATCCTCTCGCTCCTGGGGATTGCGGTTCGTCAGCGTGATCTCCATATTGGCCGTGTCGGCGGGCAAGCTGGCATAACCTTGACCAGTCACGGCCACGATCGGACGCTCGCTAGCTGGGGGATAAAAAAGCTGAGCCAAACGCCGGTCGCTGGGAGCTGCACTAGCTGGGGCGGCCAGGATACTCGCCGGAATCGTTGTAACCAGAGCGAGCGCCACAAACCCGATCGTTAACTTCATATTGTTTCTGCTGACCATTATAAATGCACTAAAAACTCCCGGTTATTGTACCAGTCTATACAGGTCTTTTGATATTCAAGCAGGCCCAGCCCTCTTGCTGCCAAACAGATCCTAGAATCCAGCCATATTCCTCTAGTTTTTGGGAAACATCGGGTACCTGGCTGCTGAGAATACCACTGAGGATGCCCCAGCCACCGGGTTTTACCAGATCGCTCATTTGGGGCATTAGTTCGATAATCACATTGGCTAAAATGTTGCAGACAAAGCCATCCAGAGGCTGAGGAATGGTCATTAGTAAAATCTCGATACTGCCCTCGGATACATCCATGGACTCGATCGGCAATCCATTCAAGGCCATATTCTCGATGCTGGCGCGCACGGCTAAAGGATCCGTATCCGTGGCATAGACCTGCTTCGCCCCCATCAATAGCGCCGCCACGCCCAAAATACCCGAGCCACAACCTAGGTCGCTAATCATTGGCCCAGCATTACCGGGTGGCAAGCGCATCTCCAGGGCTTTCATGCAGAGTTGGGTGGTGGCATGGGTGCCGGTGCCAAAGGCCGAACCAGGTTCTAGTTTAATGATCAGTCGATCGGTGACAGGTGGCTCCAGCCAAGCGGGGTTTACAAGAAGGCGTTGACCAATCGGCATGGCCTGCCAATGATCTTTCCAGCTCTTAGCCCAATCTTCCTCATCAATCAGCCGACAACCGCTCTGGGGCACTCGCAAACCGCAGGATCGAGCATCTCGCTCGAAGCTGGCCAGGAACTGCGACAGCGCCCCTAGCTCCTTGACCACTTGGGGCAAATAAGCCTTCAGCATCAAGCCACCGGGATGCTGTTCCGTAGACATCCCCTTGCAACCATATTCCGATAGTCGCCAGAAGAGAATTTCCTCTAGGCCGGGATGACAAACAATTTCGATTTCCCACCATTTATTGGCAGTCATGGGCAGTTCTGGATAGATGAGCGTTTAGAGAAACCATTAGTTGGGCACGATGCTCGCGCCCAACCAATGGTTGCACAGGATTTTATAACTAACCTTGCAGAATCACAGTATAGGCATCGCGAATACCAGCAATCTTTTTGACTTCCGGCAGAATCCCTTCAGGTAGAGGATCATCCAGACTGAGAACCATGACTGCATCGCCCCGCACAATTTTGCGACCCACCTGCATACTGGCAATGTTCACATTGAACTTGCCCAGCAAGGAGCCAATGTTGCCAATAATTCCCGGCACATCTTCATGCAAAGTAAACAACATGTGTTTGGTGGGCGAAACGCTCACAGGGAAATCATCCACACTGGTAATCCGGATTTCTTCGTGGCTGAGCAAAGCCCCAGTCACGCTATGCAAACCGAGAGTGCCCTTGGCCGATAGGCGCATGGAACCAGCATAGTCCCGCAGGGAAGGATCGCGGGTTTCCACCACGTTGATCCCCCGTTCCTTAGCTTCGATGCCCGCATTGACATAGTTAACTCTTTCTTGCAAAGCATTGGAAAGCAGCCCCTTGAGCGCCGCCGTGACCACGGGCTTGGTTTTTTGCTCGGCTAAGTCGCCATAAAAGCCAATATCCAGATGGTCGATCCGACCGCCGGAGAGCTGGCCGATCATGTTGCCGAGAGTTTCGGCCAATTGCAAATAGGGCCGGAGGTTTTCCATGTCCTCCGGGCGCAGACCGGGGATATTCACAGCCGATCGAGCTGGCAGACCTAGCAACACATCACAAATTTGCTCGGCCACATCCAAGGCCACATTCACCTGGGCTTCGGCGGTGGAAGCACCCAAGTGGGGCGTTAGAACCATTTCCCGCCCAAGCGCGCGCAGGGGTGACTCACCCAGCGGTTCCTCAGCGAACACATCCAAGGCGGCACCGGCAATTTGACCATTGGCGATCGCTGCCGCCAAAGCCGCTTCATCGATAATCCCACCCCGCGCACAGTTGATAATTCGGGCGGTGGGCTTCATTTTGGCGATCGACTCGGCGTTGATCAGATTGGCTGTTTCCGGTGTTTTGGGAATATGGAGGGTGATGTAGTCCGCTTCCCGAAAGAGCATTTCCAGCTCCACCAAGGTGCAACCCAGTTCCTCGGCTCGTTCGGCAGAAATAAAGGGGTCGAAGGCCAATAATTTCATGCCCATGGCTCGGGCCACCGTAGCCACGTGGGAGCCAATTTTACCCAGTCCGACTACGCCGAGGGTTTTCTTATAAACTTCGGTACCGACAAACTGCTTGCGATTCCACTGACCGGCCTTCATGGACTGGTCGGCGGCAGGCACAAAACGAGCCATAGAGAGCATCATGGCCAGGGCATGCTCGGCGGCAGCGATCGTGTTGCCTTCGGGAGAATTGACTACCACAATCCCCTTGCGGGTGGCCGCGGGCACATCGACGTTGTCTACGCCCACTCCGGCACGACCGATGATTTTCAGGTTGTTAGCCGCCGCAATGATCTCTTTGGTCATGCGCGTTTCAGACCGAATCATGATGGCATCGTAGTCACCGATAATGGCGAGCAGTTCGTCTGGCTTCAAGCCAGTTTTGACATCTACTTGAGCGACTTGGGAAAGGATGTCGATCCCAGCTTGGTCGATTGGATCGGAAACGAGAACCTTGGACATGATGGATAAAATGTTGGTGTAGGGCGGCAGTGGCCAACACGCTCCGGTTGTAATCGGTCGTGCAAAATGTCATTTTAAGTGGTATGGGTACGATGCGAAAGGGTAATCTGTCCTTCTCGCCACTTTAATTATTATTTTCAAGAAAATTCATGAGCTATTTAGTTGCTGTTTTATCCGATCGCATTCAGGCCGAAGGAGCCTACACGGCCTTAGAGAAGCAGGGTCTGGGGCCAAATCAAATCACCATTATGGGTCGCGGCTACAAGAGCATCGAAGAATTCGAGCTGTTCGATCCGAACCAACAAGCACTGGGTCGATCGAAGCTCATGTCTTTCTGGCTGATCCCCTTTGGCTTTGTCGGCGGCATTGCCTTTGGACTGGCGACAGACTTACACACCTTTGCCTGGGCTGGCCCGATCGGGGACAAAATTGTCGGTGGTTTGCTGGGGGCGATCGGGGGGGGCATGGGCAGCATCTTTGTCGGTGGCAGTGCCGATACGCTCATTGGTCGCCAAGAAGCCCAGACCTACGGCCAGCGGTTAGCTAAGGGGCAATACTTAGTGATAGTGCGCAGCACTGCGCTGAAGCTGCAGCAGGCGACGAAGACCATTCGCGGATTTAGTCCGGAGACGATCCAGAGCTACAACGATCCCGAGTAAGCCAAACTACGCCGATTCTCTGCGAAAGGCTGCGCGATTCTCTACGAGAGGCTGCGCGATCACCAAAACCAACCGCTATGATGAAGTGGTTCAGTTGACCATTGTTTAAGATGCTGTTTACCTCACCTGGCCCCGATCTCTTCCATATTGGTGGCATTACCCTGCGTTGGTATGGGCTACTGATTGCCTCAGCGGTGCTGATTGGGGTGAATCTTTCGATCTGGCTGGCTAAGAAAAGGCAAATGGACGGTGAGGCGATCGGCGACTTGGCGATCTGGCTGGTAGTGGCGGCGATTCCCTGCGCTCGGCTTTACTACGTCCTCTTTAAGTGGGAGGACTACCGCAATCAGCTCGGCGACGTGTTTGCAATCTGGAAGGGCGGGATTGCGATTCATGGAGCAATCATTGGCGGTGTTTTGGCCACACTGATTTTTTCCAAAGTGAAGAAAATCAACTTTTGGAGTCTGGCAGATGTGGTAGCTCCTTCGGTGGCCTTAGGTCAGGCGATCGGGCGCTGGGGAAATTTCTTTAATTCCGAAGCCTTCGGTGCGCCCACCAATCTGCCTTGGAAGCTGTACATCACCAGCAGTCGCCGGCCGCCAGAGTTTTTGGATGTGGAATACTTCCACCCTACTTTTCTCTACGAATCGCTCTGGAATCTCGGGGTGTTTGGGATTTTAATGCTGCTATTTTTCCGCAGTTTGTCAGCCCGCAAGCCCCTTAAAGATGGCACCCTCTTCCTCCTCTACTTGGTGCTCTACAGCTTGGGGCGGGTTTGGATTGAGGCGCTGCGCACAGACAGTTTGATGTTTGGGGGTCTCAAAATGGCTCAGGTGATCAGTCTGGTCGGGGTGGCGATTGGCAGCTTTGGTCTGGTCTGGTTGTACAAACAGCGATCGAAAGTATCCATGGATAGATAATGGCACAGGTTTACTTCATTGGCGTGGGCCCCGGCGATCCAGAGTTGTTGACGATTAAGGGTCTGCGCCTGATTCAGCAGGCCGATGTGGTACTCTATGCAGATTCACTAATTCCGCCAGCTATCTTGGAGTTGGCTAAGCCAGAGGCCGAAATCTTAGGGAGCAGCGGTCTGACTCTGGCAGAAATACTGGCGGTGATGATCGATCGAGCCAGCCAAGGTAAATCAATCGCCCGGCTCCATTCCGGCGACCTGACTCTCTACAGCGCAGTCAACGAACAACTGCACGGTCTCCGATCGGCGGGTATTACCAGCGAGCTAGTACCGGGGATCAGCGTTTTTCAGGCTGCTGCTGCTCATCTGCAGGTGGAGTTGACGGTGCCGGAGATAGTGCAGACCATTATTTTGACCAGGATTCAGGGCCGCGCCTCGGCCATGCCGCCGGGGGAATCACTGGAGAGTCTGGCTGCTCACCGATCGACCCTCTGTCTCTACTTGGCGGCCCAGCACATCGAAACCGCCCAAGCGCAATTATTACTCTATTACCCCCCAGATACGCCAGTGGCGATCTGCTACCGGGTCAGCTGGCCAGATCAGCAGATTATGCTGGTGACGTTGTCCCAACTAGCAGTAGCCAATGCCAATGCGGGCATTCACCGCACGGCCATGTACCTGATCAGTCCGGCCCTGGCAGATTTGCCGGAAGTCCGCTCCCGGCTCTATCATCCCGGTCACCAACACCTCTTTCGAGATGTGGAAAACAGCACTGGTGAGTCGGTCCTCGGCCATGGTTAGATATAGTTAAGGCCACTCCGGGCCGGTTAAAACTTCCAGTAAAGCTAAGATATAAGAGGACTTACGTACAGATGCAATCTCCATTTATGCTGCGCAAACTAATCATCATATTTATGGCAGTTTCTCTGGGTTTGACCTCAGTCTCCTGCGGCTCTAACCAAGAAACCAAGACTCAGGTCAATAGCTCTCCTCGGTCTTCTGTAACTTCTACCAATAACACCGGAGCTAAGCTGGGCGATGGCAAGTACAACATCCAGCAAGCTACTTACAATGACGCTAATGGCGAATACACAGTGATGCTGCTGAACACACCAGCGGGTACTTCACCGACTTTTCGCAACACTAATTTACAGATGGCCCAGTTAACGGAGGAGGAGGTCAAAGCTGGCGAAAAGGCTTACCTGAAAATCGAGAATGGTCAAGCGGCCATGCATATTCCGGCGGACTTTAAGATTGCTTATGTGCGGAACGAGACTGTGGAACAGACCAACGCCCAGACCGGTCAGCGAGAAACGGTGGTACGGCAGCAGAACAACGGCAATAGTTTCTGGTCGCCCTTCGCTGGTTCTGTAGCTGGGTCTTTGGCCGGTCAGGCGATCGGTAGTATGCTTTTCCGGCCCCAATACTATACGCCGCCGATGTATAGCAGTGGTGGGATGTTCGGTCACGGTGGCTATGGTTCCTCTTACAACCAAGCAGCATCAGGCTATCGCAGCCGCTATAACCAAGAACTGCCGGCCGTTCGCAATCGCACCACCCTGCGCACCACGGGCCGTTTGAATAATAACAACAGCTCTTTTGGCAGCAATAGCAGTCCGACTAACACCTACCGCACCGATGGTAATCGCTCCAGTGGTTCGGGCTTTGGGGCTAGCCGCCTGGGCCAAAGTAATAACTATCGATCGCGTTTAAATAACGGTAGTAGCAGCGGCAGCAGTGGTTTTGGCTCCAGAAGTAGCAGTCGCAGCAGCTTCGGCAGCGGTGGTCGGCGTCGCTAATTAGTGAATTGTGGAAGATGCCTGCTGATCGAATTTGACGGCAGGTGTTTTTCCGAGTTGATGAATTGGGTAACTTCGGTTGAAGAAAGATTTTAACTATGGCCAAGCAAGCTATTCCAGATGCAGTGCGGCAACAGGTCGAAGAAATTATCGAAGCCTTTAATCAGGGGACGGTCAAAGACCCCAGTTGTTATTTTCTCGCTCGCTACAAGAGCAACTTTCTGTACCTTGATCGCCTCTATTACGGCGGGGTCAGTCAAATTTGTCGCCTGAAGTACACGGGTAACATGGCCAAGTGGGAATTTGCAGTTTTCAAGTACAGCAGTGGGACTTATTCTGCCGATGAGTGGTTATTTCCGGGTTCCAGCCATGTGGATGGCACGATCGAAGGTGCCCTGAAGGCAAGTCTGGAAGCCTATGCTTGAGTGAAATAAAAATATTTACTATATTTGTAGCATGACAAATTCTACCAAGTACAAAGACTCCATTACCCAATTCTTACACCTTGAACTCGACTTGAAAGGCGAATGGCTGGACTATCCAGCTCAGTTTGGACTGACTGCTGCTGATATTCCAGAACTCCAGTGTTTCGCCTTGGATGATTCCATGATGGATGTGTGTCCAACTGGAGATTGGGATTTGCACGGCATTAGAGCGACAACTCAGTTGGAGCCTAGAGCTGGAATCGATTTGTGTCTGCAAATATTGAAAATTCACCCCGATGCTGACTTTGTGCATGAAGAATGTGTCAGAATTTGTAAAAGACTGGGTTCGATCGCGATCGAACCCATGGTCTCGGCCTTGGAAAATCCCGAATGTCCTATCTGGAATAGGACGATAGCTTCCGATGGACTAAGAGAGATCGCCAAGCATCATCCCGAACATCGTGATATCTGCATCCAAGCCCTAATCAGCCAACTAAGACGTTATGCAGAATTGGATGATGATTTTCTCAACACGATTTTAGTCAACAACCTGGTCGATCTGAAAGCTATTGAATCTGCCGATCTATTAGCAGAAGTTTTTGCTGCTGGCCAAATCGATGAATTTGCAACGGGCACTTGGCCACAGGCTCAAGTAGAGTTAGGACTTAAGTTAGAATCCGACTTTTCACCGGAAGAACTGAATTCTAAGATCCCTCCTCATTACCAAGCAATCAACGATCAATTATCTAAATTGATCAACCCCATGGCTCACATGGCTCGGCCAACACCCAATAAAGCGATTGGCTTTGGCTCGACCCAGAAAAAAAAAGCTAATCAGAAACACAAAAAGAAAAAACGATAGAATCATAATTCTTTGTCTAAAAGCCACTCATAGCCAGCCTTAAGCATTGATTTTCCACCAGTAAGAATCGGACTGCCATGGGCCATCATTACACGATCGAAGTCCCAGTCCAACACAGATCTAACAGCCACTTCCATGGCGGCTTTGTCTCGAATCAACCATTTTTCTAAGATCGTCAGTTGCAACTTATCATAGACCCCAATCAGCTTGGCAATGGCTTGGGTGAGTCCCCCGCTGGTGCGATCGAAATGGAAAGCAATATCCGTAATCACCAAACTGCGGCTTTCGGCATGATAAAACACCACTTCATTCAGCGGATCGGCCCCTTGGAGACTGGGCATATAAAGACCAGGGAATTGCCGATAGAATAGTTGACCCCCAATCTGGCCCGTAGGTGCGGAGATAGCATCATCGATCGGCAAATGGGGACATTTTTCGGCCAATCCCACCGCCGCTAACAACTTGGCCTGGGGATACTGCTGCTTAAAGGCTGCCGCAAAAAGGTGATGGTAGCGATTGGGGGCAATGATGTAAGTGACTGTTCCGAGTTCTTCCAGGTCGGCAATGAGCTGGGGGGTGAGCTGAATGGGCGAGATGATTACCAGCTCGTCCTTAGCCAGACGAATAACGGTCATCCGGGTGCCCACTTCTAGGCCCCAAAACCGTAGGGGGTGGCTGGCAAACCAAATATTGGGACCAAAGGACTGAAGTTCCATAATTGCTACCTCGATTGGCGGTGACATTACAACAGTTGTTATGTAAAAATAACAACTGTGATGCTAAGCTGTCAAGCAGATCTTTATTTTTAGCAACCATCCCTATGGGCTATGACGATCGCAGGCAAGAGGTGGCCGATGCGGCTTGGCGGACGATCGTGAGGGAAGGCTTGGATCGGACTAGTATGCGGGCGATCGCCCAGGAGCTGGGGACTTCCACAGGCGTAGTGACCCACTATTTTCGAGATAAGGATGAACTGACGCTGTTTGCCCTAGAGCGAGTGTTCCAGAAAATGCTAGCGGATATAGAAACAGCGGTGGCTGGACAGCAGGGCACCGATCAACTGGAGCAGATGGTTTTGGCAACTTTGCCTTTGCGAGCGGCAGACCGCCCAGCTTGGCAGATTTGGATTGCTTTTTTGGGCTATGCGATCGGCCGCGATCGATTGATGAAAGAGCACCAAAAGCGCTATGAGTTTCTGCAGAAAATGTTGGTGGAGCAATTGACAGAACTCCAGGCAGCTCGGTTGCTCCGAGCAGATCTCGATCTCGTCCTGGAGTCCAATGGCATCATTGCACTGGTAGATGGCATTGGCACGGGCTTTGTGATTGACCCCCATAACTTCCCTGCGGATCTACAAAAACATTTGATTTGTCGTCATCTCCAGACTTTGTATATCCCGAGAACTTAATTCCATTATTGCCTCATCATTCAGCCCCATGCTGCTCTAGCCAAGCCACTAATTCTGTGAATTCCCTAAAATCCAGAAGGGCTTTGCCTAATGTATCCAACTGCTCAATGGTCAAATTAGCAATTCTTTGCGTTAAAGCCGGTGCGAGATCACCAAAACGATAGCTAAGGAGGGAAACTACCAACTCGGCTCTGCCAAGTTGTGCGCCGACTTGTTGACCTATTTGCTCGGCCTCACTAATTTTTTCTAAATATAAGGGGGAAAGATTCATGATTAATTTCCGATCTTTGGAAGATTTTTTGGTTTTGGCTTCGAGTTGAATTTTTAGGTTGGCCAGTAGTTGCAATGCTTCTCCTCGGTAGGTACTATCCAGGGGCAGCGCCGCAATTTCTTGCGCAGCGCGGGCCTGGATGCCATCGCGCCCCATAATCCTGAGCCAGAGTGTATCTGGGGTTTCTGGCAATTGATGCACTACTACGATTCCAGTGCATAGGGATGGAGCCATTACGTAGATGCCATTGCTGCATATCTCCAGATTAGCTTCTGCTCGCAAATTCTGCAATTTTCTGACCGATAGGGTCGGTGTCACGATCCAGAGAAAGGGTAGATGCTGCTCGGGAATGGAGGGACGCTTTTCGCGTTTGGCGACTCTGATCATTTCGCCATGCAAATCCAGCAGTTTAGCAAGACAGCTTTTGACATGTTCTGGGGCCACTGGATTGCGGAATGGCTCAAAGCTTGTGGCTGTGACGGCTAAGCGTTCTAGTAAGCCCAATGCGGGTACGGCAGGGCTGGGATTGTGGGGCACAAAATAGAGATCGATTTCCCGGATTTCGCTGGCTACGGTTTTGGCAGCTTCGACATGGCCGATCGAACCCAAAGCCATTTCCAACAAATTCTTCGAAAACTCATCGTAGGGAAATTGAGCCAAGACAACCTCTCAAACAAAGGCAAAAATAGAACATTTGTATTTTAGATTGCCTTTCCAAAATCGTCAAGGTTTTCGCGATAATCCCCGAGGTAGGCTCAATTCGAAGAAGAGTCCAGAACTGTTCCATCCATACAAAATAAACCGTGGTCGATCGCTCAACAAATATCACCGAACATCAAAAAATTCGGAGGGGCGAGTTTTCCAGAAAATTCGATTTGGTCGGAGAATTCCGTTTACAATGAGCAGCGTCGCGACCGCAACTCTCATGCTCAGAATTATTACCGACTTTGATGGGCCCATTATGGATGTGTCAGAGCGCTATTACCAAGTTTACCTACTCTGCCTCCAACAAACCCAGCATGCTGGCCAAGCCATCACCACCCTCAGCAAAGCAGATTTTTGGGCCATGAAGCGTTGCCAAATACCCGAAACAGAAATTGGAGTTCGATCGGGACTCACCCCCACCCAAGCCCAAGAATTCAGCCAACGGCGGCGGGAACAAGTGCATCAACTCATCCAGATGCAGCACGATCGACTGATTCCCACCGCACTGACAGCACTGACCACCTTACAAACAGCGGGCATCGATCTAGTCGTGATGACCATGCGGCGGCAGAAAGAACTGGCTTACGCCTTTACCCAAGCGCCCCTAGCTTACTTTTTTCCACCGGAGCGGTGCTATTGTTTGGCCGATGACTATCTGAAGACCAAAGACGAGCTAGATAAGCCACTGTTGATGACCAGGGCCATGGGCGAATTGCCCCCAGCAGAGCAGATCTGGATGGTGGGGGACACGGAAGCAGATATTGCAGCGGCCCATAGTCATGGCATTCCGATCATGGGCGTTCTTTCGGGGATCCGCGATCGAGCCACCCTGGAAAAATATCAACCCGAGCAGATCGTCCCCGACTTGGCAGCAGCGGTGACAGCGATTTTGGCGATGGCTACTTAACGAAGGCCGTGAGCAGCCACATGAATACGATGGTCACCAGCGTAGCTACTCTGGCACCGCCCAATTGACCCGTGGGCAATTCACCCACATCCACAGCTAGAGCCGAGATCCCGATCGCGGCGATTAGACCCAAGCCCGTAATGGCAAAAGCCCGTCCGAGGCGGTTGCTTTTAGCCCGCAAAGAAACGACCGTATAGCCCACGGCCACTACCAGGAGAGTGGGCAGATTGCCCACGGCCATCGTGGGCAATGCGGCCCCCACCGCTAGCACGGACATCAAAGCAGAGCCGATCGCCAAGTTGCGGCGGCTGGGCAGTTCCACCAAATCCGCTGCATTACCCAGTTGGGGCGGTGCGAGCTTGGGCAAAGAGAGGGTTTGGATGGATTTCTCCTTCTCTGGATACCGGATGCCCTCAGGAATTTGGATCTTGCCTTCCTGGCGCATTTTCAGCCGCTCCATCAGAATGGAGTCGTAGGCCGCCTCAATGGTTTCTGTAGACTGAGGATCGTTACTGTGTTCCTTTTGCAAGCGTTGTTTAGCTGCCTGGATTTCCTCGAAGGAAGCACTTTCGTCGATCCCGAGTCGTTCGTAGGGGTTTGGTTGACTCATGATTTTTTTGTTGGTTGCTGACTTTCACCACCACCTAACACTTTAAAATGCTTCCTGAAAATTAGCCAATTATTCTCGGTACACTTCACAATTTGCAACTGCAAATTGTGAACAATCCTTGTACTACAGGTAAGATACACGAGTAATCTATGGCAGGATAGGTGAGCAATCTGTGAGATTTGTCCTACCATTCCCCCATGTCTCCCCCACTCATCTACCGCTATTTAGTTCTGATCTCTGTCTTATTTCTGCGCGATCTGTTACTAGTGGGGGCGTTATCCGCCCAAGCTAACCAGCCACCGCGTTTCTATCGATATCACTGGGCGATACGGGCTGCCGCCCAAGCTAGCGCCAATGCTCGGCCAACCCATCTAAACCTGCCCAAAGAAATTATTGGCAAAGACGATCGACAGACCATCACCAGGGGCAAAGCCTATCCCTGGACAGCCATCGGGCGAGTGTTTCCGGGTAACTGCACAGCCACCTTGGTAGGAGAAGATTTGCTGCTCACCAATGCCCACTGCGTACTGGACTACGAACGTGGGGGCAAACGCCATCGGGAAATTACTTTTTATCCGAATGTTGTCAACGGTCAATCGATTCCCTTACAGGGACGCTCCGCGAACGATCGCCAAGATGCGGCCCAGGTAACGGAGGCCATTACGGGTACTAATTTTGAGGAAAGTAATCGATACCGCCATCAATATCCGGGTTGGCAGGGCATTTCATTGGGGGATAGCGCCCAAGATTGGGCTTTGCTCAAGCTAGACAAACCAGTTGGTTTGAAGTATGGCTTTTGGAGCTGGCGGGCGATCCCCACTCGCGAGCTAGTCAACGATCGCAAACATAAACTGGCGATCGCTGGCTATCCCTACGATTTCAGCCAGCCCGGTCTATCGCACAGCCAGGGAAATACCTTGGCAGTCCAAGAGGGTTGTAGCATTCTGAAAGAGGAGCGCAATATGTATTACCACGACTGCGATACGGCCAAGGGTAGCTCTGGTTCGCC
Organism: Synechococcales cyanobacterium OTE_70_metabat_200; assembly: GCA_031375385.1. Classification (GTDB taxonomy): domain Bacteria; phylum Cyanobacteriota; class Cyanobacteriia; order Cyanobacteriales; family Chamaesiphonaceae; genus JAAFHZ01. The sequence continues at coordinate 20,970 of JANMHS010000137.1, read as the reverse complement.
GATATTTTATCGATCGGGCCACAATTATTACATGGTGGCGCTGAATAATGCTTCCAACGGGAAGGACAATTATGCAGTCAACCTGCGCGATCTACCGGAGACCTTTTTGCCCAGTGACCAATAGTAATGATGGCACTAGGGAGACTGCCGCTGGCGACGGGCCTCATACAACAACAGAGCAGCGGTAATCGAAACATTTAAGGATTCCACACCGGTGGCCATGGGTACTCGCACGATCCGATCGGCCGTGGCCAGCAGCTCTGGCGACAGGCCGCCACCTTCGTTACCCAATAGAATCAGAGTCGGCGGAGTGAAATCCAGCTGCCAATAGTCTATTGCGGCGGTCATACTGGTGGCCACCACTTGACCGCCCTGTTGGCGATAGTTGTGGAGTAGCTCGATCGGGTGCTGACAGATGGCCATGGGGAGCCGAAACCACTGTCCGGCGGAGGCTCGCAACACCTTGGGATTTTCTAGCTCTACGCTTTGCTCCGTGAGCCACAGGCCATCGGCTCCGGCAGCTACGGCGGTGCGGATGATGGTGCCCAGGTTGCCGGGATCTTGGAGTCGATCGAGGAATAGGGTCAGATGAGCATTTGGTGGAGGCTGAAGAGTTTCACGGCGGGGGGCCACGGCGATCACCCCATCGGGGTGGACGGTGGTGGCCATGGCCGCCAGAGCTGGAGCAGAGACTAGTTCACTCCGGGTAGCACGGGCGCTGGCCTGTTGCCAGAGTTCGGGATGTTGCTGCTGCCAATCCACGGTGGCACAGAGTACCTCCAGAGCTAAATCTACGGCACAGGCCTCTTGGAGGAGATGGGTGCCTTCTAATAAAAAGGCTCGTTCTTGGTGGCGCTCTTTGGCTTGGTGCAAGCGACGCACTGACTTGACGAGGGGATTTTGGGTGCTGGTGATGATCGTGGGCAAAGCATCACCAGTGGCAAGTCGATGCTCGGGATATTCGTTATTCATAAATCGGGGCAGATATTGCTTTGACATACTCACCGGGCTGTTGGTGTTAGCCTGCTGTAGGAGTAGCCACGGTGATTCTTGACAGCAAACTAATTGACTTTAAACTTTTTCTCTTCTCCAAGAGAATACTTTTGTAGATTAATTGGTATTTTTGTGATTCTTTCTCTCACTGCTTGTGTAATATCGATGCCCTGTTCTTCCTGCCTAACACCCAAGAAAATAACAGCTCTTTGCCAAGAAGTATCTTTTGAATCAAAACTTTTTTGACAGCCTGTATCGCTGAACCGACCCAAGTTAATAAATGAGTATTTACCAACAGAGAACATTTCTTTTCCAACATAATTGAGAGCAGACAGCGCCCGTTTTTCGGCTCTTTCTTCTTCGTCTCCTATAGTTCCTTCACATGAAGCAGTTCCAACGGAAATCACTCTATCTACACCACCTTCTTGTCGTATTTGTTCGTACACGCCATCTTCCCTAAGCAAATTTCTTAGCGATTCAATAGGAATTTTTAATCTTTCAACTGAAGTAGATAGAGAATCCTCTAAAATCTTGTCACTCCCTATTTCCCATCGATATCTACTGCTGAGCACGATGGCGTTGATTCTGGCTGTTTTCCCTGACTTGTCACCAACTTTCAGATAGTCATATATAAGCGTATTGTTATTGCCAACTCTGCTAGGACTTGAAGTGATTTCACTCGGTTGATTACGGTTACTAACGATAAGCATAAGAGGAAGACCGGTCATAACAGTAATAACACCAACAAAAGAAAGCCGTTTTACCCACCTTGAAAGCCATTCTTTTGTTGCTACTGTTGGCATAACAATTTTGGAACTTACATCGATTCCAAATGCCTCAGTAAGATCGACTCCTTTGAGATTAGCTCCCCTGAGATTGGCCTCAGTAAGATCGGCTCCTTTGAGACAAGCTCCCATGAGATTGGTCTTAGTAAGATCCGCTCCTTTGAGATTAGCTCCCATGAGATTGGTCACAGTAAGATTGGCATCAGCAAGATCGGCTCCTGTGAGATTAGCTCCCATAAGACTGGCCTTAGTAAGATCCGCTCCTATGAGACTAGCTCCCCTGAAATTGGTCTCAGTCAGATCGGCTCCTTGAAGATTCTTGTACCTTAAGTTGACTCCAGCGAGGTTAGCACCAGCAAAGTCGGTTAGGGGGTCTAGGCCAGCGATCGCGCACAGGTCACAAAAATCATCCGACTCATTGTCAATGATTTGGTCTAGCTTGGGGGCCAAATCTTCGAGTACAGCTTCTATATCTGCTCGTAGATCTTGTTCAGACATATTGCCACTCCATCTGACTAATTGGCTTTTCTGAAATCTTTTCGATCAATTTTTTAGTAGCTGCCTGTTCATACACTCGAAGACGGTTTAATGAAATTGTTCTATTTTCCGCTAACCCCATATCGTCTAGTGTGATTACTACATCTTTTTCTGAGGCTGTAATGCTAGCCTTAACGCTACAAGGCTTAGCCCTGATCCTGATTGTACCCAATTTCTCTTGGTCTAAGCGACCCTATAGCGCGTTATTTTGGCTGCCACTCGTAAAAATCCATTGCTGTAATCGCTCTCCGCCTGTGTTACGCACCCGCGAACTCAACTCTTTGAACTTTTTACCCTCTTTGCCTGCTATCTTAATACTGGGATTCGTAGCAAGTGTGACCTCCTTACTACCTTCTTGCTGGTACTCCATTTCTACCTCCGCTGATAGCTTTTGATCGAGAACTACTTTTTCCAAAGGCATGCCACAGTTATCCAACTCCAGTTTTAGTACACACCTACGAAGACCGAAATAAATTGTGGGTGCTAGAAAAACAGAGAACTTGGGTGGTATTGATAAGGCGTGGCCAAGACCAAAGCGGATAGTTAAGCTTACGTCAATCTCTTCATCAGGCTGCGATCGCTTAAAGCGCAACTGCGTTGCCATGCGAGCTAATTCTCTCAGCCAATTTGTTGTCTGTGCCGACTGCAATCGCTTAAAGTGCAACCGCATTGCCACACAGTCCTCGTAGAAATCATTAGGCTTAGGGTCATTTGGTAAAGGTGGCAAACTTGGCATGGACAACGCTGAAATTAGAAAAGATTAGGAATAGACCACGATTAACATAGCATACATCCCACAGATTTGTAGAAGTTATTCTTATCCCGTAACATTTTTTTGCAGGATCTCAACTGTTGAGAGCTTACCAAAGGGCTTTGTAATCCACCAATCTCTTGAAGTTATCAGTAGATAGACCTAAGTCGGTATTACTCAATGAAAAATTACACTACCAGAGAATCGCGGTAAAGCTTGGCAGTCTATTCTTTCACAAAAGACTATTAAATTTGGTAGTTTTTGCACTTTTCCTTGTAAAGGTAAGGGTAAAAGCTGATTGACGGACAAAAGTCTCAAGTCCAATTGATGACAAGGTGTATTCGATAGCTTCTGTCATCCTAAGGAAGCTCTTTGGAGTCTTAGCTACTTTGCCATTACCGTAGGGGATGCACCACCGAAAGTCCCTAAAGACTTAGGAAAAGCCATCCTACAAGGACGGGACTTGAATCCCAAATTCTCGGTCAATTTTAGCGCTGTTGCTGAGGCGTTGAGATAGATTAGCGAGGAGCGAGCCAGGGATGTTGGTGTAGTAGCTCCCCTAGTTTGGTAATCTGCAGGGCAGAGTTGGCAGTGGCTTCGCATTGACCCACATGAAAGTTGTCCACAGGCGTTGGGGAAGGCCAAGGATGACTGTGGGGCATCCGAAACAGGCGATCGTGGATGAATGCCTGCTCATGAATAATGGGCCAAATACAGTCCCGGAGAAACCATTGATCAATATTGGGAGTTTCTAATTTTCCGGATTGATATTGTTGTAGCGTCGGCATCACGCACCAGAAAGCGCCGTACTGTGGGATCGTTGGCCACCTGAAATCGCCAGGAAAGCTTGTGGCGAAGAGTTTGATGGGGTTGCTCAACAATCACAAAACCTCCATGGCTACGAACGAAGTCAATAAAGCCAGGCGGTACGGTCTCATCCAGATAAAAACGACATTGCCAACCAGGATAAATAGTCGGAGCTTCGAGCAAATTGCGCACGGCCCCGCGCAGATAGCGAGGATTGCTGCCCCAGAGGGAAAAGGCGATCGCATCCTGTTTATGGCTTTGTTGCTGGTCCCATTCCGGAGGTGAGATGGAAGGCCAAGTGATTGGCAGAGAGGTGGGCCGACTCAGTTGAGCTTTCAGGGTGAGGGCTTGCTGTCCGGCCTGGGTAGCTTCTGGCCATTTTTCGACCTTGTACAAGGCATGAGTTAGACCGTCCCAAGCATTCACGGAGGTGGGATTTTCCCGGACGACCGACTGAAAATCGGCAATGGCTGCGAGCACGGCTCCCGCACAGATCCGCATGACTGCTCTATTTTCTAGTATTTCTAGATCCTCTGGATATTTTTCCAATAGGTCTGATAATACTTTTTCGGCGCTGCCGAAATCGCCTAGTTGAAACAGATAGTAAGCAAGGCGCAGGCCAGGATCCCGAGGGAGTTTGCCCTGGGCCAGTCCTTGATTGATGACTGTCAGAATTGATTGAATCGCTCCTTGCCGATCGCCAGCATCCCATAGAGATTGAGCTTGTTGTTGCCAGTTGGGAGGCGAAACTTTCATAATCAATAAAGAAATATTGCAAACCATCAACAGCAAGATCTCCACCCGGAGATCTAGTCCTGCCCCATGATATCTTCGATCGATCCAGAGACACCAAAAGAGTAGTGAATCCGAGAGACTGTACAAAATGTTATGATAGTGCGTAACATTTTGCGCTAGAGGCTAGGAAGATGACGATTTCCCTTACCCAGGAGCAGCTTAATTCAAGCTCAAATTGAGAGTGTTATGGTTCAACTCCCGACTCGATCGCTTAGTCTGACTGACTTTTTGGCGCAGCCTGAAACCAAGCCTGCCAGCGAATACCATCATGGTCGCATTTTCCAAAAACCCATGCCCCAAGGCGAACATAGTACAATTCAGCGGTTTCTAACCCAGCTCTTTGATAGTGCGCTCAGTCCGAGCCAAATTGCCCACGCCTACCCTGAGCTACGGTGTAACTTTGGCGATCGATCCATCATTCCTGACATCGCTATCTTTCGTTGGGAGCGCATTCCTCGCCAAGACAATGGGCGCGTAGCCAACCGGTTCGACTTGTCTCCGGACTGGGCGATAGAAATCCTCTCCCCAGATCAATCCCCCACCCATGTAACTCGCAATATTCTGCATTGCCTTGACTACGGTGCAGCGATGGGCTGGCTGATCGACTCCGCCGAGTCTTGCATTTTTACGTACCAACCGCACCAAACACCTCAATACTTCGACCAACCTCACCAAGTCCTTCCTATACCTAGTTTTGCTTGCCCTCCAGAACAACCGGAGCGCTGCATGCTGACGCTTGAACAACTCTTTAATTGCCTCGTCGATTAATAATGAACTACGTGGTACCAACATATCTTCGATCGATCCACAGGCACCAAAAGAGGCTAGAGATGACGGAATTACCTTTGCAGGGACGAGTGGCATTGGTGACGGGGGTGAGTCGCCGGAAAGGGATTGGCTTTGCGATCGCCCAACGACTAGCTGTATTGGGTGCGGATGTTTTCATTCATTCCTTTACGCCCTATGATGCCAGCCAGCCTTGGGGAGCCGATCCAGATGGAGTTGCCGGACTCATAGCAACTTTGCAAGAGCATCAGACCCGCATTGCTCAGGCAGAGGGGGATTTTCTCGATCCGGCAGTGCCCAATCAAATCATGGATGCAGCGATCGCGGCCTTCGGACATATTGATATTCTGGTTGTCAATCATACTTACAGCACCATGGGAGCCTTAGAGGACTTGGATGCAGCTGAAATTGATCGACATTTGCAAATCAATGTACGCGGTACCCTCTTGCTAGTAAAAGCCTTTGGAGCACAACATCGCAGCCCTAGCGGTGGTCGAGTAATTTTGCTGACTTCCGGGCAACATCTCCATCCCATGCCTGGGGAGCTATCTTATATCGCGTCCAAAGGAGCTATCCATCAGCTCACCATGAGTTTATCGGCTCATTTTATTCCACGAGGAATCACAGTCAACACTGTCAATCCTGGTGCAACCGATACGGGCTATGCCGATGCAGAACTCTACGAATACATTAAATCGCTCAATCCTCAAGGGCGCTGGGGAGAGCCCGAGGATGTAGCGCGCTTAATAAGTTGGCTAGCAACGGAAGATGGACAGTGGATGACTGGGCAAGTCTTAAATTCCACTGGTGGTGGAGTTTAGCCCTGCCCATCCGCTCTATTTACCAGCGCAGTATTTATTGACTTCATCAACCAAAGCAGCTTCTTTACTGCCACTGGTTTGCATCTGCACTACTGCTTTTTGAAATGTAGGCACATCTTTTTTCTGAATTGCGGTGGCGGCATCACGCACCCCAGTGCTAGTGCCATCGTACATGCTGACAAAGCGAGTCTGAAACCCTTTAAGTTTTTCATCCTTAACTTCCAAAGCTTTCATTGATTTACTATGGGTTGAAAGCTTGTCAGCTGTGGTGGTAAAAAATTTGGTGATTTCGGTGGGATCCTTCATTGTACTAACAGCAGAAAACTCTTGACCGACCTTGGCTGCTGCGTTGGAAACCTTGACCATTTCATTGCACTGTGCCACCTTACTCTGACCGCAGCCCACTGATACAATCGCCAGTATCGAGACTCCAGACAGGGCGATCGCTTGTTTAAATACTTTTTTCATGGATCATCTCCTCAGATGTTTATGTAGGTAGCACGATGGCCGTTCGGGACATTCTAGCACAGACAATAGAAGTCCTTAGAACCTAAAGCTAGCAATGTTTTTGCGATAATTCTTGGCCTTGACAACCACAATTGATCCATAACTTAACCCCTCAGCCTTTCCCTGTAGTCCGCTCCATGGTAAGCTGCTGAATTCGATGCCCAAAAATTCCATGCTGGACTACGTTCGCGATGGCGCTGCCATCTATGCCAAATCCTTCGCCACCATTCGATCGGAGGCGAACCTTTCCAGCATCCCAGCAGATCTAGAGAAAGTAGCAGTACGCCTGATTCATGCCTGCGGCATGACCGACATCGTCAACGACCTAGCTGCTGCACCAAATGCCGCCACCATTGGCCGCCAAGCCCTCCAAAACGGAGCCAAGATTTTCTGCGATTCCCAGATGGTCGCCGACGGTGTCACTCGCCTGCGTCTGCCAGCGGACAACCAGGTGATTTGCACCTTGCGCGACGATCGAGTACCCAGCCTCGCCCACCAAATTGGCAACACTCGCTCCGCCGCTGCCCTCGACCTGTGGTTGCCAGACCTGGCCGGATCGATCGTGGCGATCGGCAATGCCCCCACCGCCCTCTTTCGGTTGCTAGAACTGATCGACGCTGGCGCGCCCCCGCCCGCCTTAATTATCGGCATCCCCGTTGGCTTTGTGGGAGCGATTGAATCCAAAGTCGAGCTAGCCAGCCGCAACCTGCCCTTCATCACCGTTCATGGACGGCGGGGGGGTAGTGCCATGGCCGCAGCCGTAGTAAATGCTTTAGCCCAGGAGGCCGAATAATGACCGGACGTTTATATGGACTAGGCTTAGGCCCTGGCGACCCAGAACTACTAACACTCAAGGCTTACCGGATTTTGCAAGCGGTGCCGATCGTCGCCTACCCAGCTTCTCCCGATGGTCGCTGTATCTCTAGATCGATTGTGGCCCAATACCTGCGGCCCGAGCAGATCGAAATTCCCATGGTGCTGCCCTTCAAGCTGGAAGAATCCTCCCAGCCCTACTATGACAAAATGGCCGAAGATATCGCCGCCCACCTGAGCGATGGTCGGGATGTGGCAGTGCTCTGTGAAGGCGACCCCTTCTTCTTTGGCACATTCATGTATACCTTCAACCGCTTGGCCCACCGTTTTGATACGGAAGTGGTGCCGGGAGTATCTTCGGTGATGGCCAGTGCCGGCATGCTGGGTACGCCCCTCACCTATCGCAACGATGTTTTCATGGCAATTATGGGCACCTTACCAGCAGAGGTGATTGCCGATCGATTGCGGGGAGCCGATGCGGCAGTGATTATGAAACTAGGTAGGAATTTTGTGAAGGTCTGTGAAGTCTTAAGAGATCTAGGTCTATTGGAGCGAGCGCTGTACATTGAGCGAGCTACCACCGAGCGCCAGCGGATCGTGCCGATCGCCGAGGTAGATCCCACCCAAGTTCCCTACTTTGCAATGATTGTCCTGCCAAGTCAGTGGCAGTGGCAAAATGGCTAAAATTGCATTACTAGCTTTGAATCAAGAGGGGATTGCGACGGCCCGTCGCTTGATGACCGTGTTGCCAGAGGCAGTCCTCTACGGCTCGGCCAATCGCACCACCGGAGCCGACGAAACCTTCGAGCAGTTCAAACCTACAGTACAGGAGTTATTTAGAGCAGATGTGCCAGTGATCGGTCTCTGTGCCGCCGGGATTTTGATTCGATCAATCGCCCCGCTGCTTCAGGACAAGCAACATGAGCCAGCGGTGATTGCGGTGGCCAGCGATGGCAGTGCGGTGGTGCCGTTGCTCGGTGGTTTGCATGGAGCTAATGAACTGGCCGCGCGCTTAGCGGCAGTGTTGAAGATCGAGCCAGCAATTACTACTACTGGCGATCTGCGCTTTCAGACTGCTCTCTTGTCACCGCCACCGGGCTATCTGTTAGCCAATCCCGATGCTGGGATGCAGTTTTTGGCGGACTGTATTGGGGGAGCAGCAGTGCGCATGGAAGGCCAGACACCCTGGCTGGCCAATAGTCAGTTGCCCCAGGCGGAGGATGCCCGGTTGCGGATTTTGGTGACCGATCGAGCTGTGCCAATTCCGCCCGACTGTTTGGTCTATCACCCGGCCACGATTGTCGTAGTGGTGGAAGCCAGTGCACCAGAAACGGGGGATTTGGTTGAGGTGGTGGAATCGATCTTTAGGGCCAAGCAACTGGCGATCGGCTCCTTAGCGGGGGTCATCACCACCACGGGCGGCAATGAAAGCATTCGATCGCTGGCTCGTCACTACCAAGTTCCATTGCGGATTACGGATGGGTCTTGGCAGGAGGGGAATGCCCTGCGAGCCAAGCAAGGGGCTTTTAAGATTACGCTGCGGCGACTGAAGGAGCCGGTGCAAATGGAGTTGATCGGGCGGGGCTTGGGCCAGTTGCGCGTCGTTGGTTTAGGGCCAGGTTCGGCCACTTGGTTAACCCCGGAAGTCAAGGAAATCTTGCAGAGCAGTACGGACTGGGTAGGCTATACCACCTATCTAAACTTAGCGGAGCCTTGGCGCAGAGGCCAACAGCGCCACGACTCGGACAATCGGGAAGAGTTAGATCGGGCTAGACAAGCACTGAATTTGGCGGCCACCGGCAAATCGGTGGTAGTGATTTCTTCGGGGGATCCGGGGATTTTTGCAATGGCTGCAGCGGTGATGGAGGCGATCGATGAGGATCGGAATCCGGCTTGGGCGCTGGTGGATTTGCACATTTCGCCGGGATTGTCGGCGATGCAAGCGGCGGCAGCCCAAGCCGGTGCGCCCTTGGGCCACGATTTTTGCGTAATTTCTCTTTCGGATGTATTGAAGCCTTGGCCCGTAGTGGAGCGGCGGTTGATTTTGGCAGCGCAGGGGGACTTTGCGATCGCCATTTACAACCCGATTTCCAGCGAACGCCCTTGGCAACTCCCCAAGGCGATCGATCTGTTGTGCCAATATCGGGCTAAATCAACGCCGGTAGTGGTGGCTCAGAATTTGGGTCGCACCGGCCAACAGGTCACGATTAAAACCCTCGGTACCCTATCTGCGGAGGATGCGGATATGCGCACAACTATCTTGGTCGGCTCCAGCCAAACCAGGATGATCGAACAGCCCGGACAGCGCAGTTGGGTCTATACACCGCGCTCTTATCATTGATTCACCGGGCAGCCGAGCCGATCAATGAGCTAAGATCGGTAGCAAAAATGTTTGCCATTTTGCACAGTTCTAATCGGACTCGGGGTAATTTTCATGACAATTTTGTATTGCATTCTATTGGCGCTGTTTGTGTTTTTCTGTTTTAGATTTTTATCCAAAAGTTCTTCACACCGCGCGATCGCTAATAAAGGCCGAGCCAAGCGGCAGGCGGTACGTCAATATATCAAGCATGTTGGCCCTACTTTGCGCGATCGCTATGGCATCCAGAAACATTACAGTCCCACCCAAGTCAAACAAACGATCGGCGCTGGTGGCTATGGTTCGGATTTTGATTGCTATGCATTGGCGATGTTTTGCGCCCAGAATGACTTTATGGAATATCATCGCACCACTGGCGAATCCTGTGACTACGATCTGATGCGTAGCGAAGTTACTAATTCCTTTGGCTCGGCCTTTCAGAGCGATGGGGCTTTCGATGCCTGCGATATGATTAATTTCAGCGATCAGATCGATACCTTAATTGACACACCAGAGAGTTTTTCGATGTGGTCTGGGTCTGGTGATAGCAGCAGTGGTAGCGATTCCTCCAGTGGTGGTAGCGATTATAGTAGCGGCAGCGACTACTCCAGTGGCGGCAGTGATTATAGTAGCGGTAACGACTACTCCGGCGGCAGTGATTAATCAATCGCTATCCAATTATTTTCATCGGTAAACCAACTGCCGATCGCCAGCCCTGGCGATCGCTGTGTTTGGCCCGCCGACCAGCGGCGGATGATGCTTTGGCCAATTGGGGTCTCTAGGCTGGAAGAATAAACCACGTCCAGTTGGCGATCGACTACAAAATCCCTTAACCTACGCACATCACCGGCAATCGCTGGCTTAATTACATAAATCCCCCGCCAACCCAGCTGATAGCATGCTGCCAAGCGGGCGGGGTTGCCCACTAATTCATCGATCGCCAAGGGGGTGGGGTATTGGGCAGCCAAGACCAACATGGTCTCCAGGTCAGCCACCGGCTGTTCTACAAACTCAATCCGTGGCTGGGTTGCACAGTATTCCAAGTAAGTCCTGGCCCGATCGATCTCCAACCCGCCATTGGCATCCAGGCGCAGCTGCGCCCCAGCAGGCAGAGCAGTCAACAATCGCTCCAGCATCTCCAGCTCCATGGCCACATCGGCCACCCCAATTTTCCATTTAAAAGTGCGGTGTCCCAATTGCCACAGGGCTGCCCAGGCCGTTAAAGCAGCAATCCCCGTGGGCAACAAAGCACTCCAGCCCCGATCTGCTGGCTCCGGTCGATCGGCAGCTAATCCATAGGCCAGTAAGGTGCTGAAGGCGAACTGGGTAGCCGGTAAGTGCTCAGGCACCCAAGGCATTTCGGTCAGCCTGGTTGGTAGGGAGCCACAGAAATCGATCGCCTCGCCCAGGGTTTCGGAGCCAAAATGGGGCAAAGGAGCGATCTCCGACCAATAGTGGCGATCTAAATCATCCACTAGCCGCAGAATGATTCCCTCCCGCACTGCCCAAACCCCATAACTGGTGACCAAGGGGCGTAAAAAAGGCCGCCGGTAAGGGCGGCAGCTAAACTGATAAACCATGAAATTGTTTGGATGGGGGTAGTGGGACTTGAACCCACACAGCCTTGCGACCAACAGATTTTAAGTCTGGTGCGTCTACCATTCCGCCACACCCCCAAATTTACCTGTAAGGGCAAGTCTATCGATTTAATCATTAAAAGCGATTCTGTGCAAGTCTCAATGCCTGCGGTAGATTTCGCGGAGCGCGGTACAATTGTCGGGATCTAGTCGGCCTAGTCTTCCTGTCATGCTCAATTCCGCCCCCCAACCCTCCATTCCTGCCGCCAGTTGGCAGCGTCCCTTCGATCGCGCCTGGGAGGCTCCTTACCAAGTCCGCTATGCCAGCAATATCGATGATGGGCCGTTTCATGGCATGCCTCTAGGTGGTTTTGGAGCCGGTTGTATCGGTCGTTCTCATCGGGGCGAATTCAACCTCTGGCATTTAGATGGCGGCGAACATACCTTTGGGCATTTACCTGCCTGTCAGTTCAGCATCTTCGAGCAAGACGGCGATCGAGCCCAAGCCTATGCCACCTGTACCACACCACCCACCGATGGTTCCCTGAGTCGCTGGCAATGGTATCCAGAGGCCCAAGATGGCCAAGCCACCGGCAACTACCAAGCTCTTTATCCGCGCAGTTGGTACAGCTACGAAAATGTCTACCAAGCCCAGCTCACCTGCGCCCAGCTGTCGCCCGTGTGGGCCCAGAACTATCAAGAAAGCTCCTACCCGATCGCTGTTTTTGAATGGACGGCCCACAATCCCACCGATCGACCGATTACCCTGAGCATCATGCTCACCTGGCAGAACTTGGCAGGTTGGTTCACCAACACCGCTGCTACGGACGAGATTCGGGTGCGGGACGATGGCAGCCCAGTTTACGATTACCAATCTCGCTGGGGCCAGAGCGAGGGCAACTACAATCAATGGATCGTGGATAACTATCGGGTGGGTTGCCTGATGGATGGCACTCGTGGTGATGGTACCGAACCACAGGAAGGCGATGGTCAATGGTCGATCGCCACGCTCACCAATCCCACCCTAGAAGTCTTTTACGATGCTCGTTGGAATCCTCTGGGTGATGGTGGAGATCTGTGGGACAGCTTTGCTGCCAATGGGAGTTTGGTTGATCGACAGGATGAAACACCGGCTGGTAAGGACGAACAAATTGGGGTGGCGATCGCCGTGCGGTTTACGCTCAAGCCGGGACAAACTAAGCAGATCCCCTTTATTCTGGCCTGGGATCTACCGGTGACTGAGTTTGCCAAGGGGGTAAACTACTATCGGCGCTATACGGATTTCTTTGGTCGCAACGGTCGGAATGCTTGGTCGATGGTCCGCACGGCACTGAAGCATTCCGATAGCTGGCAAAGCGAGATTGAGGAGTGGCAGCGGCCGGTGCTCGATCGGGCCGACTTGCCAAACTGGATGAAGATGGCTCTATTCAACGAGCTGTATCTGATGACCGATGGCGGTACCCTGTGGACCGCAGCGGATGAAAATAATCCGGTGGGGCACTTTGGGGTGCTGGAATGCTTGGATTATCGCTGGTACGAAAGTCTGGATGTGCGTCTCTATGGGGGCTTTGGGCCGCTGCTGCTCTGGCCAAAGCTGGAGAAGGCGATTTTGTTGGATTTTGCGCGGGCGATTCCCAGGTCGGATCCGCAGTTGCGGCTGATTGGATACTACGTGCAGACGGCCTTTGGCTATGCCGATCGACCAGAAGTCAAGGATCCCAGCGAGATGTCTGCGCCGCGCAAGGTGGCCAATGCCACACCCCACGACTTGGGTGCGCCGAACGAGCATCCTTGGGTAAAAACTAACTACACCTGTTATCAGGACTGCAATCTCTGGAAGGATCTGGGTAGCGACTTTGTATTGCAAGTGTACCGGGCCTACAAGTTTACCGGTGAAGAGGATCTGGAATTCTTGGCGGAATGCTGGCCGGCGGTGGTTTTATCCTTGGACTACCTCTTGAAATTTGATTTGGATGGCGATCGCATCCCAGAAAACAGCGGTGCGCCGGATCAGACCTTTGATGATTGGCGACTGCAAGGGATCAGTGCCTACTGTGGCGGTCTGTGGTTGGCGGCCTTGGAAGCAGCGATCGCCATGGCCGAGGTGCTGAAAACCGAGGGCTACTTTGCCGATCGAGATTCGGTGAAGTCCCTACCACCCGACCCGGCGGTGATGATTGAGGAATACCGCGATTGGCTGTCCCATGCCAAACCCCTCTATCAAGCATCCTTGTGGAACGGTAGTTACTATCGGATCGATACGCTCAGCGGCTCCGATGTGGTGATGGCCGACCAGCTTTGCGGACAGTTCTACGCGGCGCTGCTAGGTTTGCCAGATATCGTACCGATCGACTGTGCCCGCACGGCCCTGCAGACGGTCTATCAAGCTTGTTTTCTGAATTTCAATGAGGGCAAATTCGGCGCTGCCAACGGAGTGAAGCCCGATGGTTCGGCAGTCAATGCCCAGGATACTCATCCATTGGAGGTTTGGACTGGGATTAACTTTGGCATCGCGGCCTTCTTGGCCCAAATGGGGCTACGCGAGGAAGCCCTCCGCCTAACGGAAACAGTGGTGCAGCAGGTCTATAATAATGGTTTGCAGTTCCGGACACCGGAAGCAATCACGGCCAACGGCACCTTTCGGGCCAGCCATTACCTACGGGCCATGGCGATCTGGGGGGTTTATCTGATGCTGGGTAAGACCCATTAATTACATGCAAAAATCTTTGATCACCAAATTACAAGGGGGGTTGGCGGGCATGTATATTGCCCAGAAGGTCAGGATGTCCCCAAGTCAACCATCTGGCCCCACGGAAGAAAATTTTCGCCAACAGCAAAAGAACGCCTTCAAGAACTATGCACTGCTCTCCGGGGCCAGCGTAGAGAGTATTATTCACTGTCGGAGTGTGAATATTGAGGACTGGATGGTGGCTACCAATCGGCTGCTGGAGGGCGACGGTCATGGCATCGCGATTACGCCGATCGCCATGTATTTGCACGATGATGTGCCGCTCCTCCAAACTACCCTAATGAAGATCGGCGATCACTATCGGCTGGACAGAATCACGGTGGATAGTCTGTTATTTTTAGGGACGGCGATCGCTTACTTATTAAGCGAACAGGCTACGCCAGAAACTCTGGTGCCCAAGGTTTTGGAGTCTTTGCCCACCAGCGATAATCGCTTGACCGATCAGTTGCGCTTGATTCAGGAATGCTCGATACGGGAGTATCCGTCCTACGGGATCGAGGCGACTCAGCCCAGTACGATCTCGGGTCTCATTGCGACTATTGCTCACCGCCAGCAGCCTTTTATTTTGCCGGTGGCCATGGCCACCTATTGCTTTCTTTGTACTCCTAATAACTACAAGTTAGCGGTGCAGCGATCGGCCCAGATTCCGCGTCAGCCCTTTGTGACTTTGGCGATGACCGGGATTTTTCTGGGCACTCACAATGGCTTGATGACCATTCCGGCCAGCTGGTATGCGGAGGGGATGCGCGGTGCCGATCAACTTTTGCAGTCGGCGGAGCGGCTGCTATCCACTTGGTCTGGAGTCTACCAACCAGGCCGATCGATGCAGGGGGTAATAGCGGCTCCCGGCATTATGCAGCGCCGAGATCTGGGCTAGGGTCAAGGACTTTTAGACCCTAACGAAATGTTGTGCTTGCCACCACCCTTAGTTCCAGGCCATTGTAGGATAGGGTAGTTCAGACACATCAAAGATTTATGAATAGCACTGCGGTTTCTCCGGCTCAAGTACTCGCACAACTCCAGTGGCGCTATGCCGTGAAAAAGTTTGACCCCGATCGCAAAATTCCCAGCGATGTTTGGAATGTACTGGAACAAAGTTTGGTACTGAGTCCTTCCTCTTTTGGGCTTCAGCCTTGGAAGTTTTTCGTTGTAGACGATGCTGCACTACGCCAAGAATTGCTGGCCAATTCTTGGAATCAGCCTCAGGTAGTAGATGCTTCCCACTTGGTAGTATTGGCGATCAATAAAGATATGAATGATGCGGCGGTCGATCGCTATATTCAAAGTATGTCCGATATCCGCAATACACCGGTCGAGACCTTTGCCGGTCTGACGGGAATGATCAAAGGCTTCATGGCCAATCCCAAGAATCCGTTTACCATCGATGAATGGGCCACCCGCCAAGTCTATATCGCGATCGGTCAATTCATGGCCAGCGCTGCCCTACTGGGAGTCGATACCTGTCCGATGGAAGGCTTCAATCCAGCAAAATACGATGAAATCCTCGGTCTCACTGCTATGGGCTATGGCTCTGTCCTAGTCTGCCCCGCCGGCTATCGCGCAGCAGATGATAAATATGCCGTAATGCCCAAGGTCCGCTATCCTCAAGCGGAGATGGTGCAACATATTTAACTGATTTCGTAGCATTCCCCACCCTTCTCTTAATGAAGAGAAGGGTGGGGATGCATTTTAGACCCCTAACAGCAATCCCGAATTCAGACTATAATTCACGATAGATGTCATCGTTCCTTGTAGAGCTTATGGTTGCCAATATTGCCGCCCCAGCGTCTCCTTTTGGAGCACAAAACGCTATCGAGCCTAGCCCCATCCTCCTCAACGTGGCCCAGGTAGAGTTGAGCATCACGCCCCCGGAGTTCGATCGCCTCTGCGAGCACAATCCTGACCTGCGGCTAGAGTTAATGAGTACCGGAGAATTAATAGCTATGGCTCCAGCAGGCGGAGATAGCAGTCGGCGAAATTTTGATCTCGCTGGCCAAGTGTGGCTCTGGAACCGCCAAGCTAATTTGGGTGAAGCCTTTGACTCTTCTGGCGGCTACGACTTTACTGCTTGGGGTGGTGGCAAGCTTTCACCAGATGTTTCTTGGATCGAGAGATCCCGCCTAGAGGGCATAGATTTAACGGGATTCATTCCCGTGGTACCCGATTTCGTCATTGAACTGCGCTCCGCCACTGATAGCCTGAGCAAACTGCAAGCAAAAATGCTTGAATACCAGCGTCTTGGCGTAAAACTGGGGCTACTGATCAACCCTCAAAACCAGCAAGTAGAAATCTACCAGCCGCATCAAACCACAGAAATTTTAGAGTCTCCCCAGTCCATAGATTGCAGCTCCGTCATGCCAGGATTTATCCTAAGTTTGGAGCGGATTTGGTAGATTCAGCGAGTTCATACTTCAACGCCCAGTTTTTGCAGTTGTTCGATCGCCGCTTGTAAATCCAGATCGTTGCCTTGTTGCTGATAAAGTTGAGCTGCAATCAGGAGGTCTTCGATCGCCCCTTCAAAATCCTTCAAAACGTTTGCCCTGAAACAGCCCCGATGATGGTAAGCATCGGCATATCGATCGTTTATGATAATTGCTTGGTTGTAATCGGATAGAGCACTAATGTCCAGAGCATTGGCCCGGATGCTACCCCGACTGCAATAGGCAATGTGATCTGAGGGATTGATGGCGATCGCCCGGCTCAAGTCCGTCACTGCTCCATGGAAGTCGCCTAGTTTATAAGCTTTTAGATAGGCGCGATTGCTGTAGGCATCTCCATAATTAGGATCTAGAGCAATTGCCCGATCGAAGTCATGCAAAGCACCTTGTGAATCACCCAGAGTTTCCATCTTGAGCATGGCTTGTCGGTGACTATCACGGGCGCTGGCTAATAAACTTGAATTAGTTTCCGGCTCGACTTCATGCACCTCGACAGGGGTACTAGATGGATTGTCCTCGGTCATCATTTCCATTAAGGACTGTCTCCAGAGGTCTCCGAGGGTTTGAGATGGAGTGGCCGCGATGGCGTTCGGTGCCGCTGTTTCGGCATCAATGTCGCTCTGCATAAGATTGAGAGTTTGCGGTACTGATGCAGCCAGTAATTCCGCACGGAGCTGACTCAGTAGTTGGAGCTTCATGGTAGCCACTCGATCGGCCACGGCTTGTTCGACCATAGCTTCGATTTCTAGATATTGGCCCGTGAGGGCTTGGCTTTGAAAGAAGGCATCGGTATTCAGGAAAGGGCTGATCGTGCCCCGTTCGATCAGCTTCCAGGTGAGAGGGAGCGTGGGTTGGATACTGACGATCGCTGGGGCCGACAGGCTAACGGTGCTTTGATAATTGCTGCTACGCTCGGGCCAGTCGAAGGCAAAGCTGAGGGAATCGAGGCGGGTCAGGTCGATTTTGCGGGTGGGGTTGGGGACGAGCCAAGCCCGTTGGGGATCGGCGGCGATCGGAATAATCCAGTAATTGCCGTTGTAGAGACGCTCAAAAATTATTGGTTTGATCGTTTGACGGTAGCTGGCGGCGGCGAGGGTGACGTTGATCGCGTAGGCGCTGAGCAGGTTGGGGATGTCGTTATAGATGGCGCAGAATTTATCTGGGGGCAGGCTGAGGCGGGGCAGTTCGTCGATCGCTCGATCAAAGACTTGGGAAATATTTTTCAGGTTGACGGGGAGTTCGCCGCGCTGGAGAGAGTCCACGAGGCTGGCGATCAGAGCTTCGATTTCTTGCAGCTTTTGCGCTAGGGGAGAGAACCGATCCATAATTATTTAGTGACTATCTTAAATAAAGCTTTGACGGAATCTTTCAGGCTAGCGATTTCAGCCGTGACTCGCTGCAGTTCTTGCAGGATCATGTCTTTGAGTGAAGACTTGAAGTTATTTAGCTGTTGTTCTAGGTTGGCATCTTTGGCTTGGAGAGAGCCGATCGCGCTGCGGAGTTCTTGGCGGAGGGCTCGAATTTCGGCATCAAGAGCGGCGGTATCGGTGCCCGAGGGAATGCGGTTGCGCGTTTCCCCGAGCTGACCCCGTTGGGTGACTTTCCAGGTAGCCGGTACGGTGGGCAGGAGCTGGACAAGGGCTGGTACCAGGAGGTGAGAATGATTAGTGGCGGTCTGGGTGAGGGTGGAAAGGTCGAAGGCAAAGTTGAGGGAGTTGAGGGTGGAGGTGTTTTTGGTGGGATTGGGGACGAGCCAGCCTCGATCGGGGGTGGTCATGATAATCCAGTAGTTGCCCTGGGGTTGCCGATCGAAGACGGCTTGCTGATAGTCCCGGCTTTGGTAGCTAGGGGCGGTGAGGTTGACCGTGATGGCGTAGGCACTGAGGATACCGGGCAGGTCGTTGTAGAGTTCAATGAATTTGGCGGCGGCCAGTTCTAGCTGGGGCGTTTCTTGGAGCAGTAAGGCATCAAAAATTCGCCGGACTGGGCTGAGTCCCACAGGGCGTTCGTTGCGCTGCAAGGAATCCACCAAAGATTCCAGATAGGTTTCTAGTTCTTGGATGTGTTGAGCAAGGGGCTGCGGTTCTGACATGATCTTACGGACCGACTAATTCTAGGTAAGGCGTTTCCCAGGAAAGATTCTACCAATTTAATGTGTGTACTGGGAATTTGGGGTGGTGCAATGGTGCACCACCCCGCCCTCCGGGCACCCCTCCACCGGAGGGGAATTCTTTAGGTTCGGTAGATTCTTTAGCGGAAATAGCCTAAACTCTAGCACTCCTTTCTGTTCTAGCTTCCAGCGTTGGTTACTCATTCCAGATTGAGCCGAGACGATTGGCCCTGGAGACAAACTCCAGCAAGCCAACAGCATCAGCGGATAGAGCAAACGGTTCTGATTAATGTTGTTCATGATCATAATTCACATAAATTGCAGAATACCCTTACGGATCAGTCGCCAGCAGTCCGTTGCCCCATCAGAAACCAAGGCAGGCTTGACTAAATGAAACTCTCGGTAGCTCTCACTATAGCCATCGCAATCATATATTACCTTAATACCAACATATATTTGAGAAATAATTTTCCGCTGTTTGTTAGGCACTAGGTAATAGTATCCCCCTCGGGGCAGAATCAGATAGTTACCTTTCCGATCGCGATTGAAAACAATGTTGCTATCATCCCCGTCCCGCAGACGGATAAAAGCTTCGGGATCCAGCGAAACACTCATAAAATGCTCGCGCCAATCCTGGGGGATTTCATGGGGTTTTAGATTGTATTCCGCCACAATTTGCTCTTCATCAGAAAGTGCTGCTGGGGGGGGAACCGATTCGATCACCATCCCTGTCACAATGGATAAGAGCTGCGGGGTAATGGCCCTCACCGCACCCATTTCATTTAATAATTGGTTCTGGCGATTAGTGGCCTTATATAGCTCTTTTTGCTGACTGTAGATTTTTTCGTTTTCCAGGGACTGTTTTTGGATGGCCGCAGCAGCTTGTTTTTGTTGCTCCTGGTAGAGATTAGTTAGCGCTTGGAGCCGATCGGACAAATCTTTAATTTCTGTCCCATTGGCAACGGCTCGCACTGCACCCATTTTATTTAATAATTCAGTCTGGTGATTAGTAGCCTTATACAAATCTTTTTGCTGACTGTAGATTTTTTTGTTTTCGATGGACTGTTGCTGGATGGCATCAGCAGCTTGTTTTTGTTGCTCCTGGCAGAGATTAGTTAGCGCTTGGAGTTGATCAAACAAGTTTGTAATTGCCGTCCTATGTTCATCTTGCTCCGCAGCCATCAACTGCATCCCATTGCGGAACGATTGGAGTCGATCAGACAAGTTTGTAATTGCCATCCTATGTTCATCTTGCTCCGCAGCCATCAACTGCATCCCATTGCGGAACGATTGGAGTTGATCAGACAAGTTTGTAATTGACATCCTATGTTCACCTTGCTCCGCAGCCATCAACTGCACCCCATTTCGGAGCGTACTGATTTCGTGGTTGATATACTTGAGGAGAATCATAAAGTTATCTAGCTGTTCTTCCCGGTTGGCATCTTTGGCTTGGAGGGAGTCGATCACGCTGCGGAGTTCTTGGCGGAGGGCTCGAATTTCGGCATCAAGAGCGGCGGTATCGGTGCCCGAGGGAATGCGGCTGCGCGTTTCGCCCAGCTGACCCCGTTGGGTGACTTTCCAGGTAGCCGGTACGGTGGGCAGGAGCTGGACGAGGGCTGGTACCAGGAGGTGAGAATGATTAGTGGCGGTCTGGGTGAGGGTGGAAAGGTCGAAGGCAAAGTTGAGGGAGTTGAGGGTGGAGGTGTTTTTGGTGGGATTGGGGACGAGCCAGCCTCGATCGGTTGTGGTCATAATAATCCAGTAGTTGCCTTGGGGTTGGCGATCGAAGACGGCTTGCTGGTAGTCGCGGCTTTGGTAGCTAGCAGCGGTGAGGTTGACTGTAATGGCATAGGCGCTGAGGATACCAGGCAGGTCGTTGTAAAGTTCGATGAATTTGGCGGCGGGCAGTTCTAGCTGGGGCGTTTCTTGGATGAGTAAGGCATCAAAAATTCGCCGGACGGGGCTAAGGCCCACCGGGCGTTCGTTGCGCTGCAAGGAATCCACTAAGTACACATCATCATAGAAAGGGTGCGGAAATCAAGCAGCCTTTGTAGGAGCTGATTTAGCGGCATCACACTTAGCCATGATTTTGGCAATCGACTTGCTTGTCCAATTGAAAGGATGTGCAACTTCATTCCATTC
>JANMHS010000136.1:0-40357 GCA_031375385.1 Synechococcales cyanobacterium OTE_70_metabat_200 | reverse complement strand
AATTTAAGCAGAAGCAGACCCCATCTACTTCTTATTAAATTGCTAACTTCCAAATTAGAGTGCTCTCAACCGCTCATCCATCAGCCATCAACTGTTCAACCATAGTGTCAACGTACTATGAAAACTCCGCACTATCCAGTTCAGAAGATACAGCCAATCGAGTAGTCTCTGCGACTATGTTTTGGTGAGCACGGACAAAATGGAGATCGATCTGTACCATAGAAATGGTCTAGATGGGGCTGGAGATACGATCGAGCTGAAGAGTGTTAGTTTGGTTTTCCCGATCAAAGAAGTATTCACAAATATTGTGTTCGATGCTGCTTAGAAAAACATCAAATCCCATAAATCTTGCTCACCAATGCAAAATACCAACTATCGGGCAGAAGCTTGCGGAGGGTCAGAAATAGGGGGGCGGGATAACCAACGGGATAGCGCAGCTTACTCCGCCGATCCGTAGCTGCCAGAAAAATCGTTTTGGCCACCACCTCTGGTGCAACCCCATTATTGCCCGCAGTTTGCGAAATCTTATCGATAGTATCCACAAACTGCTGGTAAGCCGGGGGAGCTGCGCTACCGATCGACCGGCGATTAACTCCATAAAATTCCGTTTTGATGGCCCCCGGTTCGATTAACTTGACTTGGATATTAAAGGGCTTCAATTCATAGCGCAAAGACTCGCTAAACCCTTCCACCGCCCATTTAGAGCTATGGTAAATACTATAGAGCGGAAACGTAATTCGGCCACCCATGCTGGCAATTTGCACGATCCGCCCGCCGCCCTGGGCCCGCAAATGTGGGATAATCTCTCGGGTGACCCGCATCAGGCCCAAGACATTAGTATCGAACTGTTGGGCGATCGTGTCATCATCCATTGCTTCAAAGACTCCATCGACACCGAAGCCCGCATTATTGACCAAAACATTAATAGCACCGAAATCAGCAATGGCAGAGGAGATCGCCCGATGAATGCTGTCTCCCTGGGTCACATCCAGGGCATAGAGGCGGATATTTGGATAATTCCGCAAATCTTGCTCTCGATCCCGTAGGACGGGTACTCCCGTATCGGGGTTGCGCATAGTGGCCGCAACATTCCAGCCTTGTTTGGCAAAGTAGATTGCTGACTGTTTGCCAATACCGCTGGATGTACCGGTGATCAGAACTGTGTTAGGCATGATTTGTTAGATGTAGATATCAGATTTATTTATTGTTGGCAGCTATTTTCTTGTGGTTGGCAAGCCCAGCCATTCACTCAGCTCCCGATGCAAAACCTGGGCATCTTGGCTGTTGTCTAGATACACCGGATATTCGCGACCGGCAGCGGCGATCGTCACCACATCCATGGAATTATGGGTAGTCCGGGGATAGTAGCAAATCGCTTCGATGTCAGCCCTGGCACCAAGAGCCATTAATTTTTGTTGAAAGCTACCAGCTTGATTTTGCAGTGTAAACTGGCGATGGTCGATCCGCAATAGCCGACGGCCGTTATAGCGATACCAAATGTTATAAATCAATGGCGAGAAGGTCAGCAATGGAATCAAAATAGACTGATAGCCGCCAAATAGCGCCGAGAATAGGGTGACCGGAGCAGGGAGCACTAAAAAGCTTAGCAACAGCGCTAGCCACCAAGGAATGGGCGGCTGCGGATCTGGTATATTCACCTCAATGAATTCTGGCTTTTTATGGATGACCATTTTGCCCAGGGGGCCACCAACCAGCGAGTTGGGGTAATTACTCAGGCTATTCATATTTACACTCACTGGACCAGTGAGAGCCTGACGGGCCGCATCTACACTGGCAAAGCGGCGCTGCAAATTCGGTTCGATCATCTGTTTCAGCCAGCGCTGATAGGCCGGACTGAGCTGGCTGGGGGGCAGTTGCATCCGACCATCCTGCTGGGGGAGCTGGGCTGGATGGATACCTTGAATCAGGTAAACCAACGTAGCACCGAGGCTATAGAGATCGGAGGCCGGGACAGTTTGGCCGCCAAATTGTTCTAGGGGCATATAGCCATAGGTACCAACTACAGTCACCGTGCCACCATCTTTCGCACTGGCATTCTGGACCGAGCCGAAGTCTACCAGATAAATAGTGCCAATACTATGAGCCGTCCGATCGGTGATTAAAATATTGCTGGGCTTAATATCCCGATGGATCATTGGCGGCTGAAACTTGTGCAGATACTCCAGGATATCCAAGAGCGATCGAGCCAGTTCTTGCATCTCCACTTCCGTAAATCTGCGACCTTGCTGGAAAGCCTCTTCTAGGGAAGGAGCTGGAATATAGTTTTGCACCAAGGCAAAGCCTTTGAGTGTAGGGAGATCGAACTCAAAGTAGTCCCGGTATTGGGGAATCGAGGGATGCTGAAGATTCTTGAGGGTACCGGCTTCGCGCTCGAACAGTTTCAGATCATCCCAGATGAATTCGCTATTGAAAATCAGTAGCTTAATCACCACTGCTTCGTTATTTTGGAGATCCTGAGCTAGAAATGTCCGCCGCCCAGTTTTTTGGCCTAGCTGTCGATCGATCCGATAACGCTGTTGCAGAACTTGTCCAATGAACTCGGAGGGCGAAGAGTAGGCGGCCATAGAATTTTCCTAGGAGGTCGAACTGAGAAGGTGGGCAAGGAGGATTGCTGTCCTAGATCCTAGCGCAAACTTTTGGTTTCAGTCTGGGGTCAAGTCTCGTGACCTTCACCGTCCCATGACTGAATCTGGGCCAGGCAACCATGGCTTTCAATGTTATTGTTGACAAGTGGAAATTTGAGTCTTTACTGTCATGCCTAACTTTCTCCTTGAAGTCGGAACCGAAGATCTGCCCGCTGGTTTTGTGGGAGATGCGGTGCGCCAGTGGCAACAAAAAATCCCGGCCAGCTTGGCCGCACAAAACCTCACCTACGGTGGCCTAGAGATCTATAGTACGCCCCGCCGGTTGGCAATTTTGGTGACAGATTTGCTGGAGAAACAGGCCGATCGAGCAGAAGAGATCAAAGGCCCACCAGCTAGCGCAGCCTTTAAGGACGGCAAACTGACCCCCGCTGGCGAGGGCTTTGCCAAGAAGCAGGGAGTGAATCCTAACGACCTAACGGTGCGCCCGACGGATAAGGGTGACTTCGTATTCGTCAATAAGCAGATTGTTGGGCGGTTGACTCCAGAAATTCTGCTAGAACTGATTCCCCAGTGGATTTTTAGCCTAGAAGGCAAACGAATGATGCGCTGGGCTGCGGGGGATTGGAAGTTTCCGCGACCAATTCGCTGGCTGGTGGCACTCTGGGGTAACGAAGTAATGCCCTTGGAGCTGGTGGATGGATCGGAGCGAGTGGTGGCCGAGCGACAGTCCTATGCCCACCGCGTGCTACATCCAGAGCCAGTCCAGATCGCCAGTCCAGAATCCTATCTGGATACTTTGGCTCAGGCCTCTGTCAAGGTCGATCGGGCCGCCCGCAAAAAAGAAATTGAAGGCCAAATTCTCGCTGCTGCACAGAAGATGAGCGGCGCTACGGAGATCTACCCAGACTTATTAGAAGAAGTCACGGACCTAGTAGAGTTTCCGACAGCGGTGATTGGTGAATTTGAGCCGGAGTTCTTGGAGCTGCCGCCGGAGGTGATTACGACGGTGATGGTGACCCACCAACGTTACTTCCCGATCTTTGCGGACGAACATCAACATGTGTTGCTGCCCCACTTCATTACGATCAGCAATGGCGATCCGGCGAAAGCGGCGATTATTGCCACAGGCAATGGTCGGGTGATTCGGGCGCGGTTAGCCGATGGTCAATATTTCTATCAGGCAGATCTCAAGCAGTCTTTGGCGGACTATTTGCCGAAACTGGAAACGGTAACTTTCCAGGCGGATTTGGGTTCGGTGGCCCGGAAGGTGGAGCGGCTGCGGAAGATTGCGGGGACGATCGCCCAACGGCTAGAACTATCGGCAGAGCAGCAACAACAAATCGATCGCACGGCCCTGCTCTGTAAGGCGGATTTGGTGACCCAGATGGTTGGAGAGTTTCCGGAGCTCCAGGGCATCATGGGCGAGAAGTATGCCCTGGCCCAAGGCGAGCAGCCAGAGGTGGCCCAGGGAATTCGTGAACACTATTTGCCCCGCAATGGGTCAGATAGTCTGCCCCAGGGTCTTTGTGGCTGGGTGGTGGGCATTGCCGATCGGCTGGATACGCTAGTAGCAATCTTCGGTTTAGGGATGATTCCCACCGGTTCTTCTGATCCCTTTGCCCTGCGGCGAGCAGCCAATGCGGTGGTGGATATGATTTGGCAGGATGACCTGAAGCTGGATTTGGGCGCGCTGTTGGCGACTGTAGTCGCAGATTTTCAGGCAACCTATGGTGCGGTCGCTAAGTTGTCCGGGGGGGAACTATTGGCCCAATTGCAGGACTTTTTCTTGAAGCGGCTGCGCACGGCGCTCCAAGAGGATCGTAATTTAGATTACGATCTGGTGAATGCGGTGTTGCCGGAGCAGGATGCGGAGTTCGATCGGCGGGGTCTGGCAGATTTGCTGGATCTGCAGGAGCGGGCTTTGTTCCTCAAGCAAATTCGGTTAAATGGTCAGCTGGCGGAAATCTATCCGACAGTGAATCGATCGACCAATCTAGCACTCAAGGGCGATCTGAATAGGGAGGTGCTGGATCCCGCTGGCCTGGTGCAGCCGGAGCTGTTTGTGAAGCAGTCGGAGCGAGATTTCCATCAATGTCTATTAGATTTGCTCCCCAGGACTCGATCGGCTCAAGCGGATCGGAATTATCAGTTGCTGGTAGATGCCCTGGTGGATATTGCACCGGCCTTAACTAATTTCTTTGAGGGGGAAGGCAGTGTGATGGTGATGGATGATGATCCGGCGATCAAGGCAAATCGTTTAAATATGCTGGGAATTCTGCGCAATCATGCCAGGGTGCTGGCGGATTTTGGGGCGATCATCAAGCAGTAGCGGCTAGGGAGTGCTTTAAAAAACTCCCTAGGTCAAAGCTTGTTGATTAGATAAGCCATCAACGAGCTTTGCTGCTTGACTTGCTTGCATACCTGGAATTTGCTCAACGATATCTTGAATATCTCGACTTTTAAGACCAGTTCCAGCCGCAGTAAATAGAATTCCTTTGATCCAATCAGGATTTTTTTCCTCTTGCATTCCAGCTTTTTCCAAAAGAACCTTGATCGCTTGGTAGCGCCTGCTGGCAATAGATTCTTCTGGCAGTTGCTGGTTGGGCTGCTCAGTGTTTCTCACTGTTGTATTATCTGAAATAATTGTTCCAACAAAGGTACTAGAATTAGTGATGTTGTCATTTGATTGTTGTTCTAAATTGGTTTTTGTCTCGGCTGCTTGTGCTAAAGCATTGGAGTTTGCATCTTCTTGCAGATCGGCTCTATCTTTTGAGTTCATCACATTTTGCAGCCTATTTGCAGCTTTTAAAGCTTTGCGTTCGGCAGCAGCATTCAGCCCACTCTCCAGCACGATTACGCCGCCAATTGCTTTCATCCTAGCAACATATTCAATCTGGTTTTTTCTTGGTATCTTGTTGTTGAAAACATACTCATCCATTACCAAGACTGGCACATATGAAGTTGTGGAGTCACCTGCATTTCTATATTCCTCAAACTTTTCAATCTTTTTTGAAATATCACCACTTCTTGATGATGTCGTGACTTCAATAGGCGCAATCAAATTTGTATATTGATAAGTCTTGAGAGTGAGGGGAGCAGGTTGACCTTTGGGGGTACTGATCAACCTTTCTGCGTCCACAACTTTTGGCAATTGACCAAAGACCGTGATGGTCTGAGTTCCCCTTTGTATTTCTTTCCGGGGAATGCTCATGATTATATCAGGTGTTCTACCATTGAAGCTTCCGGCTATTGAAGAGCCAAATATTCTATCAACTTGCAATGCTCCTTGTTTCATAGGTTCATACATGACAAGTCCATAGCCAACTCCAAAGCTAATTACAAGATCACTTCTGTATTGTCCAAGAATAATCGCTTCCGCGTACGCACTCCTCAAATTAGTGTAGGTGCCATTACCTTGCTTATGACCTGGAGTGAAGAATGAGCGATTCTTACCATGTGTAGCTAAGTCTTCATATGGGATGTATCCTTTTCTGCTCTTGACTTCACCATTCACCACCTCATTCTGACTATCCAATACTTCTAAAATAGGAATCTTTTCTTGGTCTTCTCTCTGTAAATCAGACATTGTCGATCTAGCTTTTTGTGTCGGATTGATCCTTTCTGCAATGAGAGTTGGAGACTCTGAGGGATAGATTGGAGTATCGGAATTGGTCATGATTTAAAGCTCTCTTGATTTGTATGAATTTATCTTTCAGCAGTAAATTTCAATAGCATGAAGCATCCTAACTGAATAGCATGAAGTTTTCGTAGCTGTAAGAAATGGAGGATTTCTCATGTCGTTTTTTCAAGTGAAAAGCTCTTTGACGATTGTGTAGTTAGGATTTGAGATAGCACTTTCCAGAATGCGATTGAATTTACTATAAAAGTTCATAAGTCTGGCTTGCACTTCTGGTGATGCAACAAAATTTCTCCTTTCTCTTGAATTTTTGATTTGTGGAAGAGAATGGGATAGAACAGCCAGATTTTGCTCTACCATTGGGGCTAATTCTGCAAGTTCTTGTCTGGTGAGGATCCATACAGCACCCGCATCCGCAATATCGCTAGGTAAGGTCTCTGAACCACCATAGTCTAGCATTTCATAGAGCTTGATGCTTAATTGATAAAGATCTGGATAGCATTCTGCATAGCTAACAGTTGTATCAGAGTCCGTTTCACGGTTGAATGTACAAGACTGATATCCTGGGCAACAAATCAATGAGATAATTACATTTAGCTTGTCTTCTCCACCATAAAGATACCAATCCGCTAAGCGTCTCTCTTGGAGTATACTTAGGGCGCTTTGAAGTTCGCTGTCGAAAGCGTTGGCATTGTTATACCTTTTGTTGTATCTACTGAATTCATCACTCTCAGCAATATCTATTGCCGTTTTTACCAGATCAATCGTTTTCTCGAAGTCGATATTGCCGGAGTAGATATTTTTTCCGTTTATTTGCTCGACGACAGGCTGTATCTCTCTGTATTTCGATAGATCAAATAGTCTTATGTAACGCTCTGGTCGGGACATTGTTGTCTTCTCCTTAGAACATGTTTACGTGAATTGTTGATTTTTGACTTGACTTCAAGACGTGGATTAGCTGAAATCGACCTGGATGATCAAGAGTATTGAAAAATTGTAACTTCATATCATCTCCTTCTTCAACTCTGTCTGCATGTATTTTCTTGCTAACTTATTCTGCTGAGAACAAGCTGTCATTTTCAATTAGATACTTGGATGCATCCGCAGAAATCTCCTTGATGCTCTTTGTGTACTTGCCTGGGATGAACTTATCAAGGGCAGCAATCCTTGCATTGATACCATTGCTGGTAATTGGGGGGTGCCTAGTTTTTTTCTTGAGTTGCTTGAGCAACAAAGTGAAATGAGCTTCTCCGTAAGCGCGGCGCTGTAGCTCACCATCACCAACATGCACCTTCATTTTCAAGGGAATACTGGCTTCATCTCCGTTGGAGTAGGCCGGGTTGATGAAAAGACAACTGCCTGGTGGTAGCTTGAGGATCTCTTCGGGGGAAAATATCTTTTTGGTTTTATCTTGGTCTGAAAAACTGCGACTGCCACCGTCTTTGCTGGTCGATCGACTCCTTTGCCGATAATGCACCTCTTCATCCCCTAAGTAATCGGAGAAATACTTAGCCGATTCGTATTCGCCGGGATTGAAGATGAATTTGGTGTTGCAGCCGGACATAATTGCCCTAGCTGTTTCTTTATCGTAAGCTTTTTCCAACTGCGTCATATTTTGGTAGCCTAGTACACCACAGAAACCCGCAGACCTACTCTCGTTCAGCCAATTCACCAACTTTGGTAAAGAAAGGGTAGGCAGCTCATCCAAAAACACTGCCAGGGGATCGATACGCTTCTTGGCGATATTGCGAGTGACGATCATATGTAGCACTGTGGCCAAAATTGGCCCAACGATATCCCGGCGAGTCTGATCCATTCCGAAAATAATCATCTGCTTACCTTCTAGATCCAGTGGGATCGTGGACTTACCGCAGAGGCAAGGCAGGATATCGGGTGAGACAAAATTAGTGAACATCAGAGAAGAAATTGCGGCGACGCTGGCGGCGGTTTTCTCCGATTCGCGCATGGACATAAATTGATCCCAGCTCGTTCTGACCCAGGGACTGACATTCGAGGCTTTAACTTGATCGATCAATTCCGATGGATCCAGGGCCAGAATTTTTTGGCAGGTGAGCAGGTCTGGGTATTCGCTGAGCTTGGCCAATTGCAGGGTGGCTTTGATCAGTTGGTCGCCGGAGAGTTGGAAGAAGGGATCTTCGGATCCTTTGCCGCCATTGAGACTAAAGTTGGCATTCAGCACTTTGGCGATTTGGCCCGCTGTTTCGGCATCATCTGAGGATTTCAGAAAGTCTAAGATGTTACAGGATTCGCTGCCCTCAAAGCCGGGAGCGAAAATGCGCACATCGTAGCCTTTGCTGCGGGCGTAGGCTGCATGGATTTCGGCTTGGCCACCGGGGAATTTGAAGTCGTAGAGGCAGATCGGGAAGCCTTGGTCGATGACCGATCGAATCATCGGGTCAATCACCGAGAAGGTTTTGCCGCTACCTGGTGCGCCACAAACGGCGGTGCCCCGCTGGCCGTCGGGGATGAAGATTGTATGTTTTTGGGGGTTGATGTTGAAGCGTTTGACAACTTTGCCGTTTTTCTCGATCGGCTTACTGAGCGGTGTGATGATTGGGGTATTGATCCAAGTGGTCATTCCGTCGCGCTTGCGTTCGTTGATCTGTTTGATGGCTACTTTGTGGGCGGCAAGTTTTTCTGTTTTGCCAGCCCAATGGGCGTTGGCCATGATCCCTTTTTTCGGCTTGCGGTCTCCACTCAGTAATATTCCGCCGGTGACGGCGAGGAAGGCGAGGGCGGCCAATCCACCTGGGTTCCAGAGTTGCTTTTTGTAAGGTTCTAGCCAACCGGGCGCTTCAAAGTCGGGCAATGGGCCGTCGGCTCGGGCCGGGGCGACGATGGTGGCAGTGATGGCTGCCACTAGGCTTAGCAAATAGAGGAGGATTTTCATTTTTTGGCGTTGGCAAAGCCTGTGCAAAGCACGTATCGCTGTTCTCTCAGTACAGAACAAAAAGCTTGAAGTATTTGGTAGATCAAGGTTTGATCGAATTCACTAAAGAACTATCCCACCTTGTTCCATAAATCAGATTAACCTAAGTTCGTCAAACCTTGCGACCCCACCTGAGCTGGCAATCAAAAAACATGGACGCAAGGCTAAAAGCATTTTGCGGCTTCGGCTGGAGCGCCGCATTTTTCTGAACATCAATTCCTTTGAAACCTAGTCACTGGAATCCATACATTTTTTGTCCTGTACTTAGGCTTGCGCCTTCTACCTGTGGCCTCACAAATTTCAAGACGAACCCGAATGCTAAACACCTTCGGGCAGGCTGGAAGCTACCAATAGTTGATAGCTGGGGCCTGGGCCTTCTAGCTGAAAATCAGCGATCAAGCGCAGGTTGTTGGTAAACAATGCTAGCTTCCGATCGACCATTTCATTCAAGAGTTCTTTGAATTCTTGCAGATCCTGTGGAGCACAGTTTTTTTCGTGTCTTTGCACTACCTCATCGATCGCTGGCTGCCTTCGCTCTGGGGGCATAATGGCTATGTTCCAAGCCACAATTCCTATGGCAAAAGCGGTTTCAAGCTGGGCACGAGTCAAGCCAGGTTCTAAAAAGGGTTCCATAAAGTTTTCTAGCACATCAGACATTTTGGCTACACCTTCTGGGTTGATGACTGTTTGCACAACTTTTCTACCCCATAGACTTTTTTCTGTAATTTTTTCAGTGCGTGCAGTTCATCTTTTCTCCTAGTTTCTGACTGAGAAGTTCTTGGAAGCCTTTGGGTTTCTTGGCCATGATATTTCACTCGCTGTAGTTGACGAACATTATATTCTAGAATAAGAAAGTCAAGTCTACCCTGGCAATAATATTCGATTGGCAAGCCGAAATTTATAATCTGCCCGCCTACCCGGTTAGCGATGCCGCTCGCTACCTGCGGATACCTACGGTCACAATGCGATCCTGGGTGAACGGACGCGCCCATCGCACAAAAGATGGCAGACAGCACTTCGAGCCACTAATCAAGCGGCCAACTGCCGCCCCCGAACTCTCCTTTACCAACCTCATCGAAGCTCATATCCTGCGAGTTCTCCGCGAAACCCACCAAGTCCGCCTAGACAAAGTGCGGAGCGCCCTAGACTACCTGAGCCAACAACTCGGTACCGAACACCCTCTTATTCAAAGTGACTTCCAAACCAATGGCCTCGACTTGTTCATCAACTCCATGGATCGATTGGTCAATGTTTCCCGTGCCGGTCAACTAGCCCTGCGAGATGTATTGTTTGCGCTGCTCGTTGGCAAAGCCTCTCTGCCAGAGAATCGCGTAGAGTGGGATGAACGAGGCTTTGCTACCCGCCTTTTCCCCTTCATTAGTTCTGCCGGAATCCGCAGTAAAATCCTGAGCATCGATCTGCGAGTGGCCTTTGGCAGACCTACCATTGTCGGAACTGGAGTTCCTACTGCTTCAATCGTGCAGCTTTATGAAGCTGGTGAAGACATTGAGGATATTGCCGATGAATTTGACTGCACATCCACACAGATATCGGCAGCTATCAAGTTTGAATCGCTCTCTTGGGCCGCATGAAAGAGTTGGCAGTCCTGAAGCATTTGCAATTTCAATCTAGCTAATCGCGATCGACAATTTTTCTAGCCGTTCCTCCGCTTCCATTTCAAACCATAATTCACCCACACCTTCCTTGCCCATCAGCGGTACTTGGTCGATCGACAAAGGTACCACACTTCCCCCATTACTCAAGGCCAGCACCTCAGAGCTGGGTCTGGCCAAGATTCCCTGCAACAGATGGTCGCGGGGATCACTAAACCGCATTCCCACATCCCCCATACTGCCGATCGACATCAATCGCAGAGACGATACGGCCATCTGCTTACCGTAGCCCAGACTAGTAAATAGCAATAAATTATCGTTGGCCCGCACCGGCACAAAGACCGCCAAATACTCCTTATTACCAATCCGAATCCCCTGCTGGCTCTGGGCCGCACGGCTTTGGAGGGGAATTTGATGATTATTCAAAGCCAACCGCAGGAGCCGACCGCTAGAAGTTCCCAGCACCAGCTCCGTCTCCTTGAACAAGGGTATCGCTCCAATCAATCGATCGCCATCGGGAATCTTCATGAGGGCCAAACCTCGGTTGGTAGTAGCCGCCAGCTCCTCGATCGGCAAGCGCTTAATCCGGCCCTGGGCCGTCACCAGCAGCACCGCCGATGCTGACCGATCGACTGGCTGAATCACCTGTTCTGTCTCGGCCAGTCCCGGAATCACTGCTTGGAGCTCGATGCCTAGGGACTGTTGATTGGTGGTTGGCGGAATACTACTAACCTTGACCAGATATGACTTCCCATTACTGGCGATGACCATAATTTCCTGGTCACTCATCATCGATCGTTTCTCTAGCAACAACTCCCCATCGCCGCCGAAGGCACATTCCGGCCAATCTACCCGCCGCACCCGGCCACTACTCATAAATTCCAAGTCCACCAGCAATGGCCCAGATGGATTCACTGACAGCAAGTTCATCTGCTGGGTACCACTAGTTTTCGGTACCCGAGGGTTGGCAGCTTTCCTTTGAATTTTAGGCGATCGGACAAGCGGCTCTTCAACTGCACTATTATCTGGTGATTGATACTCTGGCTGTGTCGCCGTCGGCAAGGCTGAGCCAGCGGTACTGGCATCATCAGCATCGGCAAACTCTGGATCCTCTGACTCATCGATCGTTTCTATCAAAGAAAGCTGAGCCGTTGGTACCGTAAATGGTATTTCTGTCCGAATTCTGCTGGCAGCCTCAACGGAGGCCGAACTATCCACCGCATCAACATCGATCGTAACTATGGCAGTATCATCAACAGCAATTGCTGAATCTGATAACTCTGTAGTTGGATCATCAGATTCCATCACTAACTCAGCATTGGCCACTACCGCTACTGGTGTTCTGGGTACCACGACCTTCGGCACAAAAGATTCCGGTGGTTGAAAATCAATAATTTTGGTGCGCCGCTCGTCCGCATGCTGTTTTTTCAAAGCCCGCAAATCCTTCTTCATGGATTTCAGCAGCTCCTTGCGATCGCCCAGCAACTTTTCCAATTTAGCGATCTTCTCGTTCAATTCTTCCCCTTCTTTGGCCAAATTATGGCGTTC
This sequence comes from Synechococcales cyanobacterium OTE_70_metabat_200, assembly GCA_031375385.1. Classification (GTDB taxonomy): domain Bacteria; phylum Cyanobacteriota; class Cyanobacteriia; order Cyanobacteriales; family Chamaesiphonaceae; genus JAAFHZ01. Next base: position 28,003 of record JANMHS010000136.1, on the reverse strand, counting down.
CAAGCCAGTCAAGCGACGCATGGGCATAGCTAGAATCGCATCGGCCTGTTCCGTACTCAATTCCAAGCGCTCGACCAGTTGACCCTTGGCCGTAGAGCCATCGGGAGCATTACGCAAAATATCAATTACCTCATCCAAATTTTCGAGGGCCGTCAACAGTCCCATCACCAGGTGGGCCCGCTGCTGAAACTGCTGAAGATCGTTACTATATTGGCGAGTCAGGGTTTCTTCCCGAAACTTGAGAAATTCTTGCAGCGCTTGGCGCAGACTGAGTTGGCGGGGCAGATTATCGACTAACGCCAGGAAAATAGCCCCGAAATTGCTTTGCAGAGCCGTTTGCTTGTACAAAGCTGCCAAAACCTTCTGGGCATCGCTATCCCGCTTAATTTCAATCACGATCCGCATCCCTTCGCGATCGCTTTCATCCCGCAGATCGGCAATACCATCGATCTTGCTATTGTTGACTAGCTCAGCAATTCGCTCGATCAGGCCAGCTTTATTAACTTGGAAAGGTAGCTCCGTGACAACCAACGCATCCCGCCGCTTCCGGGATTTAATCTGCTTGGCCTGTTGGGCCGTTTCCAGATGCACTACACCGCGCACTGGAATGATCCCCTTGCCGCTACGATAGGCTTCACAGATGCCCTCGTTCCCCAAAATTTCACCACCGGTCGGAAAGTCCGGGCCAGGAATCATCGTCCAGAGTTCTCGATCGGGCAGATTGGGATTATCGATCAAGGCGATCAGACCATCGATGATTTCGCCCAAATTGTGCGGCGGAACATTAGTGGCCATGCCCACGGCAATGCCCGAGCAGCCATTCACTAGCAGCACAGGGAACTCGGCCGGGAGCACCGTTGGTTCCTGCTGGGAGTTATCGAAGTTACCGATGAAATCCACCGTGGCGGTGCTAACTTCGCCCAGAACGGCTCCGTAACCGATCGCAGACAACCGCGTTTCCGTGTACCGCATAGCTGCTGGCGGATCGTTGTCCACGGAGCCAAAGTTACCGTGTCCACCCAGCAGGGGATAGCGGGAAGAAAAGTCTTGTACCAGCCGCACCAGAGCATCATAAACCGATTGGTCGCCATGGGGGTGATACTTACCCAGTACGTCTCCTACCACCCGCGCACACTTCCGAAAGGGTCGATCGGGCGTTAAGCCCAGCTCGTGCATGGCAAACAGAATGCGCCGATGCACTGGCTTCAGGCCATCGCGCACATCGGGTAAGGCCCGCCCCACGATCACGCTCATGGCGTATTCCAGATAGGACTGCTGCATCTCGGAGTGCAGAGCCGTGGGGATGATGCGGTCTTCGGAGCCTAACAGGCCGAGCTGTTGAACCATGGGTCTTACTGTAAATGCGGGATGGATTAGTCTGCTAGAGCAACAATGTACACTATTTGCTTTAACAGAAGGCACAGTACCGATTAAAGTCTTGGCCACTCCTGCATCATATAGTACTTTGGAACTATTGCGGATCGCAACGAATTTCTAGCAAAAAGCCATCGGGTTCGTAGAAGTAAATACCCCGCCCGGTGGGTCGGGTCACGGGCCCCTCGGCGATCGGCACTCCAGCCTCTAACAAAATCTCCACGGCAGCATCGAAGTGATCGGCAGCAATCCCAAAGGCTAAATGGTTAGCGCGAGTAAACTGCTGGCTAGGGTCGGGATGGGGCGGCGACAGCTCTGGTTCGGCAAAGAGATCGAGGATCGTGCCATCGGGCAACAAAAAGTTCGCCACTTTCCCGGCCGCCACCGCGGCCTTTAGGGTGCTAGGTACTTCGTCACCTTGCAATTCCTTCAGTCCCAATGTTTCTCCATAAAACGCCTGCGACACCTGGAGATCCTTCACGTTCAGGGCAATGTGATGGATTCCTTGCAGGTAGCCCCCAGGGAGACCGACTGCGTTGATTTTCTTTGGGCTAGTAGAAGCGAACGTCATAGCTGAAGTCTCCACATCGAAACGACCGATGACTCATTTTAGAATAAGAATCTGGAGACAGGTTGGACAATCAACGGCAAGGATGGCAGAGTGGAAGACAATGTTACGTCTTGGAAAACACATTGGTATTAGTCTTTCTTTGCTAAGATCGATCGAGTCTAAAGGAGGTTAAGATTCATGATTGCAGCACGACAGCATTATCCCCGCTTTACTCCTGAAGAGTACTTTGCTTGGGAAGAGCAGCAGAATTTAAAGCATGAATACCTCAATGGCGAAGTTTATGCAATGAGTGGTGGTACGGTCAACCATGGGCGAGTCAGTGTCAATTTCACTCGGCTGTTAGGAAATCATCTTGAAAACAGTTTATGTTTAGTACTTAATTCTGATGTCAGAGTGAATATCCAACAATCCAATGACTATGTTTATCCGGATGTTAGCGTAACTTGTGACGACCGTGATCGCCATACAACTCAGTTCATTGCCTACCCATGTTTGATTATCGAAATTTTATCGCCTAGTACGGAAGCTTATGACCGAGGCAAGAAATTCAAACTCTATCGATGTTCGCCGGTGTTGCATGAATATGTGTTGGTCAATGCCAATGAAATCGAGATCGATGTATTCCGTAAAAACGATCGAAACAAATGGGAAGAGACTAATTATCTAGCTGGCGATCTAGTTGAGCTAGAGAGTATTGATTTAACTTTTCCAATCGAGAAGATCTATCAAAATATTGTATTCGATCTCTAACAATGTCAATACTTCCAACGAATATAGTATGCAAAAGAGTACTGAATTACATCAATAGTTCTGCATGGTAGCGTAGATGATCGCCAATGAAAGAAGCGATAAAATAGTAACTGTGGTCGTAGCCTTCCTGCATCCGAAAGTTCAAGGATTGACCAGCCCGATCGCAAGCCGCCACAAACTTCTCTGGCATTAGCTGATTCACCAAAAACTGATCCGTGGCACCTTGGTCGATCAAAATCGGGAAATCCACCTGACGCTCGGCGACCAGCATCGTGGCATCATATTGCGCCCAGCCCTGATTACCTAAATACTGCCCAAAAGCCTTTTGGCCCCAAGGACTAGCACTGGGATTGGCGATCGGGGCAAAAGCCGAAATCGATCGATAATTCCCCCGCAGACCACAGACCAAAGCTCCATGACCACCCATCGAATGGCCACAGATGCCCGCCCGGCTGAGATCGATCGGGAAATTAGCCCCCACCAAATTCGGTAACTCGACGGTCACATAGTCATACATCTGATAATGCTGCCGCCAAGGCTCCTCGGTGGCATTCACATAGAAACCCGCCCCACTCCCCAGATCATAATCCTGATCCTCAGCGGGAATCCCCGTCTGGCGCGGACTGGTATCGGGGATCACCAAAGCAATCCCCTGGCGAGCCGCGAACTGCTGGGCACCGGCCTTGGTCAAAAAATTCTCCGGCGTACAGGTCAGTCCCGAGAGAAAATAGAGCACTGGCACTGGCCTTTGCTGAGCCTGGGGCGGTAAATAAATCCCAAAAGCCATAGAAGTTCCGCAGCAATCCGATGGATGCTGATAAAATTCCACGCTCCCCCCAAAACATTGATAACGACTCGTCGCAGTCAATTCAGTCATGTAAAACCTCCGGGATAAATCAAGTCTAGAAAGTAAGTACCGTACGGATACCTTCGCCCCGATGCATCATATCGAAAGCATCATTGATGCGCTCGATCGGCAGCACCTGAGTAATCAAGCTATCAATATCAATCTTGCCATCCATGTACCAATCCACAATTTTCGGCACATCAGTGCGCCCCCTGGCCCCCCCAAAGGCCGTGCCCTTCCAGACCCGCCCCGTGACTAACTGGAAAGGTCTCGTCGCGATTTCTTGGCCCGCGCCGGCGACTCCCACAATCGTACTGACTCCCCAGCCCTTATGACAGCATTCCAAAGCCTGGCGCATTAACTTAACGTTGCCCACACACTCAAAGCTATAGTCTGCCCCGCCGCCAGTCAACTCGACCAAATGGGCCACCAAATCTCCTTCGATCGCCTGAGGATTTACGAAATGAGTCATCCCCAGCTTGGTGGCCAGAGCCTGCTTATCCGGGTTGATATCTACACCAATAATCTGATTGGCTCCCACCAGCCGCGCCCCCTGAATCACATTCAAGCCAATACCACCCAGACCAAACACCACCACATTTGCTCCCGGCTCCACCTTGGCCGTATTGATCACCGCACCAAGGCCCGTAGTCACACCGCAGCCGATGTAGCAGACCTTATCGAAAGGAGCATCCGATCGAATCTTGGCCAAGGAAATTTCTGGTACCACCGTATAGTTAGCAAAGGTCGAAGTCCCCATATAATGGTGGATTTCTTTGCCATCAATGGAAAAACGACTGCTCCCATCGGGCATCATGCCTCGGCCTTGGGTCAAGCGAATGGCCTGACAAAGATTGGTCTTGCCGCTCAAACAGTAGCTACAATTCCGGCATTCTGGCACATAGAGCGGAATCACCGAGTCACCGGGCTGCAGCGACTTCACCTCCGGCCCTACTTCCACCACGATGCCAGCCCCCTCGTGACCCAGAATCGCTGGAAACAACCCCTCCGGGTCATCGCCAGAGAGAGTAAAGGCATCGGTGTGACAGACCCCTGTGGCCTTGATTTCTACTAAGACTTCGCCAGCACGGGGCGGAGCGAGCTGAACTGTTTCGATGCTGAGGGGCTGACCCGCAGCCCAGGCAACGGCGGCTTTAACTTCCATGGCACCAAGATAAGGAATGGACACCAAGGGTTATAGCACTTTTCTCGATCAATTACCTGGCATCTTCATTGTCTTTGACACTTTTCCCGCTGGATCGGTTCTCCTATCTCCCCACAAAAAACCTCCCCAGTGGGGAGGTTCTGCAAAACCAATACTATCCTAACGCACAGTACCGGTCAGGCCGAGTGTATCGATCGGCTTCATCACGTACAGCCGCAGTATATTGATGCCGATCGCCAGGATGTGAGGCAGATTCTTCAGGGTCTTGACCAACTTAGGAGCTGTAGAAGCCGGAGCATTGGCAATCTTCAGATAACTCACTACGGACTTATCCATCAAGGCAATGAACTTAGGATTTTGCACATCCAAAACCAGCGGGAAAATCCGACCAGCAGTGTTGTTCGTTTCCTTAATTACCTTCAGATTGAAATCTCGCGTATTCATCCCCAACGCCTCATAGAACTTCGTCCGCTGGTGGTCATTGAAATACATCGTGACAAACACCGACAGCAAGAAGAAACGGCACCAGAGCTTCGCCTTCCAGTCATTCAAAATATGGGGCTGAGACCTCATCACCGCATCGAAAAAGTCCCCATGACGGTTCTCATCTTGGCACCATTGCTCAAAGAAATTGAACAGTGGATACAGCTTATTCTCTGGATGGGCATCCAGATGGCGGAAGATTTCGATATAGCGCCAGTAACCAATCTTTTCCGAGAGGTATGTAGCGTACAGAATAAACTTAGGCTTAAAGAACGTATAGCTATGGCTTTGGGTCAAAAAGCCTAGATCCAAGGACATATCGAAATCCGCCATGGCCTTGTTCAAGAAACCAGCATGGCGCGCTTCGTCGCGCGAAAGCAGATTGAAGCCTTCCGCCAACAGCGGATTTTTTCCCTTCAACCGACGACCCAATTCCTTATAGAGCAAAAAGCCAGAAAATTCTGCGGTACAAGAGCGCTCTAGAAATTCACTGAAGATCTGCCGAGTTTCGCCGTCAATGTGATCCCAAGTAGAATTGAACTGTTCGTCCCGGACGAAGTGGTGACGGTTGTAGTCCACTTTCATTTCATCAATGATCGCCTGCATTTCCTTCTCGTTGAAGGAAACGTCCATCCGCTCCATTTCATCGAAGTCGGTGGTATAAAAGCGGGGAGTGAGGATAGTTTCCTTCGCTGGAGCCTTGACTTTTTCAGCTACTGCGACGGGCCTTTTTAGTGAATCTACCATAGTTAGTTTTTAATCTATTAACAGCTTTTTTAAATTTACCAGCGGGCCCTTAGCCCTCTAGGTAAGTCTAGCAAGACCAAGAGAGTTAAGGTATGGGTTTTTATTAAGAGTTGCAAAGAATCTCTAAGAATTTTCGGCTAGGGATCCTAGTTAGGCTGGAGCCACTTTTGGGCATTGAGGCGCTTGACCAGACCGAACATCAACAGATCCAGTGTCATTTTGCGCTCGTCGACCAAGAAGGATTCGATCGAGCTAGCCATGCCGCCATTGGAGATGCAAGAGAAGCCGCGCTGGCCCTGAATATCTTCCTTAAAGAAGTACAAATTGAACTGGCGGCGACCCGCTTGCCATTTGCCCACTACTTGCCAGCAGTCCGGAATACCCTTCAGTCCGGCGATCTGCACCGGTTTCTGGCCGAATTCTAGCTGTAGATCCTGTAGATCGGCCAAGTTACTCTGGATCGCCGGCAGCAAGTCCTGCTGCACAAAGTCAGCGAAGGGCTTATCTTCCAAAGCGGGCGCTTTCTCTTTTTTGGCAGCGGGGGTCTTGGTAGCCGGTGGACTAGCCCCGGCATCCGCAACGGGCTCGGCAGTTGCCGCCGATTCGAGAGCTACTTCCTGTTCTTCAGCAGCAGGCTTGGGCTTCTTGGCGGCTTTGGGTGATTTGTTAGCTTCGGTCATAGAAAATTCCTGGGCGTTTGCCAATAGTCTAAGGGATCGTTGGTGCTACTTCCAAGAGTCCCAGTCGTTCCGCCAACTAGCAACCGACTCCCGAGACACAATCCAATTTGCCAACGAGACCACCTTTGGGCTTCTTGCTCGACAAGAACAAGCAAACACTACTGGCATTATAGGACTGATAACGCAATACCAAATCCAGCGCACCATCCCGATCCAAGTCCCCAGCCCATAACAATTCAGCCGCATCTGGGCTAGCATCACTCTCCAGGCCCTTGGTGGAGACCTGCGCAATTTCGGTCATTCCCCAGGCATTGGCAATAGAGATCGCCGCTGTTTCAGCGGAACCTCTAGCCACAATCTCATATCTGCGGCCATGGAAGAACATCACAATTTTTTTCATCTGGGGAACCAAGGCCCTAGGTTTTGCCAAAAACCGCATAGCGGGAGTATCCACTTTGCCAGACGAAAAACCGCTGACCCGCAAATAAGCGATCGCCTCCGGATGGGCAGACTCGATCAGAATGCCAGTCTTAGCCCCCTCTGCATCGAGTACCGGATCGTAGACCCGCTTGGTCATGACCTTGGTGGGGGTCAGATGCCAGGAACCAGCCATTACGCTCAAGGCTAGCCACCCCCGGCCCGGATCGATCGGAACCTCATCGGCGTGGAACTGACCGTTAATGAGAATTTGCGGCCGTAATTCTGCCACAGCCCTGGTGGATAAAGACGAACTAACGATCGCGAACATCAACATGCAGTCAACCCAAAACCACAGGGCAGATTTCATCACAAGACTGGGGTTTCCGTTAACAAATGATTGCTAGGTGCAACTTGCTTATCGGTGCTCACCACTAACAAGCTGGGATCTGCGATGACCCGATGAACCACCAAATCGAACCAGAAAGTCGTGCCCACACCGTCTTCACTGATTAGATGGATCTGGCTGTGGTGCTTATCGATAATATTGCGGACGATCGACAAGCCCAAGCCCGTCCCTTCCAGCGTATGAACCCGATTTTCCACCCGGAAAAACCGGTCAAAAATCGCACTCTGATCCTCTGGAGCAATGCCAATCCCCGTATCGGAAATCTCCACCCGCAGGATCTCTGGATTTTCTGGAGCCACATAGGTCCGAATCGCCACCCGATCACCCTGGTGGGTGAACTTCAGAGCGTTGCCCACCAAATTGCCAAACACCTGCAGCAGCAGATCGTAGTTACCCAAAGCCGCCGGTAACTCCGGCTCGATTTCCTGCAGTAATTCCACCCCCTTATCCCTAGCATTGAGCTGATTGGTACGCAGAATTTGCTCGATCGCCTGGTTCATATCCACGGCATCAAATTGGTAGACCTTAGAAGATTCTAGCTTGGAGAGATCCAGCACATCATTGACCAGCCGCGTCAACCGATCAGTCTCTCGGTTAGCCGTATCCAAAAATTCCTGGCGCTCGGCCAAAGTTAAATCTTCGCCATAGTCGTGGAGCGTTTCGATGAAAGACTTAATATTGAACAGGGGCGTGCGCAGCTCGTGGGATACATTGCTAATAAATTGGCTCTTGGCTTCATTCAGCTCCACCTCCCTAGTGATATCCTGCACCGTCATTACCAACCGCTGTCCCAAAATCCGGCTGAGCAGAATCCGCAGAATCCGACCGCCGGACTTATCCGAATGCAGCCGATATTCCCCACTCTCAAATTCCCCCGCCAGCATCTGAGCTAGGGGGTGGGCTAATTCCTGGGCCATGCTGGCAGGCAGAATTTTCAATAGCTCAATGCCCACCACATTCTCCTCCCAGCTAAAAAAGCGGCGAGCCGTCAGGTTGGCCAGCACCACATGCAAGTCCCCATCGATCAACACCGCCCCATCGGCGATCGTCGAAACCAATGTATCCAGCTTGGCCTTCTCGGCGGTCAGTTCCTCAACGTTTTGCTCTTCATAGATCTCCAGTTGATCGGCCATCTCATTAAAGCTCCCGATTAACTCCCCCAGTTCGCCCCCCAAAGGCAGATCAATCCGCTGCTTAAAGTTACCCGCCGCAATGTTCTTTACCCCAGAAAGCAATTCCTTGATCGGCTTGGTAATTTGCAACGCATTGAACACCGCCCCCAAAATCACCATCACCCAAATCGATACAAACACCGCGATCGTCACGTCCCTAGTCAAGCCCGAAGAAGCCACCACCGTGGGATTGGGTTCGATGCCCAAGGCCAACACGCCCAGGGATTTACCATCCTGCACTACGGGCACAAACACATCGGTCACTACACCATTGGGCGTGCGATGCTGACGAGCCATGGTGTTGTCGCTGTTCTGCCAGTTCTCCGGTAGCTGAATCCGCCGCTCGATCATCAAGGAATTCTGGACTTCCGATTCGGAAAAGGGAATGCCCAAACGAATGGTACCCGTTTCATCGGCGTACAGAATGTAGCGCAGGCTGGAAGTGGTGCGATAAAAGCGGTTGGCGAAGCGGGCCACATCGCTCAAATTGTTCTCAGCAATCTGGGGAGCCACATTGGCCGCCAGCAGCAGTCCTAAGTCTCGACCGAAGCGGGTATCACTCAACCGGGCATCCAGTTGAATGGTATTCACGGCCCAAAATGTCACACCACTGATCAGTACAGACACAAACAAAGTGGCCGCCGCCATCAGCTTGGTCTGCAAGGTGAACTCCGTCCACCAGTTAGTTAGAACTTCCCAAAACCTTTGAATGGCTACAAACATGCTGGCCGGAGAATTGATAGGAAAACTGTCCTCAGTATATCCCCTCTAGCCTGCACCCGCTCCTATCATTGGGCGAGAGCACGGCGACCAATGTCTTTGCGGTAGTACATGCCTTCGAAATGCACCGTAGCGATCGCCTGATAGGCCGAGTCAATGGACTGGGCAAAGTCCGTCCCAAAAGCCGTGACATTCAGTACCCGCCCACCATCGGTAACTAACTGACCATTCTGGATCTGGGTGCCCGCCTGGAAAATAATCGTGTTATCTACCGGTGGAGCCACCGTGCCGATCAGATCGCCTTTGGCATAGACGCCAGGATAGCCACTAGCTGAGACCACCACACAGGTAGCCACCGCCGGATACCAAGCAATCGGTAACATGGTCGCCAACTGCCGATTCACACAGGCATCGATCAAATCCACCAAGGGCGTTTCCATCAGTGGCAGAATCGCCTGGGTTTCGGGGTCACCAAAGCGACAGTTGAATTCCAATACCTTAAAGTCCCCATCGGGCTGAATCATCAGACCGGCATAGAGGATCCCGCGGTAGTCGATCCCCTCAGCCTTAAAAGTGCGGAGCATGGGTTCCAACACCTCTTGCTGCACCCGCTCCATCAGCTCTGGAGTACCAATCGGAGCTGGCGCATAGGCTCCCATGCCACCCGTATTGGCCCCCAGATCACCATCACCGATCCGCTTGTGGTCTTGGGCCGGTAACAAGGGTGTAATAGTAATGCCATCGGTAATAGCCAGCACCGAGAGTTCTTGGCCCGTCAGGAATTCTTCGATAACCAAGGGCATAAAACCCTGGGAAAAAAGCTGGTCGATCGCAATCAGAGCTTCGGCTTCGGTCTGGGCGACAATTACCCCTTTACCGGCAGCCAAGCCATCGGCCTTCACCACGATCGGTGCACCCTTAGAGCGCACATAGTCCTTAGCTGCTTGCTTGTCTTTAAAAGTCTCGGATTGGGCCGTGGGCACCCCAGCCTTGGCCATCATTTCCTTGGCCCAAGATTTACTGGATTCAATTCTGGCTCCAGCTTGGGGCGGCCCAAAAACACGAATGCGCTTTTCCTGCAAGCGATCGACGATGCCCTTAGCCAAGGGCAGCTCGGGGCCGACAATCACCAGTCGCACACCATTGGTTTCCACCAACCGAGTAATACCGGCAAAGTCGTCGATCCGGAAGGACAAATTCTGACAGCGATCCAGCGTCGCCGTACCACCATTACCGGGGACACATAGAACCTGGGTGACCTTCGGCGACTGAAGTAGCTTCCAAGCGATCGCATGTTCTCGACCACCGTTTCCAATAACTAAAATTTTCACGTTGCGATATTACCTTGATTGCCCGAGTATGCAACTGAATTTCACCAGCGCACTCAAGTCTAATATCATAGAGCTAATTCAGGGTTTTTAGACTACCAAAAACCACCGCGTTTGCCATTGGGGAAAATTGTCAGGAAGTTGGTTTTGGCCATATTCAGTTGCTCGTCGCTGATCGTCGCGCCCCGTAGGTTAGCCCCACAGAGGTTGGCTCCCATCAGGTTAGCATTTTGCATTTGGGCATTGCTCAGGTTGGCCCCACGCAGATCGGCAGACTGCAAGTTGGCATAAGGAAACTGTCCCTTGGCCAGGTTGGCTCCCCGCAGGGTCGCTTCGGCAAAGTTGGTTTTCACGAATTTGCCTTTGCCCAGATTGGCGTTTTGCAAGTTACTGCCACTGAAGTTAGTGTTTTCCCAAACGGCGCTAGGCAGATTGGCATTAGTCAGGCTCAGGTTACTCAGATCCACATCGTTAAAAGATTTCTGACCACGCTGATAGGTTTTGAGCAGGGTGGCAGCATCCATCCGTTGTACTTCTCGCTTGCGACCACTGCGCGAAGCCGGGGGCGGATCGACCACAGTGGGATCGAAACTGCTGCGGGTAGCCGCTTTTTCGCGATTTTCGCGAATGGTTTGGGCGAGCTTCTGGGCCGGTGAAGCTTGGTTACCATTGCCGGGTGGTGGTGGCGGTGGCCGATGGTCTCCGACCGGCCTTTGGCCATCGACCGTCCGAGCACCATTTTCCGCAGGAGCTCCCACACTAACCAATGGCTTAGCGGCCAATTCTAGAGAGCGCATCACTTGCTCCGATGATTGGTAGCGATGCTTGACCGAAGGTTCCAGCATTTTGCCCAAAATAGCCAGCATCGAAGTACTGAGCTTCACCTGCTTTTGCCAAAGCATTTCGCCAGTTTTTTCGTGATGCTCGATGTCCTTGGGCGACTTACCAGTCATTAGGTAGATACAGGTGACCCCCAATGCATATAAATCACTAGCATACATAGGGCGCATAGCCAGCTGCTCCGGCGGAGCATAGCCAGAGGTACCCACTGCAAAGATGGTGTTAGCCATACTGCCACTAGCCATGTTGTCATCGGCAGCTTGGCTCACCTCACTTTTCACGGCACCGAAGTCGATTAGTACAAGCTTATTATCCTGATCCCGGCGAATAATATTGGCAGGTTTAATATCCCGATGAATTACTTCCTTACTGTGAACATATTGAATTACGGGTAGAATTTGCACCAGAAAATCGTGAATTTTCTCCTCGCCAAATAACCCCTCCTTGCGCACCTCTTGGTGGAGGGTAATGCCACTCACAAAATCTTGCACCAGATAAAAGTTCTGACGCTCTTCGAAATAGTCCAACAAGCGCGGCACTTGGGGGTGATTACCAATTTTCCCCAAGGTGCGGGCTTCCCGCTCGAACAGCTCTCTGGCCATCCGCAGGAACTTTTCGTGGTTGTTGCTAGGGCGCAGCTGCTTTAACACACAGACTGGCTCCCCAGGCAACGACATATCCACCGCTGCAAAGGTGGCCCCGAAGCCACCTTGCCCTAGAGATTTGGTGGCCCGATAGCGATTGCGCACGAGTAGCCGCGCTCCACAACATTGGCAGAGGAAGGCATCGGGCAGATTTTTAGGCTTAGTACAGTCTGGATTTACGCAATAGCTCATTGAGCCTCACCAAGTCGAATTTCGGGGTTAGGGGAGCTTTCTAGAAGAAAGCTGACAAAAACTTAAATTAATTAGCAAAAATGCTAGAGCCGTTCTGGAAATTCCAGGTGGGGCGGGCAGGTGTAGACATCAGCGGCTGCTGCTATCATAACTCACCAATTTGTCCTCAGCAGCGGTCGTTCGGCAGGGTTATTAACCCAAAAGAATCGAAGGCGTACTCTAAGACGAGTTTAGATATAATTACACCAGCAGACGCCCCTAAAACCGGACGATTAATGCTGTCCTTGGCCAAATTTCTAAAAAGTAAATGCATATCTCCCTAAATTGGTTGAACGAACTGGTCGAAATTTCTCTCACCCCCACCGCCTTAGCTGAAGTTTTGACTATGGCTGGTTTTGAGGTGGAGTCGATCGAAGATCGCCGGCAGTGGGCCGATGGTGTGGTGGTCGGGCAGGTGCTAGAGCGGTTGCCCCATCCTAATGCTGACAAGCTCAGTGTCTGTCGGGTAGACATCGGTACCGGCGAACCGGTGCAGATCGTCTGTGGAGCAGCCAATGTGCGATCTGATATCTACGTACCAGTGGCCAAGGTAGGCACTTTCTTGCCGACGATCGACCTCAAGATCAAACCAGCCAAGCTGCGGGGCGAACCATCCGAGGGAATGATCTGCTCTTTGGCGGAGGTGGGTCTGGCCAAGGAATCAGCGGGGATTCACATCTTTGCAGAAGTGGGGGCCGCCAATGCGCCGGAGGTGGGAGCCGATGTCCGCTCTTTGTTAGGACTGGATGATGTGGTGCTAGACCTCACTTCCACCGCTAACCGGGCCGATGCCCTGAGCATGGTAGGCATCGCTAGAGAAGTAGCGGCTCTAACGGGCTCTTCTCTTAAGTTACCCACAGTTACCCCCGTATCTCTCTCTGGTGGCAATAAATCTGTGCAGGTCAAATCGATCGATCCCCAACTTTGTCCGGCCTACTTTGCCACCTTAGTGGAAAATGTGCGCATGGGGCCAAGTCCGGATTGGCTGAGCAAACGGTTGCAGGCTGCAGGTTTGCGCTCCATCAACAATGTGGTAGATATCACCAACTATGTGTTGCTGGAATGGGGGCAACCGCTGCACGCCTTCGACGCGGATCGGCTAGGGACCGATGGCCATTACCAGATCGGGGTGGAACTGGCGCAGCCCAACCAAATTTTTCAGACTTTAGATGGCCAAGAACGGCAATTGCAGGCCCAGAATTTATCGATCGTGGCCAATGGACGGCCAGTGGCTTTGGCGGGGGTCATGGGTGGCGCGGAGAGCGAGGTTTCTGATGCTACGACCAATGTGTTACTAGAAGCGGCAATTTTTGACTCTGTGGCCATTCGGAAATCAGCTCGCGCCCAGGGCTTGCGATCGGAAGCTTCGACTCGCTACGAGCGGGGGGTGAATCTGGCGGAGTTAGAAATGGCTAACCAGCGGGCTTTGAATTTGTTGGTAGAGGTAGCTGGCGGGACCGTGACGGTACAGAGCTGTGCCGATGGTCGCCCGGACTGGGTGAACCAGCCCCGCAAGATTGGGCTGCGTCTCGATCGACTCCGCCAGATTCTGGGTCCGACGGTGGGTGACGATGAAGTCAGTGGGGCGATTGTGGAAAAGACGCTGACAGCCTTGGGTTGCCAACTCACTGCGGGTCCGGCGGAAACTTGGGAGGTGGTGGTGCCACCATACCGCTATCGGGATCTGGAGCGGGAAATCGATTTAATTGAGGAAGTGGCTAGGCTCTACGGCTACGATAAGTTCCAGGAGACACTGCCCACGGAAGCGACCGCCGGTTACCTATCCTTGGATATGGAGCTGCTGCGGACAATCCGAGCTAATTTCCGGGCCATGGGCTTTACGGAGATGATGCACTATTCCTATGCCTTGAATCAGCAGGATCGGTCGGTGGCGATCGCCAACCCGATGTTTGCGGAATACGCGGCCCTGCGCTCGGAGCTGGTTTCCCATGCAATCCAGAGCTATTGCTATAACCTGGAGCAGGGCAATGGCTCCCTCTGGGGCTTTGAGATCGGTCGGGCTTTTGGAAAGGACGAGGTAGGCCTGTTTGAGACCGATGTGTTGGCGGGGATTTGTGGCGGCGACGTGCGGGCAGAGCGTTGGACTACTAGCGACAAGCCTCAGCCTTTGACTTGGTATCAGGCCAAAGGGCTGCTGGACAATATTTGGCAGCGGCTAGGAATGACGGTGGAGTATCAGCCCGATCGCAGCAATTCCCAGTTCCATCCGGGCCGCACGGCTTCCCTCTGGCTCCAAGGTAAGCAGTTGGGTATTTTTGGCCAGCTTCATCCCCAGCTCCAACAGGAACTGGATCTACCGGCAGCTACCTATGCTTTCCAGTTCTATATGGAGGTGATGCTGGAATTCCTGGCTCAGGAGGAGCAGTTAGTACCCAAGTATCAGTCTTTCTCTAGCTATCCAGCTTCCGATCGAGATATTGCTTTCTTTGCCAATCTGGATGTTTCTTTTGCGGATCTGCGCAAGGCCATTCGGCAGGTGGCCGGGGAGCTATTGCAGGAGGTACGGCTCTTCGATGAGTATCGCGGGCAGGGAGTACCGGAGGGGCAGCGTAGTTTGGCGATAAGATTGGTCTATCGGGCCGATCGAACTTTGAAGGATGAGGAGATCGATCCAGTCCAACAAAAGGTGCGGGATGTGTTGGTCGAGAAGTTCCAAGTCACCTTACGGAGTTAGGCGATGGCAGATGTGAATTGGGCGATCCAACAGTTCGTTCAATCTAACCAGCCTAGTGCCTGGAGCTATCTGGATAAAACAGAGGTGCTGACGGGGATGATCGCTCGTCTGGGCGATCCGTTCCAGGTGAAACAGGGGCAACAACCTTTCTGTGGGCCTGCGGTAGTGCTGTTCGAGCTGATTCGGAAGCATCCGGTGCGCTACGTGCAGCTCTGCCGGGGGCTGTTTGAGTCTGGGACTTTTATGGGTCGGCAGCGACCGATCGTGGCGAGCCAGCGGTTGCGCCACTGCCAGGGGGATCTCCGGATCGCCCAGGTGGATTGGCTGGTGCTGGCGACACTGCGAGATCACACCAATTGGCTAGTACCGGTGGATCCCGGTGCCCATCGGCTACTGCGGGATCTATCGGGGATTACGGTGCCTGGGGATATTACGGGCTGGCTACGGAATTTGTTGGACTACGATCAGGTGCGCCACTATCACACGCCGATCGGTGGCGAGTTGGCGGCGTTGCAGTTAGCCCAGCAGGCAATTGATCGTGGGGGGGTGGCGATCGCGCTGATTGATATGGGGTTGCTGGATTATAAGGTGCCCTGTTTTTCCTATCCCAATCATTGGGTATCGCTGTTGGGGAATGTGCAGGTGGGTGACAGGGCTTGTTTCAATTGCTATTCCTGGGGTCGAGAGATTGCCCTTAAAAGTAATCAGCGGGAGCTGAAGCGACATTTGTGGGGAGTGTCGATCGCCCAGCCTAGGATGTGACAATCAACTTTATGGATGGCCACAGAATTCAGGAGTAGATGGATGGCTTTCACCAGTTACAAGAGTATTGCGGATGTACTCAAGAGTTTCCCTTTGAATTATCGGGACGCGGACTTTGTGCAACCGGTGGCCTTTCCCGCAGATGATTATTTTGGATCCCGGTTGAATATAGTTGTGCAAGAGGGCATTGTGTTTAATTCGGAGTATGCCATCTGCGAGAACATTATTTCGCCAATTTTGACGGAGGTTTGGCGCTCCTATATCCAAGAGCTGCTGATTTGGAGTCATCAACCTCTAGTTTATGATGATAATTTATCGGGCGTTCCAGATTATGTGGTGGCGAAGCGTTCTCGGCGTGGGAAGGTGATTTTGGAGCGACCCTATTTAATTGTGGTGGAAGCCAAGAAGGATAATTTCGAGGAGGGCTGGGGTCAATGCTTGGCAGAACTATTGGCTGCTCAGAAAATCAATGAAGATCCAACTCAGCAGATATTTGGGATGGTCTCTAATGGCAAGCTGTGGGAGTTTGGATTGCTCCAAGCCGATCTCTTTACGAAGAATCGGAAATACTATGTACTCGAAAATCTGGCGGAGTTAATGGGAGCTGTGAATTTCTTGTTTGCGGAGAGTGTCGCTCAATTGCGTGATGCCTAATTGTCCTGAAGTAGTATTATTGCCTGTAGATAATCTTGGTTGTCTTACTAAGCCGATCTCATGGTTTATTTTTGGATGCTATAAGCATCGCTGGAACAGGTCTGGAATCTTCTTCGATGCGCCCGATCAGCTCGCCGTCTCAAGGAGAATCGATTCCCACCGGCTAGTTCTGGTACACAAGAGTGCTGGGGGATTTCTTTGGTATGATTGTACGAGTAGTAACCTAAAGCAGGATGAAATTCTAATGGTAATCATTGGAAACCCTCTCCCAGGTGGGGAGAGGGGGGCCGGAGCAAGCAAATCATTGGGAGATTACACCTAGTTTGAAGCAGAAAATGACTGAGGTTGCGCGTGAATTTCGGAAGGAGCCGACTGCTAGCGAAGATATTCTATGGCAGGCTATTCGTAGTCGTAGATTAGATGGTCGTAAATTTCGTCGGCAACAGCCGATTGGGGCTTTTGTAGTGGATTTTTTCTGTGGTTCAGAGCGGTTGATCGTTGAGGTAGATGGCCGTATTCATGAATCTCAACAAGAGCGCGATCAACAACGACAAGAATTGCTAGAATCACTGAATCTAAAGGTATTAAGAGTCACCAGTCAACAAGTGGAAACGAATCTGAATTCAGTGTTGATAGTAATACAAGAATCATTTAATTCAACACTCAATCCCAACAGGTAAAATATTTTCCGGCTCCCCTCTCCCCACTTGGGAGAGGGGTTGGGGGTGAGGGTCCATGGCACATTCAATGGAATCCCTCCGAAGTCTTAGCTGACTCTGTTGATGGCGGTGCTGGTGAATTCGTATCGATCGCCCAACATAGAAGCTGAAAATCAGCCTTATAGATCGCCACAGAATTCAGGAGTCCCTAGATTGAATGAGACCTAATGTTCTAATAGTTAGTCTGTCGATCGAAAAACTTTGATGAGTCAAGGTCAATGACACACATCTGCACATGAAAATTTTTCGGTCTAACGGCTCGGGTCAGCGGTTGCCAATCTAACGTTGCTGTTCAGCGGCGGTAAAAAACCTTCGCATCTACGCCAGCGGCTTGAGGCAGTCCGATGCAACAGCGTTGTTGTGATGCGCGAACAACTCAACCTTGCTACAGAATATCCGACCTCGTTTTGGCACACTGGATTAATATGAAAACTTAAGAGTTAAGATTGGTCGTTAACTATCTCGACAATACAGCATGTACAAATTTGCTGCGGCTTCAGAGAATGAACTCATCGTATTTGGTTCTGCTAGACCCGGATACACCAACAAAAAAGTCGATCAGTGGATCGAGTTCATGCAGAATCAAGGAATTCAGCGCGTTTGCTGTTTATTGCCCGAAGCTCAGCTAACTCGCTATCCAAATTTGCTTGGCGCTTATCGAAAAGTCTTCGGACTCGATCAAGTCTGCTGGGCACCGATCAAGGATTTTAACTTTGCGGCACCCGAAATTCTTGTTAACCAGATTTTGCCTTTTTTAGCCATTGCCAACCAGCAGAATGAGAAAGTGGTTGTTCATTGCTCTGGCGGAATTGGGCGCACAGGACACGTTTTAGCAGC
Source organism: Synechococcales cyanobacterium OTE_70_metabat_200 (assembly GCA_031375385.1). GTDB lineage: Bacteria > Cyanobacteriota > Cyanobacteriia > Cyanobacteriales > Chamaesiphonaceae > JAAFHZ01. The sequence goes on along the minus strand of JANMHS010000136.1, from coordinate 9,958 downwards.
ATGGCTCGTAGCTGGACGCGGACTTTCAAGCAAGTTGGCGATCGCTGCCGTCAAACAAACTGGGAGAAATCCCTATGAAGCTGTAATTGCAGCTCCATTCAAAGGACGCAATCCTTGGAAAGTTGCTACGCAACTCAATACTCTGCTGGATGATTGTAATCGTGTCAGAAACAAGCTGATCTAGCCTGATACCAAGTACCAACTAATTTGCTTCAAACTACTGTCCCCACCGACAAACTAAGCAGCACAACAACTGTTTATACTGAAGGGTTCAGCATAACTCCCTTGAGTTAGGTGCATATGCTGACATCCATCGCCATATCTCCCAGAAAGAGAGGTATTAGCAAGACAACTATCCGCATATACCCCAGAAAATGGGGTGGTTAGCACGACATTTGTCCGTCTAACACACCAAATTAGCTGTTTAGACTGAAGTAGCTTCAGTTTAAATGCTCTTGCTCAGTTTAGGAGTAATTCCCTAACATTTTGTAATAATCTTCATTGTTCTCCACCAAGGTTATGGAAGTACCTACCCCGCCCAGACTACTCGATTCTCATTCTGTTCACGTTTCTCCAAAGGAGAGGCTCCGCCAACGCGCAGCGTCTCGCAGAGAAGTGTCTGCCTTAGCAGAAAGGCTCCGCCAACGAGTTCGAGAATCCACCCTAGCCCTACCACCCCCGCCTTGGGCCTACCATGCTAGAATCTTGGAAGTACATCAATACTGTTGGATTTCCTGGCCTTCTCGCGAACTGGTTCTGTCATGATCCCGCTGCAGCTCACCCTCAAAAACTTCCTCAGCTACCGATCGGCCAGCCTAGATTTCTCTGGTCTACACACCGCTTGCATCTGCGGCGACAACGGAGCCGGAAAATCTTCCTTGCTCGAAGCCATCACCTGGTCGATCTGGGGGCGTAGTAGAGCCACTAGCGAAGACGACGCGATCGCCCATGGCACTAAAGACATGCGCGTGGACTTCACCTTCCAGCTCCATGGCAGCATCTATCGGATCATCCGCAGTCGCCAACTGGGCGGCAGCGGCGGCTTGGAATTGCAGGTAATGACCGACCAAACCTTCAAATCCCTGACCCAAAAAGGGATCAAAGCCACCCAGAGCCTGATCGACGAATATCTGAAGATCGACTACGACACCTTTACTAACTCTGCCTATTTGCGTCAGGGCAAGGCCGATGAGTTCATGCTGAAAAAGCCCAGCGAACGCAAACAGATCCTCGCCGACCTGCTGAAACTCGATCGCTACGAAGTCCTTGCCGACCGAGCCAAACAAGTGGCCCTTGAATACCGCAGCCAAGCCCTAGCGATCGACCACCAGCTCACCCAGAGCATCGCCAAACTCCAAGAAATCCCTACCCTGACGGCCCAAGTCAAAGAAATCCAGGGCGCGATCGACCTACTTCAAATCGACCAAACCATCGACCAAAGTGCCCTCGATCTCCTCAAAAACGCCGCCCAGCAGCGGGCTACCTACCAACAACAAATTCAATGGGCCGATCGACGCCAGGCAGAACTTCAGCAGGACTTAGTCCAAGTGCAACAGGAGCTAGCTCGGGCCCAGCTGGAACTCGAAAAAATCACGGCCCTGCTCGATCGAGGCGAGGAAATTGCCCTAGCCCACAGGGAATACGAACAACTCGCGGCAATCATCACCGACTGGGAGAACAAAGCCCGCTCCTATCAACAAACCCAAGCCCAAGTTCAAACACAACAACTCCAGCTCGAACGCCAGCAGCAACGTAGCCAGCTGGAGGTCAATCGCCTGGAGCAATCCATCGAAAACGCCGTTCAGCAAGAGCTAGAGCAAGCAGCATTGCTGGCCACGGCTCCTGCGGTGGAACAGGCTCTGGCCCAACTCCAGATCGGTCGCGATCGCCTGCAACAACTCGACGACGGTCATCGAAAAAGCACCGGCATTATCAAACGTCGCCAAGATATCCAGGCTCACATTGACAAACTGGCCGCCCAGCAACAAGCGCGGTTGGAGCAACTAGATCGAGCCATTACCCATGGCCATAAAAGTATCGAACAGCAGGATGTTTGGGCTGAGAAGCTACAAGCAGTGGAAAAATCTATCTCGGCCCTAGATAAACAGCGCGTATATTTAGACCGAGTGCGCGATAAGGGCCAGGAATGTGGTGGTAAACTGGCTCAGGTGGAAAGCCAACGCAAAACCTGCATCGCTCAGCAACAAAAGCTATCTACGAAATTAGCGACCTTGAAAGGTGCTGCTGATGCCACCTGTCCGCTCTGTAGTTACCCTTTAGATGGCGATCATTGGCAACATTTCCTAGATAATCACGATCAAGAGAATCGGGAGCTGGAACAGCAATTATCGGATTTACAGGCACAGGAAATCAACCTCAATCGCGATCGAGATCAGCTGCGTCAGGAATATCAGGCGGTCACCAATCAACTGAAAACCTATGATCGGCTCAGTGAAGAAAAGGGTCAATTGACTTCCCAATTAGCGGCGCTGGCCGAGGCCCAAACAGAGCTTCAGCAGTTACAGTCCGAACAAGAAAATCTGGCAGTCTCGCTGGCCGACCGACTATATGCCACGGATTTTCTAGGGGATCTGCAAGAGTTGGATGAACTATTGCAAGAGCTGAGCTATGACGAGAAAAATCATGCCATGGCCCGCAGTGAAGTAGATCGCTATCGCTGGGCCGAAGTTCGGCAGGGTGACCTAAAGAAAGCGCGGGAGAAACAAGCTGGATTGCAACAGCAGCAGCAGGAGCTAAAACAGCAAAAAATAGCGGCGATCGAGCAAGAAAAAATATTGTTAGCTGAGCTACGCGGGAAGTTGCAAGCACTTCAGACGGAATTAGCGTCGATCGGTTACGATGCTGTGCAGCAGCAACTAGACCAAGCCAGACTGCGCCAGTTACTGGAAGTTCCGGCAGAATATCGCCAGTGGCAAGAAGCTCAGATTAATCATCCTCTGTTATTAGAGCGATCGGCAACGCTGCGGGAGCAGCAACAAACCAAGCAGACTAGCTATCATCAAGCAGTATTAGATAGCGCCGAAATTGCCCGACTGTTAGCTGCATTACCAGATAATTCAGCGCAGTTGACGGAACTGGAGCAGCGCATGGTGGCGCGCCGCCAGCAAATCAATCACCAGATCGCCAATCAGGGCCAGCTGACGGAAAAGCTCTGGCAGTTGGAGGGCTTGCAGGATGCTTTGCAAGAGCAGCGGGCCCAGCTCCAGGAATATCGACAGCAGCAGTTAATTCACGATGAATTGACGAAAGCTTTTGGGAAGAACGGGATTCAGGCACTAATTGTGGAAAATATTTTGCCCCAGGTGGAAGCGGAGGCTAATAGTATTCTGTCGCGCTTAAGCAATAATCAATTTCATATTCAGTTCATTACCCAGAAGCATACCAAGAAAGACAAGAGGGCCAGGAAATCTACCCTAAAGAATGCCAAGCCGATCGATACGCTGGAAATAGTGATTGGTGATGCCAACGGGACGCGGCCCTACGAGAATTACTCCGGTGGCGAAGCTTTTCGGATCAATTTTTCAATTCGGTTGGCGCTGGCTAAGTTGTTATCTCAACGATCGGGGACACCGTTGCAAATGTTGGTGGTAGACGAGGGCTTTGGTACTCAAGATAGTGAGGGATGCGATCGGTTGATTGCGGCGATCGATGCAATCTCTAGTGACTTTGCCTGCGTCCTAGCCGTTACCCACATGCCCCAATTCCGAGAGGCTTTCCAGACTCGCATTGAAGTCTACAAAACCGCGGCTGGTTCCCATATCGAGGTGTTTTCCTAGGATCTTCGATGTTTCTCGAACATTCTATTTTAGCAAATCTTAGTGAATTTTTGTGAGTATTGCTTGTGAAAATTATGGGTTTTTTTAGAAACTCCTGGAATGTTTAAATACAGAGAAGAGAGAAGAGAAATGAAAAATCAGTTAGTTGCCATCGGTATTTGTTTTGGGTTGGGCATCGGAAGCGCTCCCGCTTGGTCTCAGCCACAACAGCCTGCCCAGGGTCAACAGCAGCAGACCTGCACCATAACAGATCCCACCGGCACCCCGTTGAATGTGCGAAAATCTCCCAATGGTAGAGTAATTGGCACATTAGAAAATGGCTCCAATGTGCGTATCGTAGGCAGCGCCAGAGATAAAAAAGGTCGTCCTTGGGCCAAGATTCGCGGTGATTCAGGGGCTACTGGCTGGATTTCAAGAGAATTTGTGAGCTGCTATTAGTCTTGGGACAGAAGTCCGATTTGTTGGGGTGAGAGATCGCCCCTCGGCTCGGATAATCAATCGTTATCTGCTGGCCATGATGGGCAACTAACCAAGATTTTAGCTATTCGGTGGCTCCTAGTTGCTTAAGAATTCCCAGAATAGTTTGCAAGAGCTGGGTCTTTCTTTGGGTGCGGGCTAGACGGGCTGCTAGACGCAGGTCAGTAATGCCTCCGGGGCGATCGTGCAGACAACTCTGTGAACGTCCATGGTCATTATCCCCAAAATTGCCGCTACTCCGCAGATCCTAACTGATTAAGTGCTTCAAGGATGGACTGTAAAAGTTGTGTTTGTCCTTGGGCGCGGGCTAAATGTGCTGCTTGGCGCAGATCGGCAATGCCTCCGGGGAGATCGTTGAGTTGCCTGGCTTTCAATGAACCTCTTGCTGCATAAACATTGGTATATTGAGGATTAATTTGCAGTGCTTTATTGAAATCATCCAGTGCCCCTTGGGGATCATCTAGCTTCTTTTTCAGAAAGCCGCGATTGTTGTAGGCTTTTGCAAAGTTTGGATTGAGTGCGATGGAGCGGTTATAGTCAGCCAGTGCTCCTTGGAAGTCATTCAGCTTCTCATGTTTCAGAGTGCCACGATTGTAGTAGGCTTCTGCATCGTTTGGATTGAGTGTGATGGAGCGGTTATAGTCAGCCAGTGCTCCTTGGAAGTCATTCAGATTCTCATGTTTCAGCAGGCCGCGATTGTTGTAGAAAATTGCAAAGTTTGGATTGAGTGTGATGGCGCGGTTATGATCAGCCAGTGCCCCTTGGGGGTCATTCAGCTTATTCTGCTTCAGAACGCCGCGATTGTTATAGGCAACTGCATAGTCTGGATTGAGTGTGATCGCGCGGTTGTAGTCGGCTAAAGCTCCTTGATAATCTTTATTTCTATTTTTCTGATTGGCCGAGACAAAATAGTCATCTGCTGTCAATGTAGAACTCTGCACCGTGCCTGCTACTGCTGTCTGCACATTCAAATCCCTAGCAATATCTGCAAACCGCGCAATGGGGATCCCTGCATTAAACCCAGTTTTCGCTCCGTTCCCCTGCTCCCGATCGCCCTTGCCATGAATACCGACTACTTTACCTTCTTCATTTAAAATCGGGCCGCCGCTCATCCCGGGCAAAGTATCGTTGCTATAGAGCAGTGCATAGCCATCCTTGAAAGCCCGCTTACTATTGGCAGTCACTTTTCCTTCTCGAAACACAAAAATCGACTGAGTGATCACTGCCGTTGGCGCTGGAAACCCAGCCACATAGAGATCCATGCCTCCAGCTAAAATATTGGAATTCCCTAGATTGGCAAGTTTGTAGTTATTACTGCTCCGAAACTTTACCACCGCCAAATCCACATCCCCAGCATAGATTCGCACCGAACCAACTAAAACTTCATACTGTTGGCCATCTGGCGTTTCAATGGTCAGTTTTCTGTTAGCTTTTCCTTTAACTACATGGGCTGCGGTCAACACCGTGTACACATTGCTATCTTTTTGCAGCAAGATTCCTGAACCATTGCCCCCTGTGTGAGCTACCTTCACTGTAATTGCTTGGGCAATTTGGTTGACTTCTCGCGCCGTCTTAGCCGTCGCCCCCTGCTGCACCATTGCTACGATAGAGACTACTGCGATCGAGGTCGGCAACCAACTTCCCAAGTAACCCATTATTCTAGCTTTGTGAAACTTCGTTTCCCATTATACACAAACATCTTTGCTGGATAGTCTCAGGCGCGAATAACTGTTACCTGCTGGCCACCAGCCGTCTGAGCTACCGATGTCCCCAATCTTTCTTCTAGCTCTGGTGCATTGTCACGGCGATCGAATATCACCAGCCAACCACTAGACTGCCCCAAACGATTTAAATAACCTTCGAGCTGCTCTAGCCCTTTAGTTATGGGGTCAGCTTTTTTACTGCGCCACACCTTAATTTCGATACCTAGAATTACATCGCCATAGCGTAGGCAGAGATCCATCCGGTCGCGCCCGATCGCATATTCCCGCTCCAATGTACCGCCACCATTAATCACCCGGTGCAAAAAGGCCATCAAAACCAGATGAGGAGCAATTTCTGGGTAAGAAGCACTTTTTAACAGCGCTTCTCCATGCTGCAACCAGAATTCTATAAAGGCTGCTAGGAGCCGATCAACCTCCAATTCCCCGGTCGCTGTTAACCAATTGGGCGCAATCATTGGCAAACTATCTTGAGGGCCTTGAGCCAATACCCGTGGTAAAACCTCCCGATAAATAGAATTCGAAATCACCAAGCCCCCTGCCGGGTCGCGTTTGAGTAAACCAAGATCTACTAAATATTGTCGATCATCGTTGGATGATTCTGGTAATTCTCTCCCAGCTAAGATGGGTTCCATGATAGCTTTAACCCGATTTTCCCGCAGACGTTCAGCTAAACTATCCAAATGAGTGTCTTGGCGACGAATCAAGATTTCCTTGGCCGTCATGATATGGTCAATGGTGATTTCTATAGTTTTATCAGTCGCCAGTTCTTCTACAATTTCTTTGGCAATAGCATTGACCAACCACGGCTGTCCTTGAGTGAGTTCAAAAGCCAGCGCTGAGGCTGCTGGAGTAAAGACTTGTCCGGTATCTGCGGTATGCTGCTCGTATAGCTCCGCTACTTCTGTGGCGTTGAAGTTGCGCATGGTAAGCGATCGCACTTTAATATTAAAAGGGCTAGCGGTTTGCAATCTGTCGCTACCGCCCGAGGCCACTTTGTAGTCGCGCACGTCGCGCATTCCAACCAGACCCACCGAGGCTGGAAATCCCTTGGGGCGGCGAGCATAGCCATCGCGCAGTTGGCGCAGAACTGTCAGCAAAGCCTGATCGCACAGGGCATCAATTTCATCGATCAACAGCACGATCGGCCTAGAGCTATTTCGGCACCACAAGCCCAAGGCTTGACCAATGGTGGTGCAGTGGCTCCAATCGGGGGGCTGTAATTCCTCGGGTAGCCAAAAGCCGATCGCCTCTTGCCAAGCAATTAAGATCTGGCTCTGAGCCACTAGGGGATCATTCCCGAAGGCTGCACCAGTTTCGGCAGATACAACTACAGCAGTGTATTGACCTTGATTCGTCAAGTTTTGAGCTAAAGATTGGATAGATGTGGTTTTGCCAATCTGCCTAGGTGCATGGATTACGAAGTAATTGCGCTGGGCAATGAGCTGCTCGACCTGTGGTAGGCGGATGAGGGGCGAGAGCATGTAGTGAATGTCGCTTTGGCATGGGCCAGCGGTGTTGAAGTGGCGGGGCATTGGAGGTACCGAGGAGCTGATCATACATGGTCATTATCCCAAAAATTGCCGCTACTCCGCAGCTCCTAGCTGATTGAGTATCCAAAGAACGGTCTGTAGAAGCCCTGTTTGTCTTTGGGCACGGGCTAAGCGGGCTGCTTGACGCAGATCGGCAATGCCTCCGGGGTGATCGTTGAGTTGCTTGGCTTTGACCAAACCTCGTCCTGCGTAAGCATTGGCTAGTTGAGGATTAATTTGCAGTGCTTTATTTAAGTCCGCCAGCGCTCCTTGGGGGTCATCTAGCCTCTCCTGCAGAATGCCGCGATTGTAGTAGGCATTTGCATAGTCTGGATTGATTGTGATGGCGCGGTTAAAGTCAGCGAGTGCCCCTCGTGGGTCATTCAGCTTACTTTCTTTCAGAATGCCGCGATTGTAGTAGGCATCTGCATCGTCTGGATTGATTGCGATCGCGCGGTTGTAGTCAGCCAAGGCTCCTTGATAATCTTTATTTTCATATTTTTGATAGGCCGAAAGGAAATAGTCATCTGTCGTCAGAGTAGGACTTTGCACTGTCCGAGCTACTGTCATACCAGTTCCTGCCCCTAAACTCCCCGCAATATCCGCCAAGCGAGCGATCGGAATTCCCTAGATTGGCAAGTTTGTATTTATTACCACTCCGAAACTTCGCCACAGCCAAATCCACATCCCCAGCATAGGCTCGCATCGAACCGGCCACTATCCCATGTTGCTGACCATCGGGAGTCTCGATCGTCAGTTTTGTAATCTTTTCTCCCGCCTTCTCCTTGGTCACATGAGCCGCCGTCAGCACCATGTAAATATCCCCATCCTGCCGCAGTAAAATCCCTGAACCGTTGCCATTCAGAGAATTGCCCCGGCTATCCTGTTTTTTGAAATCAATCTTGACTGTAATTGCTTTAGCAATTTGGTTTACTTCTCGCGCCGTCTTAGCCGCTGCCCCCTGCTGCACCATTGCCACCATAGAGACTACTGCGATCGATGTTGGCAACCAACTTCCCAAGTAACCCATTGTTTTGGTGATATAAAACTTCGTTTCCCATTATACACAAACCTTTTTGGTTCCCTGTTCCCAAAATACTTCAGAGAGTCTACAGCCGTTCTACCCACCGGAGCTTGGCCGATCGAGCCCGAGGGTTTTCGGCTACCTCCTCCTCTCCAGCAATAATCGGCTTCTTAGTGAGAACCCGCAGTAACTCATTCTCCCGCCAAGTGTGCTTCACCATCCGGTCTTCGAGGCTATGGAAACTAATAATGCCGATCCGACCAGCGGGTGCCAGCCACTTCGGTGTTACTGCCAGAAACTTTTCCAGGGAACCCAGCTCGTCATTGACGGCAATCCGCAGCCCTTGGAATGATCGAGTCGCGGGATGAATCCGACCGTAGCGGTAGGACTTGGGAACGGCATAGCTGATCACCTCTGCTAAGGCGGTGGTAGTCTCGATCGGCCTTTTCTCCACAATCCGCCGGGCAATTTGCCGAGAGAGCCGTTCCTCGCCATAGCGATAGATAATGTTGGCGATCTCGGCCTCAGCCCAGTGATTGATGATCTCCCCGGCAGTCAGGGATTGGCTGCTGTCCATCCGCATATCCAAGGCCGCTTCGTTGCGAAAGCTGAAGCCCCGCTCTGCTTCGTCTAGATGAACGGAGCTAACGCCCAGATCGGCAATAATCCCATCGAAGAGCTGCGTTGGTCGATAGTCGGCATAGTTGCCATGCCAGAAAGTCACTCGATCGCCATAGCTGGCCAGTCGTGCTTGGGATGCTTGGAGGGCGGCGGGATCTCGATCGATCGCCACCAACCGCACCTCTGCTGCGGCCTGTAAAATCAGCTCGCTATGGCCACCACCACCGGTAGTAGCATCCAAATAGCAGCCGCCAGGACGCACTTGCAAACCTGCAATGATTTCCGAGGCCAGAACGGGAATATGATGAAATAAAGGGTTCGTTGACATGGCCTCTTTACCAGAGCATCGATGAGTGTCTTCAGACAGACCATAGCAGAAGACTGGCATCGGAGGCGACGCTTTGCGATCGGGTGTTTGCTGGAGGCTCAGTTAGCTACGGATTCTCAGTGGCTCCTAGGCGGCGGAGTATTTCTAGTATTTGTTGCAGAGATTGTGTTTGACCTTGGGCGCGGAAAAGTTTGGCGGCAGTGCGGAGATCGGCGATCGCCCTTTGCCGATTCTTCAGTTTCAGTTGCTGCAAAAGCCCACGACCAGCATAGGCATTTGCATATTTAGGATTAAGAGAGATGGCTTGGTTATAGTCGGCTAAGTACACCTCTTTACTGAAAGGGGTTGGAATTCATTTAATGTTACTATGAGGTAATTGTAGCGAAGAAATTGTCATGCGAGGAAGAACTTCAAAACTCATAATCAATCTCAGTGTAGAGCAAAAAAGCTTACTTGAA
>JANMHS010000091.1:0-32957 GCA_031375385.1 Synechococcales cyanobacterium OTE_70_metabat_200 | reverse complement strand
GATTTTACAAAACGACGGTGAGGACGCATCGTTGCTGCTTGTGGAGGCTTCGGGGATACCCGGCCTGTGAAGCAAGAAACTCTGATCGTGAGGTTAGAAGCTCCCGCTACACCGTAAGGTTAGCGGTGAGAGTCGTCACCTTCACCCTCATGGAACCCCTCCAAGATGCGATCGACTCCTTCATCGCCCTCACCAACCATTTTGATGTCTACATCCTCTCCACCCCACCCTGGGAAAACCCCACCGCCGCCAGCGACAAATTCTAATGGGTCAAAAAATACCTCGGGCCAGCAGCCCACGAGCGATTGATCCTCACCCACCACAAAAACCTCAACATCGGCGACTACCTGATCGACGACCAAATCAGCCACGGCGTCGATAAATTCATCGGCGAACACATCCACTTCGGCTCCGCTAAATTCCCCGATTGGCAGGCAGTTCTGAAATACTTGATACCATCGTAATCCAATGAATCCAATTCAGAAGCCCGACTTCTTGGGCGCGGAGCTTCCAACCCAGAAGTCGGGCTTCTGACCATGAATCCCTGGAAACCAGAGCAGCGATTTTCTACGGGATAGCTATTTCTTATCGCCAGAGGCGAGGCTACACCAACAGAGATGCTACGCGAAAGCTTCATGCCAACATCACATCGATACCACACAATGAGCTGCCTGAAGTAGAATGGATATTAAGAGCCTCTTTCACTCCTTATGCCTGCCAAAGATTTGTACCACGAGATCGTTAAAGTTGCCCTAATCAAAGATGGTTGGACAATCACTGACGACCCACTAAGTCTCAAAATTGGTAATCGCAACGCAGCAATCGATCTTGGAGCCGAAAAGATTATTGCTGCTGAAAGAGGGACGGAAAAAATTGCTGTTGAGGTTAAAAGCTTCATTAGCCCGTCCCCAATTAGCGATCTCGAAAAAGCTTGGGGACAATTTTTTCTGTATGCCAGAGCACTACAGAAGCGAGATCCCAATCGTCGTTTGTATCTTGCAGTTCGTCAGAACATTTTTGAAACGATTTTCCAAGAAGAAGCTGGAGAACTACTATTGGCAGAACCTGGGTTTTGCTTACTTGTGTTTGATGAAAATACTGAGGAAATACTGCAATGGAAACCACCTATCCATCCATAGAACAGCAACCACCACATCCGCAGCTTGATCAATGGCGCAGCACTCTGGAAAAAGCCCTGCAATACCATGCTGATATCCCCTACCGCTATGGAGAAATCTCAACATACCTTGTGGTGAGCCGAGATCGTAACCACTACATGCTAATTCAAGAAGGCTGGGAAAAAACCCATCGAGTTCATGGCACCATCGTTCACGCCGAAATCCGCAACAACAAAATCTGGATTCACTACGATGGTATCGAGGACAGCATCACTGTAGAACTAGTTGCTAACGGAGTACCAAAAGACCACATCATCCTAGCTTTTCATCCACCTCACATCCGAGTTCATACAGCCTACGCGATCGACTAACTGAACGGGAATAGTCATGGGCTAGGTTGGAAAATGTTTTTGTAGATAGGTTTGATAGCCATCGCTGGACAGCTCGTGGTCTTTGGCTTGGACGATCGCCTCCAGCTCCGATCGATAAGCTTGGACCGCGGCTATTAACTGGGGATCGTGGCTGGCCAGAATCTGCACTGCCAAAAGCCCCGCATTAGTGGCATTGCCGATCGCCACTGTCGCCACCGGAATCCCGGCGGGCATCTGGACGATCGAATACAACGAATCCACTCCCTGCAAAGCCCGACTCTGCACCGGTACCCCAATTACCGGCAAGGGAGTGAGGGCCGCCACCATGCCCGGCAGATGAGCCGCGCCACCGGCACCGGCAATAATTACCTTCAGACCCCGCTGGTAGGCAGTCTTGGCATATTCCACCATGCGATCGGGCGTGCGATGGGCTGAGACGATCGCCACCTCATGGGCTACCTGAAAACGTTCGCAGATCTCGATCGCCCCTTTCATCGTCGGCAGATCGGAGTCGCTGCCCATAATAATGCCAATTTGTGGAGTTGTCATAAAATAATTCTCAAAAATACTAGGCACAAAAAAGCAGGCGGTGGGCCTGCCTTTTGCCATCGATCGATGGGTTACAAACCAGACATTACCAGCTTAGCCGCAGCGATCGTCTTGTCGATATCTGCTTCCGTATGGGCCAATGACATGAATCCGGCCTCAAATTGGGAAGGGGCCAAATAAATGCCCTGTTCCAACATACCGCGATGGAAACGGCCAAACTTAGCTACATCGGCTTTTTTAGCATCTTCAAAGTTGTGGACTGGGCCAGCACAGAAGAAAAAGCCAAACATCCCACTGACATGACCGGCACAAAATTCGTGGCCGGTTCCTTGGGCTGCTTGCCGCAAACCTTGCACCAGTCGCTGGCTCATGGTGTCTAGCTGCTCGTAAGCGCCGGGCCGTTGCAGGAGTTCTAAGGTTTTAATCCCCGCCGTCATGGCCAGTGGATTACCCGAGAGGGTACCAGCTTGGTACATTGGGCCAGCCGGAGCGACCATCCCCATGATTTCGGCCCGACCGCCGTAAGCTCCTACGGGTAAACCGCCACCAATTACTTTCCCCATCGTGGTTAGGTCGGGAGTAATCCCAAACTTGGCTTGAGCACCACCATAGGAAATACGGAAGCCGGTCATGACTTCATCAAAGACCAGCAGCGCGCCGTTTTCTTTTGTTAGCACGCGTAAGCCCTCCAGGAAGCCAGCATCGGGGGTGATGAACCCCGCATTGCCCACTACTGGTTCCAGAATAACCCCAGAGATCGCCCCCGGATGCTCCGCAAACAATGCTTTGACTGCTTCCAGATCGTTGTAGGGAGCCGTGAGGGTATCGGCGGTCGTGGTCTTCGGTACGCCCGGTGAATCTGGCAGACCGAGGGTGGCTACGCCGGAACCGGCTTTCACCAAAAACATGTCCGCATGGCCGTGGTAACAGCCCTCAAATTTAATTACCTTGTCCCGACCCGTAAAAGCTCGCATCAGGCGCAGCACGGCCATACAAGCTTCGGTGCCGGAGTTGACGAAGCGCACCATTTCTACGCTGGGCACCGCATCGATCACCATGGCGGCCAGCACGTTTTCTAGGTAGCAGGGTGCGCCAAAGCTAGTACCTTTTTCCAAGGTGGAATGGAGAGCCGCAATCACTTCTGGGTGGGCATGACCGCAAATGGCTGGTCCCCAACTACCCACATAGTCGATGTATTGGTTGCCGTCCACGTCCCAGACGTAGGCATCCTTGACCCGATCGAATACAATCGGCTGGCCGCCTACGGATTTGAAGGCCCGCACCGGGGAACTGACTCCACCTGGCATCATCTTCTGGGCCGCAGCGAAAATCTCCTCGGACTTGGTAGTTTTTAGCATATTGGAAGTAACCAACTCTTTTTCTCCTACAACTAACTAATCTAAGCTAAAAAATTAAAATTTTTGGGCAGAATTTATCGATAATATCGTGGAAAGTCAGTCACCGCTAGCGTATTTGACCTCCATCCGCTGGGGTTTGCTCTGTCCCAGCCTGAGACAGGCAGCTCTCTCTGTCAAAATTGCAGGATTTTACAGTGGGTTCTAATCCGCAATTTTCCCACCATCACAGCAGAGAGGACTATTCGATCGAACAGTTCTCCCCAAGCCATCTTTCGGCTTTACCTCGACCCTTCATGAGCGATCGACGTAATATAAAATTTTGTAAACTTGGGGGCCGATCTAGTTCAGATCCGCATCGGGAGCAGCAATTTCGCTACTTTCGCCCAGCAAATTCCCAATCTTCAGTAGCAAACGAGATAAATCGATCGGTTTGGTGTCGTAATCGTCGCAGCCTGCTGCCAGAGCTTTTTCTCGATCGCCCACCATGGCATGGGCTGTCAGGGCAATGACCGGAATGCTGCTAGTTTCGGCATTGGCCTTTAGATGCTTCGTCGCTTCCCAGCCATCCATTTTGGGTAGGCTCATGTCCATCAGTACCAGATCCGGTTGCTCGTAGCTGGCTAACTGCAGCCCTTCTATGCCATCGGTGGCCGAAACGATGTTGTAGCCCCGCTTGGTCAGGCGACGGGTCAGCATATCGAGGTTCATTTCATTGTCTTCTACGATCAGGATCTTAGCCATGGTTTTAGTCTTGGTGAATTTAGTAAAAAAAAGCAGAGTTCTGAAGGGGCGTTTTGTTCTAGGCTTTAGCAACTTCCATGATTCCGTCTACCTCGTTGAGCAATTCCTGCTTTTTGAATTTGCCCTTATGGAAGATGTTTTGGACCTGTTCGGCAACTTGTCGATTTTCGATCGCGCTTAGTTCCATGGCCGTGATCACGACGATCGGAATGTTCTCCCAGTCTTTATTTGCTTTGAGTCGTTTGATCACTTCGAAGCCGTCCATTTCTGGCATCATCAAGTCCAACAAAATGAGATTGGGAATCTGGGCTTGGATCGCCGCGATCGCGGCCTTGCCATTGACTGCCGTGCGGGTTTCCCAGCCAGATTGGAGCAGCATCCGACAGACCATTTCGCGAGAATCTAGGTCGTCTTCGACCACCAGCACATAGTCTCCCTCTGCTTGGGGAGATTTGGAAGTGTATTTCTCTACCACGCCCAGTAGGCGGTTGCGGTCTACGGGCTTCACCAAATAGTCAGCAGCGCCGAGGGTCTGGGCGAGGTGACGTTCTTCGATGGAGCTGCTGATGACCACCGGGATTTTGCTGAGGGAATCGTCATTTTTCAGGGCTACCAAGGTCTCCCAGCCATCCATTTCTGGCATCATCACGTCCAAGACAACGAGGTTGGGATTGACTTCTAGGGCAATTTGTAGGCCCTGTTTGCCATTGGAGGCCATCACCACGTTGTAGCCTTCCCCCGTTAGGTAGCGATGTAGGAAACGGCGATCGTTGTGGTTATCGTCAATGACCAGGACGGTCTTGGTATTATGAGGATTGAAAATAGCCGAAGTAGCTGTGGCTTCGTCAAAGGTATCGGCATCGCCTTTGTGAGGAATTGCTTGAACGGCAAGTTGGGGCAGGGTCATGATGAAGGTGGAACCCACACCAAATTTGCTTTCTACGACCACATCTCCCCCCATCATGTTGATGAAGTTTTGGGTGATCGCTAAGCCCAGACCAGTACCGCCAAACTTGCGGGTGGTAGAGTTATCGGCTTGGGAAAAGGGCTGAAATAGCTTTTCGCGCTGTTCGGGCTTCATGCCGATGCCCGTATCCTCGATCGCAAAGCGCAGGAATTTTTGTTCTTCTGTCCCAGCTCGCTCATGTGCGCCTTTACTGACGGTGAGGGTCACCCGACCATTTCTAGTGAATTTACTAGCGTTGCTGAGGAGATTGAATAAGCTTTGGCGGACTTTGACTAGGTCGCCGCGCATGATCCCTATATTGGTGGGGCAGTTCACCAATAGCACATTGCTGTTTTTATCACAGACGGGCTGAATGGTCTCCACCACTTCCTGCACCATTTTGTAAGTGTCGAAGGTCTCTAGGTAGACTTCTACCTTGCCCGATTCGATCTTCGCTAGGTCTAAAACATCGTTGATTAAATTGAGCAAATGTTTTCCGGCATTGCGGATTTTCTTTAGGTCTTTGATCAAATGTTCTTGGCCGTTATCTTCTGCATCTTCTTCCAGGATTTCGCTGTAGCCGATAATGGCATTCAGAGGGGTGCGCAGCTCGTGGCTCATGTTGGCCAGAAACTCGCTCTTGGTGCGATTGGCGTCTTCGGCCCGGTTGCGAGCTTCATCGGCAATTTTTACGTTGTGAGCCAGTAAGCTTTCGATCAGCTTCCGCTCGCGAATCTCCTCGGTCAGGCGCTCGTTAGTGTTCTGTACATCGGTCATCCTGGCCTGGATCGTTTCCTCTAATTGCTGATTGATTTGGAGCAAATTGCGCTCGGCCTCTTGCAATCGTTGGATATACTGCTCGCGCTGCTTTTTGCTGCGTTGTTCCTTACGGTAAACGATCGCTCCGTAGATGACGGCGATCGCCATAGCGATCGGAGGCAGGATGGCGGATAGATAAGTCATGTTTATATCAGAGTCTAGTGATGCGCCGCGAGCAAGATATACTGTCCTCGCAATTCTCAGATTACCCAAGCTGCGAAAAATAATTCCCATGGCAACCAATACATCAGTGTTTTCACGGAAATCGGCTCCCCACTTCTCCCCTAAATGTGCGATGATCTTCCCTCGATCTTCTGCCTTTTTTTCTTTGCCATGACAACTATTTCTGTTGATGCGATCCGTTACGACGAAAGAGGTCTGGTGCCAGCGATCGTCCAAGATTATTTGGATGGTACGGTACTGATGATGGCCTGGATGAATCGCGCATCTCTGCAACAGACGATCGATAGTGGAGAAACCTGGTTCTGGAGCCGCTCTCGCCAGGAACTTTGGCATAAGGGAGCTACTTCTGGCCATATCCAAAAGGTGCGGGGGCTGCGTTATGACTGTGATAGCGATGCGCTGTTGGTGACTGTGGAGCAGCTGGGTGATATCGCCTGCCATACGGGCGAGCGTAGTTGTTTCCACCAAGTGGCCGAAGGCAAGAGCGCGCCACCAGCGGATACCCTGACTAACTTGTATGGAACCATTGTTGATCGGCGAGACCAACCGGTACCCGGCTCCTATACGGCCAGCTTGTTTGCCGGTGGCGACAACAAGATCCTCAAGAAAATTGGTGAGGAAGCAGCGGAAGTAGTCATGGCTTGCAAAGACGATCAGGCCGCAGAAATTGCCGGAGAAGTGGCGGACCTCTTCTACCACAGCCTTGTGGCCCTGGCCCATCATGGAGTCGATTTACGCGCCGTCTACGCCAAATTAGATGAACGTCGCCGTTAAGCCGGGGCATTCTGGGAGATTAGGTGGGATGCCAGCGTGCGACATTGCATCCCACGTAATCTCTCCTGCGCCCCTACTCGGGGAGGTCGTTGGATCTGGACTGGCAACGCTGGTATTTTTCCGGTACGCCCAGTTTTGCGAAACCATAGAGGCGATCGAACTCTCGCTGAAAATGGTTGGCCACTAGGGGATTGTCGATCACAATGAGAGTCTCATCATTTTTGTAATTAGCCGCCGCCGACCAATTATGGGAACCGGTGATCGTCCACCGGCGATCGAGCACTGCAAATTTGTGGTGCAACAAATCGCCCTCTGGTAGTTCGGGTACTCCGGCAGTGGTAATCGGCTTGGCCCAGGCCCGACGGCTACTCTGGGCCTGACAGGGAGCTACCCCCAGCATCGCTAGCATCTGACTGTAGGGCCGGTAAGCAAAATCTCGATCGATCACTGCCGCAATCTTCACCCCCCGCTGGTTGGCCATTTCTAGCGCAGCACCCAGTTGACCATCGGAAAATACAAACAGCGCCAAGTTGGTGGAAGTCTGGGCCTGTCCTAGGGTGCGGGCGATCACGCCATTGGTGGTATCACTCCAGTTGGTCTGCTGGGTCGTTGGGGAGAATTGGATGGTGATCTGGCCGCTGCCTAGGGGGACTGTGACTGGGGCCCTGGTTGTTTTACCCCCATGGAAGCGGCTATCTAGTTCGCCTCCCGGCCCATCGCCCCACATCAGCGCAAATTCTCGACCGAAGGCGTCGGCCACGGTGGGACTATCGATCGCCAACAGATTATTGGCATTGCCCCGACTGGCCGGGTGCTTCAGATCGCCATGTACGTCGCTCATCGTCCAGTTAGCCGAGGTGACGATGGTGCGCTGACCGTCGATCGTCATGAACTTATGGTGCATCAAGCCACTCCCTGCGGATCCATCGGCGGTGTCGTCGATGACCGGAATTTTGGCGTTGGCTAAAATAGTCAGAGCATCCCGGTTAGCCAGCTCCGCTGCACTCAGTTGACCGTCCTGGTCGCTATCTACCAGCTGCACCCATTCTTGGTAGCGAGCTTGTTCACGGCTGGATAGCTGGGCCAGCTCCGCCGCACTGAGGAGACTGCGGGCATAATTGTTTTCTAAAATCACGCGCACGGCCACCCCCGCTTGCTGGCGGTTGGCCAGGGCTTGAGCAATGCGGGGCAGCTTCAGTTCTTGGACGGCAATGTCGATCGATTTAGTAGCCCGATCGATCTCGCCAATAATAATTGCTTCTAGATCGTCTCCGGCTCTAGTAATGGGTCGGTAAGGTTCCAGGTAGCTGGCACTAGAATTGTGATTGAAATAGGCTTGTACCTGGGGATCCTGGGGCAAGGGTGGCATGGTGGCGGCGGTGCGGCCCGGTTGGCGTTGGCTCCCAGACCAGCCCAGCCAGAGCAAGAGTGTACCCACGGGCAGCCACAGCCACCATTTTTTGAACGATGTTTTCATCTAAAATAAGCCAGCAATTAAGTTGATATTCATTGCCACAATTACGGTATTGAAGAAAAAAGATAAAACGCCATGAATCAAGCACAGGTGCCGAAATCGGCGATTGTTGATTTCCACGTCGGCCACCTGGGAAGTCATGCCAATCACAAAAGAAAAGTAAATAAAGTCCCAGTAGTCTGGCCGTGCTTCTTGGGGAAACCGCACGCAAGGCGGATCGTTGGGATGCTTCAGCGCCAACACGTAGTAATCATGGGCATAGTGCAGTGCGAACATCACGTGAGTTAGTAGCCAGGAACAGACCACTGTCAGCACTGCCAATACCAAATGACAGGTGAGCAGTCCTGCCGCCAGATTTTTGGCATTCTTCAGCATGTAGACGATCGCCAACAAACTCATGCCACTACTGAGCAATACGCCCAACAGGATCCGCCAGTTACTCTCGTCATCGATCACCGCCCGATCACGGATTACCTGGAATCCTGAGCGATTCAGCATTAATATCACTAGCATCAGAAAAACAATCACTCCCACGTCCCAAGCCATAATCGCCCGCACGGGCCAGCCCCAACCGGGAGGCAACAAGGGTGCGACAATGAGCGTGATGCCAAAAGCGATCGATAGTCGATGGCGAGTATCGAAGCTAGCTGGAAGTTTCAATTTTTCCTCCCAGGACTGGGTAAATGCCGGGAGCCAATCCGGAAGCTGCGGACTGTCTCTTTAATCTCAAGAATAAACTATGCAAATCTACCTCGATTATAGTGCTACCACTCCCCCCAGGCCTGAGTCAATTGCCGCAATTCAAGAGGCTTTGAGCGATCTGTGGGGAAATCCTAGCAGTCTGCATAGTTGGGGGGAGCGATCGGCATTGGTGCTAGAAAAAGCCCGGTTCCAAGTGGCCCAGCTAATTGGCGGTTTGCCGGAGGGCATTGTGTTTACGGCCAGCGGCACCGAGGCGGACAATTTGGCGGTGCTAGGGGTAGCTCAGAATTATGCATCGCCCCAGCATTTGATTATTTCCAGCGTGGAACATGGGGCGATCGGCCAGCCGGTGGCCTATTTGGAAACTTTGGGTTGGCAGGTGACGAGGTTGCCCGTTAGTCGCGCAGGTCTGGTGGATCCGGCGGATTTGGCAGCAGCTCTGCAACCCAATACGGTCTTGGTTTCCATCATCCACGGCCAGAGCGAGGTGGGCACGGTGCAGCCGATCGCCGCCCTCGCTGCCATCTGTCAGAAAGCGGGTGTACTGTTCCATACGGATGCGGTGCAAACCTTGGGGCGGTTACCGATCGATGTGCTGGCTTGGGGGATCGATCTGATGTCTCTCTCCAGCCACAAGATTTATGGTGGTGGGGGCGTGGGGGCGCTCTATGTCAGGCCTGGAGTAAAGTTGCAGCCGCTGCTGCGGGGGGGTGGTCAAGAGGGTGGGATTCGATCGGGGACGGAGCCGATCGCCCAGATTGCTGGTTTTGGGACTGCGGCGCGTTTAATTGGGCTGGAAATGGTCGATGAGATTCCTCGGCAGCAGGCTTTGCGCGATCAGCTCTGGAGTCAGTTACGGGATACTGATCTCCAGCCCACCGGTCATTTAGTGCAACGTTTACCCCATCACCTCAGTTTTATTGCACCCCTGGCCGGTCGTGAAGTGGTGCGAGCTTTAGATTTGGCCGGCATTGGCATCAGCGCCGGTTCTGCTTGCCATAGCGGTCGCCCGAGCCCGAGCAGTACTTTGCTAGCTATGGGCTGGAGTGAGTCCGCAGCGGTTTGCGGAATCCGTCTCACCTTGGGGCGCTGGACTACTACCGAAGATGTGGACTGGGTGGCGATGGCGCTGCATCAATTGCTCGATCGTTAGGAGTTGATAGCAAACAGACTTTTGGCGCATATCCGTAAGGATCTTCCCTCGCTAAGATAGGGGCAACAAGCAACTCCGACCCCCTCTGCCAGTAATTTCAATGAGCAACATTTTCTTCGACCTCAGCTTTCATGCAGCTGTGTCTAGCTTTCTCCAGAATTCCCCAGATGTTCTCAGTGAAAGTGGTAAGGTTTCTGGTTCTTTTGCGGCTCCTCTGGCGGAAACTGCTGTCTTGAAAGCACTAGATGTTGATAGTAACTATCTGCTTCCCACGAACTCCGCGATCCTCTCCGCTATCCAGTCTGAAAGTCTTTTGGATAAGGGTAATGGTCGGGATGTGGATATTACGGGTACTGCCGCAGCTGGTGTAAATGTTTTGGCCGGTAAGCAGGGAGTTTTCACCGTCGGCAGTGGTGGTTTCTTTTCCATGGATGTGTTGTCCGATGGTGGTGCATACCAAGGACAAATTGGGGTCTTCAGCCTGACTGGGATGGAAGACATGAAGCTGGATGCTAAGGAATTTGCCAAGGAAGCCGCCCAGCGGGCAATCGGTGGCAACGGTCAAGGCTATTTGTTGTTCGATGATGCCACCCAAGGGGTGCGCTTTGCGGGCGGTGTAGCTGATGGTACCGATAATTATGAAGGAGCAACTACGGTCAGTTTCCGGCCTGGCGAAAAGGTAGCTCTAATCTTGGTGCCCAATGGTGAGCTGAGGGATGTGGCCAGAGGCCGGATGGGCGGCGACAAAGCACCAATGTTCTCGATCGCCGCAGCCAACAAGAAAGGATTGGAGCAGTTTGCCAAAGTTAGCACCAACACCTTTGGCTGGGAAGATATCAGCTGTAAGAGCCGCTCCTGTGACCAGGATTTCAATGACTTGATTATCAAAGTCTCTGGGGCAACAACAGAGGTTAAGGATTTAACGGCAATTTCTCAGCATACCGGCTGGCTACAAAGTGCTCTAGGTCAGCAACTCACCACCTTTGGCACCCAATCTAATGCGGTGCTCACTTGGGACCAGGCCGCGTTGGCAGCCATCAAGGCCGAAAAAACTCCGCCGCCGGTGGCCAGCCGCAACTTGGCGATCGTCAGCAGTGCTGTTTTTGATGCGGTGAATGGTCTAAATGAACTCTACGAAAGCTATAAAGTAGAGAATAAGGTTGGCGTAGAAGGCTCCACCGAAGCTGCTGCGATCCAAGCTGCCTACGAAACCCTAGTTACGCTCTTCCCCAAGCAAAAGGCCACTTTCGATGCCCTATTAGCTACTTCCCTCAGCACTCTGCCCAGCAATAATAGCGCCGTCAAAGCCGGTCTGGATTTTGGCAAAAGCGTCGCCCAAGAGCTGCTAGCTGCCCGTGCTCAGGATGGTTCTACTCAGGTCGTGGCCTACACGGTCAGCAATGAGGTAGGTGCTTGGCAACCCACCAGCGCTGTCACCTCGCCCCTGTTGCCCCAATGGGGCGGTGTTACCCCTTTTGCGCTGGAAACTGGTAGCCAGTTCCGGCCCGCTGCACCCCCAGCTTTGACCAGTGCAGCCTATGCCACGGCTTTCAATCTCACTAAGGATCTGGGTGCAGCCAATAGCAGCACCCGCACTGCCGACCAAACCCAAATCGCTAATTTCTGGGCCGATGGTGCTGGCACCTATACGCCCCCCGGCCACTGGAACGACATTGCTGCCCAATTGCTAGGCTCTCGCAATGCCTCTTTGGTGGAAAGCGCCCACACCATGGGCATGTTGAACATTGCCTTGGCCGATGCGGCGATCGCCTGTTGGGATGCCAAGTATACCTACAATACCTGGCGACCGGTCACGGCTATTCAACAGGCCGGTCAGGATGGCAATGCTGCCACCACTGCCGATCCCAACTGGAAGCCCCTTTTGACCACACCGCCTTTCCCCGAGTTCACATCCGGCCATAGTACCTTCAGCGGCGCGGCGGCTACTATTCTCACCAGCCTGATCGGAGACAATGTGAGCTTTACTACTAACAGCAATAGTCTCCCCGGCGTGACTCGCACCTACACCGGCTTCCAGCAAGCAGCAGACGAAGCAGGCCTCAGCCGCATTTACGGCGGCATCCACTTTATGCCCGCCAACCTCGAAGGGCTGAACTGTGGTCGCCAACTCGGCAGCTTCGTAGCCACCAACATCATGCAGCGCCTGACATAGCCAGCATTAAATTGGTACCGAAACATGCCGCCGACTGCGGCGATCGTCCAACCACTGCTGCAAAATAATTGCTGCCGCCCGCCGATCGATCTCGCCCTTGTAATCCCGCAACGAGATGCCATCGGCCACCATGGATGCTTCGGCGGCGATCGAGGTCAGTCTTTCATCTACATATTCCACGGGTAAATCGAGGGCTTTGCGTAGTTTGTTGCCGAATTTTTGGATGCGTTTAGCCTGGGCACCTATTTCTCCATCTAGTTTGTAGGGCAGACCAAGAACGAGGAGCGTAGCGGCTCGCCCCGTTGCCACCTGCCGAATGTTTTCCAGATCTAGTTCCAGGGATTGTCGATCGATCGTCATCAGCCCCGTCGCAATTAAGCCCGTACCGTCGCAACCCGCTACCCCAATGCGTTTGCTGCCTACATCTAAGCCGATTACCGAAATTCTCTGGTCGTTCACGGTTAATTTTAACTATTAAGATATTGCCGAAAGCCTAAAAACCATGGTAGCTTGGAGACAGAGCACAAGTTGCTCTGTCCAATTGTCCTTTCAATATATATGGAGGTGTTGCCCATGACAGGAAGTAATAGTTTGCAGGGTTTTTCAACTGGAGCTAACCGGCTGTGTGCCGGGGCCGTTCTCTAAAACTTAGTTCAGGTAACACCTGCCATTGTTTGGGGTTCCTCCCGGCAGTCAGGTTCCAGAGGTGAAAACCCGCTAGACCGCTCCCTTAGCTTGTTCGATATCGATCGATAGCTAGGGGAGCGGATAGTTTTTGGGGGAATTTCCCCAGTGTAATCGGTTCTCTTGGCCGTCAATGCGTGATTTCACGGTGTAATATACGTTACAAAATATATTATTGTGTGGGGGTAGCATGTTCTGTGACTAACCGTTGGGAACAATCAAAATTTGCTACAGTCTTTACAAAAAGGATAGTCAGTACACCGTTGTTTGTTTCAAAACTTGGCCGTGCATCTAACCTACCAAAAAAAGTTTGCTTGAGGAGAACCATCAAATGTCTAATGTCTTTCGTCAGTTACTGCTAGCATTGCCCTTGGCATCTGCTGCTACCTTGTTTGTTTCCGTTGGAGCTTTTGCGGCTCCCGCTACAGCGTCTCAGTCTGCCGAAAGTGCAGCTCCCAAGGCTAGTAGCACTTTAGATGTCACCGCTCCGTCGACTAATCTAGGTTCCGATGTTCCGGCCCAGTTCACTAGCACCGAGACTACTCCTGCGGCTGCTTTAGTTGCCAACAATGGTGGCTCCGAAGCTACTATCCAGCCCAAAGATTGGCAGTACGAAGCCCTCAAGAATGTACAAGGCAAGTACAACTGCAATGACAATACTCTCAACGGTCAAGCAGTTTCCCGTGATAGTTTCGCCGCTGGCCTGAATTCTTGCCTGCAAAGCGTCGAACCAATTTTGGCCAAGAACCCCAGCAGCGTTTCCGCTCAAGACCTGGATGTGCTGCGCCGCCTCACCCAAGATTTCCGGGCCGAGCTGAGCACCTTAGAAACTCGTGTGGAAAAGATCCAACAGCGCACCGCTTTGGCCCAAAGCAGCCAATTCTCTACCACCACTAAGTTGAAAGGTGAAGTGATTATTGGTTTGAATGGCATAATCAGTGGTGCCGGTACTAATAGTAATGCAACTGTTTCCAACCGCGCTCGTTTGTTGCTAGAAAGCAGCTTTACCGGCAAAGATCGCCTGTACACTCGTCTGACCGCGGGCAATGGCAACGGCTATGGCAACTTTCAGGCCAATGTAGGTGGTCCTAACTTTGATGTACCTGCTGGTGCTGAAGCTAACCAAACTTACTCTGCTGGTAACGGAAATACTTTTGGCTTGGATTGGCTGGCTTACCAGTTCCCACTGGGTAACACCACCATCTACGGAGCTGCTACTGGCGGTATTCATAGCGATTATGCAGATACCCACAGCCCTTACTTCCAAGATTTCACTGGTGGTAGTGGTGCGATCTCGCTCCTAGCCGAGGAAAACCCCATCTATAAGATTGGTGGTGGTACTGGTCTTGCTGTAACTGTACCCCTGAGTAGCCCCGGCAGCACTTTCATCGATTCCTTGAACCTCAGCTACTTTGCTGGTCAAGCTAACAGCCCAGCTGCGAATCAGGGTGTGTTTGGTGGTCGGAATGCTTTCTTGGCTCAAGTTAACTTTAAGCCCAGCGACAAATTCGACTTCGGTTTGACCTATGTAAATGCCCGTCATAATGGTGGTGCTATCTACGACTTTGGTTCCGGTGGTGCTCAAGTTGGAACTTTGTTCGCTGGTGGTGGTCTTGGCGGTTACGACAACAGTAACTCCTTTGGTTTATCTGCTGCTTACAAAGCTAGCGAAAACCTCAGCCTCAATGGTTACGTTACTACCACTTCTGCCAAAACAGTTGGTGGCTTTGATGCTAACATCTTGACCTATGGTGTGGGTGCGGCCTTGCCAAACGTTGGCCAACCTGGAAACCTGTTAGGGTTCTTTGTCGGCCAGTCTCCTACTGTGACTAATCTTGCTGGTTTAGCTAACAGCTCTTTGCACCTGGAAAGCTTCTACAAGTACAAGCTGAACGACAACATCTCGATCACTCCTGGTCTGATCTACCTAACTAACCCCAACCAAATCCTGAACAACGGTAACGGCGCTTTAGTTGGTACTGTTCGGACTACTTTCACTTTCTAAGATTTGATGAATCTTAACTGACTGCGGCGGCCTGCGGGCCGCTTTTTTGTGGCCTTCCTGAGGGAAGCTTTCCGCAGAAATCGCCTTAGCATACAATTAGAATCAGATAAACATTGGAATTCTATGAATATCTCATCGCCTATTCTGGACTTAGATGACCAACTATTGCCGATTAGTGTGAGCAGTGGTGTTTTACAGGTTACACCTACGGAGTTCGATCGCCTCTGCCGCAACAACCCCGACTTGCGTCTAGAACTTACTAAAGACGGAAAATTGATTATTATGCCCCCAACTGGCGGAGATACCGGCAAACGAAACATCCGTCTGGCGGCCCAGGTTGCGGTCTGGAATGATCGAACGGAATTGGGAGAAGCCTTCGACTCCTCTACGGGCTACGACTTTACTGCTCTGGGTGGGGGCAAGTTATCTCCAGATGTGTCATGGATTGCTAATGAACAGTTGGTGGGCATTTCTACCGCAGGATTTATCCCGGTAGTCCCTAATTTTGTCATTGAGCTGCTATCGAAAAGCGATAGATTAAGCGATCTGCAAGCCAAAATGGTCGAGTACCAGAGATTGGGCGTGGTCCTGAGCTTGCTGATTAATCCCCGCAGTTGCCAAGTAGAAGTTTACCGTCTTGGCCAGCCCATGGAATTGTTGGCGGCTCCTACCTTGGTCGATTGCAAGCCAGTGATGGCCGGTCTGGTTTTAGATTTAACAAAAATCTGGCCCTAGGGGAGAGCGACGCTCTTTTTTTGTTGCAGAAATCTTAAGTTTGTAGGGGGCCGAGGCCCTTTCTGGGGGGATCGCGGTAACCTTGAAGACTAACAAAGGCAAACCTCGACAACCCTAGTATTTATGACTCTACAAAGCTTTGGTGTCATCGGCCTCGCAGTGATGGGCGAAAACTTAGCCCTCAATGTGGAACGCAATGGCTTTCCAATTTCCGTTTACAACCGATCGCGCGAGAAGACCGACTCCTTCATGGCCAACCGCGCCCCAGGAAAGAATGTCAAAGCCACTTTTACGATCGAAGAATTTGTGGCTAGCCTCGAACAGCCGCGCCGGATTCTGCTCATGGTGCAAGCTGGAGATCCTGTAGACAAAGTAATTCAGCAGCTCAAACCGCTCTTGGCCCCCGGCGATACGATCATCGATGGTGGTAACTCTCTTTATACAGATACCGATCGGCGGACTAAGGAACTAGAAGACACTGGCCTGACCTTTATTGGGATGGGTGTCAGCGGCGGTGAAGAAGGGGCGCTGAACGGCCCGAGCATGATGCCCGGTGGGACGAAAGCTGCCTACGACAACCTGGCCCCGATCTTGACCAAGATCGCGGCCCAAGTGAATGATGGCCCTTGTGTGACTTACATCGGCCCCGGTGGCGCAGGCCACTACGTCAAGATGGTTCACAACGGCATTGAGTATGGCGACATGCAGTTGATTGCCGAAGCCTACGATCTACTCAAGAATGTGTTGGGTCTGACGGCTCCAGAACTCCATCAAGTTTTTGCGGAGTGGAACAAAACCGCCGAACTGAACTCCTTCTTGATTGAAATTACTGCCGATATCTTCAAGTATGTGGATCCGGATACCAAGCAGCCCTTGGTGGAGCTGATTATGGATGCGGCGGGCCAAAAGGGCACCGGTCGCTGGACGGTGCAGAGTGCCCTAGAACTGGGTGTGGCGATTCCTACGATCATCGCGGCGGTCAATGCCCGGATTATGTCTAGCTATAAGAGCGAACGGGTAGCCGCTGCCGGTCTTTTGACTGGCCCTACGGCTAAGTTTACTGGCGACAAAGCCACTTTTATTAACCAGGTGCGCGATGCGCTCTATTGCTCGAAGATTTGCTCCTATGCCCAAGGGATGGCTTTGCTGAAAAAGGCTTCCCAAGAATACAAGTACGAACTGAATCTGGGTGAAACGGCTCGGATTTGGAAAGGCGGCTGTATCATTCGGGCGGGCTTCTTGGATAGCATCAAAAAGGCTTTCCACGAAAATCCCGAACTGCCTAACCTCCTCTTGGCTCCCGAGTTCAAGCAGACGATCCTCGATCGGCAAGCAGCTTGGCGCACGGTGCTGAGCGAAGCAGCCCTCTTAGGGATCGCGGTTCCGGCCTTCAGTGCTTCTTTGGACTATTTCGATAGCTACCGCCGGGCCAATCTTCCCCAAAACCTGACCCAGGCCCAACGGGATTATTTTGGTGCCCACACTTACCAACGGACTGATAAAGAGGGCACTTTCCATACTGAGTGGATGGCTTAGTTTGGTCAAGCTGGGCTGGCTGGTTGGTGATTTTACCAATAATTGCTAGCTAATTGGCCGGCCAACAATCTGTAAAGAGACTGGGGAAATTCCCCGGTCTCTTTTTGTATCGGGAAATTCATAAGCAAATTTTATTGACACTGGATCCTGCTTTAAGATATCCTAGACAAGCTCTGGAGAGATGGCCGAGTGGTTGAAGGCGCAGCACTGGAAATGCTGTTTGGGGGCAACTTCAACGAGGGTTCGAATCCCTCTCTCTCCGTCCAGAGATCAACCAAAAAGAAGAGGTTTTCCATATTGGAAAACCTCTTCTTTTGTTTCGGATAATTAATTACTCCGGCAACTGATCCCGCAGGGCCGCCAAGCTGCCCCAGCGACCATCCACGATCAGCTCCGGCTCCATCTCCGCCACGGGTGTCTCCGTCACCATCACCCCAGCACAGTCCTCCTGACAGAGTGGTCTGGGTGGCAAAGCCAGGCATAGATGCTCGTAGAGCCAAGTCTCTGGGTCGATATGGCCATCGGGTGGGAGCGACTCCACTAAGTCATCAAAGTCCACCTTGCGCTCGATACGGGAGTACCCGTCCTGCGGGATCGGCCCATCGTTGACATCTTCAATATTCTCGTCCAGCCAAATTACCTCGCTGGCATCCAGCTCCAGGCGATGGTTGTACTGGCAGAGGCAACGGTTGCAAGTGAGCGTAATAATCGCATCGGCCTGGGCCGAGACCGCCAAGTAACTTCCCTGATGCTGAATGGCCATCTGGCCGCGCACTGGGGTCAGGGTCTCTAGATCTAAGATGGCCTGGTCGATCGGAATCTTGAGAGTGTGATCTTGTTGCCGCATCAGGTGCGGAATATAGATATTTTCCATAACTGTTACTGGCGTTCGGGTTGGTCTACCAACTTGACCACTAAGCGGCGATCGGATTCCAATCCCCGGCTATAGGTAGAAAGATCTTGATAGGCTGGCTCCAGCTGAAAGAAGCTGTGTAACTGACGGCGCTCCGCCCCCGATAGGGGTGGCATCACATATTCTTCGCCGCTCTGGCGGACTTGCTCCGCAGCTCGATCGGCGATCGCTTTCAGCTCCGCGCCCCGCCGCTGCCGGTAGCCATCCAGCTCTATGATCAGACCGCTCTGTTGCTCGCCATCACCAAAGGTGGCATTGGCTAGGTATTGAATGGCATCCAAAGTAGCTCCTTCGGTGCCAATCAGGCTATCGATCTGTAAAGGAGTCAAGGATTCCTGATTGATCGTCAGCCAATGGTTGAGCTGGTCGGGCTGGGAAACTGCGACCTGGGCCGGAAAACCGGTGAGTTCGAGCAGTTTCTCCAACCATTGTGTTGCTTCAGCAGTGCGTTCGGCTTTGCCGTCTCGTGGAGAATCGGTCATTATTCGGTAGCTTTTTTCTTAGGGTTCTTGGGCTTTTCAAAGGGCAGCTCCGCGCGTGGTTCCTTGGACTTGCGCTCGATTTCTTGAGCATCCACAATCTTTTGTAGATCCGGTGGCAGGGGCTCTTTGTTCAGAATGTAAGTCTGGAGTGTCTGGAAGACGTTCCCAATCACCATGTACATCAATACCCCCGCTGGCAAAGGGAAGAACAGGAACATCCCAGAGAAGACGATCGGGGTGATTTTGTTGGCAGTTTGCTGGCTGGCGGCCACTTCCGGGTTGGTATTGTTGTCCCCCGGCTTGCTGGCGCTGGAACCATTCATATTTTGGCTGACATAGAGACTCAGACCGAAGAAAATAATCATCCCCAGCACATCCCAGTGGACTTTGCCATCGGGGTCGATTGCGCCCACATGGCCCAGGGCATCGATGAACAGGAAGCCCTTGTCCGCAGCAATCCCCGTCACGGTGCCCTTCAGGCTGACTTCTCCGGCGGCGATCGCCTGAATATTACCGTTGGCATCGATTTTGGCATTTTCTTCGCCCTTGACGATCGTCCAAGTCGGCTCGATCTTGGCGTTGGGGTACTGGCTAACTACTTCTTTCAAAGGTTTGCCATCGACAGTTTGAAAACCAATTTGGGCCGTTTGACCTTCACCCAACACGTTGCCCTTGGGCAAATTGGCAATCACCGGGGCGTGATAGTTGTCGCTGAAATAAATGCTGTGGGGGTCGCTATTAAAGTTGGCGGGCTGAATTGTCGCGATCTGGTCTTTGGGTAACACTTGCAGGTTGACGTTGTAGTCCACATTGGCAAATGGCGATCCCCGTAGGGTGGCAAACAGCGCAAATAACACCGGCATTTGGAAGACCAGTGGTAAGCAGCCGCTCAAGGGGTTCCCAAACTCCTTGTAAATGGCGCTCATTTCTTCTTGCTGTTTGGCCGGATCGGCCTTGTATTTTTCCTGTACTTCCTTCACCCGCTTCTGCATCAGCGGTTGGGCAATGCGAGTGCGGCGCATACTACGGATGGAGCCGGCACTCAAGGGATACAGTGCGAAGCGAATTACGAGCGTCAGGGCGACGATCGCCAAACCATAACTCGGCACGATCCCATAGAAAAAATCTAGGATCGGGAGCATGATGTTGTTGGAAATAAAGCTGATACCAAAGTCCATTGTTCAGTCTGCCGTAAGAAAAAGAAAATACCGCAGCGATACTGGCTGCGGCCACAGTTATTAGCTAGCTTTCTCTAGAGATAGGAAGGGTTCGCCGTTCTTGGCTTTGACCCGCTCGTTAATGTATTCAAAAATTTCCACATAGCGCGGTAGAGAGCGCAGTTCCAAGCGGCTGCCGTTCTTCGTGACCAGTACCATGTCGCCCCAGAGCCCTAGGCCCCGAGGGATCTTGATCGCATCTACGATATCCGAGTAGATAATATCGGTTCGATCGTTGCCCATCCAGCCGCCGACTACGGAGACTCGCCGATCGGTGATCTTGTAGCGCAGCCAAATAGCCCGCACGATCGCGCCCACGGTCAGGGGAATAAACACCACAAACAGGGCCAGAAAGATATTGAAGAGCAGATCTCCAATGTGCGGCCCCCCTTCATAAAAGGTTTCTTCCTTAATTCCCATCAATTACCTCGAGTGCTAATAACAACTTTTTTAATTCTCGCAAAATTTCGTCATATTCACACTCGGTAATGACCGAACGGCAGACAATGGTCACCAAACGTCCGGGGCGAATCCGATCAATTAGCTCCCGGAGCGCGCCTTTGATGCGCCTTTTAATGCGGTTGCGCACCACGGCTTTTTTGCTGACTTTTTTGCTGATTACAATGCCAAAGCGGCTGTTAATCCAGATCGAACCGCTGGGCAGCTCCGGCAAAGAATTAGTGAGAACTGTGACGGACATGTAAATACCAGCCCGTCGGCGTCCTTTTTGGTATACCAGTTGGAAGTCTTGTCTGCGGCGGAGCCGGTAGGCTCTGGGCAAAGACACCAATCTATACCGACAGACGTTTACGGCCTCTGGCCCGCCGCGCCCGAATTACTTTGCGACCGTTAGCGGTACGCATCCGCGCCCGGAAGCCGGAAGTTCTTTTTTGCTTGCGGTTAGTGCCGCCGAGAGTGCGCTGTGTCATGATAGTTTGGTTTTACAACGATGGAGTTTTGGGCGAAATAGCCACAATTCTTTAGCATAGCAGAGTTCCGCCGCAAACGGCAGGATAGTTCCTTGGCAATTTCTTCTCCGACTATTACCAATCCCCGCCAAGTGGCCCTGAGCGCTCTGCGCGATGTGGCCCGTGGGGCCTATGCAGATGCGGCTCTGGAGCGGGGTTTTAGTCGTTCTCAGTTAACTTCAGCTGATCGCCACCTGGCCACCGAATTGGTCTATGGCACCGTGCGCCAGCGCCGGACTTTGGATGCCATTATCGATCGGCTCCTGCGCAAGCCCGAGAAATCCGGTAGCGAACTGCGATCGATCTTGCAGCTCGGACTTTATCAACTGCGCTACATGGATCGGATTCCGGCTTCGGCGGCGGTGGACACCGCGGTGGAACTGACTAAGGAAAATCGGATGGCGGGCCTAGCGGCCCTAGTCAATGGGGTGCTCCGCCAGTACCTGCGGCAGCAAGCTGAGTTTGCTGGGGACTGGTGTGGTGGGCTGGAACTGATCGCCCGCCTGGGCACCTCCTATAGTTTCCCCGATTGGCTGATTGCTCAATGGCTGCCTTTGCTCGGTGAGGCGGGGACGATCGCCCTTTGTCAGGAATTTAACCGCAGTCCGGCGATCGATCTGCGGGTCAATCCATTGCGAACCGATCGAGCCAGCGTTTTGGAGGCTTTCCAAGCTGCCCAGATCTCGGCGCTGCCCCTGGAACATTCCGCTCTAGGGATTCGCTTGACTGGCTCTGCTGGCGCGATCCCTAATCTACCGGGTTATACAGAGGCTTGGTGGACGGTGCAGGAAAGTAGCGCCCAATTGGTGAGTCTGCTGCTGGATCCGCAACCGGGCGAGGTCATTGTAGATGCCTGTGCGGCTCCGGGGGGCAAGACTACGCACATCGCAGAATTAATGGGCGACCAGGGAACTATCTACGCGATCGACCCCACTGCTTCCCGGTTGCGCAAGGTGACGCAGAATTGCGATCGGATGGAGCTGAAATCCGTCCAAACTATTTTGGGCGATGCCCGCCAGCAGCCGGATTTGGATGGCCAGGTTGATCGGGTGCTCCTGGATGCCCCCTGTTCGGGCTTGGGCACCCTGCATCGGCGCGCTGATGCGCGCTGGCATAAGACGCCAGCGATGATTCAGGAACTAGCGGTGTTGCAAGGAGAGTTGCTGTCAGCCAGTGCCCGCTGGGTGAAACCGGGCGGTGTCTTGGTCTATGCTACCTGCACAATTCATCCGGCGGAAAACGAGGACGTGATTGGGCCTTGGCTGGCGGCTCAGGAAGACTGGCGGATCGATCGACCCCCAGGAGCTCTGGCATCCTTAGCCAGTCAGGAAGGCTGGATCACCACTTGGCCCCAAGAACACCATACCGATGGGTTTTTTATGGTGCGCTTGGTGAAAAGCTCTCATTGATTGGTTGCTATTTTAAGCCGGGATACATTGAAAGCCCTCACCCCAGCCCTCTCCCAAGCTTGGGAGAGGGAGAAAGAGACTCCGCTTTTGGCTCCGGCTCCCCTTCTCCCAAACTTGGGAGAAGGGGTTGGGGGATGAGGGCTTTCAATGATTTTCGTTGTTTTTTGTCCCGCATTAAGTTCCTACCCCATTGATTGGTTGCAAACCGATCGAAAGCATTGCAACTCAAGTCTTTTGATTCGCTTGGTTAGCCTTTAACGCTTTGGGTCGGCCGGTGCTTTTGCAGGCCGTGCAGAATGGACTGGAGATATTCTAGATGCGGAGGCCGATCGCCATATTTCCAAGCCACATAGGCCAGCACGATCGGCTCCACTTCTTCCCTTACCAGCACTGGCTCGGCGATCGATTCCCAATGTTCTAACGGTGTTTGACTGGGGACTTTAGGTGCGATCGACCAGCGAGACAAACTGGCTAGCATTTGTAGATACAGCCGCTCCATCGGCGGCTGCTGTTTTAACCAGCGCCGATAGCGCCAGCGCCGCCAGTTCTGCCAGAGCAGCCAACTACCAAAAGCCAGCGCGATCGCCAAGGCCAGACCACAGATGGCCCCCAGCCAACTATTGGTAAAAAAGAGCCAGATCAGACCGATCGCACCCGCCACATAGCCCAAAACCGTCCCAATCCAGGCGCTAACGGGCGAAGGCAACAGACCGGCTACCCAATTCCAGAGCTGCTTCACCACTCCAAAAGTTTGGTCTTCTTCAATACTCGGCGGAAACAGCGGATGTCCTGGCAGCGGATCGAAACTATACCAACCATACTTTGGGAAATAGACTTCCGTGATCGCATGGGCATCCGTATTTTGCACCTCATACATACCCGTAAAAGGATTGAAATAGCCCGGATCGAAGCCCACCGCTAACCGCGCCGGAATCCTGACGGAGCGTAGCATCATCGTTAGCACCGTGGCAAAATGATCTGGATAACCCCCACATACTTGATTCGGACAGCCGCCCAGAAACCAATCCACCAAATCTTGCCCCTTGGGCATTGGCGACATTTGGTCTTTTGGCACCTCATAGTTCTGCTTCAGATATTGCGCTAAATAAAGCGCCACATCATAGTTGTTATCCAACGGCTCTGTGTCTTTACTAATCTGGGTTTTGGGATAGTCCGCAATGATTTTATCGGTGAAAGATCGTAGTTTATTAGCAATAGTCGGCGGTACTTGTAAATAATCGGCCATCACCGATCGGAAATCTGATTCGTACTTAAAGCCCGCCTTGCCTAAGTCCGTAGCATTGCGCTCCGGCACTTCCGAAGCCACCGTATAGGTGAAACCTGGCGATAACCCCGCCGCCGATCGCAAACTACCCTCTCGATCCATCGCCATTTTCTGGCTGGGAAAATAGACTTCACTGGGTACGGTCAAAGCCGGTAGGACATTGGGCAGCTCGCTGACCGCCGTATAGCTTTGAATAATCTTCTTGGAGGGGGCAAAGTTTATGTCCCGAGGCAAGGTGAACTTACTCGACCAAGATTCTCGATCGATCGTCTTAGTTTTGTCATTCTGAGAAATCTCCCAGCCCTGGCCCGTGTAGCGATCAAAGGCCAATACCCGCCAGAATCCCGGTGCTTGGGAGCGCACTCGCAGCACCAGCTTTGGCTTCATCTGGCCGCGCAGGTTCTGGTTCATTTGTTGATTAAAGCCGTAGTAACTGGTGTCATCCACCTCCTCTTCTGCGGATTGACCGGACTGACCGCCGCTGCCACCGATCGTTTTGCCTCCTTTCCCCTTGCCCTTATTCTGGTAGCCCGGATTGGCAATTTTGCTGCCATCGAAATTAGTGGCCGGCATTTCGCCGCTCATGGGCATGGTCTGAATTTGGTAGCTGGGGAGGCGGGGCAAGAAGGCGAAAACCACTAAGCCCAGCAGCAGAGTAATCCCCAATAGCTTAGCGAGTTGACCGATCGGCAATGCAGCTGTCTCTGCTGCCCGCCATTTGGTCGGTAGGGCCATGGGAGCCATTCCCAACCGCGATCGATAATCTAATAACAGCACCGGCAGGGCCAAGCCCAAAAAGAGCAGCAGCATCGGGGCAAAGGCCATAGTTTGACCGATAGTCGCCGCTACGGCCACTAAGATGACCCCAATCACGATCGAGTAGCCCAGATCCTTGCGCCGCGGCATATCGAAGGTGTGAATGGTCTGCACTTGCACCAGCAGCTCCGCTAGCACCATGCGCGTATCGTTCAGGCTGCCCAGCAAATGCTGAAAAAAAGTAAAGAGCGCAAACAACAAGGCCGCAGCCATCCCAAATTTCAGGGCGATCTGCGGCCGATGGCGTTGTCGCCAGCTCCAGGTCGCACCGATGATGCTGATGGGTACTGCCCACCAACTCATTTGGGTTTCTGCTGCCACATCCGTGGCGATGATGCCGATCGAGACCATGGCCTGGATCAACACCCGAAACAGCAGCGAATCTTCACTGGCTTTAGCGATCGCTGGTTTGGAAGTTGGCACCGACGGTCGCGAAAATAGCCGAGAAAGATGGGCAGACATACTTAGGATCGTCGATCGCTGGGAGCATCGTCCGGTGGAGGGTCACTCTTAGAGTGCCCATGAAGGTTGGGATCCTCATCTTCGGCGGTGGTTTCTTCGGGATAATCCTTTACTTCCGTTTCCCAGGGAAAGAGCGGCGGTTCTTGGTTTGCGTCCTTAGATAACCGTCGTTTCATCAAAAAATACACTAGCTTGTCCACCACTTGCTGATATACCTCCGTGCGATCACATGTGCCCAAAAAGATCCTTCAGAATCCCAGTAAATTTTACAGGACTGGTATCCAGATTCATTTTGTAGGTATTTTGTAATCGCACCGAAGTCACTGTTCTACATGAGTATTCAGACCCACTAATTCTTAATCCGGCGAGATCGAGGATCCGGAAAACTCGGCTAAAATAGACCAATCTCAGCCGATTGGCCGAGTCACAATTTTAGGGAGACCCCGATCCGTGGAACTAACGCAACAAGTCACAAACCTCATTACGGAAGCCCCGGCAGATCTGCAATCGGCGATCGCGGCGATGGCTCCAGTCCTGGAATCGGCGGCCAAGACTTTGGGGCAGCTCAGCTATTGGGTGGGCTGTAGCGGGGAGGGAGACTGGCTGGTAGTGACGCTCCAGCATCCTCAGACCCAGGAAGAAAAAAAGGCGATTTATTGTTTTTCTCATGAGGCGGATTTGCAGCAATCCAATAAAACGGCGATGGATACGGTAGAAATTCCGACGATCGATCTGTTGTTCCAGTTGCTTGCCCTAGAAGGCGTAGATCAATTGGTGTTCTTTAATAGCATTGAGTTCGCCCAGGGCCGTACTCTAGAGCGGGCCGGTCTGCAACGGGCGATCGAGGGTCATTTGCGCCAGGTTAGCCAGGAAGCAAACTCGGAGTTTTGTTAGGAATTGGGTCCATCGGTGGTAAGTAAATATGTCAAAAGATTGAGAATCTTATTCTACCTGCCGTAGAAAAATTAGAATCGAGGGTACCAAGATTGGCCATGATCTGCCAATTCCTAGCAAATACACCTTTAAACAACACTATGGATAAGCTCAAAAAGTATCGGATGGTCTGTACCCTGTCCTTCAGCGACATCTACGGCCAGATCATGGTGTGGCTCATGGTCATCTTCGTCAGCCTGGCTGCTGCCCTATCCCTGTGGAGCAGCGTGCGCCATATCTATGCGATCGCCACAGTGGGATTGATTTTAGTACTGTCTTTACCCTTCCTGCTTTTTGCCTTTGTCACCACGCTGCTCAACCACATTGAGTTCCTGCCCCTGGAAGAACACGAATCTACGCGCAGTGGTGCGCGGATGCAACCGCCTGTCGCCATTCTCTCCACAGCGAAATAGATCGGGATTCAGCCTATTCAGCCCAAAGGGCCGCTGCCAATTTGGCAACGGCCCTTTGTTTTTTTGTGCAGCAGCCTAGCTTAAATCTGGGCGATCGGCCAGTCCGTTTCTCGTTGGTAGTGGGTCATATCCGTGAACTTGCGCAGCTCCACTTGGGAAATCTGCAAAGATTGGGGCTGATCGATCCACTGTAAATTGATGTCCTGCAGCATATTCGAGAAACCAGCTCGATCGAATTCCTGCTGCACGTTACCGAAGTAAGCAATGGTGATGTGGGCAGTGAAATGGTACTGCTGCTCCACACCCAGACCCATCAGGCCGGGGTTTTGGTAGACAGATCGCCGGAAAGCCGTAATCCGATCGTAGCCTGCCTCATCCACCGGCACGAGGCTGATCGCGATGGCCCGTGGCCGCAGCATTACCCCCATGATCTGCCAGCTGACCTGCTCTTGGCTGGGTGGCTGATAGCTCTGGAAACCCTCAGCAATCTGTTGGCGGAGCTTGGGCTCGAAGCCCGGGTCGGCATTGCTGAGGGACAAATATGAGTTGTCCCAGACTAGGTCGGCAACGGTCAGATGGAAACTGGCCGGATCCACTAGGGCAATCAAGTCTGGGGCGACGTTTTTGGCCAGTTGTTGCTGGCACTCTGTTAGACCGGTATAGAAGTCCTTGTTGGCCCGATCCGCTTCCGCTGGCGGCGTGATAATCGAATAGCCAGGGAAGCTGGCCGGAACTCGTTTTTGGCCTTGCAGCTCGAATTTAGGGGACTCTTGTAAATTACTGATTTGGGAGGCGTAAGTATCCGGGAGGGTTAGCTTCGCCACACGGTTGAGATAGCTATGAAAATTATCGTCCACTTTCGATCGACTCCTTGACAAAAAACAGGTAGATTACACTAGCCAGGGGCTGCACAATTGCTCACCTATATCCAAGATATCGGATAGGGGGACGAGATCACTGAGATTCTTCGGCAAATTCTTTTTGTGTTACTGAGTGTTACCACTGCTAAAGACTCGCCCAATTACTTCTTCCACGGGGGGATCCGTAACGGCTAAATCCAGAACCGGCAGTTCTGCTAGGATTTTGGCTACTGTAGAGGTCAGGGCCGATCTCTCGATCGAGAAGCGCACTTGATGATCTGTAATATCCGCTACCTCACCATAAATAGCTAGCTTATCCAGTGGGAAAACATGAGCCAGCTCCACGCGCACTTCCCGGTAGGGGGCAAAACGCTCTAGCAAGTCACTGAGGCCGCCATCGTAAACCAGTTGGCCCCCATGGATCAGCAAGACTCGATCGCAGAGGGCCGTAATATCAGCCATGTAGTGACTGGTCAGCAAAATCGTCGCGCCATAGCGCTGATTGTAATCTCGCAAAAAGTCGCGCACGTTAGCTTGGGCATTGACATCTAGCCCCAAGGTTGGCTCATCGAGGAATAATATTTGGGGCCGATGGAGCAGGGCCGCTAGGATCTCGGCCTTCATTCGTTCTCCGAGGGAGAGCTTGCGTACGGGTTGGTTGAGCTTGCCCTCTAGGGTTAGCATTTCTGTCAGCTCCCCTACTCGCTGCTGGAATTCTGCTTCTGGGATGCCATAGACTGCTGCGTTGATGTTCAGCGAATCTACCGCAGGTAAATCCCAAATGAGCTGTTGCTTCTGACCCATGATCAAAGTGATCTGCTTCAGAAATTCTGGCTGGCGACGAGCTGGGAGGCGATCGGCTACCCGCAGTTGACCGCTGGAGGGGTGAATCAGTCCGGTGAGCATCTTCAGCGTCGTGGTTTTACCAGCTCCATTGGCTCCCAGAAAGCCCACCACTTCTCCCGGCTCGATGCTGAAGGAGACATTTTGGACGGCGGGGATTTGCTTGTACTGCCGCTGGAAAAAATGGGACAGAGTACCTTTGATGCCCGCGGTCTTGTCGGCAACTTGGTAGATCTTGGAGAGGTTTTCTACCTGAATAATTGGCACGGCGAATACCCTGGGACTGTTGAGCTTCCCCAATCTAGCACAAAGCTACTGGAGCGACGGCTGGATCCTTAGGCCGTTTCCATGAAAAAATATCCCAAAGATGTTTAAGGATTTGCATTGAATTCATTGGTAGGGGCACGTGGCCACGTGCCCTACCAATGGATTCCAAGATCTCAAAGTCTCTAATATTCACGCCAGAGGCCAATGAAACAATGGCTCTGATGACAAACTACAGTTCCAATGATCCCAAAGGCTGGGCACGTAGCAACATGCCCCTACCCTTTGGGATCATTGGTTTTCTTGGGTCTTATGAAATCTTCATTCTTTAGGCGATCGGCGAACCTTCGAGCTTTTCCTTGGCGAGGCGACGCTTGCGAGCGTAGAGCTGGATACTGGCGGCGAAGGCGACGGCCATAGCGACCACCACATAGCCTGTGGCCGTGCGGGGAATGTCGTTCTTGAAGATGGCCAGCATCACGATTACTACTAAGAAGAAGGTAGGAAACTCATTGAACCAGCGGAACTGCTGGGCGGTCATGGGCGTTTCTCCGGCAGCTAGCTGCTTCATAATCCGCTGACAGTAGAAGTGGTAGCCCACAATCACCAGTACAAGGGTCATTTTGATATGCAGCCAGCGTTCGTGGATTAGCTCCGGTGATTTGTAGACCATGGCGGCGGCCATGGCCAGGGTCAGCACCATGGCGGGGTTCATGATGATCGCCATCAACCGCTTTTCCATGATGGCATACTGACTCTTTAGGATATCTCGCACCGCCTCGGGCTGCTCGTTGGCTTCGGTATGGTACACAAACAGGCGGGGCATGTAGAACAATCCAGCAAACCAAGAGGTGAAGGCAATAATGTGAAAGGACTTGAACCACAAATAGGCCATGAAACCTCGTTTAAAAAATTGTTACTAAAATTTTGGCATCAGGGCAATTTTACCGATTTCTAGACCGATCGCGCAATGCGCCGTCCCTCACGCTATTACCAATAGTGAGTAATTACTTTAGCTCTATTGGACTTTTCAGGCATACTGGAGAAATTCGACTTCTCGATCGTGCGATGCTTACGGCTGCTCAGATATATCATTGGTTAGAGTTGAACGGCCTGACTCACTTGGTAGCGGCGATCCGGGCTGTCTCCCAGGCTAACGCCAACCAGCAGCCTGAGCAAATTCCCCGCAACTATCAAATAATTTCGACTACTGACCCCGAACAATTCATTACTGAATTCTGGGCTGCGGTGCTGTGCCAAGTCCCAGTTTTTTTAGCCAATCCTCGTTGGGGAAGTTCTGAAATAGAGCAGTTTCGGGCTTTGCTGGCCAGCAATCCACTGCCCCGGCCTGGACAGATTCTGATTCCCACTGGGGGCACCTCCGGCCAGCTCAAGTTTGCGATCCATAGCCCAGCGACCTTAAGTGCTGCGACTGTGGGGTTTCAGGAATTCTATGGAGTTAGGTCAATTAATTCCTGCTGCCTGCTGCCGCTTTACCATGTCAGTGGTTTGATGCAGCTCTGGCGATCGGCCACTACCCTCGGTCAACTGCGCTTCACCTTGGAGCCGGTGGCCCCCCAATCATTTTTTCTATCCTTAGTCCCCACCCAGCTCCAGCGATATCTGCTCGATCGACCAGATTGGCTGCGCTCTTTCCGGGCCGTGATCATTGGCGGCGCTCCCTTGCCACCGGACTTGGCGATCGCCGCCCGCGCCCAAAATATTCCCCTCTCGCCCAGCTATGGTGCCACGGAAACAGCGGCGATGGTAACGGCTATGCCTGTTTCGGAATTCCTTGCCGGTCGCTTATCTAGCGGCTTGCCTTTACCCCATGTAAATTTACAGATCGATGCAGAAGGCCGGATTTCGATCGCCTCTCCATCTTTGATGGCGGGCTATTGGCCACCCGGTTTGCACGATAGCGATTGTTGGTGTGACGATCTGGGGGCGATCGATGAATTCGGTCATATCCAGATCTTTGGTCGCCACAGTCAGAAAATTATCAGTGGTGGCGAGAAGGTTTTTCCCCAGGAAGTGGAAGCGGCAATTCGGGAGACTGGATTGGTATTGGATGTTTGTGCGATCGGCTGGCCCGATGCGGATTGGGGTGAGCGGGTGGTGGCGATCTATGTGCCCAATGGGGTGGTGGAGATCGAGGATTTGCGATCGGCGATCGCTAGCTGTCTGAGTAAATTTAAGCAGCCTAAGGATTGGCTGGCTGTGGCCGAGATCCCCAGAAACGATCAAGGGAAAATCGATCGACGACAAATAATTTCTTTAATGGCTGCGAATCGATCACCAGGGAGATTTTAGGATACCAGCGATTGAAACTCTCGTCGGCAGGTTGCACAAAACTGGGTAAAAGCTATGTCAATCATTGTCTGATCCAAGAAACTACAACTGTAATCTATTGATACAGGAAACCAACCCTATAAATACCTATTTACAAAAACTTAGGAACACTTTAAGCTTTACCCTGGAATACTTCAGATGTGGTTAATTTTTGGGTGTATGACTAACGAACAATCTTTGGCGTTTTCCTTCAATAATCAACTCTACCCGAACCAGATTATCCCCACGAATTTTGGCATTAACGGATTGGATTTCCTCGGTGGGATTTCCCAAACTCCATCTTCTAAGCTATTTGTCACAGGTCAATTGCCATTTTTGGCAACGGACTGGAGCAGTGATCATAATCTTTCTGTAAATAATTTAATTAGTACTATTGCCCCTAACCATGAGAGCTTTACTTCATTGGCTGGAGATAATTTCACTCCGGTAATAATTGATCCCCTGCGCCAAAATATTGCTTCATCTTTACAAGAGTTTTCACAGTTAGAGCAACCAGTATTAGACAGCCAACTATAGCGGTTCTACCTCTTGTAAGGTACAATAACTTTCGTGAAACTAGTTTAGCATAAAAACAGTGAAACCCTACTCCATAGACCTACGACAAAAAATCATCGATGCCTACGCAGCTGGCGGCATCTCCCAAAGACAGCTGGCAGCTAACTTTGGTGTTGCTGTCAGTTTTGTCTCCAATTTACTCTTGCGAC
The DNA here is from genome assembly GCA_031375385.1 of Synechococcales cyanobacterium OTE_70_metabat_200. Classification (GTDB taxonomy): domain Bacteria; phylum Cyanobacteriota; class Cyanobacteriia; order Cyanobacteriales; family Chamaesiphonaceae; genus JAAFHZ01. The sequence continues at coordinate 1,715 of JANMHS010000091.1, read as the reverse complement.
ACAAGCGCTACAACATGATCGGACCTAGTGTTCGTCTACTCCAAACACCATCTAAGCTCAATGAGCAACAGCTAGAAACCCTGCGCGAGATTGTCCTGGCCCATCCGGATGCCACTTTGTCGGAGCTGCGACAGTATCTCTATAATAAAACTGATGTTCTACTAGCTATCTCCACTATTCACCAGATCATCCACGTCAAGCTGGGGCTAACACGAAAAAAAAAAGTCTCCGGCCTCCAGAAAAAGGCAGTGACCGAGTATTAGAAGCACGTTTTAAGTACTGGCAACTAGTGAAAGACTTGCCATTAGCTGACTTGGTGTTTTTGGATGAATCGGGGATCAACTTGGCAATGGTCAGGACAATGGCGCGTTTGCCAAGAGGGAAAAGAGCATATGGAGAAAAACCTAGTTCGAAAGGTACCAACGTATCAGTCATTTCAGCCATCACCATTGATAGAATATTAGCTCAATGGAGTGCATTAGGAGCAGTGAATGGGGTGACATTTGAAGCATTCATCAGCGGTGTGCTGGTACCGCAGCTGTGGGTAGGAGCAATAGTGATAATGGATAATTGCTCGGTACACAAAGGGGAGGAAGTAGAGCGAATGATCAGAGCAGCCGGAGCAACCTTAATTTACTTGCCACCATATTCACCGGATTTTTCACCCATAGAAAATGCCTGGTCTAAAATCAAGAACATCCTGAGAAGTCTGGCAGCTAGAACGTATCCAGACTTAATGGATGCTTTACAGGCAGCCTTTGATGAGGTAACAGAAAGCGACTTGAAAGGATGGTTCACTCATTGCTGCTACTACAGCTAGTTAATGTTATCGTACCTTACGTGAGCTGGAACCGTTGTATGATGTTGTAAGTAATCGGGTGGCGATGATCGATCGGAACAACCGTAAGACTTCTGAGAATTGGATTGGTGCTGGTGGGGTGAGCTTGAGAGCGATCGTTTACACCTACGACGCAGTAGGGAATCTGCTCACGGTTACTGACCCTAATGCCAAATATACCTATGGATATGACGCTCTGAACCGGATAACCTCCGTGGATAATGCTGGGACGATCGGAGTCCCTGCCGTAACCTTTGACTATTTTTATGATGCGGTGGGTAGATTAGTGACGGTGGGCGATCACCTGCCTTCTGGCCTGCTGTAAAGATCTTTGTTTCAGTCTTCAAGATGTGGCGTGAGGTAGAGGTATTAATGGCGGGCATTCTATAATTTCGCGGTGGTAATGTTCTAATACCTACTTTGTTTCAGATGTAGGTTTAGCCTTCGTCGATCCAGAAGGCGAAACTTCCCCTTGCTGGAATCCAGCGCTATACTCAGACCAGTTGCGGATGCAGTATGCAAAACGCCCTGTCGATTTGTGGTTTTTATGGTTTGCTCTATGTTGAACAACTTTTGGTATGCCGTTGAATTTAGCTCAGAAGTGACAGCACAGCCCAAACTAATTCGGATTTTTGATCGCCCGATCGTCCTCTACCGCGATTCCCTCCGGGATAGCTCCGCTTCACGCCAAGGCATCTTGCATGGATTCGATAATACCTGTCCCCATCGCGGTGCTTCCTTAGTACACCTCTTTACTGAAAGGGGTTGGAATTCATTTAATGTTACTATGAGGTAATTGTAGCGAAGAAATTGTCATGCGAGGAAGAACTTCAAAACTCATAATCAATCTCAGTGTAGAGCAAAAAAGCTTACTTGA
>JANMHS010000090.1:0-27717 GCA_031375385.1 Synechococcales cyanobacterium OTE_70_metabat_200 | reverse complement strand
TACCATCCACCTTTTCCACGCCTTCTCCAGTCTCATTAAATTCTGCTGTTGGCAGTCGGCGTAGATATTTTGGTACTCCGGGAATAATGCCTTTGTTTCCTTCAGTGCTGCTGCTTGCGAATAGTAATTGACTGGCTCAGGAATGCGGCCAATTGGCTCACTTATTAGACTACAGCGATCCATTCGGCTCCTAGTTCGCCTTAGCCACTCTAGCCTTTCCCCTAAAGCATAATTCCAGTGACGACGCAGCATCTCTCCCCAGTGGCTCATTGTCGCCACCTGCTCCGGTGTTGGTTGCAATCGGTACTGGTAAGTGAGTAGCATGAACATACTATAACGCATTTAGTGCCATGACTTATAACATTGAACAGATTAAGCAATACGTTGAAAACCAGACTGCGCTCAATAAGTAGCCATGGGTAATTAAATGTAACACCAAGAGGGCTAAAACCTTCATCCAGACTGAAGCTGTCTTAAGTTTAATTAGCCGCATTTACTTAATTAATTGGCAACTTGTCGCCCACCCCACTCGCTATTAGAAGCTACACTTCCTAAATCACTTGGGGGTGGAACTCCTCATTGCCTCGCTATCCCCCGTCACCGCCAAACGGATTACCGTTCTAGCGGGAGTACCCCGCTGTTAAGATGGAACCCAAGTGATTTTTGGAGAATAGGAATTCAATGGTAAGGGCAAGTTCGGCCTATAATCGATCGGTCGCTAGGGAAAACAGTTATGACTCAGACTTGGAGCAAACGCTTTGATGGAACACTCCATCCGGCTATCGTGGAATTCAATGCCAGCATTGGTTTCGATATTCAGTTGATCGAATACGACATCACCGGCTCGATCGCCCATGCCCAAATGTTGGCCCACACCGGCATCATTACTAGTACCGAAGCTGATACCCTAGTGGCCGGATTGGAACAGATCCGCCAAGAACATCGCAGTGGTCATTTACCCACGGGCATTGATCTGGAAGATGTACATTTTGCCGTGGAAAAAAGGCTGATCGCGATTGTCGGTGATGCGGGCAAAAAGCTGCATACGGCGCGCTCTCGCAACGACCAAGTGGGAACCGATACCCGCCTTTATCTGCGGGCCAAAATTGACACTATTCGTCAGCAACTCCGCGACTGGCAAGGCGTGCTCCTTGAACTCGCTCAGGAGCATGTGGAGACCCTGATTCCTGGCTATACGCACCTGCAGCGGGCCCAACCGGTGAGCCTTGCCCATCATCTTTTAGCCTATTTTGAGATGGCTCAGCGGGATTGGGAAAGATTGGGCGATGTCCGCAAGCGGGTGAATATTTCTCCTTTGGGTTGTGGTGCTTTAGCGGGCACCACACTGCCGATCGACCGCCAGTTCACCGCTGATCGGTTGGAATTTGAGGGGATCTACGCTAATAGTTTGGATGGCGTGAGCGATCGAGATTTTGGGATTGAATTCTTGGCTGCTGCTAGCTTGATTATGGTGCATCTGAGCCGGCTGGCGGAGGAAGTGATTTTTTGGGCTACTCAGGAAGCGGGTTTTGTGAAATTGACCGATCGCTGTGCCACGGGTTCTAGTATTATGCCTCAGAAGAAAAATCCTGATGTGGCGGAGCTAGTCAGAGGTAAGACCGGGCGAGTCTTTGGTCATTTGCAAGGGTTGTTGACGATTATGAAAGGTTTGCCTTTGGCCTATAACAAAGATTTGCAAGAGGATAAAGAGGGTATCTTCGATACCGTTAAAACGGTGGAAATCTGTCTGACGGCGATGATGGTGTTGTTTCAGGAGGGTTTGGAATTCCAGACAGCTCGGTTGGCGGCGGCGGTGAATGAAGATTTTTCTAATGCTACTGATGTGGCTGACTATTTAACTACCAAAAATGTCCCTTTTCGCGATGCCTATAACATGGTGGGTCAGGTGGTTAAAACTTGTTTGCAAGCTAATAAGTTGTTGAAGGATTTGACTTTGGAGGAATGGCGGGCGATTCATCCGGCTTTTGAGGAGGATATTTATGGGGCGATCGCGCCGCGGCAGGTGGTGGCGGCTCGGAATAGTTTTGGCGGGACGGGGTTCGATCGGGTGCGGGCGGCAATTGTGATTGCCAAACAGCAATTAACCGAGAGTTAAGCTGAGATCTAAGAGGCGGTGCGCCATGGCTAGTTTGGAACAAAGGGGGATTTCGATGGATTCGCCGGAGGCCGTGAGCCAGATTGCTTGATTTTCGTCGCTGCCAAAGCCCCCAGTGGGGAGGTCAATCGAGTTGGCGACAATCGCATCTAAACGCTTGCGCGCTAATTTGCCTAGGGCCGGTGTGATAATATCTCCCGTTTGGGCTGCAAAGCCAATCAGTTTCTGGTGAGATTGTTTGCGACGGCCTAGCTCGGCGGCAATATCTAATACTGCTGCTACCGGAATTGCACTCGGCAACTCGTCCTTCGCCAGTTTGCGATCGCTATAGCTGGCGGGCTTCACATCGGCTACTGCCGCCGCCATAAAGATCAGGTCTGCTGCTGGAAAACATGCAAATAATGCTGCGGCCATCCGATCGCTAGTGGGGGTGGAGATCGGTCTGATTTCCGGCTCCGTAGGCAACTCTGGGAGGGTGCCGTAGACCAAATCTACTTGGGCACCTCGATGAGCTGCTGCGCGGGCGATCGCCAAGCCCATTTTACCCGTGGCTGGATTGCCGATAAAGCGCACCGGGTCTAGAAATTCCTTGGTGCCGCCGGTACTGACCAAAACTCTCTGGCCTTGCAGATCCCGGCGACCGCCGGAGAGGATCAGGGATCGTAGTCGATCCACAATCGTCTCCGGCTCCGCCATTCGCCCCGTTCCCACCCGATCACAGGCCAGCAGGCCGGAGGTAGGTACACAGGCGTGGTAGCGAGGATCCTGCTGGAGTTGTTGCCAATTGTGTTGTACGGTGTGCTGCTCCCACATATCCGTATTCATGGCCGGAGCTAATAGCACTGGGCAGGTGGAGGCCAGCACCGTATTGGTCAACAAATTATCCGCCAACCCATAGGTTAATTTGGCCAAGGTATTGGCGGTCAGGGGGGCAATTAGCAGTAAATCGGCCCATTCCCCCAGGTCGATGTGTAGGGGACGGGCCGTAGCTTGCCAAAAATCCTGGTTTGTATAGGCTGGATGTCTGGCTAGGGTGGAAACAGTGGTGGTGGTCACAAAATGCTGGGCCGCTTCCGTCAGTAATACTCGCACCTCCACCCCCTGTTGAAAAAGAGTGGAGATGACCGAGCAGACTTTGTAGGCAGCAATGCCCCCACCGATCGCAATCAGGATGCGTGGGGGGCGGTTGGAATCTCGCAAAATTCTAGGACTCGTCGTAGGCTTCCATGTCTAGCAAATGCACGTAGGCTTGCACCAGTTCGGGCTTCTGAAAAGCGATCGCCCGCAGCGTATGCCAATCTTCTAAACCATCAAAAGGATTGCTATAAGCATCTTCCTCTAGGCGGTTAGCCAGTTCCTCAATATCTGCCGGAGTCAGATTAGCGATATTTTGTACTAAAGTTGCGGTCATGACAAGAACCTCTTAGGACAATAGATGAGTGCTTCTGCAACCATCTTAGTCTTTATTATTCACAAATTTTGTTGAGATTTCTCAAGCCCACTCAAAATAAGTCATCGATCGGCCATTGATCGGCCACGAAATTATATTTCGTTACTCACCACGATACCGTTGACTCCAGGCCTGGAGCCAGTTGATCGAGAGCAATAACACCAAGGAAATGAGGAGCATCACTGTGCCGATCGCCGTAGCTCCCGGCAGATCGTAATTTTCGATTTTTTGCCAGATCAGTACGGAGGCAATCAAATCCTGAAAAGGCCGGTTGGCAGCGACCATCACGATCGAGCCATATTCGCCCACGGAGCGCGAAAAGCCCAAAGTCACTCCAGTCAAGATGGCTGGTAACAACGGGGGCAAAATCACCTGCCAAAAAGTTTGGCTGGGCGTAGCACCCAGGCTCCAGGCGGCTTCCTCCACTTCCTTCTCCATTTCTTCTAGCACCGGCTGCAAAGTCCGCACTACGAAAGGTAGGGAAATGAACAGCATAGCCACCACCACACCCCAGCGCGTGAAAGCAATCTGTAATCCCATCGGAGCCAATAGACCGCCAATCCAACCCTTGGGGCTGTAGACATTAGCGAGCGTCAATCCGGCTACCGAGGTCGGGAGGGCAAAGGGCAGATCGATGATGCCGTTGATGATTTTCTTGCCTGGAAAATCGTAGCGTACCAGCACCCAAGCAATCAAGGTGCCAAAAACTCCATTGATCAACGCCGTGACCGCTGCGGTCACAAAGGTGACTTCGTAGGCCGAAAGGGCGATCGGGCTAGTGACAGTCTGCCAAAATTCACTACCACTAATGGTGACAGCCTTGGAGAACAGCGCAGCGATCGGCAATAGCAACATCACCACCAGATAGCCGATGGTGATCCGCCAGGGCCAAGAGGAGTAGAAGCGTTGGGATTTGCTGCGATTGACGACGGTAAGTTGGGTCATTTTTTTAGGTTAGCTTCAATGCGATCGAACATGGCATCTTTAGCAAAAAATTTCTGCTGTGCTGCTTGCCAGCCACCCAGTTGATCGACGGCAAACAGTGTGGATACCTGTTGATACTGTTTGGCAAATTGGCTATATACCTTGGGCAGCACGGGCCGGAAGCCGACCTTGGCAAATTCCGCTTGGGCCGGGGCCGTAAAGAGGTATTTGATAAAGGCTTCCACCACCCGGCGGTTTTGATGCTTGTCTACATTTCTATCCACTAGGGCGATCGGAAAATCGATCGAAATATTGCTGGGCGGTGAAATGTAGGTGACCGGTTCGCCCTTTTGACCGATCAAAATCGCCTCATTTTCGTAGGTGATCAACACATCTCCCTGACCCTGCTTAAAGAATACATCGCTGGCTTCCCTGGCATCCTTGGCCAATACTGTAGCGTTTTGATAGATCTTTTGGATTTCTGTTTCGCTGGCTTGGGGTAGGCCGCCCCAGATCGCCAAAAATGTCCAGCGAGCCGCCCCGGAGCTTTTGGGGTTGGTGGTCACGATCTTTAAATCAGGTTGGGCTAGGTCGGCCCAGGATTTGATCTGCTTGGGGTTGCCGGGCTGGGTGACGATCGCCGCCACACTCTTGGCGACGATCGACTGGTTCGGAAATTCAGCGGCCCAGCCTTTATCGATCAAACCAGCCTTTTGGATTTTGTCCACATCGGGCTGGAGAGCCAAAGCCACCACATCAGCTTCGAGACCATCGATCACTGCTCTGGTCTGGGCACCGGAGGATCCGTAGCTCTGATTGAAGGAAACCTGCTGAGACGGATGCTGGCGATGCCATTCCTCGGCGAATTGATCGGCGATCTGTTGGTAAGCAGCTTTGGAGACGCTATTGGAAACTAAAGTGATTTCTACCGTAGGTGTACAGGCCGTCATCAGCGCTAAGCACCAACCTACCAAAAATAGTCCAATCCACCGCCACCATCTAGCCATAGTCACTCTTAATTCCAAAAAAATCCACTGCGAACCAATGGAATCCCAATTCTAACGGAAACCGCCCCCTAAGAATTTAGGGGGTGGATATTGGAATCTGTAATGACATCCTCTCCAGTTCGCTGGCCTGTTCTGCTGAAGCAGATGCTGCGCGAATGTGCTTGTGGGCCGGAGGCTTTGGGTGGAGTCTTGCGGAGGTTCCGATCAATTAGTTCTGATTGCGTAGTTCGGCAGCGGTACTCAAAATACTAGACCAACGCATTTGCAGCTTTTTCTCGGTGAGCTTAGTTTGCTTCATGATCTCTCGATCGGGCACCTGCTGCTGCTTTAGTTCCAGAATAGTTTGCTGCTCTGGGGTGAGCTTAGCGAGCAGTTCTTCCCACATGGCACTAGTCAGACCAAGCTTTTGCTCGATTTCTGCACCCAGCCACTGGAGTACTAGTTCCCAATTGGAAACCCGTGCAAACTTTTCGATGTGATACTTAAAGCGCTGTTGCAAGTAATCCCGCTGGCGAGCATCGATACCCAGCATTTCTTCGATTTCTGGGGCCGAGAGGTCTTCTAGTTTCAGCAGCAGGTAATTAATACACTGCTCTTGATCCTGTTCCTCTAGATATGTAATCAATTGAGCCACCACCCGATCGCGCAATACACCTTCGCTGGGGTCATCGCTATCGGAGACCATCTTGGCCCGCAGTTGTTGGAGGAGGCGACTGTTGCTACCTTCGCCGTCATCGTCCTTAGCTGTATCGAAAGCCTGTTCGATGTCTACGCTGGCATCGGGCTGGCGCTTGCTAAAGGTCTGGGCGCGCAGGATGATCAGTTGTTGACTTTTACCATACTGGAGCTGGATCCGTCGCTTGGCATAGCATTCCGTAAATACCATGTATTCAGCTAACTGAATCATGCTGCGGGGTGTGTAATCGAAGGGCAGCTCATTCTCTCGACGAAAGGCTTTCAGCGCTTCGGCATAGAAGTCTTGCAAGAAATCTTCGATCAGGGAATAGCGACCCTGGAAGCTTAGCTGAGATTGGGGTTGGGTGATGTAGCGATAGACGATCGCACTCAGATGGCTATGGAGTTCGATCCGGCCTTGGCGGGAGCCCAGCTGGTAGTAGTAGAGGCACTTTGAGATCCGGTGCTTGGCTAGACCGGTTAGCCAAGAATCGCTCACGCCGGAATTTTGGATGCGGTCGCTCTTACAGCAGATTCTTTCTACTTCATTGGCGATGCGATCGGCAATGGTTTGAATGTGAGTTGCTGGACTTTTCGTATTACTCTGCAAAATCTCGAAGAGAGCGACGCGCAAAGGGCGGTCTCCGGCAATTACTACCGTGCTGTCTACAGATTTTCTATTTTTGTTGCTAATGCTTATAGGTAGGCATTCAGATGAAGCTAACACCACGTTACTCTTTTTATATCCCTGATAGATTTGAAGCAGCAAAATTTTTGCTTACCTACCGAATGTAACTTTCAGAACTAGGATCTTGGGGGGGAATGTGTCACTAAGTAATTGGGCTTACCGTCACAGCCAATTTGCGTAGATCGGGCTAGGCGGTGATGGAAAAAAATCTCAGGCAGTGAGAGGCTTTGGCTTACTTGGAAGGTGCTATGGCCTGCCATGATTTTTGGCTGTGAGCGGTGGACAGTTTCGATACTGGCACAAGTACTTTTGACGAGGTATTAGTACACCTGCTAGTAAGCATATTTACTAATCGAGCCAAGGAGAGATCTCTTCCCACCCAGCACCCTGGCGAATCACTTCTGGCTCGGTGGTGGTCATGTCTAGAATAGTAGATGTGCGAGCGGTCGCCGGAGAGCCATCGTCGATCGTGATATCGATTAGGTTATCGAAGTAGTCAAAGAGCTGGGCTTTATCGATCTGCGCGAATTCTTCGCCATCTGGTGCTTCGTCTTTAGTATGGGCGGAGGTGGAAATCAGGGGGTTACCTAGCCGGGACATCAGTTCTTGGCACAGGTTGTTTTGGGGGACGCGGATACCGGTAGTTTTTCGTTTGGGATCTTGGACCATTTTGGGAACTAGTTTGGTGGCGGGCAGGATAAAGGTGTAAGGGCCAGGGACGCAGTGTTTCATTAGTCGGTAGGCGGCATCGCTGACGATCGCATAGGTGGCAATGTCCGAAAGGGAATGGCAGAGAAAGGTGAGGGGTTTGTCGTTGGCCAGTTTTTTGATCTGCCGCACTCGTTCGATGGCGCTTTTGGATTGGAGGTCGCAGCCGATCGCGTAGACGGTATCGGTGGGGTAGAGCATTACTGCTCCACTGCGCAGTTTTTGGACGATTTCGTCGAGGCTACGAGCTTGGGGATTCTCGGGATGAACTTCGTAGAGTTTGGCCATAGCGAACACTTGGGATAGTCAATATTCTGGCGATGACCAAGTTGTCTAGCCGATAGCTCCGCTGGCACCTTCGGTGATCGACCTAACTGAATTGTAAGTGGAAAAGAGGGTAGCCGATGAGACAATTTCACCGGTAATGAATCGCCAGCAGCCAAAATCTGATGATTGGCTGCTGGTATCTTGACTAATACCTTAGAACTATTTTAGAATGGCTTTACCGGCAATCGTTAGGATTAACAATCATGATTCAACATCGTCCGACCCAGCCTGCCCGTGCAGACCTGCCCACCATGTATGATTTACCCAGTGAAGACCCGGAGGAAATGGGTTTGCCCGATGAATTTCATGATTTTCAACCCAAGCTGTTGCGCGAAACTTGCCGCCCGCCTATTGAAGAAGACTTTTTTATTGGTGCGGATCTCAATTTGTACTACGATCCGGATCATACATCTTGGTACAAGCGCCCAGACTGGTTCCTAGTGCTCGGCGCACCAGCTACTCAGTCTGGGGATGACCTCCGCTGGAGCTATGTACTTTGGCAAGAAGGCGCAGTACCTTTTTTGGTCGTAGAGCTGCTGTCTCCCGGCACCGAGGCTGAAGATTTGGGCCAAACTCTACGGGTAGTGGGCAAGCCGCCTACCAAATGGCAAGTCTATGAACAAGAGTTACAAGTCCCCTATTATGTAGTGTTCGACAGATCCGACAATGATTTTCGTCTTTTCCAGTTGACTAATGGTCGTTACCTCGAAAGAGAAATAGGTCAGCAAGGATTTTGGTTTCCGGAGTTACAACTGAGCCTTGGAAAGTGGTCCGGTAAATACTTCGGTGTTGATACTATGTGGTTGCGCTGGTTCGATCGATTCCAGCACAAGATCCTTACTGGATACGAGCAAGCCGAGCAAGAATCTCAACGAGCCGAGCAAGAAGCTCAACGGGCTGAGCAAGAAGCTCAACGGGCCAATCGAGCAGATGAGAAAGCTGATCAGGCAGACCAACGAGCTGAAAGGCTGGCCGCTCAACTGCGATCGCTGGGTATCGAGCCAGACTAGGAAGAAACTGTTCTCGACATTTTCTGGCGGTGCAAATAGCTGAAAAGTGGTGGGTGAAAACTCTGCGATCACCCACCACTTTTTAGCTATTTGGAAATATTGAGCTGTTGTGATAGTGAAGGAAATGACAAGGAGTGTAATATAGAGTATTATTTTGGTTTAGATGGTTTGCCAAGTTCATTTTCTGACTCTCTTCGCAATTTACAAAACCTGCCTTCTAGTTCTTCATACTTTCTACTCTGAAATACTATGGGTGCATTTCTTACAACTGGGTTCATTTTGTAAGTGGTAATGAAGGCAAGAAAAACCTTGTGCATGTTGTCAACTAATTCATGGTTTGGTTCGGACTTGATTGACCAATTAGTTTTACATGAGTTCATATTATCGAGGCAAAGTTTAGTTCTGCCTCGATAATCTTGGTGTATTTTGTTTTTTTGACTTAGCTCTTTAAATGTATCAAGAGCTTTCTCGTAATTTTTCTTTCGCTCACCCAAAGGCTGTTTTGTATCGCTTGCAGTGGCGAATTTTATGATCCCAAAGGCAAAGTCATAGCTATTATTGGCATCACTTTTCTCCGGGGTACTTTCGCCTCTATCACTGTAGAATTGGATCGCTTCCTCACGCTTGTCATCTGTGTCACTCAGAACTAAAGAATTGAAGTAAGCTCTGTCAAGATGCGGATTAACATCATCCTTTTTTTTACCTTCTTTGAAAGAGGCACTTGAGTCGGAATATTCCCCTAGTCTTGCTTGTACACACCCCTTGTTATTATAAGCTAACGCTAGTGCAGTGTCTTTGTTAGTATCTTTTTCAAGTTCTAAGTATTTGATTGCGTTGGAGCAGTCCTCTAGTATTACCTGCAATTCGGATTTATCATTTGTGTCAAAATGGGTCGTGCAAATACCAAGAAACGCATTGATGTTTTTTTTGTCTTTTCCGAGAGCTGCGCTGTAATACTTCCTGGCTTGAGTATATTTTTTCTCGGAACTCAGGAAATGCCCAAGCCTAACTATAATATCAACAATCTCATCCGGCATGCTGGGGTAGCCTGGATTCTCTCTGCCAAGATACTTATCGAAAAGTTTTATCGCTTCAGGGTACTTAGGACGATTTTTACTGCCCTCGGATTTCGCAAGTAAATTTGCCGAGGTTTCCAAGAAAAAAGTAGCTTCTTTGTCTGTGTTGTCAACTTTAACTAACTCTTCGAACTCAAGCTTTGCTTGTTTTAATTTGGCTATGTCTTTTGGATTTTCTGAATACGCTTTTAGGCAAGATATTCCCAACGATTTTCTGTTTGCCGTTTCCACCGAAGAAATTTTGTAAAATGGCAGCACTGTATCTATGCAACTAGTTTCTACATGATTCAACATAAATTTATGGAAAGCATAACAACCTACAACAGGGAAGATGATCAGACCAACTATTAATGGATACTTAAGTATCTTTGGTTTCTTCGAAGCTAACAAATCAGCACATGCTGTGAATGGATTTGCTTTTTTCTTGAAATCATGGATGCTTTGGATTAATTGCTCCAAATCACTGCATATTTCCTCTTTTTTTGCTTGACTTTCAGGGTGAAATATTTTGTCGATAACATCCAAGATATTTCTCTCGATGTCTTCAATGTTTTGGTACCCACCCCCCGCAAGGACAAGGCTTTCTGTAACATATTCAAATATAGCACTCTTTATTGACTGATTTAATTTATGAACAGTTAGTTTTTCCAGAAGATCATCTTTCGTTAGTTGTGAATGAAGATCTTTGTCAACCTCATTTTTGATTTTCTGTAGCCACCTTGCCAAACTATCTAGATGCACAGAAACTCTTTTTCCATCGGCAATATGCTTATGGATTTTACTAAGAAAGGAGTCTAGTATTGACATGACTAATTCAAAAGGTTTTTAATGAGATTTATTTGATGGAAGGTTTTCCTGCTGAGGCATAAATTTTCTTGGCGATGACCGGAAAAACATTGGCATTGGCAGCGTATTCAGAGCTATTCGCAAAGGTTGATATCACCAAGGTATTTCCTCCAGCATCCTTGATAGTTATTACCTCTTGGCGAGACTCTTTTGTCCAACCTGCCTTAGATCGGACAGTAACACCCTGATTATCAGCTACTCCCTCACCCATAAAGCCTCGAATAGGATTGAAGTCATTCATGGGGATACCTGGAGCCTTTTTCCAGGTGGCATCTTTTATATCGCGGGTCAGCCAACCACAAATCTTCTTTGCAGATTCTACTGAGAGAGAGGGAACGGAGCAGGTTTCATACATTAGCTTGGCTGCCTGTTCTGCGGTGATTTTGTTTCTCTTGGGTTTATCTGTAGTGGTATCTTCTAGCCGCAATTGTTTATCAGTACCCAGTGGTTCGCTTAGTTTGAGATATGGAATTGGGTAGGTTTTTTGCGAAACATTTAAACCTTTGTACCCACCCTGGGCATAGAAATCATTGATGTTCAGTCGCTGTGATTTCCAGGCTTGCCATTCTGCTCCTAAAAGGTTTTGGGGTAGCGAAGAGGCTCTGGAGATGCTGTCCACAATGAAACTAGCTGCCTCATTGTCGGATTCTACGATCATCTTTTTGGCTAAAGCATCGAAGGTTTCTGGGTGCTTCCAAAGTTTCTGATCGATCTGTTCGTACAAAGCCACAGCCCAAAACAACTTGACGATGCTAGCAGGATACTCCATCCGATTTGATTGATAACCAGCAATCTCGCCGTTGTTAACATCAATCACTGAAATTGAGAGGGATTCTTTCTTAAGCTTGTCATTGGTTACTTCTTTAACTACATCGTCTATAATCTTTTGCAGCCTGGGGCTTGGTTTGAGAGGGGTTGTAGCGATGCTTGATCGATGAGCCATACTAACCCCATCAGCGCTAGACACGAATTTTGGTAAAGGCAGCTTGAAAGTTGGTGGGAGCTGAGGGGATGGAAAAGTAAATGCTTTGGCTGTACTTGGAGTTGGCACTGAGGTCTTGCTTACCTCTATCACCTTCACTGGGCTGTCATTCTTGGCAGAAGGTGATCTGTTGACTACTAGCAAAGCTCCAACCATTAGCGCCACAGATGCTAGGAAACTAGTAGCAATAATGAGAAACTTAGGGCGTTTTTTCAGTTTTGCGAATAGATTTTTCTGAAGGTGCTTAGCCTTGGCTAATTTTGGATTGTCTTTCACTAGGTTATCCCATTGTTAGAAACTGTCAGTCTGAACGTCAAAGGTACTTACTTGAAATCCGAGATCTTTAGCCTGCCGCCGCTGCGCTCGATGCTATAACTCGTCGTGCTACTTTTAGCCCTGCTTTGCTCCACACCACCACTGCGATCGTACAAAACCCTTTGCTCGAAAACATTGACCGTAATGACGGCTCTTTGGTTATCAGATACGAAGTTTTTCACGGATTCAAGTCGTTGCTCTCCATATTTCCAATATTTTCCGCGATTTCTTAGCCACTCCAAAGAACTTTCGGCTTCTCCATCTGTACTTGGCCCGCGCACGTTGTCGGACAACGCTTTCCCTGTAGTCAAAGACAATCCTAACTGTTGATTGTAAGGAGGAGCAAACAGAGTATTCTTAGCCTTCAGCCATTCCTGAACAACTCCCACAGCTTCTTCTTGAGAAATGCGGTTCGATGAACTTGCAGCAGTCGATGAGGAGTCATTTGAGACTGGTGAATTATTAGGATCGCTGACGGAAGTGGTTGGAATTGGAGTATTTTGTTTGAGCTGCTGTGACAGTACGATCGCACTGAACACAATCGCCCCAGCAATCATTCCACCACCGATGATCAAGGCACTCTTATTATTGCTTTGACTGGGTACTGGTTGATTAAAAGCAGTTGCCACTGGTGCGCCATTAGTGTAGATCTGGCTGGCGATCGGTATTGGCGTATATAGTGGTGCTTCTGCTTCTGGGGTAAAGACTGGTGCTGGGTTTTTTACCGGCACTGGATCAGAGACGTAAGTAGGTGAGGGCTGTGGTTCTGTGGAAATAGGAATTGGTTTTAGGTTAGTCCCTTTAGCCTGAGCGATCGGCTGTCCCTGCTGGTCTTCTGGTAACCGACTCATGAGCTCCTTGGCGTTAGCCTCAGCTCGATCGAAGAAAGCCGGATCCACCTGATAGATATGGCTATAGTTCGACTTCACATACTGAATTGATTGCACCACCTCCGACAGCGGCACCTTACCCATTTCATCAGACATCACCCCCAACATCTGGGCGGGACCGCGAGGATCGTCGTACAAAGCTTGCTTGCTAGCAATACAGTGCAGTGTCAAGTACCGAACACCCATTGTCACATAGGGATCCTTCGTAATCACTTCATAGCTAGCTACTGGCGATCGATCCACCTCGCTGCCGCTAACTGCTTGGGTGGCAAGTTGTTGATCGCGCAATAGAGCCTGGATTTTACCTTCTAACTTTTTTACAATTTCTGGTCGGTCGTCCATGGCTATTTTCCTTGGGTTATGCTCTGTGAGGCCCAACCCACCACAATCCTAGGGATTTTGACGAAGGCCGTACTACCATGGTAATGGTACCAGCTATTCTAGCCAGAATCAATATCTTCCGTTGACTTGCAGTTTTGGATGCTTACTCAGAGCCCTGATATCGATAATCTCACTGATCCCGTCTCAGGCTGACCACCTCGATCTCTAAGCTAAGTCCAGATAATTTTTAAGACAGTTTCTTGATTCGAGCGATCTTCCAAGACTGGCTGGCCTGATCGAAAGCCAGATAGTATTCCGCAATATAGGATTGCCCGCCATAGCGGCAATGGGCTTGCACCACCGCTGCCTCTGCCGTCGTTTTCACTGTCTCTACTTTGCCAACCTGCGTGCTCCGGCCCAGGCCACCCCACCACTTAGCATACTCACCACTATAGCCACCGGGGTTAGCTTGTCGATCGCCCTGCCAGCTGGGGGTCAGATCCTGCCAAGCACTTTGGGACTGACCATTCTTTAGTTTCGAGTAATAATCGTTGATAAAGCCCTTGGCCGAAGGACGATTCGCAGTGGCGCTGGAGACCTGGACTGGGGGCACAATTTTGAGAGTATTAGGCCGATGGGCGGCCGTTTGATCGCCTGGGGTCTGCTGTGCCGTGGGATTCCGGAATGTTCGGCTGGCAGCACGGGTGGGAATCGGTATGGGGATGACCGATGCTCTGGAGTTCTGGGCATTACCAGATAGGCTGGGAGATGGCACTGGACTAGCCACATAGCTGGGTACCACCGTTTTGGTGACCGATGGCATGGCCAGGGGCGAACTGGGAGCTGAGGCTGAGGCTATCATGGTTGGTAGATTAGAGGGGCTAGGCAGCGTACTAGGACTCACCACCGCCGTGGCAGTCGGGGGTATATTGCTCCGACCCAGGGAAAAGAAGGTACCGGCCACGATCGAGCTGGCCACGATCGACCCACCAATAATAATGGCGCGGTTATTACTGGCTGCGGTGGGCTGGTGATTGACCGTCACCAATGGTTGGGCAAAATCCATGGGAGGTGGCGCTTGACCCCAAGCCGTCACGGGTGGTGGGGCGAAGTCTGGCCCCGGTGCTGCTCCTGCTGGGGCCTGAGGTACGGCGCGATGAATGCAATCAACCGCAGTGTTCGCCGCCGTATCGAAGGCCAAGGTATTCATCCGATACAAAGAAGGATAGTAGCTTTTGAGATGCTGAATGCTAGCTAAGAGTTTGTTCGGATCTACCGCATTCATGTGCTCGGAAATTTCCTGAACTAGGTCGCTGGCCGAGCTGCTCCCCCCGTAGAGATTGAGCTTATTGGCGATCGCCGACAGGGCTAAATAACGAGCCGCCAGCACCATCGCTGGATCGCGACAGAGCTGCTGATAGGTCGCCGCCACTTCTGGATTCTTCCCAGGGGCGGCGAGTCGATCTTCTAGCTCTTGGACTAGGGCCGATCTGGGGAAAAACTGATGCTGAGATTGACTGCTCATGACTTTTGTCTCTTGCTGGGCAGAACTATTCTATTCTAGTGACTTTTGGTGGTTGCTTCGGACTTTTTCGGCAGATATCGCTGCAACAGCTGACCATTGCTGCCATAGAGTTCCAGGGGCAGTTTAGCTTGCTGTCCGATCGATTCCAGCGTCTCATTCAGGCTTTGGATGTGGCTGTTTAGACTGATTTTAGCTGCTTTGTCATCTTGGGCCGCTGCGGCCTTGGCTACCTGCTGAATCTTGTTGGTATAGTCCGGCAGGAGTGTGACAATCATCGTCTGTTTTTTCAACCCATATCTACAGATCTGTAACTGACCCCCACAAACTTTCTGCAAGCGTTGCTCCACTGCGGATGGGCTGCCAAGGTTGGCTGGGATTTTCTGCTGAGAATTCGCAACCAATGGCTGCACTGTAGTTTCTGGAATTACCACCTGCTGATAAAAAGGGGCGCTGAGTTGGGAGGTGATGAACTGATTGATATCTTTGGTGGGCTGGGCCGTCGTTTTGGCCGGGAGGGGTTTGGATCTGCCCATCACCTGGGGGATCGGTGAGACCGATCGATTGGACTCTATCAAGACGGGCATGGGCAGATCCGTAACGGTCGTAACGTTGCTGGGTGCTGGGCTGGGCAAAGCTGCTACCACCGTTGGATTATTGTTGTTGGGAGCTGGGGAATTGGTGGTCGCCCAGGCCAGCTGAGGGAAATTGAGCCGATCGAGGTTAAAAACTAGTCCGATCGACAGGCCACTGCCAAAGAGGGCGCAAGTAGTTAGAATTAATTTGCTCCAACTAAAGGAGCGAAGCTTGGTGGGCGGATTTTCCGGATCGAAACGCAGGCGAGAGCTGGAAACCTGTTCTTCGAAGTCAAAATTGGCGCTAGCCGCCGGTAGCGGGGTTAACTGTTGGGGACGCTTGCGGCTGGCGACAGCATGATTGATGCAATCCACTGCACTGGCCGCGGCTCGATCAAACCAGTTGGGGTTCAGGCCGTAAACCGCTTGGTGGCGGAGCTTGAGATAGCGGATGCTGCTCAGGAGCTGGTTGGGATTGGTGTCATTCATCTGTTGGGATATTTCATCCACCAGAATCGCTGCCGATCGGTGTTCCCCGTAGAGATTCAGCTCGCTGGCAATCACCGCCAGGGTCAGATATCTCAGGGCCAAAACTACCGCAGGATCCTGGCGCAGCTTTTGATAGCGCTGGGCTAAATTGGCAGTGGAGTCCGCTAGTTTATTTTCTAGGTCTCGAACCACTGCCGATTCAGGAGAAAAGTGATGCTGAGATTGACCGCCCATAGCTCTATTCTTGGATGAAAAGTTCTTGGATAAAAATATTTTAAATACTTGGGGCTGGGGGATCTGGGCGTGGGATGAAATCTATAGGTTTCTCTAGTTTTTTTGAATCCCATGACAGAGGCGGGCGACGGTGACCGGCTTTGCTTTGGTTAGAGAAGAAACACCAACGCTCAAACTATCCAGAAACTCCTTGAGTCCTGCGGTTTTTGCGCCGTTTTTGCCCGAGGCATCGTTCCAATCATCCCACTGGCTAGGAGTCTTTACTGCCGTCACTTGCACGTCGCTAGTGACATAGTAGAGACCATTGCTAAAAGCATCGGAGTTAATATCTAAGTTTAGGTTAAAACCTCGATCGGTGACCTCGGGACTGACTTGAAAATCCGTCGGCTTGACCGTGCTATCTACCCCAAAGCTGCTCTGGCCATCATACTTTTTTACCGTAGTAGAAACTTGGGTAATCCAAGAACTGACAGTGTCTTTGGCGGTTTTAGTCGGCAGAGTATACTTAATCTTGGTTTTGCCCACAGCCCTTGCCCCAATTTCCAATAAGCCAATTGGCTGACCGCCATCCTTGAGGGCTACGCCATTTAGAAGTAGAGAGGGGGGTACGGTGTAGTTTTCTGGCAAATCCTGGGGATTGCCTGGGAGGTAGGCGACCTCCTCGACCAAGCGATCGGGGCTAAAAATCGATAGTTGGTTGTGGGGATCTCCGAGTAGCGCACCTCCCTGTGCTCGAATTTGCTTAGTGAAATCGTTAATAGTAGACACCTTGCCTACCAATAAAATGTAGAAGGGGTGACCAGTGTCTAACTTAGCAGCCGCATAGGGGTATGGGGAAGAGCTATTCGGCGGATAAACTAGGCCATCAAATTCGCTCTTGAAGCCCCAGATAGCCACTCCATAACCGGGGGTCTGGAGGTAGTTGTCAACTAACTTTTTGGTGGCCTGCTTAGTGTCTCCGTCGTCCTGTTGCAAGTCAGTGATGATCATCACGAGCTTTTCTGTCTTCGGTGCGGAGGTTTCCAGCACATCGGCGATCTTGTTGGTTTTGCCCGTATAGAAGCTAGGGGTTTTGGCCTGTTGAAATTCTGCCCGAGACATTTTTTTGACGTTTTCGGCGACCCTGGCGTACTCCACCTGGCCAGGATTTACTAAGGTGATGTTGTCCAAAAGTTCCAGTATTTTGTTGTAGCGGCTGTTACTGTTCTTGGCGAAGCCCGCCATTGAAGCGGAGCCGTCGATCGCTAAATTCACCAAGTACTTGCCGCCAAATTCGTTGGCTTGAGCTGGTAATTGGCAGGGCAAGCCAATTTGCTTGCCACTGACACTCTTGCCTTCAGCTACCCCGATCGCTTCTAAGGAAACAGGCTTGCAAGCAGACAAAAGAGCGATCAGCATCGAGAGAAGCAAAATTGGATAAGCGAAACGACAGCTCATTTGGGACAGCATATCTAAGTGGATTGTATTAATAAGATAGACTATATTATAATGTCCGGGAGTTTTTGTTTTTTTACAACTTCCGCTGTTGAGCGTTTGTGTCTGCTAAAAAATTAGTGTAAATGATTATAACAACCGTCGAAATTATTCGCCTTTTTGTGTTCCCAATTTTAGGAGCACTATTGATGTTTGTGTTGCAACCGACTTTCTATCAAAGCCAAATGATCCGGTTAGTTGATTTGGAGAAACCGAACACCGTGGAGCGCTGGCTATCAAATGGCTATTATCCCCAGGCTAGCTTGGTGTTCGGCTGTGCCATTTTTGCAGCATTGGCTTGGTGTGTTTGGAATACAATGTCTCCCCCAGCCAATAATGCGGCTCGCAGTGGTCGATCAGTTGCTTGGTGGATCCTGGGTCTGTTGCCGATTTTCAGTGTGATCGGTGCGGCGATTTGGTCGCGCAAGTCAATTCTGGGATCTGCTTTTGGTAGTGATAGTGCTACGCTATCTCTAATCTTGTTTTTCAGCTTTGATATTCTATTTTTGTACTGGCTGACAACGGCAACTACGACCCCCGGTAACGCCCGCGACCTACCACCGGGAGCCAGTCTTTTTCGCAGATAGTCTTACCTTTCTTTCGTGGTCATTTACCAAGGAATGATTTTTTATGTCTAGTAAGTTGTTTGTAATCTGTATCGGTGGGTCGGGGGCCAAATGCTTTGAAGCTATTATCCAACTGGCAGCGGCGGGGTTGTACAGCGAGCAGCAGATCGAAGTATTATTCGTGGATCCCGATGAGGCCAACGGCAGCATGGAAAGGGCGCGGCGCAGTCTGAGCCTCTATCAGCAATGCCAGCAAATGGTGGGCGGCGACGATCGGCAAGCAACTATTCCTTGGATGCAGACTCCGATTAAGTCCTACGACCTGTGGTCTCCCTTTGCGGATAAGCCCTTTAATCGGGAACTAGCCAGCTTTTTTCAGTACAACGGCATTCGATCAGACAACCTGAGTTTGGCGAACTTTTTCGATGTGCTGTATAGCCCAGAGGAACGGGTGCAGCAGCTAGACGAAGGATTCCGGGGACGACCTTCGATCGGAGCGGCGGTGATGAGCCAGATCGATCTGAACCAGTTGGATGCAGCGCCCTGGGGCAGCATCATCCAAGAAATCAAGAACGCTGCTGGCGGCGGCAACAATCCTCGGGTGCTGCTCTGCGGCTCGATTTTTGGTGGCACTGGGGCTTCGGGAATTCCGACGATCGCGCGGCTGCTCAGCAATAAATTTGAGAAAGAGGGTATCCGCCAGTCCGTGCGCCTGGGTGGCCTATTCTTGCTGCCCTACTTTAGCTTCACGGTGCCGCCGGGGGCCAATACCAACGGCATTTATGCTTCTGCCGACCAGTTTTTGTTGAATACAGAAGCGGCCCTGCGCTACTACGTCACCCAAGCCAGCAACCTATTCGACACTGTCTACCTGCTGGGCAACGAGGATACTACCCAGGTGGATTTTAGTGTGGGCAAAAAGACCCAGCAGAACCGCCCCCACTTCATCGAACTCTACGCCGCCTTGGCCGCTCGGGACTTTTTGCTGCAAGAGCGGCAGGATGCCCTCATGCTGGTGGCGCGGGCTAGCGGCGGTGTTTTAGACTGGAATGACTTGCCGGAAACACCGATGGTGCGCAAAAGTATGGTCAATGCCGCCCGCCTTGCTTACCTGTGGTTGAGTGATATCCATGGCGAGCTAGAAAGCTTTCGCAGCGATCGAGGCCGCATTCCCCCCTGGGCTACGCCGTTTTTTGATGCCACGCCAGGTAGTCCGGCGAGGGTGGATGGGGATGCCCAGCAGATGACTATTAAGATTCTCAGCGAATGGTCTCAGGACTATCTGCGCTGGATTCGGGATATTCATCAGTGCGACACTGATCGAGTGCGCTTTTTCAACCCCCAAATATTCGGCAACAAGGAGCGGCTAAGCGACCTAGTAATGGATGATCCCCGCGATCCCAAGACCAAGCAAAAGCAGGATGGGATCCAGTGGATTAAAGAAGAACTGCGGCGGCAGAAGAGTGCGGATACGCGGCGGGGAGCAGTGGGTCTGGCTACTTCCCTCTACACCACTACCAACATTTAGGATCAAGACTATTTAGGAGATTAGAACTAGCCATGACTATCCCCATTCTGCCCAAGCTTAAGCCTGACGACTCTACTCTGCAACTCCCGGAACGGGGCGGGGAGTGGAAAGTATATCCCAAGGCCACCTTTGAAGAAGTGGCCAAGAGCCTAGATTATTCGGCACCAGGGGGCAACAAAAAGATCAATTCGGTGCCAAATATGTGGGCCTTGCCCATGACCCTAGAGATTCCGATGTTCAACAACATCCATCCTTTGCGGCAGGAGGCGATTGCTCAGTGGCAGGGGATGTTGGCGGCGATCGCCTTTGCCAAGATTCGGAATTTTCCGCTCCAGGTGCAGCGCATTGATGTAGATGAGGCCCGGCGCCAGCACCCCTTTGCAGAAGCCCTCTGGCAACTGAAGCCCGATGGCAGCAAAAGCCTGTATCAGATTGAAAATAAGGAGCCTTGGCAGGAGATCTTCATCTGGACTTGGAACAAAGAGCCGGTGGGCATGACCAGCCCTACGACAATCGTGGTGCCAGCGCCCGATGCGGACTGGAGCGGTTTGCCTTGGTGGAATGTGGATGATCGGAAGCTGGTTTTTCCTCAGCGCTTTTTGAGCGAGGAAGAAAAGCCGTTGTTCGGGGGCTGGCTGAGTAATTTGCTGAAGGAAGCTAATACTAAGGAGTACGGTGGCCATCCCCAAACGATCAATAACGTGGTGGGTCTACTGGGCAATTTCCAAACCAGCATGGGCCGGACTGCGGCGGAAGAAGATATTTTTGATAACGAACCTCAGTACTTTGGCGTGACCTTGAATCGGGCGGTATTGAAAGGACTGAATCGCCCGATTAAGCTGAAGGAAATTGGCTCTGGTGATTCCTATATCAAGGTGGTGGGCAGTGCTAGTAAGACTCCAGCTAAGCCCTTGATCTTGATCGATCCAGAAATTGCCACGGTCTGGGGCATTGCCCCCCAAAATATTCGGGTGCACAAGGATAAGACCTTGGCTTCTTTGAATATTGCTGACCTGCGGGCGGGCCGGATTGTCGGCTGGGATGACGTGAAATGCATCGAACCCCAGGAACTATTTTTGCCGGAACTGGCCTTTATTGATGTGGATGATGCCCTGCCGGGGGGCTTTCCTGTGCAATCTAATCAGCCCCTGATGTTCAATGGTAACAAAGTGACTCCTTTGTTGCCTTTCGATCCGCTGCTCCTAGAGTACTTTACACCCGAAGATCTGATGGCTAGGGTGCGCTTCTTGCAGAATGGCTCGGTGGTGCGAGTGACTTTGAATCTCCCCTTGGCCGGAATGACTGTGGGTGGACGGCCTGAGGAATATCAACTGGTCAAGGAATACACTCTGAAGGAACAGCAGGCGATCGAAGACGTGCCGGTACTGGAGCTATGGCCTCATATTAAGGTGGAAGGCTGGCAAGACTACTATGCTTTTTACTTCGATGCCAACGATACTTTCCAGGTCAGCTTCAATGAGGCCCAGGAACCCCATACTTATAGTGATCGCAATGGCGACTATATCATTACCCGCCTCAGTTCTTTCCCTAGCCATATTAATTGCCAGCGTCAGGGTTACCCGATCGGCTTTATTTTACTCAAGACCCCCTTGGAGCAAAAGCTGACTGATAGTTGGCGGGTGGGAGTGGATTTTGGGACTTCTTTTACCAATGTCTATGTCAACCAAAAGGGCAAGATCAAGTCCTTGCAACTGGAGAGCTTGCACCTGAAGGTGACAGCGGCTAACGTAGAAACTCGCCAACCGGTGTTGTTTGAGAGCTTCATTCCAGAAATTTTTGTGCCCGCCGATAAGCCTTTGCCTTTGGCCAGTGTCCTCACGAGGTTGGGCGAGACGGGCAATGAGAGCAAGAAAGTTTTGTACGATGGGCGAATCTATGTGCCTGATCGGATTAATTTCCACCCAGAATCCAATTGGATTGAAACGGACTTGAAGTGGAAAGATCCTGGCAAGCTGAATCGATTGTTTTTGGAGCACCTGGGATTGATTGTCAGTTCTTTGGCTGCTAAGGAAGGCGTGAAAAAGATTGATTGGTCTGTGTCCTATCCTTCGGCTTTTTCGCGGGCGGATGTCAATGCCTATGCCAAAACTTGGCGGGATCTAACGGAGGAGTTGACGAAGCGCACGGGCATGACCCACAGTTGTCCGGAGCCGAACAGTGAGTCTTTCCGCACTGAGAGTTTGGCTCTGGCTCAGTATTTTGCTGATCGGGAGGATTGCAACCTGGTGCGCAGTGCCTGTATTGATCTTGGTGGCGGGACTTCGGATATTTCTATTTGGCAGAATAACAATCTGATTCACCAATGCTCGATCCAGTTGGCCGGTCGCCATTTGCTGTCACAGTTCTTAGAGCAGCGGCCAAAGCTGATTGCCAAGTGGTTCAAGCGACCGGAGGAGGAATGGAGCGACCTAGCGGAGGATAAGTTCAAGGCCAAGATCGATTCGCTGCTGCGCCACGAAAGTGAGCGGTGGCTGAAGGATGAGCGACCGGAACTGGAGGACGATAAGGATTTTCAGGGGTTGATTAGGTTGATGGCGATCGGTACCGCTGGCATCTATTACTACGTGGGCCTGATTCTGGGTACTTTGGCAGCGGAGAATAAGTACACCGAGGGCAAAATTCCCTCGGTCTACATCGGCGGTAATGGTTCGCGTCTGCTCCATTGGTTGACTAATGAGGGAGTTTTCACTAAGAATTCTGGGATCAACGATCTATTCCGGCGGATGGTAGCCGATGGCTCGGGACTACAGGAAACCAGTGGTAGCGATACCCAAATCAGCCAGCGACCGAAGGACGAGGCGGCCTGTGGCTTAGTGCTAGATAAGAGCAAGCTGCAAGGGCTGGAGCGCCGGACAAAGGATCCGCTGATTGCTGGCGAGAACTGCCGGATCAATGGTCAAAATGTGGGCTTTGATCAGCGGATGGAGGCGGGGGGCGATGATATTAGTTCGATCGAGGCTCCTGTGAGCCTAGACCGATTGGTGGACTTCATCAATTCTTTCAATGAAGGAATTAAAGACCTGGAAATTGAGGAGGAAATTAAGCCTTTTAGTCAATATCGGCGCGGCTCGGGGCTAGAGGCTAGCTATGTTGATGCGCTGATGGATAAGACCATGACGGAGCTGCGCAGCACTTTGATCAACATCAACAATGGGGATGGGGAAAGGCTACGGGTGGAACCGCCGTTTATCTTGGGACTGAAGGCGCTGATGCGGGTGCTGGCCAGGGAATGGGCCGGAAAGTAAATCGTTGATGGCTACTGATTTCTGCGGGGTGCGCTATGAGCCAATGTCCGGTATGTGGGAATTCTACCCAAAAGACTATTTGTGAAAACTGTGATTGGCCATTGAATATGGCCGATGCAGCTTCATTACAATCAGCTATTAATTGGGCTTATCATATGTATCGCAGGGTACTAAGATTAGAGGCTCAGTTGGGGACAAAGCCAACTAAACCCCTCTCAGAAATGAATGTTCAGCTCTTGGAGCCTCCAACGGATCTGGTGGAGCCATTGCGAGCTGAGATCAAGACACTTACTAATGGCATGGAAGTAATTGCTAAGGAACAAGAAGAGCATACTGCGGAGATTCGGAAACTTTCCGAGCAGCTACAAAATATATTGCAGCTATTCCATGACAATAAAGAAGAAGTGGATGCAGCGTTCCAAAAACAGTCCATTGAAAATAAAAAAATTTACAGTCAGCAACAGAGTTTATCCGAAATCTCTAATCAGCATACGCATGCGCTAAACGATTTTACGAGATTACTAAATGATATGAATGCAGGGATCTCTGTGGCGCCCCCTGCTATTGCGGGTTCTCGGGGAATGGCCGAAATCCGAGCTAATGGACGGGCTAACGATGATAATGCTGCCAATCCTCAACAGTCTTTACCTGCTACTATTAGCGAGGATCACCAATCTCCATCGGATGAGGATTTAATCGTATCGGAATATAACCGCAAAGTGAATGAGGTGCCACTGGCATGGCGTGAGCAGTTTATGAGTGTTACGCTGGATCCCGAAGCTTTTCTCCGATTGAGAGATGGGAATGATGGCAATATTGTCTTCAATCGCGATCGCAAAGGCAATTACCTAATTCTGCCTCGTGGGGGATATTGTTATCTAGTCCCCAACAAACAGCGAAAAATCATCTCTCAGATATACATCACTACCAAAGCAATCTATGATTGCGGTGGCTATAGCGAGAGCTACCGAGAGTTTCATTTAGTCAAGCCTGCTTTGGTGGCTGAGGAGTCGGCAGACTGCTGGCGACTGAGCCGCAAGGGCATCCTTCAATTCATGTAAAGCTTTTAACTATGAAAAATACTTACCAGCATCTTTTAATTTATCCAACGGTTCTGTCAGCTTACTTGAGCTTGTCAGTGGGAGTGGTGATACAGGCTATCACCACTCCCGCTCACGCTGAATCCCCTTCTTCTTCTTCTCAGTCAGGAACTACCGGGAGAAATAGGAATAGGTCTGCTTCGTTATCACCATCTAGCACCGGGAGTCCGACGACGACGACTCCTCCTAGCGAATCTCCTACTGGTGCTGCGGCCACAGACAAACCAGCTTCTAATCCAGAAAGTCAACCAGAGAAAAAAGATTCGACATCATTTGCTACATTCTTACCTTGGATCTCAGGTCTGTTGCATGTACTTGAATTTGCTGGTTTAGGTGGACTTCTATATCTACTCAATCGCACCAAAAATAACAGTGCTGTCAGAGAGCGAAAACTTTCAGAAAGAATTGCCAACCTAGATAAAAGTTTCAAAGAGCAAGATATGAGTGTTCGCACCCTGGATTACAATCTCTCTGCCGTTAAAAAACAAGCAGCTCAGATTCAAGGAATAGAAAAGAGTTTATCGCAGCAGCAGTCTCGGGAGCTGTCCAGCCCTCAGAGTTATGGGGTGGCCCAACCGGTATCTGCTTCAGCAGCTCCCATAGCTTTCTCTGAGTATCCTTTCTTGGACTTATACAAACAAAGTCCTGAAACATTTAAGAGTCGGTATTCTCCGACAGTGGTTTCGGAAAGTGAGGAAAACTTGCAAAAACGTTGGGGCGGTGACCAGAATGAAATAATCTTGGGATCAGATCGACGCGGTAACTATTGGCTGTTTAGCGAAGGAAGCAAAACCTACTTGATACCAAATCCGAAGCTAAACATCATTGATGCCAATATGCGCACAGTTGGCAGTATTTTTGACTGCATTAATTATTCACCCAATTATCGGAGCTTTTCCATAGTCAAACCTGCAATTGTCTCCTTACATATGTCCGCAACAGAGCAGCAATGGAAATTAGAAACAAAAGGCTCGCTGGAGTTTTCCTAAAATGATTTTTGTCCTGACTGGTGGTGAACATGAAACATAATCATTTACCCAAACTCAAGAAGAAGTCACCGCTGACAGCCAATGTCTTACTAGAGTTAGATTCGATTCGCTCAAAAAAGCCACCTAAGATAGAGCATTGTACCGCAGATCCATTCTTGGTGGATTTGGGTTCTCTGAAATTATACGAATTGAATGAAAGCCAAGTGCAATCTACGGATTTATTCATGCCTGCTCTGTATTTCATTGACGTAGATAATCCTCTGCCTGGTGCTATTTCAGTTCAATTAGAACAGCCATTATTGTATAATGGCAACGCAATCACTCCATTACTACCATTTAGTCCCCTATTATTAGAATGCTTTACTCCAAAAGAGTTGGTAGAAAGAATTCAGTTCTTCCAGAATGAACAGTTTGTCGAGGTCTCGATAACTCTCCCTTTGTTCGGTACTGATGGTGAAACCAGGGATTGTAAATTAGCTAAAAAATATGTGCTTGAAGAATCTCAGGCGATCGAAGACGTGCCGGTGCTGGAGCTATGGCCTCATATTAAGGTGGAAGGCTGGCAAGACTACTATGCTTTTTACCTCGATTGCAACGATACTTTCCAGGTCAGCTTCAATGAGGTTCAGGAACCCCATACTTATAGTGATCGCAATGGCAACTATATGATCACCCACCTCAGTTCTTTCCCTAGCCATATTAATTGCCAGCGTCAGGGTTATCCGATCGGCTTTATTTTGCTCAAGACTCCCCTGGAGCAAAAGCTGACTGATAGTTGGCGGGTAGGAGTGGATTTTGGGACTTCTTTTACCAATGTCTATGTTAACCACAAGGGCAAGATCAAGTCTTTGCAACTGGAAAGCTTGCACCTGAAGGTGACAGGGGCCAACGTGGAAACTCGCCAGCCGGTGTTGTTTGAGAACTTCATCCCAGAAATTTTTGTGCCCACCGATAAGCCTTTGCCCTTGGCTAATGTTTTTACTAGGTTGGGCGAGACGGGCAATGAGAGCAAGAAAGTTTTGTACGATGGGCGAATCTATGTGCCTGATCGGATCAATTTCCACCCGGAATCCAATTGGATTGAAACAAGTTTTGCTTGGAATAAACCAGACATCAGCAAGTTGTTTTTAGAGCATTTAGCTCTTATTGTTAGTGCATTAGCTGCCAAAACTGAAGTGAAAAAGATCGAATGGGTAATTGCCTATCCAAGCATCCGGACAAAGGTGGAAATCAAACTTTACCTAAGGCTTTGGCAAGAGATTATCAACGGACTCAACGCAACAACCAGCATCCAACATCATTGTCCAGCAATTGATGATCAAAGATATCTACGTTCTAACTCGCTTGCTTTCGCTCAGTATTTCCGCGATCAAGAAGATTGCGCTCTAATCAGAGCTGTCTGTATTAATTTTGAGCCAGACCACACCGATATTTCAGTCTGGCAAGATAATCATATAATTCATCAAGTATCTTTGAATCTTTCACGACTTAGTTTATTAGATGATCTATTACTTCAGCGATCAGCATTGGTTGCCAAATGGTTCAAAAGACCGGAAGAGGAATGGACAAATTTGGCAGATGACAAGTTCAAGGCGAAGATCGATTCGCTACTACGCTATGAAAGTGAACGGTGGCTGAAGGATGAGCGGCCGGAGCTGAAGGATGATAAGGATTTCCAAGGTTTGATTCAGTTGATGGCGATCGGCACTGCTGGTCTTTACTATTACATAGGTCTGATCATGAGAACTCTAGCAGCCGAAAAAAAGTACAAGGAGCCAAAAATTCCTTCAGTTTATATTGGTGGACATGGCTCGCATCTGTTCCACTGGCTTACCACTGAAGGAGTTTTCACTAAGAATTCTGGGATCAGCGATCTATTCCGCAGGATTTTGGCCAATGCCTCGGGGCTGAAAGAGGCTAGTACTAGTAGTACCCGGATCAGCCAACGACCTCAAGATGAGATAGCTTTTGGCCTAGTTTCAAGCAAAAGTAGGTTGCATGGCTTAGAACACAACATTAAGAATTCAATGATTGCTGGCGAGAACTGCCGGATCAATGGTCAAAACGTGGGCTTTGATCAGCGGATGGAGGCGGGGGGCGATGATATTAGTTCGATTGAGGCTCCGGCGACCCTAGACCGACTGGTGGATTTCATCAATTCTTTCAATGAAGGAATTAAAGACCTGGAAATTGAGGAGGAAATTAAGCCTTTCACTCAATATCGGCGAGGCTCGGGGCTAGAGGCTAGCTATGCCGATGCGCTGATGGATAAGACCATGACGGAGCTGCGCAGCACTTTGATCAACAATGGGGATAGGGAAAGGCTACGGGTGGAACCGCCGTTTATCTTGGGACTAAAGGCATTGATGCGGGTGCTGGCCAAGGAATGGGCTGGTAAATAATCTCTAATAATTTGCAACTGATCGCAATTGATATTACCATATGTCAGAAACGCAGCCCCTGGCCCAACAACTCCAAGAACTAGAAGCTTACATCGAATCCTTAGTACACCTCTTTACTGAAAGGGGTTGGAATTCATTTAATGTTACTATGAGGTAATTGTAGCGAAGAAATTGTCATGCGAGGAAGAACTTCAAAACTCATAATCAATCTCAGTGTAGAGCAAAAAAGCTTACTTGA
>JANMHS010000057.1:0-43432 GCA_031375385.1 Synechococcales cyanobacterium OTE_70_metabat_200 | reverse complement strand
TACCCAAGCTGAAGAAACCTACTCGATGGTAACTGCTAACCGTTTTTGGTCGCAGATTTTCGGGATTGCTTTCTCCAACAAACGGTGGTTGCACTTCTTCATGCTGTTCGTACCGGTCACCGGTCTGTGGATGAGTTCCGTGGGTATCGTTGGTTTGGCTCTAAACCTGCGCGCTTACGACTTCACTTCTCAGGAGCTACGGGCCGCCGAAGACCCCGAGTTCGAGACTTTCTACACCAAGAACATTCTCTTGAATGAAGGAATCCGCGCTTGGATGGCTCCACAGGATCAACCCCACGAGCAGTTCACCTTCCCCGATGAAGTACTGCCTCGCGGTAATGCTTTGTAAAAAGCCTTCAAAACTCGAAAGGTTAAGGTTACAATAACTTTACCTAATTCTGGCCAAAAGACAGTTTTATAACTGCAACCTATTGGGTGACTGAGTTTTCACTGGCTCCGTCACCTATTCAAAATTCCTAATATTTCACCTTTAAGAGGTTACCGAATAGTGGAAACACCCTTTAACACTTCGATGGTTATGGGTGGTCGCGACCAAGATTCTACCGGCTATGCTTGGTGGTCTGGCAACGCCCGCCTTATTAACCTTTCTGGCAAACTGCTGGGTGCTCACGTAGCCCACGCTGGTTTGATCGTTTTCTGGACTGGAGCAATGACTTTGTTCGAGGTAGCTCACCTCGTGCCAGAAAAGCCTATGTACGAGCAGGGATTCATTCTGCTGCCCCACTTGGCAACCCTCGGCTGGGGCATCGGCCCCGGTGGTGAAGTAATCGATTCTTTTCCTTACTTCGTGGTTGGTGTATTGCACCTAATTTCTTCCGCCGTCTTGGGCGTAGGTGGTCTATATCACGCACTGCGTGGGCCAGACACCCTCGAAGAATACTCTTCTTTCTTCGGCTACGACTGGCGCGATAAAAACAAGATGACTAGCATCTTGGGCTTCCACCTATGCATTTTGGGTGTGGGCGCGCTGCTGTTGGTACTGAAGGCGATGTTCTTCGGTGGTGTGTATGACACCTGGGCACCGGGCGGTGGCGACATCCGCGTGGTGACTAACCCCACCCTCAACCCCGTGGTAATCTTTGGCTACTTGCTGAAGGCTCCTTTCGGTGGCGAAGGCTGGATCATCAGCGTCAACAACCTAGAAGATATTATTGGCGGTCATATCTGGGTCGGCTTCACCTGCATTGCTGGTGGTGTTTGGCACATTTTGACTACTCCTTTCGGCTGGGCCAGACGCGCATTGGTCTGGTCTGGTGAAGCGTACCTTTCCTATAGCTTGGGCGCTCTAGCTTTGATGGGCTTCATCGCTTCCATCATGGTTTGGTACAACAATACTGCTTATCCTAGTGAATTCTACGGCCCTACTGGCCCAGAAGCTTCTCAGGCTCAAGCCTTGACCTTCTTGGTCCGGGACCAAAGACTGGGTGCTAATGTGGCCACTGCTCAAGGCCCCACCGGTCTAGGTAAATATCTGATGCGTTCTCCTTCTGGGGAAATCATCTTTGGTGGTGAAACCATGCGTTTCTGGGATTTCCAAGGACCTTGGTTGGAGCCGCTGCGCGGCCCGAACGGTCTAGATTTGGCTAAGATCAAGAGCGACATTCAGCCTTGGCAAGCTCGCCGGGCTGCAGAATACATGACTCACGCGCCGCTGGGTTCTTTGAACTCCGTAGGTGGTGTAATCACCGAAAGCAACGCTTTCAACTATGTATCTCCGCGCGCTTGGTTGGCGACTTCCCACTTCGTACTGGGCTTCTTCCTGTTCATCGGTCACCTCTGGCACGCTGGCCGCGCTCGCGCCGCAGTTGCTGGTTTTGAAAAGGGTATCGATCGCGAAACCGAGCCAGTATTGGCCATGGATGACCTCGACTAAGTCGATTCTTGAATATTCTCAGTCAGCGGTGGGCCAAAACCCACCGTTTTTTGATGCCTAGACAAAGAGCAGACTAACGCCACCGATCGACAAAACCGCATAGCCCAAAGACCGCCAGCCAATTTTTTCGCCGCGCCAGCGATCGAGTGCCAAAATAAATAGCGGACTAGTAGCGCCGATCGTCTGGGCAATCCCCGCCGCTGTAAACTTCAAGGCGGTCTGCTGCAAAGAAATGCCCAGGTAGGTGCTGAAAAAAGCCACTACTCCCAACTGCGCCCAAGTTTTAGAGCGAAGCTTCAGATTCGGACGTTTTTTTTGCGCTGCCAGTAAGCACAGGATGCCGATCGTCCCCGCCAGCAACCGCCAGAAAGTCGTCGCTACCGGACTGAGATCCTGGGCAGACATCGCTTGGCGAGAAAGCACCGCAGCCACTGAATTTGCCACAGCCGATATCACCGCGCAGCCAATGCCCAGCCAATATTGCCGAGACTGCTCTGTTGGCGCAGCCGCTTGGGACAAGCATCGATCCGTAGTACGGTCGCTAATTACCCCAGCAATTCCACCGATCGCCAAGCAAATTCCCAGATAACTTAAAGGCCGCAGCTTCTCACCCAGAAAAACATCCGCCAGCAGCGCCGTCATCACTGGAGACAAGGTATTGATTAAGAGGGTTAGCCTAGCACCGATCCGATTGAGCGCCCCAAAGAAAACCGTATCCCCCAAGGCAATTCCCACCAGACCACTGAGCAATAATAGTCCCAATGCCTTGGTTGGCAACTGAAAAGAGTCGCCGGTCAGCACCATCGTGACTGACAAATAGCCGATTGCCAACAAACCCTTGCTTAGATTGAGAACTAATGGTGAAACTTGGCGACCGATTTGACCGTAGAAAATCGAGGAACCAGCCCAGATCGCTGCCGCCGTTCCGGCTGCTAGTTCACCCTGGTAGTGCGAGAAGAAGTTTAGTATCACAAATTTGGTACTTTAGTTGTAATTGCAACAAAAGTTTTTAGCTTAATTGACTATGATGGTTCCAAGACCAACACAACATTCTCCGGTCTTTCCCCCAAGAGGTAGTTATGGCTCTTTGCAAATCTGTAGAAGTTCGTGAATTGGATTCCGTTAAGTCCGGGATGGTGGAATTCTATACGCCCCAAGCCAGTGACGAAACTATTCTAGTGCGAGTCGCTCCGAACAGCGTTGACGATATGTTTGTCCATCGCCACCAGACTGATCGGCTGATTGCCGTGCGGGGCAGTATGGTACTCGTGGTGTTACAGAATCGCAAATACAGTTACATTCCAATGAGCGATCGCCATCCCAAGGTGGTCACCATTCCGCCGATGGTGCCCCATGCGGCGATCAATTTCGATAATGAGCCGTGTATGTTGATCAATGCAGTCAACTATCATGGTGAGCCTAGAGCAAAAGACTATCAGCCTATGACTCCCCCTTTTGTCTATGACCTAGCAGAAGCCCAGCGACTGATCGCGGCTCTGCCGGTGGCTAGCTAGCTTGCACCTAGGTACCATGGCTACGTGGATCGCTGGCTTTGGGTGGAAGATTTTCGGCAGGCATCTTAGAGGTTTGGCCCGCAGCGATACGGGAGTACCCGTCCTGCGGGATCGGCTGAACCTGGCCAGCAATAATTTCATCGAGGGCGGAGCGCACTACCCTATCGGGCTGTTCACCAATGGCCTGAGCTAGGAGCGCTCCGCTTTTATCGAAAAAGACAAAATGAGGAATGCCATCAACTCGGTATTTCTCAATTTCGGGTAGCCACTTGGTGTTATCGACGTTTAACATGGCAAAGTTTACGGTCGTACGATAGTCCTGCTTGAGCTGAGCAAGACTGGGAGCCATCGCTTGGCAACTGCTGCACCAGTCCGCATAGAATTCCAGCAGGGTCGGTTTGCCGTTGGCGAGGGCCATGTCGATCGGGGTGGCAGCTGAGGCTTGCGCTCCAAGGGAAGTACTGCTTTGCTGAAAGCGCTGGCCAAAAAAGAGAGCAACTGCTAAGGCGATCGCCACCAAGGCTACAATCATGTTTTGAATTTTGTTACTGGAAGGTGTTTCGGCGGCCATGGTTACGAGAATTTAAAATTGCTTTTTTCAATTTTAGCGGTTTTGCCTGGAAGATCTGAGTCGATCCCGTAGGACGGGTACTCCCGTATCGCGAGGATGACCTCAGCTACGACCCAATTTCATTTCGATCCCTCGCTGGTGAATTGTCGCCAATGCCAACTGGCCCTCGCATTTTCTGCTAAGTACACTATTGGGTTAACAGAATTACCAGTAGCATCCTCCTTCCACAGATTTATAATTTGCAGGTATTTCCGAAGGCAGTGGTCTAGTCCAGTGCTCGTTATACAAATTTTGGTAGAACGGAATACCATCCCAACGCCCACCTTTAATCCCAAACAATATTTGCGTAGCACCACCCAGATGAATGGATTTCTTACCAATTTTCTTGATGTAGGAGGCCAAAGGTAATCCGTAGGCTCCAGCGCCAATGATCGCCACGTCAAAATCTGTGCTGCGGATCTTTGCACACATCCAATCCAGAGCCTCAAACCAAGTCTCGAAGCCAGAATGGTTGCCAGCGATCGACTGTACGGATTTCAAAGTCTTGAGTGTGAATCCTGGGAGCACCCTGGGGTCTTGAAATAGTTTTTGGTACTTTTGGTATTGACTTTGAATGCTTTCTTCAAAGGGATGAATTACCAAAACAGTTTTTCCGGCTAGCTCCCGACTCCAGGGATGAGCATGGAAGTAAGGTTCTAAATCGTGTAGAAAAACAATAGATGCAGATTTTAGGAAGCTAATGATGTTTACTTCTCTGTCGATCCAAGACCCCAGAACATCTATGTTGCCAATATCTTGGAGCATTCTCTGACCGAACAAATCCAAATACTCATCACTGGCCGGAAAAAAGCCAGCATTGTTGGACATTCTCTTTTTGAGGTCTCCGCTCCAGAGCAGAGATTCAATACTATTCACAAATCCACCCAGGGTCGAACCCCTGCGCGCAGCTAATTTTAGATATCTAACGGTGGCATCTAGCTCCACGTTGCCAAAACGACAAATCATGCAAGGCTCCGAGCCAGCTATTTTGGTAGCGATCAAGTCGCTGGCTGCTTGGTCTTGGCAATCTAGTGGCAGCCCAGAACGTCTAGCTTTTTTCTTGAATACCATTACACCACCAGAAGTCCTGCACAAAAACAAGTACCAGAAAGCAAAATTGCTTTCTGGTACTTAATCTAATTTAGAGCCAAATTAGCTGAGAGCGTTGATGGCATAGTCGAGGTAGGAGTTAGCTTCTACAGCAGCATCACCACTCAGGCCATGGTTGGACTTAACATGCTTCAGAGCTTCAACATACCAGCTAGGGGATAGGTCGAAGGTGCGGTTGATTTCAGCCAAGCCACCCAACAGGTAGTCATCCATAGGGCCAGTGCCGCCGACAACACAGCAGTAAGTTACCATGCGCACATAGTAGCCAATATCGCGAACGCACTTGGCTTTACCAGTTTGGCTGGAAGCGAAGTTAGCACCCTGCATGGAAGTAGTGTATGGGAATTTTTGGTAAACAGCATTAGCTGCACCATTAGCTAGAGCATCAGCCTTAGCAGTTAGGCCGCGAGCGGCTTCCATGCTAGCAGCAGCTTGACGGAAACGACCGAAAGCTGTTTGTACTTCAGTGGAGCTGAGAAAGCGTCCTTGAGAATCGGCTGCTGCTACTGCTTCGGTTAAGGGGGTCTTCATGATTTTGTGATCTCCAGATAGTTTTTGATAGGCCCGCGGGCCAAATATGCCAAATACTCGAACTAGCCTACTGCAGCAGCAGCCTTATCGAAATAGCTACCTACTTCGGAAGCGATCGCGGCACAATCACCACGAGTGATGCCATTGGTATCGTTGACGATCGCCAAAGCAGCTTCCTTCATTTTGCCCACACCAACAGCTACGGAAGAGCCCGGAGTGCCCAGCGCCAAATAAGTTTCTCTCAAGCCATTCAAGCAACGGTCATCTAACACAGATGCATCGCCAGCGAAGATAGCGTAAGTGATATAGCGCAGGATGATTTCCATATCACGCAGACAAGCAGCCATCCGACGGCTGGTGTAAGCGTTACCACCGGGAGCGATCAACTGAGGTTGCTCAGCGAACAACGAACGAGCAGCATTAGCGACGATGGTGGAAGAATTACTGGTGATCCGGTTAACGGTATCCATCCGCTTGTTGCCATCCGCAACCATGGCAGATAGTGCATCCAGCTGAGCGGTGCTGAGAAATTCACCACGAGCGTCGGCTTGGGATACGACCTTTGCAAATGCGTCTAACATGAACTCAATCTCCTATGTAATGTTTTTTGATTTGAGTATGATTTTATTTAGGGTACAACCAGCATCCAGAAATCAGAACCTCTCAGGACTGCCATAGGGCTGAACCACATTTTTGCCAGAATAACATCCCGTACAAGTCGGGTGTCTTCAGCTGTATTCTTAACTACTTATTTATACTATATCGTTCGATCGCTTTAAAGTGGCAAGGGATTTTCGCAATAGTTCTTAATATTTAGATCATGGTTTTTGATCGCTACCAATGATTGCCTGGGTCAGTAGGCGCATCCTGGCCTAAAATTGGGAAGCAATTTCGGGGTGAATATTCGATGAAATTACTGTTGGCCGGAGATATAGGTGGTACCAGCACCCGCTTACGACTGGCCGTAGCAGCGGCAGATCGCTGGCGGAGCCATGAATGGGAGCGCACCTACCCCAGCCAAGATTTTCCCGACCTAGTGCCCGTCGTGCAGAAATTCTGGGCCGAGCTGGGAATTAAGGGCGAGGTGGTAAGTGCCTGTTTTGCGGTAGCTGGGCCAGTAGTCGCGGGGGTAGCAACCCTCCAAAATCTAGCTTGGAAGCTAGAGACTGATCGGCTCCGCCAAGAGCTAGGGATCGAAAACATTCATTTAATTAACGACTTTGCCGCGATCGGCTACGGTCTGGCCCACCTCCAGCCCGAGGAGCTGCAAGTATTGCAGGCCGGGGAGCCCGTGGCCCAAGGCCCGAGGGCCGTGTTGGGGGCAGGGACTGGTTTGGGCCAAGGATATTTGGTGTGGGTGAACGATCAATACGAAGTTTTGGCCAGCGAGGGCGGCCACAGCGATTTTGCGGCTCGCAGTCCACTGGAATTCCAATTGGTGGAATACATAATGAACCGCTACGGGCTAGATCATGTTTCCTACGATCGACTGGTTTCGGGGCGCGGAATCGTGGATATCTACCGCTTTTTGCGGGAGCGGGAGCAGCCCCAAGTGGAGGTGCCAGCGATCGCCAAGGCCCTGCGCCAATGGGACGAAAGCCCCGGAACGGAGCATTCCCATTTGGTGGATCCGGCGGCGGCGATCGCCCAAGCAGCAGGCAGCAATCCATTAGCCACAAAGGCGATGCAGATGTTCATGAGCGCCTATGGGGCAGAGGCCGGCAACTTGGCCCTGAAGTTTTTGCCGCGGGGTGGTCTTTATGTAGCTGGAGGCATCGCCACCAAAAATTTGTCCCTGCTGACCGCGGGGGCTTTTCTAGCAGCTTTCGGTCAGAAGGGCAGAATGGTGCCAGTCGTCAGCCAGATTCCAGTGTCTGTGGTGTTGAATCCCCAAGTGGGCCTGATCGGTGCAGCCGCTCAGGCTTGGAGGCTAATCCAGGGCAGCTAACTAGCCCAGGGACTAAAGAAGTTCTGCCGAACTACTGCCCTGGACTTTCCGCTGACACCAATTGAAATAGGCCAACAATCCAGCTAACCCAGTGATGCCGATCAATCCGGCATTGGGTAGGCCATAGATGCCCGTAATCCAGTCAGAAACTCGCGGATTGCGATGGTGGATCAGCTGCCCAACATTCACTAAATAGATCACCCCAATCATCCCGGCATGGAGTCCCACCGCAATCCCCAACCGTTGCCCTTCGCTCCGCTTGGCGACAGCTAGCACCATCCCCATCAACCACAGGCCAGCAAACTGGGGCAATTGGGTCAGGATATCGGAGAGGGGCTTGATAAAATGGAGTGCAGCAAAAACTGCTGAACTGCTCCAGAGGGCGACTTTTGGTGAATAGTCTACTTCCAACTCCGTCAGGATCCAGCCCCGGAAAAACAGCTCTTCGGCCAGGGCAACACCGAAGGAACTAAGAATACCCCCACCGATAACTTCAGACCAAGGACGCTGGGCAGGTTGCCACTCCAACCAGCCACACAGCCCTTGAAGATAAAACAGCAGGGCCGTACTGGCAAAGCCGATCGCCCAACCCTTAACAAATCCCCAGCCATTGCGGCGACTAGCGACCATGCCAATCCAGCGAAAGGCTCGAGCACGGTGCGGGCTAACGCCAACATAAACCAGCCGCTGCCACCAGGGCAAAGCCAGCAAAAAGAATGCCCCCAATCCACCCATTACCAAAATATTCAACAAATTGGCGACTTCTGGATCACGCAGGTTGCTTTTGCTCCCTAGGTAAAAGTAGATAGCGGCTGCAAATGGTGCCCAGCCCAAAACTAGCACCAGCAAAAAAGCCAGGATCCTGACCGGTGCTGGGTACTTGGCGATCCGGCGCAGGCTGTGTATGCTCAAGGCTAGCTCTCCGGCTCGATCGAACTAATCAAGCCATGGTTTTGCAGCGTTTCACAATAAAACTCCGCATGTTCTTGTTCACAAATAATCACTAGGGCCATGCCATTGTTGTGGGCCTCCATCATGATACTAACGGCCTTGGGCTGGGTCATGTGGGGAATGTTAGTCATCAAAACTTGCGTGACATACTCCATACTATTGAAATCATCATTGTGGAGTAAGACCCGGTATTTGGGAGCAAGTTTACGAGACGTTGAACGCTTTTCGATGGTTTCAACAGACACGTTTTACTCTCTTTAAAAACTAAATTTGCTGAGACCATCATACCGCATCCCCTTTTTTCCGACAGAACCAAAGAAATTTGATTGATAAGTGTATCGATTGCATCATTTCATAGGGTATGATGTGTGGCAGCAAGCCCAAAGTAGGGACTGGCTGAACTGCAATTCTTACAAAAAACCGCCAGCGGCAACCTAACTGCTCTCCACGCTGGAAGTTATATTCACAGCTATTTTGCCTTGCAGCTTCACCCATTTCTAGCGAGTCCAGGGCCTGCATCCGCTTAGAGGTAAATTGAACTCCATGAACTTCTCGATCGCTACACTGCTATCGCATTTTTCTGATGAAAAATTTATTGCTCCCAAGCTACTAGAAAAGAAGCTGGGCTGCGAAGATGAAGCCGATGTCCAACAGTTGGGCATTGCATTGGATGTTTTGGACAAGATCGGCGTGCTGACCAAGGATAAAGGTAAGTATCGCCGTTTGATGGAAGAAGACGTGGTCGAAGCCAAGTTGCGCTGCTCCAGCAAGGGCTTCTGCTTTGCCATCCAAGATCAGGAAGGAGCCGAGGACATCTACATTCGAGAGAGCCACTTAGGCAATGCTTGGAATGGCGATCGAGTCTTGATCAAAGTCATGAAAGAAGGCACCCGCCGGCGCAGTCCGGAAGGCACGGTCAAACTGATTTTAGAACGGGCCAATCCCTCCGTCCTAGCCCGACTGAAGCAACCAGAAGAAGGCAAATTTCAGGCAGTACCCTTGGACGATCGACTGCTCTGCGAATTGGAGGTACTCTCCACAGATGATGATCTGAGTGGTTTGACCGATAATTTGGTACAGGTCGAGATACTGCGCCATCAGATCGGCCAAGAAGCACCACTTTGCCGAGTTTCGCGGGTCTTAGGCAGTAGCGCCGAAGATGCCTCGGAAATCGATATTGTCTGCTGTAAGCACGATCTGCGACCTAGCTTTCCAGATAACATCATCAGTGCGGCTCTGCGGTTGCCAATGAAGGTCACCAACAAGATGACCAAGGATCGAGAGGATCTGACGACGCTGATGACCTTTGCGTTGGCCGAAGAAGAAGATCGTTGGGAGAATGCTTTTAGCCTAGAAGTCAATGAAGATGGAACATGGCAGACGATCGTCCATGTGGCCGATGTGGCTAGTTATCTAGAACAGGATGAATATTTGGATCGGGAGGCCCGCCGTCGCGGTACTGCCGTTTATGTTGGGGATGTTTTTGTACCCCTGCTGCCGCCAGCAGTGAATCTAGCCTGTGCTTTAACTACCAATGCCCAGCGCTTAGCAATCTCCATTGCCATCAATGTGGATGCCGAAGGTTTGGTGACTGGCTTCGAAACTCGTCCGACCCTAGTGAAGGTGGATTATCACCTAAAATACGATCAAATTGAAGAAGCGATCGCGGGCAAGCTGAAGGGATTTCCCAAAGCCGCTGCCACCAAACTACGAGATCTACTACAAACCGTTGCCACGGCGCTCCGCAAGCAACGCCAACAGCAAGGCGGCTTGAATATTAGTCTGTTGGAATCTCAGACCCGCTTTGCCGATGAGGGGAGATTGGGCGTGGTTTTTACGGATCGAATTCAATCAGCAATTGCAGAGATTACCATCGCTGCCAACCAGGCGGTGGCTACTCATCTGCAAGCCTTGAGCGTGCCCGGTATCTACAGCGTGCAGTACCAGCCTGAGCAGATGGAAATCAGCGATCTGCGGCGCTTGGTTCAAAATCTGGGCCTACTACCAGAACCAGTGGAGGGTGAAGAAGCCCCACTACCCGATCTGCATCAAATTTCTCAGACCTTTCCCCAGTCCAATGTGGCCAGGGTGCTGAACTACATCCTCAAGTCCATGCTGAAGACTTCGATCTATAGCAGCCAACCCGGTCAGCATTTTGGTTTGGGCATTGAGAGTGGCTATCTACAGATAGTTTCGCCCTTGAGCCGCTATGGAGATATTCTGAATCAGCGCGTGCTCCATACGGTTTTTGCTGGTGGTCGCGATCGCAAGTCCACTCGCTCCAAGGAAGTGGTGGATTTGCACAACGGTAGTTGCCACGGTCAAATCAGCTGGAATGTCTTGACTCCCAGCGTTCAGCAAGATTTGTCAGCCCAGATTGTGGGGGCAATTTCGCACCTGAACGATCGGCAAAAGGTGGCTCAGGATGCGGAGAACGATCTGCAGGGTCTGCAAAAAGCCGAGGAAATGAAGTCCCGGATCGGCCAGGTCTTCCAGGGTTTGATCGTGGGCGTGCAATCCTATGGCTTTTTTGTAGAAGTCGAAGACTTCTTAGTAGAAGGCTTAGTGCATGTCAGTTCCTTGAAGGATGATTGGTACGAGTTCCGCCCTCGCTATGCCTGTTTAGTGGGGCGCAAGAATCGCACTACCTATCGCTTGGGCGATCGGGTGGAAGTGGAAGTCAAAAATGTGGACTACTACCGCCAGCAGATCGACCTAGTGACCGTCGCCAGTACCCTAGCTGCGGAAGAAACCGCTACGGAGTTTGAAGAAATCTAGGACTCCAAAAACCGAATAACATCCCATAATTGATAGGGATAGGTTTCGGCCTGTCCCTATTGCTGATTTTGGTGAAATTCTATGACTAGCTCGATCGACCACATACTTCGCACCAGCCAAGTTGGCGAACAGATTATCCTGCGCGGCTGGATTCGCAGCAAGCGAGAATCCAAGGGATTTGCTTTTGTGGATGTGAATGATGGATCCTGCATGGCCAATATTCAGGTGGTGATCGCCCAGACAGTACCGGACTATGGAGCCTTGATGAAACGGATCAACACCGGAGCCTCGGTGGAGATCCTCGGACAGCTGGTGGCCTCCCCGGCCAAGGGCCAACGGGTAGAATTACAAGCTACCAGCGTAGAAGTATTTGGTGAAGCAGATCCGGAAACCTATCCGCTCCAGAAAAAGCGCCATTCCTTTGAATTTTTGCGAGAGATCGGTCACCTCCGGGGCCGCACGAATACTATGGGCGCGGTCTTCCGGGTACGGAATGCCTGTGCGGCGGCCATCCATCAGTTCTTTCAGGAGAAGGGGTTTCTCTGGGTGCATACCCCGATTATCAGTGCCAGCGATTGTGAAGGCGCTGGGGAAATGTTCAATGTAACGACCCTGAATCCAGACAAACTGCCCCGGACGCCCGAGGGCAAAGTGGATTACAGCCAAGATTTCTTCGGTCGCCAAGCTTTCTTAAGCGTTAGCGGTCAATTGGAGGCGGAAATTATGGCCATGGCCTTTAGTAATGTCTATACCTTTGGGCCGACTTTTCGG
Organism: Synechococcales cyanobacterium OTE_70_metabat_200; assembly: GCA_031375385.1. Lineage (GTDB taxonomy): Bacteria > Cyanobacteriota > Cyanobacteriia > Cyanobacteriales > Chamaesiphonaceae > JAAFHZ01. The sequence continues at coordinate 31,325 of JANMHS010000057.1, read as the reverse complement.
GCCGAGAACTCCAATACCTCACGGCACTTGGCGGAGTTCTGGATGATCGAGCCGGAGATGGCTTTCTGTAACCTACAGGGAGATATGAATCTGGCTGAGGAATTTTTGCGCTATGTGTTCCGGTATGTAATGGATAAATGTCAGGCGGATATAGAGTTCTTTCAGCAGCGGATCGATGACTCGGTGCTAGCCACCGCCGAAAATATTATTAACAACGAGTTTGCCCGGTTGACCTATACGGAAGCGATCGCCATTCTGGAAAAGGCCGATCGCACCTTCGAGTATCCCGTGAGCTGGGGTCTAGACCTGCAATCGGAACATGAGCGCTATTTAGCCGAGGAGGTCTTTCAGAAGCCGACGATTTTGACGGACTATCCGGTGGAGATTAAAGCCTTCTACATGCGCCTGAACGAGGATGGTAAAACGGTGGCAGCGATGGATATTCTGGCTCCCAAGATCGGCGAAATCATTGGTGGCTCTCAGCGGGAAGAACGGCTAGATGTGCTGGAACAACGGATTCTTGCCCAGGGCCTCGAACTCAAGGACTACTGGTGGTACCTGGATCTGCGCCGCTATGGCACCGTTCCCCATGCTGGTTTTGGTTTAGGCTTCGAGCGGCTGGTACAATTTATGACGGGCATGGCTAACATCCGCGATGTGATTCCCTTCCCCCGCGCTCCGTTGACCGTAGAATTTTAATAGAAAGGGTTGTTTTATGACCGCACAGTATCCAGAAAATCTTCGCTATACCGATACCCACGAATATGTCGAACTAAATGGCGATGTGGCCAATGTGGGCATCACGGCCTTTGCGATCGACCAGCTCGGCGACATTGTATTCCTGGAATTACCAGAAGTCGGCTCCACCATTACCCAGGGCGCAGCCTTCGGTACCGTAGAATCGGTCAAGGCCGTAGAAGACCTGAAAGCTCCGATCGGTGGTGAAGTGGTGGAGTGCAATCAGGCCATGGTCGATGCTCCCGAAGCCCTGGCCGAAGATCCATATGGGGCCGGTTGGCTGATCAAGGTCAAAGTTAAGGATACCGCTCCAGTTGGCTCCATGATGACGGCGGCAGACTATCGATCAAAAGTTGAAGGCCACTAAAAATCCTGGAATTCCAGAGCTATCTAAAAATCATCAAAACCAATGGGCAGGGACGCGGTTTAAACCCTGCCCTCCATTGGTTTTCTATTCTGGAGGTTTCCGATGATCTCTCCGACACCTAAAGGCTATCGGTCTCAATCGATCGACACAACCATCGAAGCCGATCGACTACGGTTTCGACTATATCGCCAGCGCAGTCCACTAGAACGCCTGCAACTGGCTGCCCGCTTTCGGCAACAAGCTCGTCAGCTCTCCCTAGCCTGTCTCCAGCAAAATTTTGCTCAGCTCGCTCCCCCCCTTCTGGCTCGCAAAGTGGCCCAGGCATGGCTCTCCGATAAATGTCCTCCCCACTGGTTTCCCAGGCTTGATGCGATGAATTGGAGTCAAGATCCCCTAGCGATCGCCGCCTTAATCTCGCGGATTCTGGATGAGGCCCAGATTCCTTACTATGTAACTGGTGGAGTGGCGGCGATCGCCCATGGGGAACCAAGGGCTACTTTGGATTTAGACATTGTGCTCTCTATCCCCCTATTATCCCTACCAGCGTTAGTTGCGATGCTGGAAACAGAGGGGTTCTATGTAGCTGGGTTAGCCGATGCCCTAAGTGGAAAACGACCTTGCCTGAATGCTACTCATTTGGAAACCATCGAAAATATCGACTTCATGCTGGCCGATGATAGCGAGTACGAACAGCTCAAGTTTGAACGCAGACAGTGGTACCAGCTAGCTAGCGGTAAATCTATTGCCATCGCCACCCCTGAAGATATCGTCATTAGCAAACTCCAGTGGCGACGCCGGAGCCAATCTGATAAGCAATGGCGAGATATCCTCGGCATTCTAAAAGTCCAACAAGAACGGCTGGATTTAGCTTATATCGAAAGCTGGGCGGAACGATTTCAATTACAACAGGACTGGCAGCAGGCTAAGCTAGCAGGGGGACTCGACCGATCGGGCACAACCGAAGAATAAAGCCCCACCGCCCAAAAAATTGATCTAGCCCTCATCCCCTAGCCCCTTCCCCCAAGTTTGGGGGAAGGGGAACCGGAGCCAAAAGCGAAGTCTCTTGCTCCCTCTCCCAAACTTGGGAGAGGGCTGGGGTGAGGGCTAGATCGACCCTTAAACGAACCATATTGTGAAATATCCTACTTTTTCAGCAATTCCTGCACCTTAGCCATGATGCCCACTGAATCGATGCCTTGGTGGGGGAACTGTTCCCATAGACCACCGCAGCCTTCTTTGTAAGTACCCAAATGTGCGTACTTCGGTGCATAGCCCCGCTCCAGCAACCAAGAGCCATAGCGGCTCCCCAGACCAGTCTTGCGGTTGAAAGATTCCACCACCACTACCAAGGGAGATTTACCAACCTTGGCCAGGGTGTCTTCATCGATCGCGCTCAAGGTCGGCTTGTTGATCAAGCCCACATCAATACCCTCTTGCTTCAGGCGTTCTACCGCATCCAAAGACCGATACAGAGCTTCGCCGTAGCTGACCACATAGCCTGCGGTACCTTCCCGAATGACTTCGTCCTTACCGGATACAAATTTATAGTTACCGCCAAAGAACTCGTTACCCTGATCATCCAAAATGCTGGGCACCTTAGAACGAGTGGAGAATACAAAGCGCAAGCCCGGATCGTTAAAGATGGTTTCCAAGCAGGCCCGCATTTGATGGGGGTCGGCAGGGAAATACAGATTGGTAGCAAAGCCATCGTCCAAGCCATTATCGGCGAACATATTGTTCAAACCAAAGTGACAAGTATTATCGGCCATATCATCAATTCCCGAGTGGGAGAAGTGACAGAGCAGGTTGGAATGGTTCAAACGAGCCATCGTGATTTCGGAAATACACATTTCCAAAAAGGCGCTGAAGGTACCAAAGATGCCCTGTTTGCCGGCTTCCATGCCGAAGCCCGCTGCTGCCGAGAGGTTACCGCGCTCCATAATGCCCGAAGCAATAAAGATTTCTGGGTAAGCATCATGGATTTTTTTCAGGCCGCAGGAGCCTTCCAAATCGCTATCAATAACTTTGACTTTGGCTAGTCGATCGGCAGCACTCATCTTGCCCAAGATCGCCACCATGGCATCACCAAATACGTTACGGTTGGCATCGTAGGTGGTGCTAGAACCCAGGAAGGTGTAGTTCTGCTTAGCAGGCTTGGCTGCTTCGATCAGGGCCACAGCTTCATGATGACCGCGCTCCTTCAGATATTCGACGGCCAATTTGACGGAAATTACATCATGACCGTGGGTGGAGCCTTCCAGCCCCTTAATGCCGGGGCACATCGGTCGCTTGTTGATAATAGCGATCGGGCCGGGGGTACTAATCGCCTTGCAAATATTGGCATAGAGGCTATCCAGGTCTTCGCCATCCCCTTCGATCACCGTCAGGCCATGACCGGTAAGAGTCTGGGCTACGGTACAACCACGGAGATATTGCGAAGGGTGACCGGCAATGGTCACATCGTTGTCATCAATAATCAGCTTGACGTTGAGTCCTTGAGCCACAGCTAGTCTAGCGGCTTCCGCGTCGTTTCCTTCTTGCTGAGAGCCATCGGAACCCAGACAGAAAGCAATCTTACTGGGGTTGGCCATGGCCACACCGTTCACATAAGGCCACATATGGCCGAGGCGGCCGGAGCTAAACTTCACGCCGGGAGTGAAGCCCAGTTCTGGGTGACCGGGCAAGTGGGAATTTGCTTCCCGATAGAGCATCAACTGTTCTGCCGGTAGATCACCATGTAGCGTGGACATTAAGTACTGGGTGGCCACCCGGTGTCCGGCTTCATCGAAAAAGATCGGTACATATTTATCAGTCTGACTGCGGAATAACGCATCTAAAATCATTACTTCCGGGACGGTGTCATAAGGCCCACCGGTATGTCCACCTACGCCGCGCGCTGCGCCGGTGGCCGTGAAAAAGATAATTGCATCCCTACAGAGTTGGATGTTGGCCTGGAGGTCAGCTTTCTGCTGGGTGCTCAGGGTCGGATTGCTAGGATCGAGGGTGACCTTTTTATAGGCGCTCAGGTCGATCGGGAATTTGGTCATGACTTTTCTCTCCTGTCGTTTGTCGGGCTGCTTCAGGAAAGAGTATATCTTATTGGCCGTCACTTCCAATTGGCTCTAAGGCCGTCCAGGGAGCCTTGGGGCTAGACCCACTGGACTCTGTGATAGCAACTTAGGGCTTTTTAACAGCGCCGGCAGCTTGTCTGGCTTGCTGCAAGCGGAACTTGGTTTCTTCAATTTGCTGTTCCAACAAAGAGAGCTGAGTCTGGGCCAAACGCTTATTGGCTTCGAGCACTTCTGTTTCTTTGCGCAGTCTAGCCATCCGTTGATTATGATCGTCCGTGCGACCAGGCTGGAAAATGACACCCACATAAACAGTAACATTGGAGCTATCCAATGTGTTCAGGCCTACGGAAGCATTAAAACCAAAGTCATTCTCGGTATTGACTGGCGTATTAATACTGTTCGGCAAAGGATAAATGCTAGGGATATTGATAAAGTTAGAGTTACCAGTATTAGCATTGGCATTTTGGACTGGCCGATTATCAATAAGGTTATTATTGGAATTGGCCCCAACAGTGGTGGGCTGAGTATTGTTGGTGGTTTGGGCCATGGCTGGTAGACCGGTCCCTAGCAGGCCAACCAAGAGAGAAAGGCTGAGGTGTAGTTTGCGCATTGTCTGAACACACTAGAAATGAGATTGTCCGAAATTATCATTTCTCACCAGAAAATGCAACCACACTGGCTGTCAGTATGGATCTCAGTTTTCTTCGCCCAACCTGGTAGCTAGTTCAAACGCAATGAAAAACGCTGTTGCAGTTTGCCACTGCCACTACTCTGCTGGACAGAGTTAATTGCACCATTGGTACTATAGAGCTTGACCTCGATCGCCGAGCTAGGATTGTAGCTAGCTGACAAGTCTATTTCGCAAGCCCTAAGGCTCAAACAACTTTGCAGCGATAAGGAACGAGTTTTTTGCAGGTTGGCAACAACCTTGCCATTGAGCTTGATGGTTCCTTGCAAGTTGGCATTACTGGGGGCAATAACTTGAAGCATTATGTTGGAGCCATTGAGACTACTGCGATCGATCGTCAGGCTAGATTGATTCATTGGTTCAACAGTGCCTTCAGCACCAGCAAGTAGAGGCAGATTCAACATAGTCCAGCTAGTTAAAACTGCCATCAGAGAAATAAGTAGCCGCGTGGCAGGATTATTAAGAGACAGCATAGCGAAATTACTGAAAAAGGATTGATCGAAAGAAAAAAGATTCTGGAACAGCCATAGTTATTATCTACACTTTAGCTATATGGATATCGGTACTACAAACGATATTTAAGCTGAATGCCTCCAATAGCCAAAGTGCCAAATGAAGATTGATCATTCGGCACAGGATTCTGCAATTGGTTGTTCTTCGTAGAAGTTAGCGACGACGGCTACCCCCAGCAGCAGGATTACAGACATCTACATTAACACTGACGTTAGCACCAGTGGAACCTCGGTGACTAACATTATTGTTAGTTCTAGATTGTCCACAGCCATCAGAAAGACCAATTTGAATATCATTATGAACGTTAGGGCCAGTAGGATTAGTGATCGTACTGCGAGAGTCCCGGTTAATCGTGACTGGCCGGCCAGTTCCAAGCGTATTCGTAACACTAACATTATTGACAGTATTGCCACTACTGCCATCGGCAAAAGCTTTGGCACTGAGGGTGCTGCACAGCAGAGTAGCAGCTAACAATGAAACAGTGATGAATTTGCTTTTCATGATCATGAAACCTCTTAATATTTAATCTGTAGTATTGGACTGAATAATCGTGCGACCATTCTCTTGAACAGTGGTCGTCTGAGTGCTTCGATGCGTTCTGCCATTAACGGTAGAACTGGAGCTAGAAGTAGAACGAGTTGTGGTCTGACCATAGTCTGCATCATGATCACGATCCGGATTCACCACTGGGTAATAGATACGGGGAGCAGCCTGGGTCGTGTATCTGGAGCGGGTTTTCTTGCGGATGCGAGTATTACGACGAATTGTAACCGTACCAGCACTAACTTGAACGTTGCTTGTTTGTACTTCCGGGGTTCCATCAGAACTAGGTCTGATGATTACTTCTGCTTGGGCCGAACCAGCAAAAGCCAGAACAGTTAAGACAGATAAAATAATTAATTGATTGCGGAACATTTTGGGTCACCCTTTCAATGTAGAAGGGAAGCTACATCTTTTGTGAAGACTGTAGTTCCCAGATTACTAAGCCAGACGCTTAAGTTGTGGACTATACCACAATCTTAGCGGCGTTGAGTAGTAACAGACACTTGGTCGTTAGTGTTACGACCAGTGCTGCGGTTACCACCAACTCTGTTCAGTTGGTCGCTGGATTGCACAGTTGCAGCTTCATTATCGGTACGACGACCGCTTTGGCTAGTTCTGGCATCTTGGCTGCTAACGTTGACACCGCGGCTACGGTTACCACTAATTTCATTGGTTTGCACGTTGGTTTGAGAAGTACCAGAAGTATTGATAGTATTAGCGAATGCAGGTACGCCAGCGGCCATCACCAAAACAGAAGCTAGAGCGATGGAAATCTTTTGAATAGACATGAATGTTCTCCGTAAGTAAGTTAGGTTGATTGAATTTGAAATAATTGGAGGCGATATAGGTGCTTCAGTAGCACCTATATCATTTTCGGGAATTTAGCGGCGTTGAATAGTAACAGAACCTTGGTCATTAGTATTGCGACCAGTGCTGCGGTTACCAGTAACTCTGTTCAGTTGGTCGTTGGATTGCGTAGTTGCAGCTTCATTATCGGTACGACGACCGCTTTGGCTAGTTCTGGCATTTTGGCTGCTAACGTTGACGCCACTGCTACGGTTACCACTAATTTCATTGGTTTGCACGTTGGTCTGCGAAGTACCAGAAGTATTGATAGTGTTAGCGAACGCAGGTACACCAGCAGCCATCACCAAAACAGAAGCCAGAGCGATGGAAATCTTTTGAATAGACATGAATGTTCTCCGTAAGTAAGTTGAGTTGATTGAATTTGAAATAATTGGAGGCGATATAGGTACTTCAGTAGCACATATGTCATTCCCGGGAATTTAGCGGCGTTGAGTAGTAACAGACACTTGGTCGTTAGTGTTGCGACCAGTGCTGCGGTTACCACCAACTCTGTTCAGTTGGTCGCTGGATTGCACAGTTGCAGCTTCATTATCGGTACGACGACCGCTTTGGCTAGTTCTAGCATTTTGGCTACTATCGTTGACGCCACTGCTACGGTTACCACTGATTTCGTTGGTTTGTACGTTAGTCTGCGAAGTACCGGAAGTATTAACAGTATTAGCGAATGCAGGCACGCCAGCGGCCATCACCAAAACAGAAGCTAGAGCGATGGAAATCTTTTGAATAGACATGAATGTTCTCCGTAAGTAAGTTGGGTTGATTGAAACTAACTGATATCGAATATTTTCTTGAAATATCCTTTAATTACCACGACTGCGGTTGTTAACAGATTGCGTGGAACGATTGGTGCATCTGTTACCATCACCGAGGATGTCGCAATTTTGGGTACTCCGAACAGTAATGTTCGGGCTGTTGGCGTTACGGCCAGCAGCATCATTTCTGACGCTTTGATTGCTGGAGTTAGTGGCGGTGTTGCCATTGCCAGTGATAACAGTGTTGGAATTAGACTCAACGAGTATTCCACCGTTGTTGGCTGGAGGATTAGCCAGTGCTGGGACTGAAATGCCTACAGCAGAGAGAGCGATGAATCCGTAGAACAGTTTCCGTAATGACATGTATAACTTCCTGAGTTAGTAATTAGACTAGCACTACCGAGTGGACTGTGTTTTGGAGTTCTCTGTGTGCGTGATAATGACTACAGCCCTACCCGAGGGATTCCCGAAATCCTCTAAAAAAAACATCCTGATGTGTCTGTGATTTGTGTCCAGCAATGGTTGTGACAAGATCAAGAAATTTCGAATTCTGAGATCTGCAAAAGATTTGTAGATATGAGATCGATAAAAAAGCACAAATGTCAAGAGCAGGAAGTGGCTATTCATTATTCATTGAATTCCTTTCCCTCACAATATTTGAAGCGATCGATCAAGCTAATAGCTGTTACAAAACCCCCAAGTAACTTGAGGATTTTGCGATCCCTTATACTTTTATACTTTTTCTATGGAATACCGAATCACCTTCACCCCCTGTGCCCACCATGACTAGAGTTGACCTGAGCCAGACCACAAACCAGCTGCGCGGAACCGCGATCGAGCTGCTGGAGTTTCGGATAGATCCACTACATATGGAGGAGTTCTTAGAGATTGACCGAGAAATCTGGACTACAGCCCTGTCCCAAAATCCGGCTTTCCTACGCAAAGAGATCTGGCTCGACCCCCTCAGACCCCAGATCATTACCATGGTCATCCACTGGTCTGATCGAGAGCAATGGAAAGCCATTGCTTCAGAACTCCTAGCAGATCTAGCCAGCCAATTCGACAAAAAATTTTCCCGCCCCTACCAATTGGTGGGAGAACGGGAACACATTCATTATTAAGTGAGCATGGAGGGATTCGAACCCCCGATCCTCAGGACCGGAACCTGATGCTCTATCCACTGAGCCACATGCCCTTACAGAAACCTATATTAGCACAAGTGGGGCCAGTCGTCCGCAGTCAGTAAGACTGACCCCCTACCAAATTGCGTTCACAGTTCCAACAACGAAGCCCAATGAACCGTTAATGGGTAGCGAACTATCATTGTTAGGACGCAGCAGACACATTGGGATTTGAACTAAAACACCTGTTCAACTTCTTCGATTTCTGGAATGGCATCCCGCAGGCGACGCTCAATGCCCATGCGCAGAGTCATGGTGGAGCTAGGGCAAGAACCGCAAGCTCCTTGCAGGCGCAGCTTGACAATCGGGCCATCGATTTCCACCAGTTCCACATTACCGCCATCAGAAATTAGGTAGGGACGCATTTCATCCAAAATGGTCTCTACATTGGCGTTATTTAAAGCTAAGGCTTCCATGGGTTTCATTCCTCCTAATATTTACCTGTTGACCATTTTAGCTGCTATTTAGCTTTTGCTGGCGGCACCTTGCCTTCTTTGACCAACACCTCATAGATCAACGCCGCCGCTTCGCCTCTGGTGGTAGCATTGGTCGGCTGGAGCAAATTGGCATTTTTGTCTTTGACCACTAGGCCAGAAGAGATCGCCGCAGCCATCTTCTCCCGTGCATACTTGGGCATTTTGCTAGCATCGGGATACTTGGCCAAGATCCCTTCCACATCTCCAGGCAGCTTCAGACCCATACCCTTGGCCAGGGAAATCTGCAACTGGTAGCGGGGGATTTTTTCCTCGGGCTTGAAGAGAGTCTTAGAGTAGCCCGTCATGAAGCCCATCTTGACCGATCTCTCCAGAGCCTCACGCCGCTGGTAGCTAGCTGGAATATCGGTGAACTCCAAGACTTGCTGGCTGACGACTTTTTCTGGGAAGGCCCGATCGAGCATCTTGGCATATTCTCCCCTAGTCACTGGCAAGTTCGGATCGAAAGTACCCGTACCAAAATCATCCAAAACTTGTCGTTCACGCAGCACAGCGATGTAATCCTTCGCCCAATGGCTCTGTACATCATTAAAAGCCGGAGCTGTGGAAGTTGGCAGCGGGCTGGCAGAGGCTGATGGCTGGCCGAGGCCAGCGATCGTGCCCACGGCGGCAGCTGCTCCGGCGGCGATCGGATTAACTGAAGCCGGAGCTGCTGCTGCTACGGACGGCTGACTGGTGGAAGTGGCCATCACAATGTGATCATTGGATTCTGCTACCGCTGGTTGATTAGTGGGGAAGCCTTTTGGGCCGACAATATTATTAGCATTACCCTCCGCTGACAGAGGCAAGGTGGTGCGGACTGCTGTTTCGTTGTTATTAGTCTGGGCAAAATTCCAGCCATTGGGACGATGGGAGACTGACCACCAAAAGATCGAGCCAATGCCAGCCATGGATACCAAAATAGCGATCAGCTCATCGGCCGTCAGACGGCGGCGGCGACGGTTGTTAGGATCGGGAGTGGGTGATTGAGTCATAAAAATCTGGGAGACAGCAAGGAAAACGACCTCGACCCGGATGATAGCTCGCATCTAGGTGGTAAATCAATTTATTGTGCAAGTTTGTAACAATTTATCCGAGCACAGCTAGTCCCGTAGTATCCCACTCGACAACATCTTACAAAACACCACTATTTGGCCGCTGCTGCCAGATAGGCAAAGATGAATTCGGCAATTTCCAAATGGTTGAAAGCAGCTGGAAGCGATTCGCCCCACACCGTCACCCCATGATTTTTAATCAAGAGCGCCGGTACCGCAGGCGGTTTTTGCTGAAAGCGTTGCCGGATTTCGGCGGCGATCGCCGATACCTCCAGATGATTTTCAAACACCGGCAAACTAACAGTGGGATTTTCGATCCACAGGCCAAACCCCTTGAGCATTTCCAAAGGCGGTAACGCCAGTTGTTCATCCCCAGACTCCCGGCCAGCCAGCATCGCCGGTACGGAATGGACATGAAAGCAGGCCTGCGCCGCCGGAAACAGCTCGTAGATCGCTCCATGAATACTAGTTTCTGCCGAAGGTTTGCGGTTTCCGCCACCCGCTAATACCTGCAAATCCGCCCGATGATCTCGCACCCGCACGAAGTCATCGATCGCCAACCGCCCCTTAGCACAACCACTGGCCGTAATCCAAAAACTCCCGTCAGCCAGCCGAGCAGACAAATTGCCAGCGGTGCCCATCATCCAGCCCTGCTGGTAGAAATAACTAGCGGCGGCGATCAGCTCCGGGCGCGGATCAAAACTTTGCTCCTCGATCATTTTGTCGCTCCTGCCAGAAAAGCCTTGACCCCAGCCCCTGAACCACCGGGATAATCCATAATGCCAGTACCCGCATTGAGAATAACATCAGCACCATAGTCTGCCAGAATCTGGGGCAAAGTTTCCACCTTGATACCAGCAGAGGGCACTGGAAAAACATTGCGCGATCGCAGACTATCTCGAATCCGCTGTTCTTCGGCCGGGTCGAAGGGCAGACTGCCATAGTGAGCTGGATACAGCACCGCATCGGCCCCGGCATGGGCCATGAGCGTGCCCAGCACGACGGAATAGGCCAAGCCATGATCGGGCGCACCGCAGAAAGCGCCCGCCAAGGCAGGATGAACGAAGATCGGCACATTGATCGCCCGATCCGCAGCCAACGCCTCTAGGACGGAGAAACCATAGGACAACACATTGAGCAACAGGGCATTAGCTCCGGCCCTCACTAGCTGCCGGGCATTATCTAGCAATCGATCGGCCCGACCAGTGACATTCACCGCATAGAGAATTTCCTTACCGGTTTCCTGATGAACTTGATTGATCACCGATCGACAGGCTCGCAGCCGTTCCATGGTAGGTGCGCTGGGCAAATCCCCCATAATTTCGTCATCCTTAATCAAGTCCAAGCCAGCAGCGGCCACCTCTTGCAAAATCTGGGCGTGATCTCCGGCAGTTAATCCTAGGGCCGGCTTGAAAATCGCCATGACCAAGGGTCTGTCAAATACCCCCAGTTTTTCTCGAATACCGCTCATCCCAAACTGCGGCCTGACTCCGTAGTCCGCCGGCAAGCGGACAGCCATCACTTTAGCTGGCCCCGCCATCGAGTATTTACCAAAAATCGCAGTCAACAGACTGGGAATATCGTTTTCCATATTACTCAGAGGAAATTCGATGGTGGCTAAATTCCCACCGGTTGTGGGCTGCACATCCAGAACCTTAGCCAAATGGGCAGCCAGGGAAGCTTGCCGGTGAGCGAAGCGCTCATCCCAGGAGCCAGCGGTCTGACCGATCGCGATCATCTGGGCTTGTTTCTGGGGTTCGATCCCATCTGGAAAAAAATAGTCAACTTGGATGGTCATGGCGATCAGGGAAGATGGAAGAATCGAAAGCTACCGATAGTCTACGGCTGGGTCAAATCAGCCCCCAATGCTGGGGAGAACCGGATTACGGGCAATGATGGTTACTAGGAGTTGGTGGTGGCTAGGCGAAAAGCGATCGGGGTATCGGTATAGATCGGTACCCAGCCAGAGGTGTCTATGAAATAGCGAATGGCTTTCACCCGCCGTTGATCGGTGAGATAGAACCAGTGTTCGGTACCAGCAGGGACATTAATATATTCGCCGGCCTCTACGGTCAGTTCTACCTGGGAGCGATCGGGCCGCACAAAGCCAAAAATGCCGGACCCGGCCACAATGTACCGCACTTCATCATCATCATGGGTATGACAGCGATCGAACTTGGCCAACAGCTGATCGAGACCAGGAATGGCTGGATGAATGGCAATCAGATCGCGAGATTGGTAGCCGGAGGCTTGCAATTCTACAAAATAGCAATCTAGCTCGGTCAGGATGGTTTCTTTTTCACTATCTATCAATTGGTCCTGAGCCAGCAGTTGATGCAGAGCTGGATGATCAACTAGGGGCCAATGGCGAAGTTGGATATTTAAGGGGGCTAACTCTCTTTGGATGTCTTCCTGCTGCCGATAAATTTGTCCGTCGGACATTTTTAAAATTGCCATGCCTGCGATCGCCCTGACTCTGGGGTTCCGAAACTTTCCACATGCTACCAGATCCGTTTCTTCGATCGAGATCCAGAATTCAGCACTGATTTTTGATAAAATCGCTACAGCGCTCCGGCGCAGTCTACAAAAACTTTACCTACTAATTATGACAGCCAAAACAACGGTTATATCCCCATCCATTCTGTCCGCCGATTTTGGTAAGCTGGGCGCAGAAATTCAGGCCGTAGACAAAGCCGGAGCCGACTGGATTCACATCGATGTGATGGATGGCCGCTTCGTACCAAACATTACGATCGGGCCAATGATCGTAGATGCGGTGCGCCCCCACACCACCAAGCCTTTGGATGTGCATTTAATGATCGTGGAACCGGAGCGCTATGTGGCTGACTTCGCAAAGGCTGGAGCTGACATTATCTCCGTCCATGCAGAAACCAGCTCCACTACTCACCTGCACCGCACCCTCGGGATGATCAAGGAACTGGGCAAGCAGGCCGGTGTGGTACTGAATCCCGGTACTAGCCTAGAATCTATCGAATATGTCCTGGAGCTCTGCGACTTAGTGTTGATCATGAGCGTCAACCCCGGTTTCGGCGGTCAGAGCTTTATCCCCTCCGTCGTGCCCAAAATCGCTCAACTGCGTAAAATGTGCGACGAACGCGGTCTGGATCCTTGGATCGAAGTAGATGGTGGCCTGAAAGGCAACAATACTTGGCAAGTGCTAGAGGCTGGGGCCAATGCGATCGTGGCTGGTTCTGCGGTTTTCAATGCGCCGGACTATGCCGCAGCCATCGATGGCATCCGCAATAGCCGTCGTCCGGAATTGGTGGCTGCCTAAGATTCGCGCCGTATAATGACATCCCCCTATCCAAGGGAGACTTTGAGTTTTCCTTAAGAATGAGTAGGGAAGTCTCACTATAGCTCTAGAGATTTCTTGAAATTCAAAATAATCGCATTTACCCGTATCCGATGGCTCTGATTAAAGACGTAACCGATTGCTCTACTTTTTCAGTGCGGGGCTTGGACATTCAGCTGATCTATCAGATGAACAAAATTAGCCCTGGCTTACTGGTACGAATCGATGACTTGAACGTTGCGCTGAGTGGTGCAGTGCACCCTTGGATGCAGGCTCCGGCCAAGGAAAATTTGGCCAAGGCAATCGCCCTACGGGGTCAGAAAATGTCGATTAATTCGGCCTACCGCACCTTGGCCGGTCAGATGCTACTGAGATCGCACTATCGCAGTAATCGCTGTGGGATCAGTGCCGCTGCGCCACCCGGCAAAAGCAATCACAACAATGCTAGCGCGATCGATATCGAAGATGCGAGTGGCTGGCGGTCAGCTTTAGAAGGCTTTAATTGGCAATGGATTGGTTCCTTCGATCCGGTGCATTATGACTGTGTAGATAGCAAAGTTCAGGCCATTCATCAGATTGCGGTACAGGCCTTCCAACAAATTTGGAACTCTCGCCGCCCCAACGATCCGGTAGCTAGTGATGGCGACTTTGGGCCGGTAACTGCCAGTCGTTTGCGGTACTCGCCAGCGGAAGGCTTTGCTGGCTTAGAAATTCCTCGAGTACTGAGGCTGACCGAGCCGCTCCAGTTAGGCAATGATGTGGAAGCCCTCCAAATCGCTTTGAAGAAAACTAAAATTCCTGTAGAAGTGAACAAGGTGTTTGGCCCAGACACCGATCGAGCTGTGCGGCAGCTCCAAACCGACGCCAAGCTGGTGGCCGATGGCATTGTGGGCAGCAAAACCCGCCAGGCTCTGGGCCTCCCCGATCCCATGCGCTCCTAACTTCATGGATTTACTCCGTTCTCTGCCCCTGGGCTTATATCTAGAGCAGCCAATTACTTGGCTACACCGTCTTGATCCGCGCATTAAATTAGCTTGGCTCCTGAGCTTTTTGCTGGCTATTATCTGGTCTAGTATTCCTTATCGTTTAGGTTTGATGGGGTTGCTAATTGCGATCGCTGTATTAGCCCGGATCCCCTGGCGAGCATTGCGTCAGCAACTAGGCTATGTGCTGCTGTTTGGAGGTTTGTTTTTTGTAATTGCCCTAGTTGTTCCAGATAGCACGACCACTTTACAACAGCCCCGCCTGCCGGAGGCTCCAGCGGTAGACAGTGCCTATAAATTTGTTTTGGGCGAGTTCAATGGGGGCTGGCTGCACCTGAAAGTTACTCGTAAATCGCTCAATCTGGCGATCAATACTGGAACTTTACTATTTACGTTGATATACAGTGCCACGGTTTTCCTGCTGACCACTGCGCCAGAAGAGGTCGCCGCTGGTCTGGAAAAGCTGATGCAGCCGCTGAAAAAGCTGGGTGTACCGGTGACGGAGATCGTGCTGACATTGACTCTATCTCTACGTTTTATCCCCTTGGTGTTGGAAGAAATTCAAAACTTAGTGCGATCAGTTTCCACGCGTGGCATCAATTGGCAAAAACTGGGGTTGAAGAACAATATTAAGGTTTGGCTGATTGTGGCCGAAAAGTTTTTGGAAAACCTGCTGCTGCGTGCCGAGCAAATTGCGATCGCCATGCAACTGCGGGGCTTCACGGATCCCCAAGACCAGCAGGTGGAATGGTTACAGTTACGTCTCGGGGGAGCCGATGCTTTTGCCATATTGGCGTTGGTTAGCCTATGGATGGTCAGAATTGGCTGGGGCGGCACTCAAAGTTAATTTCTCAACCCCAGGGCGGGAAATCCTGACTTGGTGGACGGTTCTACTCTGGTTTCTGGCCGGTTATAATCTAGATAGCGATGCGCTTTCCCTTAGCTACTGAGTTTTTTAAGTTCCATGGATAACAATAATTGGCTCCAGCAAATGATTATGATGGGTCTCGGTACCACCTCATTGGTAGCCGATCGACTGAAGGAACTGGGCGATCAGATGGTTAAGGATGGACAGATCAACCCGGATCAGGCCAAGGCCATGGTGGACGATGTGATGAAGCAAGTGAAGCTGGATCCTAGCTCCATGGAAGATCAAATGCAGCGCTGGTTTCGGAATACGCTGCAGGATGTGGGTGTACCACGCCAGTCAGAAATGGACGAGCTGCGAGGCCGGATCGATCGGCTGGAGCGACAAATGCGCGATATGGAAAACAAAATGTGGCGCTAATTGTCCAGATTGGCAATAACTCGTTAAAATTGTTGACCGGAAGGCGGGGCGCAAGCCCCTGGCTTCAGACACGGGGTCGAGCCTGTCGCGGCTTTAGCCGCAGGATGCGCTCAAAAATGGTAAAATTAAAATGTTAGTAGAAACAACCATCTACGTGTTGAAACATCCTAGTACTGAGAAATCCAGGCAACGGACATATCCGGCTTAGATCCGGAATAGTTAAAGGGCAAATAATGGCAGGTTGTTGAGCGTACCGATTTGGCAGAGTGATGGACTTGGAAAGCATACAAATTTAAAAAGTATACGCAAGGATTGAGCAATTGATCCGAGTGGGTAGCGGCGCATTGATAACGCCTTTGTGAGTTCAAATATGGACTGTGCAAGAATCCCCTGCTTTAACAAATCGAACCGCTTGCGGTGAGAGAGTGCAAGCATGGGGAGTATCAAGCAGTTGTTAGGGAGTTTGCACTCATGGGTGATGGATTAGCACAGGCTTTGGAGCCCTTGGCCGAGATTTTTAGAAACCTCAATTTGCCACCAGTGGTGACCCAGTGGGGTCACCCTTTTTTCATGAGCATCGTCATGTTCGGGATGGGTGGCTATGGAGCCTATGCGGGCTGGAAGGGGCGGCTATTGCGGGAGACAAATAAAGAAGGAGCGGCGCAGCTGCGGGCCGACCACAGTAAGATTATTTCGGCCATGGCTGGCTTTATGGCGATCGGGGCCACCGGCGGCATCCTCTCTTTGGTGATCCAAAAGCATGCCATTCTGGAAAGTCCACATTTTCTCACTGGGATGACAGTGCTGTTCATGCTGTTTTTGAACGGAGCAGTATCTTTCTCGGGCTTTGGTGGTGACAATCCGGGCTTACGCAAGGCTCATGCATACTTTGGTAGCCTAATTCTGGTGGTAATGGTAGCCCATGCGATCGCGGGGCTTAAATTAGGCCTATCAATCTAAGGAAATAAGGCATCCCATGGAGGGGAGGTTCTCCAGCCAGGCCCCTAAACCATGGATCTCCAGTGCTTCCTTTAAAACAAAGACCCCAAAAATGTATCTTTTGGGGCTTTGTTTTTTACTTAAGCGGGCGATGAGGCTCGAACTCACGACATCTACCTTGGCAAGGTAACAAGGTAGAGTTCTGAAATTGCTGGCTGGCAAGTGTTCTAGGCATTCTCAATAAATGACCGGGGTAAAAGTTGTCTGTACTATTCAGATTTTGCCAAAAAATAGGGCTAGCTTTGTCCTTCTAATCCAGTAATTCTTGCCCGATCAGCTTGGTTATCCCTGATGACGATTCCCATCATTTCTTCGAGCCGGTCAATGTTCTGTTCCAGCCTGTCAAGATTCCTAGATGTACTTGCCGACAGCTCCATGGCGGCGGCGGCGGTTACTTGGGCGGCGGCGGCTGATTCTTGGGCTACGGCGGCTGTCCGTTGGGAGACGGCGGATAGCTCTAGAGCGCTTGCCATTATCTCGGTGTTGTGGGTCATGCTCTCCCGCATGAATTCAATACTTCTCAGTTGGCTTTCTGAACTGGCTTGCAAACTGGCTAGGCCGGTGTTTAGTTCTCTAGTGGATTCAACACTGGCGCGGCCTTGAAGCTCTAGGGCTTCGTATCGACTTTCAGCAGCGGCTCTGGATTCTTTGATAGCTTCGGCGTTAGCACGGGCCTCTGCTGCATTGTTGGCAGTCGATACCGCCAAGCTGGCTACCAGTGTTCTCAGTTCTTCATCGGTCATGAGATGTTATCCTCGGGTTAGTGTTTTGGATTCGATCGCGCTGTTGATAGCAGTCCGGTCGATCGAATAGCCCTGGCCTTCACTGGTCGGGGCTATTTTGATTCTAGGGCACTTCAGCCCAGTAATTATGAATCGGCTTGGGCTGCTGTTTCTGGGTTATCCAGATAGGCGAGGGCTGCTCTGAACCGAGAGATGGCTGCTGGAGAGTGAGGGCCACTATTGAATGTGCCATGGCCGGATGCTAGCAGCCGCTCGGCTATTTCAGAAGATGTACCGCCGATCGCTATCTCTGCCCTAACCGCCTTCAGCAAATCTGCACCCTTAAGAAGTCGATCGACAACCTTGCCAACTTCTCCGGCGGGCTTGGTGATGGCAAGCTTGGGCTTCTCGCTGGCTTGCGGCTTAGATGATTGGGGTCTCCCATCGATGCTTACTCGCAATTTATCCACCTGGCCCAGCAGCTCGGCTAGGTCTAACTGGATGGGGGCGATCGCCTTCTCTATAGCGGAATCGATGGCAGTCTGAACCCCGTCTAGAGACTTATCCTCTAGTATCCTCACTCTATCCAATAAGCTAATTACTCTGGGATCCGGTGCATTAGATGGGCTGGGGATACTTGTATCCGCTAGTTCTGGATTATCCGCTAACGATTGGATGCCTATCCTCATCAACTGAAGGATAGAAGGCGTGAGTATCCGCGCTCCCGACTTGTGGTGGATGGGTGCGTCTGATCGCTCGGCCATCTCCACCACAGCCTCATATATCTCCGCCGATGGATGGGCCTTCCCAAGTACTCACAATCCAGAACACTGAAGAAAAATGGTACCTATCTCAACTGGCGATAAATTTAGGCTGCTCGACCCCTACGAATCGATCGAGTTAACAATAGATTAGATCGAGGAAAACGACCAAGGCGAAGCGATCGGCTTCACAGGAACCGCTCCCATGCTTCGGCCTAGGGAAATGCACTGCTTCCTTGAAGATGGGGTTTGGAAGTCTATCCCTGATGGGTTTCTGATCTCGTTCCTGCCCTAGCCCATTAGTCACAGATATGGCTATATCCAGAGAGATAGCCCGCTCAAAATAGCCCTGGGCATGGCTTTAAACCACTCCCAATACTCAACCACCACAGGAACGAACCCATGCAAAAACTAATTGACCTATTGATCCTATTCGGTCGCCCCGTAGAAAAGGAAACAAAAATTAGAGGCTTTGTCGCTCTTGGGCTGCTCGTTTTCTAGGCAGAGCTTTTCGATCCCAAGCTGGATCTTCTGTACGCGGTTTAAGCGGAGGGGGAGAACGTGGGAACCATCTCCGGAAAGCTTGAAGAACCCTATGCAGGCATCAAGTTGTTTTTGTGATGAATTCATGCGATCAGCTGAGCAATCCTTGTCAAGTCTCAGGGCGATATGTTGTCTAACTGCCAAAGAGTCAGCAGATGCAGGGTAGGCAGAAGAAGAAGTAGTGGAGGGGATAGGCGTGACGGAAGATGCGGAGATGGTGATCGGCTCATCGGAAACCGCTTCTTGATCGTAATAATAATAGTAACCACCAACTAGAATCGCAGCGGCGACAATTCCACCAACGATGAACGAGGCTTTGCGGGTGAAAGATTGCGGTTGATCGGGCATGATTTTTTCCTTTCGTTTTAGTTGAGTGGCGTCCCTTGGAACTTCCGAAACTATACCAACACCTTTGATTGCAGGTCAATTAACCGCCCTTACTAACCCCATTTGCTAAAAAACCTCTGTGAGCATGGCTAAGGCATCGTTCAAGGGGGATCGGGGGCACATCATTGGCCGCTTTCTTTTTTGGTGCTGGTTTGGCCGTAACCTTGGGCTTGTAGAGTTCTAGCAGGTGCTGAAGGGCTTTCTCTGGCAGCGGCGTGATCGGAAAGTCATCAGGAGAGTTAACCCAGTAGTAGCCCTCGTTTTCGAGATGCGCTGATGGTGGTAAAACTGAGTGGCACCCATTCCAACGCCATTCGAGCTGACCGCCGTCCTGAGCATCGCCGTCCTTCTTTGTGTTGATGCTAGCCCAATGTTTCTCAGGTACTGAAAAATGTACTGTGCACGGCCCTCCTTGCCACTGGCGAAGCTCACTGTTTGAGGAATGTCTTCGCCCAAAATTTCTCTGAATTTGGCATGGGGTTGGGGGCCGTCACAGTCGATCGCGATTAAGCCGCCGGAAAGCTTGCCAGTAAGGATTCCAAAGCCTTCCGCTCTGGCGCTGGTGAGTTCTTTCTCGATCGACTCCCTTGCTAGCCCAGTTTCTTGCCAGTCGGTGAAGTATGCTTTCTTTTGGTTAACTGGGGTCAGTGCCCATTCTTGGGGTAGGACAGACAATGCGGACAGTAATTCTGTAGATGTGTTCATTTTTTACCTAATAGGATTGGTCGAAGTTTGAGGCTGTGGTATCCTTTTAGGTGAGCGCCTAATAAGATATTTTTGAGTCCCCTGCCTAGCCCTGGCGGGGGACTCAGCTATTCAGGGGGCGGCGATCGGCTCTCCAGTTCGCGCTCAACCTCCTCGGGATTTTCCGGATCGGCTAGGTACTCCCACTGCTCTAGCTCGGAGCCAACAGCCCTGATGGGGTTGTGGTGTTTTGCTAAACAGAAATTTTTGCCCTGGGCGCTGCATATGATGCATGTTGTGCCCTGGGGAGGAACAGCTGTTCCTCGCTCTGACGTTGAAATAGACATAAGATCGGGATTCGTTTTATTGAGCAAGCCGCCAACCCCCATGGGCTGGTGGCTGTTTTTTTTTGCCTTAACATGCGGTGCAAGGCAGACTTTTCGAATAAGCCTCGATCGCCGCCCGATGGGCCGGATGGTTCTGGTCTCCACCATTTGCAATCCAATCCCGCATTAAATCCCTACTCCACAGGATCTTGGCCTTAGTGCCTGGGGCATATTGCCAGTGGATGCCCTGGGTGATCAGGTTATCGATTCGCCAGCGGCGTAGGCCGCTCCGACTAGCGGAGCATTGCTTGCTAATTTCGGCACTGCCCACCCAAGGGTAGGTCAGGCCGATCTTCTCAAAAGGTTTTTTAATTTTTTTGCGTGGTATTGGCTGAAAGTGGTCTCTGTGGGGCTTCAGAGGCGTTGAAATAGATAATACTCGTTTTGCCGATTGCGGCCTACGGACAAGTTTCCGAGGTTTTACGATCGGCGTCGATAGAGCAAGATCATGAAAGCTTCCCTGGCCTGGAATGCGCTCTCAACTTCTGCCAGTGCGGCTTTCACTTCTGGGCGATCCGACATCGCCAATATCCCCCGCCAGCGTTTCCCTTCCTCATTGTCGAATCGATACCAGGCTTCAGCGCTGGGCTTATAACCGCCCATCAAAAACTTCAGCTTCTCCTCTATCGCGTCTTGGTGCCACTCTTTTGCGTCGATAGATTCGGCCTTGGTCTTAGCCCTGTACTCGGCTAGAAGCAGTAGAGCATGGTCGTAATACGTCCGAGAAGCCAATTTCTTAATGGGTTGCTCACTGCACTCCAAAGACCACAAAAAATCTCTAATTAAATCCGACCTGAGACTGGCGAAAAATACATCCGCGAAATGGGTTTCAGGACAATGAGGCTGGAACGCATGGGCAGCAGCATCATCCAACAGCTCCTGATTCCCAATCTCAAAAGCCCGATAGAGAGTAGCACGGAAATGAATTTCTAGAGTGAATAATTCTCTCTTTCCGTCTTCCATGGGTGCCTCAGCATAGCCTCCGGTAGCTTCTATGTTTAGCTGGGCACGTTCCAGATAGTCGAATATCGCGTCCAAGTCTCCGCCATCCTTATGACATGCCTGGAAGGCCATCAGGTAGTTCAACCCTCTGTTAAATGTCATCCTCCACAAGTCGTCAATCTTATCAACCCACTCTATGTTTGCATCGGGAATATACGCGCTCAAAAGCATTTCCCTGTCAGGCATTGGATTAAGAAATATCAATTCATCAACAGTAGAATAGGCCCATTCCTTGAAGACCTTCTGGACATAGGGATAGTCTTCGCTGACCATCCTGACCCTGTATCCCTTGCCCCTAACATGACTCTGGGTAACTCTGGCAAACTTGCCCTTGACAACAAGCCGCATCAAGTTCCGGAAGTCTTGCGGTGTAATCCTTTGCTCGCCATTCTTGGATTTGCCCTTTCTGGGTTCGCCTTTTTTTGGGGTGTATCTTTTCTCAATATCCCCGCTAGAAAGATCGCCTTTCTTTTTGCCGAATGTTTCCACAAACCACTCCACATGGTGCGGCTGCCACTGAAAATCGGTCATAATAATCCTCAGAATTTAATTATTGAAAACCGGCTAGCTTCACTAGAGCAGCCGGTTTTTATTGTCTCAGAAACGCTAAATGCTAGGGGATCCGAAATCTACAAACACAGATCCCTTCTCGATCGATCCCGCATAATTCTCGTGCATCACATTGGGACTGTGGCCCGTAGCCCGTGCCACCGAAATGTAATTCGCGCCACCCGCTAAAGCATAGCTAACTGCGGTATGACGGCAATTATACGTAGTTCGATATGGCACCCCAGCTTCTTTCAAAATTGGTCGCCAAACTCTCGATCGGAAATTGTCCCGATCAATCTCTGCCCCATTGTGGCTCCGAAAAACTAAGTCATCGGGTTTAGGCTTTACCGATTCCTTCTTGGCCTTCAATATGGCGGCTAGGGACGGAGACAGCGGAACAGTTCTAGCCTTGCCGGTCTTCCCGCCGCTGACTACTCCCTTACTGCGCGACTCACAGATATGAACACTGGTGAAATCTCTGGCTAAGTGCGACCACCTGAGGCCGATCGCTTCCCCAACACGTGCGCCAGTGCCCAACAGAAAAGCAGCAAACCCCAAATAATGGGAATGCTCAGTGCTCGATCGAAGGGCATCTAGAATCCTGCTGACTTCCTCAGCGTCAAATGGGTCTATTTTCTTCTTTGGTTGTGGACGGAACGAAATACCCGCACCAGCCCAAGGGTTTTCGGGAGCTATCTGGTAACGGGTCTTTGCCCAGTCCCATGCACTCTTCAACAGCCAGATTCTTTGTTTGGCGATGTCGGATCTCAGGTTCTTCGCCCAAACTTCTAGGAGCTTGCCGATCGAACTCTTGGTGATGGAGCTGGCTGGAAGATCCAAATACTGGGATAGCTGACGCTCGATGACCTTGTACTTGGTGGCAATGGTCGATTTCGCTAGCCCCTTTTCCTTGGCTCGGTGCTGGGTGAACCTGGCGAACAATTCCGGTGCCGAGATTTCGCTAGCGTTCTTACCAGTGGTGCGCGGGCGGTACTTCAGAAGAGTGGGGTCGTACTGTCCGGTCTGCCAGTCCAACTCGATTTGATTCTTGACCATCCCAGCCTTCGACCTACAGACCGGCGTATCCGGCAAACCTAGGACTAGGGTTCTCCGATCTGGATCCTGCCACCGCAAACGCAAACGCCCTTGGTGGCTCTCAATGGTAACTTTCATGATTAGGGATAGGGGTAAAAAACGGGGTAAAAATTGAACCCGATTGAATACCTCTGGACACCCACAAAGAAACCTTATTGACAATACAAAGGTCCCCAAAGAGTATTTACTACTCTCTGGAAGCCCCTATATGTCTTACTTTCAGCCAAGAGCGGGCGATGAGGCTCGAACTCACGACATCTACCTTGGCAAGGTAACGCTCTACCACTGAGCTACGCCCGCATTTACCAACTTATTTAGAATGCCATAGCTGCGCGACAATGTCAACCATCCCAGCTAATTTTCCCGAGAGATTTGCGGACGGCTATCTAACGTTCGATCTATTCATCGATCGCAAAGCGCGTGCGAAAGCTACCATATTTCAGCCAATAGTTTTTCAGATCCGGCCAAGACGTAAATAGACTGGCGCGGGCATGGTAAAGATGTACTTGGCGATGTTCGCCCATCCAAATCTTGCCGATCGGCTCCACCGAAATCAGGGTACCGCCTAAAACCTCTAGGCACTCCGTAAAGCGCTCCACCGCGCTATAGTCCACCGTCTCGAACACAAAGAAGCTACCGGAGCAGATGAGGTGTCGGCTCCGAATCCAGCATTGCATCTTTTTCTGGGCATCTAGGGGGAGCAACATATCATCATCAACAGTTGGCTGCATTAGTTGTGGGGACTTCATGAGCAAAACTTTCTCGTTTTTCAAAGCGGAGCGGGCCATGTTCGGAACCCCAGAGCTGCTCGTGGGTATTCACATCCATACCTAAATCCAAGCTTACCCAAGTAGTAGCCGTAACTTCCACGGAACTGACGAGGTAGGTCTGGCAGCCATTTTTTTCAATCAGGCACTGGTTTCCCGGCTCCACAGCCCCACGGAACATCTCGCCGGCTCGGGTAAAGACCATCGAACAATTTTTTCGCCGTGCCAGGCAGTCCCGAGGAATACTGTGGAGAATGCTCTGCTCTCGGGCCGCTCCAGCGTAAAGATCAGCATTCTGCAAACTGTAGTTCTCGATGTAAATCTGATCGCCCAAATCTACTAGCCGATGCAAACCCTGCCGATAGGGACTCCACAGGTCATAGTCGAACACCTGCTCCGAATAGAGACCGATCGCCCCGAAGAAATCCCAAGGCAAAGGTCGAAAGAACACATGAATATGGGCAAAATCCTGAGGGCGATCGAAGCACTGCTTCATATTGCTGAAATCCCCAGCCATCCACTGAGCAAGCGTAATCAAGTCGCTAGTACTATTCATCACTCTTGCCTAATTTCCGAGGAAAAAGAAGCCGTCACTACCCCAGTGCCAGCACTAGTTTTAATTAAAGACACCCGACAGCGCACGTTGGGGTTCACAAACCAGATTTTTTCTTCGGCGGCAGCCCGATCATAGGCGGTGACCAAGACAAAAGTTCCATCCGCCGTCAGATGGTAATGACCAGCCGCCGCCATTTCTTCGGCATATCCCACATCGCGCAAGAGTTTGCCCTGGTAAGGCTGCTGGAGGTCGGGAACGGGCACCAACACACAGGTACCTTTCACCACTTGGTTTTCATCCCAATCAGTCTCGCCTTCCCAGGTCATCCGGAAAGGAGCGACGATCGAACGCAGATCCGTATCGTAATCTTTACAGAGTGCCACCACCGCCGGATCGTCCACAGCCAAAGACACAATATCAATTGTGGACTGGACTGCTTCAAAATGACTGAAGGCTAGATGGTGAGCACTACGCTGGGATTTCCAACAGCCGATCGATTGGGATACAAACTCTTGAATATCCATAGAAAATAGTTTTATCTTTTCTTTTTACTGGAGCTAGGATTCTTCTCCGGCTGCTTGGCTGGCTCGTCATGATTGCTAGCAGCAGGTGCAGCTACGGCCACAGAATTTGCAGCGCCGATGGATACAGCAACCACTTTGCCGCCACCACGATGGATATTCTGCATTGTTTGGGACAAGCGGTTATAGGAAACAGACATCTGCTGATGGGCCAGATGAGCCGACTGCTGATTCATCCCAGTGACAGTAATCGTCACCATTCGATTGCCATAGGTGGATACATCGCCAATGTTAGAAGAAATTGTTGCCATAAAGCAGAAACCTCAATATGGTGGAAAGTTATTTAAAGATTATTTTTAGATTGGTGAAAGCCAGCCGCAGCTGACCTCCACTCACAATCGATTAGACGATTTCAGTGATACTGACAATCTTGCCGCTGGTGCGATTAATCCGCTGAATTTGCGGAGTCATTTTGCTAGCAGAAACAATGTATTCAGTAGCACTAACTCGACGAGGACCATCGAATTTAGAACCAGACACCACAATCTTGAACCGTTTTTCGGTGCCGGAGCCAATCACCGTAGCAGTAGATGCCGAGATCTTGTTAGCAATATTGCCTCCAAGTGCGCCTACCAATTGGGAAGCAGTAATAGCACTATCGATCTGGGCGGGACCTCGGTCGAGCACAAACATCCGGTTGTAACCAACCTGCTTGATGTTGGATTCACTGGCTCTGCCCCGGTAGTAGGGAACCACATTCTCACCAAAAGCGTTGATATATTCATCGCTATCGATATAAGAATCAATTTCCGCATCGTAGCCTGCGGCTACACAGCGAACAATATGGGCCGACACTTCAGTTTGGTCCTGAGGAGCACGACCGAGCAGATGCAAGAAGTTGAGTTCTACGAACCGGTAGGGCGCGCAGGACTCGAAGTAGCGAGAGCGATAAAAATCGGACTTAGCTACGGCCCGGACAAACTCACGGACGGAGAGGTCACCGTTGCACAACTGAGATTCAGCCGACAACAGCCGCTCGCTCTCCATCACATGGGGATTGCCCAAAACTTGCTTATAAACGTTGCGAATAACCACTTGGCTATCTTCGGAGCTGCTGGTAGGCCACAGCTCTAGAACAGTGGAGGATGACATAAATAAAAACCTACTGTTAAAAACTAAAATGCAAAAGAGTGGCAGTAGATGAGAGGACTACGCCACGCCAGAGGCTAACTACAGTGCAGTGATGCTGGCAATTACGCCGCCTTGCTGATGAATACGTTGATATTCCTGAGAAAGCTTATCGTAGGGCACCAAGAAAACTTGGTTGCTGCGCCGGAACTTAGAAATCCGGTTGACGGCACCAGCCCGAATGCTAGTTACTTCAATACGGTAGATTTTGCCACCGGAGCTAGCATCCACACCTTGGCGGGCACGAGCGGTGACGGAAGTGTCGCGGAAAGTAGCACCAGCAGAGCCCGGCGGTACTATAGCCACGGCAATCTGGTTGATGGTCAAGGAGTTCAGCTTGGGCGATTTGCCAGCCAAGTCACCTTTCAAGCTGCTGCTGGCAGAGCCGCGCACCAACTGGAAGTTATGGGTGAACTGCACCATAGTTTCGCAGGCTTCGGTTTTGTAGCCCCGAATGAAAGGTACAAAGTTCTCCCCAAAGGTGTTCTGATACTCGTCACTATTTAAATAGGAATCGATTTCAGCACCGTAGCCTTCGGTATCCAGGATAGTGCTGTGCATCCGCATTTCTTCTAGATCGCGAGGAGCGCGGCCCAGGAGGTGACGGAAATTGAGTTCGATCGCCCGATACCGAGCGCAGCTCGTAAAGAAGCGAGATTGGTAAAGGTCAGATTTAGCCACAGCCCGCACAAATTCGCGCACGCTGGTAGCACCCAGCTTGAACTGTGATTCAGGCACGGATAGCCGTTCGCTTTCCATGACATAAGCATTACCTAGTACCTGCCGGTAGACGGCCCGGATAATAGTATCGGCTTCTTCAACCGATCTACCGGGTATCCACTCCAATGGGGGAGTTTCGTCAAACAAGCTGACTCCCAAGCGGGAAGCTGGTCCAAAAGCCATAGAATGATATCTCCTGGTTAAAAGACAGAATTTTTAATGTTCTTTTGTCGAGAGGATGTGGTTTAGCAACCTAGTCATCTCCTATAATTCAAAGTTCATCAGCCGAAATTAATCATGAAAATTAATTCCGGTTTCACCAAGGATACTTATTTTTCTTTTCATAGAAAAAAATAACTTCTCAGCAGATGAAGCTTTCATGGCAAAATTTTACATTCCGCCATTATTCATAATCGTATAAAGGGGCAGGCTGAAGACCGCTAAGTTCAAAAAACTTTACATAAAAATCGCGGTTTTTCAGTACATGCAGACTTCCTACATTTCGCCCCGGAGAGGCTTTAACATAGTTAGCGATCCCTAGGCTAAAAACAATAGCGCGGCCATGAGCATTGACATTCCCCAAAATATGATGGAGTTCTTTCGGAAAAGCGCTGGAACTTGGTTTACTCAGCGCACCGTGCAGCACTTTGAAGCCGTTACCACCGACCAATCCGGCGAATCCAACATCTCCGTAGAAGTGCTGACGGTGGAGCACCCCAAGGTGCAAGCAGTTTGTACATTGCAGGGCATCGATCCACTGCGGGTACCCGGCGGGGCTAGTTTCCTGTGGCAGGATAACCAAGATGAAAAAGCCCCCAACCCAGAGCAAGCTGCGGTCTTAGTAGATCTGCCGGATGATGATAGTGGCCGATCGGGCAAGCTGTTCCGCAACCAAGGCTATGTGGAAAAAATCCCCGTGGTCAGTCGTTACTGGTTTGGCAAAGATGGCATCCTGACCATCGACACCGACTATGACAACAACCAAGGCCAAGAGCGCTGCTGGTTCGTCCATCACAATTTTCGGGTGCGGGTCAGCACCGTCCGCAACAACAACGGCGTACATATCATGACCTACTGTGCGGAGCGGCGCTGCCTGGGCGAACCAGAGTTAGCCCAAATGCTGACGGCTAATGCAGCAAGAGCCTAGTATTTCCCAATGTGTAATTTGTTGCACAAACTGCATCGATTGTTACGGATTGTTGCTTTGTTTCCCATAACCGAGACTCAAACCAACTTCATCGATTACTTTCGTTAAAGTAATCTTATTAGTAATAAGGAGAGCGAAATGCTTGACGCTTTTTCTAGAGCTGTAGTATCAGCCGACGCCAGCACTGCAACTGTATCTGATATCGGTGCCCTGAAGGCATTCGTTGCTAGCGGCAACCGTCGCTTAGATGCAGTAAACGCCATCGCCAGCAATGCCAGCTGCATGGTATCCGACGCCGTAGCCGGTATGATTTGCGAAAACCAAGGCTTGATTCAAGCCGGTGGTAACTGCTACCCCAACCGTCGGATGGCTGCTTGCCTGCGCGACGCTGAAATCGTTCTACGTTACATCACTTACGCTCTCTTGGCCGGTGACGCTTCCGTTCTGGATGATCGTTGCTTGAATGGCCTGAAGGAAACTTACGCTGCTCTGGGCGTACCTACTACTTCCACCGTACGTGCCGTTCAAATCATGAAGGCTCAAGCTGCTGCTCACATCAAAGATAATCCTAGTGAATCTTTTGCTGGTGCAAAACTGCGCAAAATGGGTTCTATTGTAGTTGATGACCGTTGTGCTAGCTTGGTTGCTGAAGCTTCCAGCTACTTTGATCGCGTAATCTCTGCTCTGAGCTAGTTTTCGCCATCGCGAATACCATAAATATTTAGCGCATAATCACAAAAATTATCTGGAGATCAAATATGAAATCAGTTGTTACTACTGTTATCGCCTCTGCTGATGCAGCAGGTCGTTTTCCTAGCAGCTCTGACCTAGAGTCTGTACAAGGAAGTATCCAACGGGCGGCTGCTCGTTTGGAAGCTGCTGAAAAGCTAGCTGCCAACCTAGATAACGTTGCTAAGGAAGCCTATGATGCTTGCATCAAAAAGTATGCTTACCTGAACAACGCTGGTGAAGCTAACTCCACCGAAACTTTCAAGGCTAAGTGCCAACGCGATATCAAGCACTACCTGCGCTTGATCCAGTACTCCTTGGTTGTTGGCGGTACTGGTCCTTTGGACGAGTGGGGCATTGCCGGTCAACGTGAAGTTTACCGCGCTCTCAGCCTACCTACCGCTCCTTACGTTGAAGCTCTAAGCTTTGCTCGGAACCGTGGTTGTGCTCCTCGCGACATGTCTGCTCAGGCTTTGACTGAGTACAATGCTCTTCTTGACTACGCTATCAACTCCCTTTCCTAAGCTCTTGGCTTAAGATTTAGAGATTGTAGTTAATAAACCCAGAGATTCTTAGGAACTCTGGGTTTGTTCTTGGAAAATGGCATCTCCCTTAAATCCCACTCGTGCAGCTTTGAGTTTTTCGTTGTTTTATGTTGTGTTGATGCCCTGAATATGGATAAACGTTTTGCAAATATGTTCAATTTGACTGAGGAGCGAGCGATCGAGATTCTCGATACTCCCCAGGAGCAAATTGGTGAAGATGATTCCCGCTATATTGCCGCCGCCCATCTGGTGAATTTCGATACGGAACGGACGATCGATGCATTGATCCGGGCCATCCACAACAACGATCGGCAACTGGATAACCGGATCGTCCGCCGCAAATCAATCGAAAGTCTGGGGCGACTCCAGGCCACCAAGGCGCTCGGGGTGATTCGAGACTGCTTGGCCGATGAAGATTGCTATACGGTAGAAAATGCCGTCTGGGCGATCGGCGAAATTGGGACTGCGGATCCAGCAATCCTGGATCAAATCACCGGACTCCTCAGCCAGCCCCAGCAGAGTTATCGGGTCATTATTCATACCCTGACTAAGCTGGAATACCAGCCGGCCCTGCCAGAAATTCAGAAATTCACCAACAGTACAGATGGCCCGATCGCCAGTGCGGCGATCGCTGCTGTAGGTCGGTTGGCTCAGGACTTCAGCCAAATCGAAAAAGTCCTAGCCTTTCTCCAGCATCCCCAGGTCTTAGCCCGTCGCCTCTGTATTCAGGATTTGATCGATGCTAAATACTATGGGGCCATTCCCCATATTGCATACTGTCCCGTCTCGATCGTCTTTCGGCTACGCGGAGTCCGGATGTTGGCCGATGATGGTTTGGCCGCAGGGATGCTGACATTCGAGAATGTGCAACCCCAGCTAGAGCAGGTGCTGCGCGACCATCCCAGCAGTTTGAAGTTAGTGCATAGCTACGGTACAACGCCCACCCTGGCCACCCTGATTCGCGATCTGTATGATGTGGATTTTGGCCGCTGCTATCTGGCGATTCAGCTGATCTTAGAACACTATGCCGATGAAGCTCCCGCCGCCCTCTTTGCCAACTATGCAGAAGAAGCCTGGAGCGACTATGGAGCGCATTTCCATGTGGTGAAACTATTTGGCTGGCTGAAACACGCTCCAGCCTACGAACTAATTATGGAAGCTTTGCACAATACGCAGCCGCAGTTCCAGAAATCTCGGGCAGCGGCGGCGATCGCCTTAGGCGAACTGGGCGACCCCAGAGCGATTCCAGCTTTGCAAGCCAGTCTCACGGCTAAGCCTTGGGATCTGAAATATGCGGCCCTTTTGGCCTTGGCAAAACTGGGTGATAATAGGATAGAGCTGGCAGCAGATGAGACAGATTGGTTAGTGAAAGCCAAGGCTGCCTCTTTGAAGCCTAATAATCTATAAATAAATTCATTTTAAAAAATTCCATGACTCAAGATCCTCTATTCGCCCAATTGAAGCACCCCAACCCCCATCTGCGCGATCGAGCAATGGTCGATATCGTGGAAACCCGTGATGGGGAGACGATCGCCAAGCTGATGAGTGCCCTGGATGACGAAGATGTGGTGTATCGCCGGGCGGCAGTGAAGACCTTGGGAGCAATTGGGGCCACTGCGGTGCCCAGTATTGTGGATGGCATGCTCCATAGCGAGAATGTGACCGTGCGGGGCAGCTGCGTCAAAGCGCTGACCCAAGTGGCGATCAACTATCCCGATGAACCCTTTCCCCCAGACGGTCTGGCCGGTTTGCGCCAGTCCATATCCGACCCGAATCCGGTGGTATATATTGCAACGGTAATGACTTTGGGTGAGATCGGGGAGGCTGGTTTGGATATTTTAACGGAGACCCTAGCCACCACCGATAATCCGGCGTTATCCGTATCGATCGTCAATGCCCTGGCCTCGGTCGGGGGCGATCGCAGCCTAGCCGTCTTAAATCAGGTAGCTGCCGACAAATCTGCCGACCCCTACGTCAAAGAAACGGTGGTCAGTGCCCTATCCCGGATCGAACTGCTAGCCAATAATCAACGACCGGCTTGATTATTTGTAGTTAACGTGAGTTCGGGATAAGCTATGGAGCTGCAACCTACTTGTAGCTTTGTATCCGGTCAACTTCGCCCCCCTAACCCCCCAATTCTGGGGGGAACCGGAGAAGAATGAGAATTTTAGAGGGATCAGTTTAGAAAGGTT
>JANMHS010000056.1:0-56129 GCA_031375385.1 Synechococcales cyanobacterium OTE_70_metabat_200 | reverse complement strand
CGTATCTGCCAGCACCGTCAAACTGTAATTCTGGACAGCCTCGGCCCCATTCGGATCCTTCACCGTCACCACCACAGCCTGAGCACCTACATTCCCCAGCTTTGGCTGCCAAGTAATTCGGCCATACTGATCGATCGTCATGCCCTTAGCTACAGAAGCCGCATCCAAACTGTAGGTCAGTAGATCTCCGTCACTATCCGTCGCCTGCACATCATATCGATAGGAATTCCCCACCGTCACCTGCGTCTTAGGCGTTGAAGCAATGACCGGCACATGATTCTGCCTCGTCGTCAAGGTATAACCTTGTACAGCTACCAAACCTCCAGCATCCGTTACCGTCACCTCAATCTTAGTGTTACCCAGCGCCGGACTAGTCCAAGTGAGTAGACCTGTCTGAGGATCGATCGTCATCCCAACAGGAGCCATCTTCAACCCATAGGTCAACACCCCATTCTCTGGATCCTGAGCAACCACTTGGTAACGGTAAGGCGCATTCACATCCGCCACAAACCCAGGCTGAGACTTAATCGTAGGCGCTTGATTTACTGGGTCTCTACCCACCACAATCTGGTACGTTTGCTTACTAGTCGCCCCTTGAGCATCCGTTACCAGCACCTCGATCGTTTGATTACCCACCTGGGCACTATTCGGCGTCCAAGTAACCAAGCCATTTGCATCGATCGTCATCCCTTGAGGCTTATTGGCCAAGCTATAAGTCAACGAATCACCATCAGCATCCGTAGCTTCCACCTGATAAGTATATCGAGAGCTCACCCCAGCGATTGTATTAGGATTCGATTGAATCTTCGGCGGCGTATTAACCCCATGCACTCCCAGCGTATAGACCTGAATACTCGCCAAACCATAAGCATCCGTCACCCGCACTCGGATAGCATGATCACCAATCTGGCTACTAGTAGGATTCCAAGCCACTAGGCCAGTATCAGCATCAATGACCATGCCACTAGGCGCACTATCCAAACTCCAAATCAGAACATCATTATCCTTATCAACAGCAGTTGGCTGATAATAGTAGGTTTTATCGATATTCGTAATCAGCGTAGGCGTAGAAGTGATATCAGGATTGTTATTGACAAGAGTATTTGACACCTTCAGGGTATAGCTTTGCTGGTTAATAACCTGACCATCACTAACATTCACCGTCACCGTCTGAGTTCCAATTTGAGCAACCGTAGGCTCCCATGCAATTAAGCCATTTGCATCGATCGTCATTCCCTGAGGCTTATTCGCCAAACTATAGGTCAACGGATCGCCATCAGCATCCGTAGCTGCCACTTGATAGAAATACTTTTGACCGATCCCTGTCTGACCCCTAGGCTGAGACGTCACCACTGGAGCGTGATTAGGGCCAGTAACAGGATTCTCCACAATCAGCGAGATATCCTGGAAAGCCTCCCCGCCCTTGCCATCACTGGTCTTCACCGTAATTTGCCAAGGAGCGACCAAGTCTTGATCGGGTCCCCAAACACTTGCCCCGCCCAACTGCGCATTCGTTGGTGTCCAGCTAATCCGCCCCGTATTTCCATCGATCGTCACACCCGTAGGATTCAGATAAGCCTGCGTACTATTTGGTACCAACGAATAAGTCAATGTATCCCCATCGGGATCGATCGCCGCTGTCTGGTACGTCCAAGCCTTACCCACCTGAATCTTGGTCTCGATCGATGGAGACATCATCACCGGCTTACGATTGCCAGGATTGACCTTCACAGTAAAGTTCTGCAAATCAATTTCACCACTGGGATCCGACACCCGAATAATCACAGTATGATTACCGATCTGCTCATCCCCAGGTCGCCAAGAAATTGTGCCATTAGAGGCGATCGCCATCCCCTCCGGAGCATTCACCAATTGATAGGTCAGCTCATCCGCATTCAGATCTACCGCGTGCGAGCGATAGAGATACTTCTCCCCACTAGTCACCTCCACCACCGGACTAGTCACAAAATTCGGCTTGACATTCGTCGTCGCCCCCACATTCCCGAAATTCACCTCATAAATAATCTGGCCAGCAGCCAAATTAACCGATTGCCCCGCAAGATCAATAGGCTGAGTTTGTCGCCAACCAGGTTGCAGGTCTTGACGAATGATGTAATCACCTGGTGTCAGATCAAAGCTATAGTAACCATCTTTATTCGTATAGGTATACTCCTCTCCGGCCTGACGCACACCATCACGGTTATTATCCACATAGACCAACCAGTTGTTCAAGCCCGCTTCATTACCAGTGAGCTTGCCCAAACCTCTGGCCACCTTGATATTATTAGTAATTGGATAAGTGGAAAAATCTTGAGAGCCATTGAATAAAATATCACCAGTCATGGGATCAATGACTATACCCATCGGATTACCATAATTACCGACAAAGAGATCTTTAGTGCCTGTAATGGGGTTACCATGAGCATCCAATTCATGAGCATAAATGCTATTAGCACTTCGCTCAGTAATCAGCAGTTCTGGGCCAGCACTGAAATCCACCGCTGTCGATGGTACATAAACGAATCCGCCAGGGGCTGCGCCGACATTCGCAGTTTCCAGCGTTTTGGATAAACCAAAATCATCCAGAACAGTGTAAAAACCACCAGTGAAAGTACTAACACCTTTCAATTCCCCAGCACCCGGTAGACCAGTAGGCACAATCCCTGCCGAATTAATGACATTCTTAATACGAGGAACCCGCAGAACATCAGCTTGATAGAACAAGCTCACAGAAGCATAGGGGCTGTAACCGAAAAATTCCGATGTATACGGTGTTTCGACAAACCCATCATCATCAAGACCAATAATGTGACCACCTTCACCCCGGTGCACCTTGACCTTCATGATCACCGTACCGCAGTTTTCCGCAGCGGCCACGACTAACATAGTATTGGGATCGACAATGCCCGTTGTGGGATCTTTATAAAAAGCCATACCACCAAGCACTAGAGGTGCCCCAGGAACCACACCCAGATCATAGACAGTGTAATTCTCCTTAAATCTATCCCCCACAGTGATCGAAGTGTCTGGCTTCAGATTATTAGGATTAACTAACTTTCGTTTGCCATTAGCATCTTGATCCACATACACAGTACCCTGTACCTTGCCTAAAGCAACATCCGAGATCGTCAAGGTGTAACTTTGAACATCAAAACCACCATTGTTGTCCACTACTCTGACTTCAATTTGATGGGTACCCACTTCCGGCGTCTGCCAAGAAATTCTGCCCGTCGCATCATCGATCAGCATCCCGGCCGGAGCTTCGATAAAGGAATAACTCAATATGTCACCATCACCATCATTGGCATCCACATCATATTGATAGAAGCGATTCTTAAAGCCGCCGATATCTGGCACAGAGAAAATCACTGGCGCAGCATTGCCTTGCTCAGGCTCCACCCGAATCGTAAAGCTTTGCTCGGCCAGACCATCCTGGCCATCGCTCACACCCAGCTTGACATCATAACTACCAACCACAGCGCTACCACCGCCGAACCCACCTTCGCCTGCACCGGGAGTCAGGAGAGAGCTATTATCCTTAGCCGGGGCAACCGCAAAGCGATAGCTGCCAGGAGTCGTGGAATTACCTCTGACGGCCAAAACATACTCACCTGCTGTAGGCAAGACTAGCTCGAAATCAGCATTCAGGGCATTATCAGCAAGAATCTCATAGCTACCTGGACGGTAAACAACCCAGCGATCCTCTGCCCGCCCTGCAATGGAATTAAAGAACAGTCTTTCCCCAGCCTTGCCCGAGAACTTATAGGTATTCGTATCGGAACCTCTTAAAAGATTATCAGCATAGGTGCGATCGAACACCAAGTCTTGAGCCTGACCCAGATCTAACAACTTAAATCTGTACTCAGCTGGTGTTGCTTGGCTACCAATGATTTCCAAGTTATAAGTACCTGCTTGGGTCAAGGTAAAGGGATTCGTATCTCTAGCTGAACCTTCGTAATTCCAAGGATAAAACTGATTAAGATTGAAAACCTGTTCTCCTCTAGGATCAATCAAACGCGCGCCCACAGCATTCGTGAAGAGATTAGCTCCATCCGGCAGAATGCCATCATAGAGCAGAGTTTGACCAACTCGTCCCTCAAAAGTCAGAATATGGGTAGTGTAACCATTTTCCAGCGGCTTCGTGATTTCAGCCCCCAAAGTCAACGTTCTAACACCCGAAAACTGGGGTGGCTGAGAAGTTTGCACATTCATCAACGCAAAGTCATAATCCCCAATACTAGTTGCCGACACCCCTTGAATCAGCACCTTGTAAGTACCATTTTGGTTCAACTGAGTGGTTGGCTGATCCTGGGAAGCACTAGTGCTAAAAGCTATACTGCCATCAGGATTGACGATCGAGACAACAATATTATTGTCATCCACATCCCGACTATCTAAGTAAACCCGCGTGCCCGCACTAGCCGTAAAAGTCTTTTCCACCACCTGCCCAGCACTGATGGTACCCGCAAACGTACCCGTCGCCTCCCCTTCAATAACTTGCAGCCCAGAAACATTCGTAGTTGGCGTACTTTCATCCACTACCTTAAAGCGATAGTCCACAGGAACATACGGATGACCAAGGATAGCTAAAGTATATTCACCGGTACCAGGAAGATTAATGCGGAAATCTCTAGCTCCGGCGTATCCAGCAGGATTAATTTGTCGATGATTATTATCATACAAAGACCAGTTCAAAAATATATTATCGAATCCGTCTACAATATCAAAGAATAATCGTTGGCCATTCACCCCTGAAAAATGATACAAAGCAGCACTGTTGTTGGCTTCATCTCTTCCCAAGAATTCCGACCCAAAAGTCAAAGCTGTTACAGCAGACTGGTCACTCAATCTAAAACTGTAATTACCCACATTACTTTTAACACCACTAACCACAAACTTGTACTCACCGGCTTCCGTCAGAGTGATGCCACCATCCCAATCACTAATCATCGCACTCTCCTTCACGAGAGCTCCAGTTTTGGAATACAGCTGTCCGCGCAGGTTATCACCAGTCAAGCCATCAAAATACAATCTCTGACCAATTGCCCCAGTAAAAGTATAGGTATCCACATCACCAAACTTATCAAGACTACCAGAAACTTTTTCGCCCAGAATCAATGACTGAGTTACTGAATCCGGTGCAGCAAGAACAAAT
Source organism: Synechococcales cyanobacterium OTE_70_metabat_200 (assembly GCA_031375385.1). Taxonomy (GTDB): domain Bacteria; phylum Cyanobacteriota; class Cyanobacteriia; order Cyanobacteriales; family Chamaesiphonaceae; genus JAAFHZ01. The sequence goes on along the minus strand of JANMHS010000056.1, from coordinate 50,974 downwards.
CGATAGTCATTATTAGCCGCCCCTTTGCCACTAAATACCACAAGATATTCGCCAGTAGTCGTTAGATTCAGCTCCACCTCATTGAAAGGTTCAAAGGTAGAACTAGGGGATTTCGATGCTACAGAGCCCTCAGTTATTTTGTTTTGTGACGGATCATAGATAGCCCATCTATTTTCATCTGCACCACCGCGAACTCTGAAATACAAACGTTGTCCAGCAGCTCCATTGATACGATAAATGTTTTCATTGAGTCCAGACAGACCAAAAGTTCCTGTGATCTCTGTATCCAGTTGGATTTTAGGCGCAGCAGCTTGGTTTAACACCCGAAAACTATAGCTTCCGGTTGCTCCACTACTACCATTAACCACAAAACGGTAGGTACCCGTTTCATTGAGAGTAAACACATTCAGGTTGTCCAGTAACACTCCAGCAGGTGTATAAAGATTCACATTAATTCCGGCATCGATCGCCTGCCAATCCAGCACCAATCGCTGTCCAACAGTCCCCGCAAAGGTGTAAACATCCACCTCACCTCGTTCCCCGAGATTACCACTGACCACACTACTCGCACCATTAAGATCAATAACTTGCGTCGTCACATCTGGCGTCACCAGACGGAAACTATAATCCACAGCCGCATTATGATAGCCCCGCACAGCAATGGTGTAAGTATCATCATTAGCTAAAACAGTTTCGTAGTCACTGACATTGCGATAGTCCAGTCGGTTACCGGATCGATCGTACAAACTCCACTGAGTATTAGGAGAATCACTCAACCAGTCAAAATAAAGCCTTTGCCCCTTGGCACCCGTGAACTGATAGAACTTAGTCTCCTGCCCCGTAGCTAATCGCCCACTGACATCCGCATCCAGACCAATGGCAATCACCTCAGACTTAACATCAAACAACCGGAAAGAGTAAGCATCCGTACTAGCCCCATTCCCATCCACCACGATCCGATAGTTACCAGTCTCCTTCAGGATCAGCAGATCCGCAGAATCCAGCTCATACAAAGAGCGACTGTAGACCTCCGTACCACTTGGATTGTAGATCCGAGCAACATTAGTAAAGTAACCACCGCGATCTAAAATATCAAACTGTAACTGCTGGCCAGCGGTACCACTGAAAGTATAGGTATTCTGTTGACCCTGCTTAGCAATCCGGCCATTCACCGCATCCCCAATCGCAATCGCTCCAGTAGTAAACTGAGAATCCGTTACAGTGAACCTGTAACTAGTATTAGCCGCCCCAGCCCCCTGCATAAACAGCAGATACTCACCGGTAGCCGTAATGTCATATTCTCGATCATCAAAGTAGTAACCATCCTGAATGTTGCCATAGTTAATATACTGACCATTGATGTTATACAACAGCCAAGCATTGGGATACTGCCCGCCACCAGTATTCAAGTACAAGTGCTGCCCAGCAGTGGCATTAAACTTGTAACCGATCGCACCAGTTCCATTCTGATCAATGTTGCCAGTTACCTCCGTATCCAAAGCAATTGGCAAAAAGGCAGATTCATCCAACAACCGGAACTGGTAATTACCAGTAGCCACATTGTTTCCATCAATCACAATCCGATAGGTGCCCGTGGTGCTTAAAGTATAAAAATCCGGGCCAGCATCATTGACAGTGGTGTTGTAAAAAGCATTATAAGACAGAGCTTTACCATTGGGATCATAGATCACCCGGCTCAAGTTGCTATTACTACCCAAAGCATCGTAAAACAGCCGTTGCCCAGCGACCCCTTGGAAAGTAAAGGTATCTTGCTCACCAGCTTCGCTCAGCTGTCCACTCACAACACTATTGAAACCAATCGCATTAGTAGTAAATTCCGGCGTCACCAAGCGCATCTTATAATTGAGATCACCGCCACCATTGCCTCTCATAACTAGGAAGTAATTCCCAGCACTCAAAGTAAATTCCTGATCACCATCGATCGAATTATTACCCCAGTTAGCCCCCAGCAAGTTTTTACCATCACCGCCATACAACAACCAGAGATTAGGATAAGCCCCAGCTTGACCATCGAAGTAAATATAGCGATCCGTAGCTAAACTAAACTTATAAACCTTGCTACTATTGCTAGAAGCCAACTGACCAACAATATCTGCATCTAATTGAATATCCTCAGCCGTAGTCGTATCCAGCAGCTGGAACTGATAGCTACCAGTACTTGCACCAGTGCCCTCCACCACAATTTGATAGACCCCATCGGCAGTCAGAGTAATACCTTGGTCTAATCCGATATCAGACAGAGCATCACCCGTCAGCAATAGATGGCCAGTCGGATCGAAGAACTTAGCCACCAAAGCTGATCCATATGATCCAACCGATCCCCCCAAACCATCGTAGAATAGCTGCTGGCCAACAACACCATTAAAAGTGTAAACATTTCTCGCCCCCTGCTCGGCGATCGTCCCACTGACTACCGTACCGAAACTCAAAGCCTGAGCCGTGACCTCCGGCAGTGCATTGGTTCCCAAGTTGATCAGACGGAAAGCATAGTCCACCGCCGCCCCATGAGCACCTCGCACCGCAATAGTATAAACACCAGTGTTGGCCAAAATCATTTCATGATCGCCAGCAGCTCGGTCATCTAGCCTGTGGCCAGCATAATTATACAAACTCCATTGAGTATCAGGAGAATTACTCAACCAGTCAAAGTAGATTTTTTGGCCCCGCGCACCATTGAATCGATAGAATTTGGTTTCCTGACCAGTCCCCAACTGGCCACTGACATCACTGTCGAGGCCAATAGTAGTCGCTCCAGCTTTAGCATCCAATAACCTGAAAGCATAAGCATCCGTAGCCACACCAATACCATCGATTACCAAGCGATAGTTGCCAGACTCCTTCAGTACCAGCAGATCATTAGCATCCAGGTCATACAACAAGCGGCTGTAAACCTCTGTACCCCTTTGATCATAGATCTTCGCGACAGTGGTACCAGGATTGCCCCGACTCAGCACATCCAAATGCAACTGCTGACCCACAGTGCCACTAAAAGTATAGGTATGGGATTGTCCCGGCTTAGCAATTGTGCCATTGAGAGTATCACCGATCACCAACGCACTCCTAACAGGCTGAGAATCAGTCAACCTAACCCTGTAATTAGTATTGGCAGCTCCATTACCTCGGATAAACAGTAAGTACTCACCAGTAACCCCAACATCAAATTCTTGGTCATCGCCAGAACCATCCTGGATGTATCCAAATCCAATCTGTTGACCATTAACAGCATGCAAGCTCCAGAAGTTACCACTACCCCCTGCACCCGTATCTAAATACAGATGCTGACCAGCAGTAGCACTGAACTTATAGCCAATAGTGCCAACGCCACCTTGGTCGATCGTCCCAGAGACCTCATTATCCAAAGCCAAAGACGGCAAGGCAGCTCCATCCAATAATCGGAATTTATAATTCCCCGTAGTATTATTCGCACCATCAATAACAACCTGATAGGTGCCAGTTGTGTTTAAAGTATAATACTCCGGGCCAACATCCGCACGACTATCCGTATTATACGTGTATTGAGAAGAAACCACCCGCCCGCCGGGATCGAGCAACGTAGATGTGAATTCAGTACCACCCAAAGCATCATAGAACAAGCGTTGTCCGGCAACCCCACTGAAAGTGAAAGTATCCCGCTCACCAGGCTCACTAATGCTGGCACTCACCACCTCATTGAAATTAATCACGGTTGTTTGGAATTCCGGCGTCACCAACCGGATTTTGTAATTACGATCGCTAGCGCCCGTCCCTTGCATCACCAAGAGATATTCACCCTTAGCTAACATTTGCTCACGATCATCATAGATCCAGCTATCAATCAGCCCCCGGCCATCCCCACCATACAACAACCAATGATTAGGATAGCTACCAGATTGGGAATCGAAGTAGATATAGCGATCGCTCTCCAGCGTGAACTTATACACATCACTAGCATTGGCCTCACTCAGTTGACCAACAATATCCGTATCCAAACTGATCTGAGTAGCACTAGCTTTGTCCAACAACCGGAAACGATAGTTACCGGTGCCTTCTTCCACACCATCAATAACCAATTGATAAGTACCATTGGTCGTCAGCACAAATCCCTCATTAGAACTCCGATCGCTCCGGCTATCGGCAGAAAACATCGCCTGACCGCTCGGATCGAGCAGGGTATAGCTGAAATAGTCACCCCCCAGCGCATCATAGAACAATTGTTGTCCGGCAGAACCATCAAAAGTATAGATCCGCTTCTCACCTTTTTCGATAATCTGGCCACTAATCACCTGGTTCAACGCCAAGCCAGTGGTGAGCACATCCGGCGTAACAATATTAAATTCATAATTGCCAGCAGTGCCAAATCCATTTTGCCCTCTGACCGCCAGTAAATACTCCCCAGCATAAGGCAACTTAAATTCTATGTCTGCCCAGGTACTCGACCAAATAGCGCGGTTACTAGTATCAAACAGTGCCCAGCTCAATTGATTGTAATTACTGAGCTTATCAAAATAAAGTTCCTGACCTTGGTCACCGGTGAAAGTAAATAGGTCGGCCTCAGAGCCTGGCACCAGACCGCCTGAGACCAACTGGTCGAACCCGACACGAGGTGTTTTCTCCACATCGATCAAACTAAAGGCATAGGAACCAATTTTATCTCCATTGGTTTCCACCACCAACTTGTAATTACCTGCTTGGGTCAACGTAAAGGGAGCTTCGTAACTGAAGTTAGTATCAATCACCAAGTTGCCAGTAGGACTGTAGAGTTGAATTCTCCAATCACCAACTGCCCCGGTGTACTTCAGCGGATCGAAATACAGCTTTTGCCCCACAGCACCAGAGAAGTTAAAGCTATCTCTTTCTCCTGGGTTAGAGATACTGCTGATTACCGTGTCTCCCCAAATAGTCATTGCTGGCGGAGTCCAAGTTACTTCACCCGTATTGGGATCTACTTTCATTCCTTCTGGGCCACTGAGCAAGCTATAAATCAACCGATCGCGATCGGGATCTACAGCATCCGCATCGTACCGGTAAGCCGTATTAATCTTGGCATCTACCACCGGATCCGTCGTAAAGACCGGCGGACGATTGGGCAGAGTATTCACCACCAACAGACTATAGGCCTGTTCAGACACACCTCCCCTACCATCCTTGACACTGACCAAAACTTGATAATTACCAATCGCCCCAGATTGCCAACTAATCAGACCCGTTGTTGACGAAATGGTCATCCCCTCAGGACTAGACAACAACTCATAGGTCAACTCATCCCCATTCAGATCTTCTGCGATCACCTGGTAAGTATAATTTTTGCCACTAATCACGTCCACTTTCGGTGTAGATGTAATTACAGGTGCAGCATTAAGGGCAGACAATACCCTTAGATCGTAAGTAAATTGAATCCCATTGGGGTTCTTAAATACTAAAGTCTGCTCATTGGTCAGATCACCGGCATCCAACCTACCATCACTCACCGTAAAGACATAGTAAGGCAAACCCTCTGGCGTGAAACCATCGGCATTCTTCACTTGAATGCTCGGGTCGCTCAGATGCTCGACGATCGCCACCAACCGACCATTCAACCCATAAGTCCCCACATTCCGCAGTGCCACATCGGCAAACAACGTTTTGCTACCCTCGTGGAAACTCGTGCGCTGATAATCAGCCCCAATACTCGGCGACACATCTGTAGCCCCATTGAAAAACGTCAGCGGCACCGGATTAGGCACCGTCACATCCGCCGACAATTGCCCCCTAGTCGCCACCGATTGACCCGCCGTTGGCAACAAGGTTACAGCCGTCAGCGCCACATTCGTCGTCCTATCCAGATCATTATTGACCAAATGGAACACCAAAGTCCCCGTACCCGGCTTCACCCCCATCAGATCGATCGTCACCACACCCGTCGCCGAATCGTAGCTCACCTCCCGACCCATCACCGCCGCTGACCCTTCGGTCAAATTAAACGCCGCTTCCCGGCCCCCTTGGAAAGGTGTCAACAACGACTTACCAGCAGCATCCACCAAAGACACTTCCAAAGCATCATTAATACCCTGAGCATCTCTAGTATCAAAATTAATCGCCGCCAGCTTAAAGCTCAATAATCCACCCGTAGCCGGAACCGTCACAGGCACTTCCAACCGCTTATTAAAGCTCGTCCCCTCAATTAGCAATATTTCATTAACATCGGTAACCGCGATCGTTAAAGTCTGCTCATAGGCCAAGTTCGGCGTACCGCTATCCACCGTCCGCACCCGAATAACATGGCTGGTAGCCGTCTCGAAATCCAATAAACCACCATTCGCTACCCTGATTTCGTTGCCAACCAGCTTGAACCGACCATTAGCATCGTCCAGCAACGTATAGGTATGACTATCGCCCACATCCGGATCCGTCGTAGCAAACCGGCCAATCAACGCCCCGATCAGCGAATTCTCCGCTACACTAGCAGCATCCAACACCAACTGGGTAGGGGCCTCATTCACATTCAGCACCGCGATCGCCATAGTTTGTAAAAAGCTATCCCCCTCACTATCCGTCGTCCGAACTTGAATCTGGTGTTGGGTATTGGCCTCAAAATCCAGCAAACTACCATTGGCCACCTGGATTTTGTCTCCGACCAACTTAAATCGGCCCCCCGCATTGTCCACCAAGGTATAGGTATAACTATCCACCCCATCAGGATCGGCAGTACTCAAAATACCCACTAGACTATTGGTAGCACTGTTTTCCGCAATTTGTGGTGGAGTCAAACTCACCCCCGTCGGCGCAGCAGTGCGATAGATCGATCGAGTGAAAGCCTGCTGGTTACCCGCAATATCCGTTGCCGTCACCGTAAAGCTATTGTTACCGCTCACCAACGCCACATTCGCAAAACTGTAGTTCCCTAGAGCATCGGCCAGCACCAGCGTCGTCGTACCACTCAGCAGCACTTGGGCATTCGGCTCCGCTTTCCCCTCTAGGGTAACCACCGCCGCCTTAGTCCGAAAATCGCCCACCACCCCACTGTCGCTGGTCAAACCCAAATTGATCGTGGGCGGAGCGATCGTCGTATCCAGCGTAAAGGTATAGCTATAAACACCAGACTGGTTGCCAAAACTATCCTTAGCAATCAACTTCAGGGTATGTACCCCATCGGTTACGGGCCCGCCATAGATCTGCCCCAACTGAGCCACCGTCAAACTAAAACCACCCCCCGCTTGCAAGGAAGAAAGCACATTCGTGTAGGTCGTTTGGTTATCCAAAGCCGCTTGAAACTCAGCAATAGAACTGAGATCCGTCACCGTCCCATTAATCCGACCGTCCTTAGTCAGGCGATCGCTATTGCTCCGACCCGTATCATTCGTTAACTGAGCATTGATCACCGGCCCAGTCACATCAGTTAGATCGAGAATATTAGAATAGGTAAAAGTAGAATTACCATTAAAAAGGATATTTTGGGCAGTTGAGATCGTCCCGTAAATATTGCTACTACCATTGGCAATAAAATTCCCTTGGCTAGCAAAACTGCCTCGCGTTACCTGCGCCCCATTAAAAGTAATCGCCCCGGCACTCACCACCCGCAAGTTGTCGGTAGTTGTAATACCTTTGGTAGCACCATTGAAAATAATATCTCCAGTGCCATTAGCAAAGACACTATACCCCGTAAGCCTAGCACTACCATTTTCAGTGATAGTTCCAGAAGCCAAAGCCGTCAGATTCTCAGCTTGAGCCGAATTCAAGTGAATACTACCGCCATTGGCGATCAGCATTACATTACTCAGGGTGCCGCTACCATTGAAATTAATGTCCCCACTATCCACCATAATGACCAGGTTACTGAGATTAACCCCAGTGGGAATCACCAATCCCCCACCTGTCACCCGCACCACCTTAGGCTGACTAGCGGTCCCCGCCGTCGGAAACTTCTGCATCCATTGGGCAGCATTAACCATGGGGTTAGCCATAATGTTAAATAGGGTCGTCGGCGTCCCCACCGGAATCCGCCGCGTCAATTCTTGTTGTTTAACCTCATTCAACGTGGGAATCCCAAACACCTGTTTGTCCACAATTTGTGGAGGGTTGAGGTTGGTGTAACGATTGCTGGAATTAATATTAGTAATCGCCCCCGCTGTCACCACCACCGCTTTATCGATCAGCAACTGTTGTCCTTGGGCATTAGTCAGGGCATTACCATTAGCATTCCTTTGGACAGGCAAAGTTATTTTGCCGTTAAACGTAAACCCCTTCTCGGCATAGACAAAAGCATCATCCGTCAGATCCAAGGGATTCCCATCCAAATCGCTGATCCCATTAAAAGTAACGGTACCGCGAGCCCGCAAAGCGTAGACGGGTGTACTGACCGATCGCTCCACTGAAATGAGAGACCCACTGAGAGAGATCTCCGCCCAGTCATTTTCTTGTTGCAGATCTCGATACTGGGCCTCAGACAGAGGAACTTGGCGCACCAATTGAGCAAAAATGGCCCCCTCATCACCTGCTGCATCCAAAGAGCCATGGAACTGTCGATCCAAATAATGTCCAATTTCCTCAATAATTACCCCAGCAATCGTCGCCTCATCCCCCTGGTCAACCAGCCGAGTAGAGAGATAAATTTTGTGGTTCAAGCCATCAAAAGCCCCCACCGCCTCCCCTAAAATCTCCCCTGGGAGAATTTCGATTTGTGGCAGAGTCTGAATTTGGGCGATTTGGCGAGCTTCAGCAAGGGTCTCAATCATCAGATCACCCCCATAGGCCAACTGGAGCTGCGCGAGTAGATCATCCCGTTGCCAGAATTGCTGGATACTAGCCCAGGCTAATTGGGCACTATGCTCCACCAGGGGCGGCACCACCCAAGTTAAATTTGGGGCTCGATCGTACTGAGACGCTATTTGCAGATCAAAAGCATTTGTGGCGAACGCTTCTAACAAAGTGACCGACTTCAACGCCGCAGGCGATGATGGCAGGGAACCCCAGAAATTGGCCACCGGTTGATCCAGAGGTAGATATACAGAATTCCCCACTCCCGCCCCAGGCGCTGGATAGAACTCACCCCGCACTAATCCCGGTGGCTCCTTGATGACCGTCAATTGATCATCAAACAGGGGATCTCGCCAAAACAGGGCATCGTTAGCAGACAGTGGACTAGCCGCTTCGGGCAATAGTGGCTGGTACTGGAAATTTGGGAACTTGGTAGGTAAAAATGCTGAAGGTAAGCCACTATCAAGCTGAGAATCCTGACCGTTGAGAAATTCCATGGGTTAATTTTTGGACAAAAAAAAGGGGCAAACAGGAAAAAGTTAGATGCATTGAAGCTAAGACAAGGCTAGTTTTGTGGGCTACTCAGTCCCCAGAGTTACGGAAAGAACTACAAGTAGCACTTCAATACCAAAGATACAACCGGGCCAACTATAACATTACACTTGTCGAAATGGGAAGAGTAAGGACTGGTTCTGCTTGGTAGAATGAAACGCTGAAATGCTTTCTGGAAGAGAACCGTAGCATGCTGCTGTCAAAATCCTGGCTGGCTGCGAGTTTCAGGTGATTTTCCCATCGGACGGCACCAGTGCCCAGGGAATTATCATAATAAAATTCTTGGCTGAAGAAAAATAATCCAGCTAAAACTAACATTAAGTTCTGTGGAATTATTGCACCGATCGCTACTATCTCTCTTATTCTCTTAGGTATCCAAACTTTTCAAAGAGAGATCGGCCTTCCTATCCACCGGCAGAGCTAGTTTAAAGAATTTTGTAGGTCTGGCTTAGCCCCCACTCGTAACGCCCCCATCTATCCGGCGCGTTGCACTACCTATACATCTCGATAAATACCTTAGGAGGTCGGCTTTATGGCAAGCCGTATCTGTAACGTGGGCCTCGTTGGCCCCTATCTGAGTGGCAAAACCACATTACTCGAAAGCATTCTGGCCCTTACGGGCACCATCAACCGCAAAGGCAGCATCAAAGATCGCAACACCGTTGGTGATAATATCCCCGAAGCTCGCGATCGCCAAATGGGCTTGGAAATCACCGCTGCTACCGCTACATATCAAGACTTCCAATTTAATTTTATAGATTGCCCTGGCTCGATCGAATTCAGTCAAGAAACCTACAATGCCCTGATCGGCATAGATCTAGCTGTAGTGGTCTGCGAGCCGATCGTCGAGAGAGTCCTGACCCTCGCACCCCTATTTAAATTCTTAGACGACTGGGAAATCCCCCACCTGATATTTATCAACAAAATGGAGCGGGCCAACGGTGATTTCATCGAACTCCTCCACACCCTGCGCCAGGTTTCCAGCCGTCCCCTAGTGGCCCATCAATATCCAATCAGCGATGAGCAGGAACTCAGGGGCTTTATCGACCTAGTGAGCGAAGAAGCCTATCAATATCAGGCCGATAAACTGAAAGCCATTCCCTTCCCTGTGGAACTGCGGGACCTGGAAAAGGTCGCGCGGATGGAAATGCTGGAAGAGCTGGCTAACTTCGACGATCATCTACTAGAAGAACTATTGGAAGAAATCGAACCCAGCCGATCGGAAATTCTCCAAGACCTGAAAATGGAAATGGGTTCGGACCTGGTAGTCCCGGTCTTCTTGGGCATTGCCGAAAAAGACTATGGCGTGCTGCCGCTGCTGGATGCCCTGGTGCGGGAAGCCCCCGAAGCCAGTCTCACCGCTGCTCGGCGGGGCCTAAAACTAAACGATGGCGTCATGGCCCAGATTCTCAAGACCTTCTATACCCCCCAAGGTGGAAAAATGTCCTTGGTGCGGATCTGGCAAGGCACCATCTTGGAAGGCATGATCCTGAACGAAGTGCGCTCCAGTGGTATCTATCGCCTTCAAGGCCAACAGACCCAAGCTTTGAATATGGCCGAAGCTGGCGAAATCGTGGCGATCGGTCGCCTGGAAAAAATGTCTACGGGGACTACCCTCAGCAACAAGCGCCTCAACCGCACCCTGCCCACGGCTGCCCTGTTACCGCCGGTCTATGCCATGGCGATCGTGCCCAGCAAACGCAACGACGAAGTGAAGCTCAGTGGTGCTTTGGCTAAAATCTGCGAAGAAGACCCGGCCCTACAATGGGAACAGCACGGCGATACCCATGAAGTGATTCTCTGGGGCCAGGGCGAAATCCATCTCCAAGTGACCCTTGATCGACTGAACCGCAAATACAACCTGCCGATGCAGACTCATTTGCCCCAGGTTCCCTATCGGGAAACCATTCGCCAGTCGATCGATTCCATTCACGGTAGATACAAACACCAATCGGGAGGCCACGGGCAATTTGGCGATGTCTATCTCAAGATTCAGCCTCTACCAAGGGGTGAAGGCTTCAGTTTTCAGGAAACGATCGTCGGTGGTGCGGTGCCCAAGCAATACATCCCCGGTGTGGAAACCGGAGTCCGCGACTATCTGGGCCATGGTCCGCTGGGCTTCCCGGTGGTAGATGTGGCGGTCACCCTTACCAACGGCTCCTACCACAGCGTGGATAGCTCGGAGCAAGCCTTTAAGAATGCTGCCCGGTTAGCCATGACCGAAGGGATGCAACAGTGTCAGCCCACTTTGCTGGAGCCGATCGACACCATCCAAGTCACCGCTCCCAAAGAGTTTACGGCCAGGGTTCTACAATTGCTCAGCGGTCACCGTGGTCAGATCTTGGGTTACGACAGCAAAGCTGGCTGGATTGACTGGGATGAAGTCTCGGCCTATTTACCCCAAGCAGAAATGCACAATTTTATTATTGAATTGCGTTCTCTGACCTTAGGGGTGGGCGGCTTTACCTGGGCACACCACCATCTCCAAGAGGTGCCAGATAAAATCCTAGAGCAGGTGTTAGCAGGCCAGGGATAGCCTCTCCCCCAGCCCCTCTCCCAATTTTGGGAGAGGGGAGCCAGAACCATCGGCGAAGGCTAATTTGGAGCGGCACAGTCTGTCCATAGCTCCGTGGTCTGGCGCAGACTTACCCAGTCGCCGTTGCCCAGAATGAGATGGTCTAGCACTGGTAAATCTAGGAGCTTGGCCCCGGCCAGAAGCTGGGCCGTGAGGCTCAGATCCTCGGGGCTGGGTTCCAGGCTACCGGAAGGATGGTTGTGGGCGACGATCACCCGGGTGGCTCCTTGCCGCAAGACCTCTCGGAAAATTTCTCTCGGCGGTGCTAGGGTCTCGGTGGCCGAGCCGATCGTCACCACATGGGTACCCAGCAGCCGATTCTTGACATCCAATAACAAAACCGCAAAGTGTTCCTGGCTCAACCACATTAAGTCGTGGCTCAGGGCCGCCGCCGCCGCACCGGGACTATCGATAATCGTTCGATCGCCCGGTTTGATCTGAAAAGCTCGCTTGCCCAACTCCAAACCAGCCAAGATCGAAGTGGCCTTCGCTGGCCCGACTCCTGGAATTGCAATCAGCTCCGCCGCACTCACCTCCCGCAGCCGCTCCAACGGATCCCGCTGGGCCTGCCCCAGCTGACTCAAAATATGCTGACCCAAGCCCACTGCCGACAGCTTACCAGGGCCTTGGCCCGTACCCAGCAAAATCGCAATCAGCTCCGCCGTCGCCAGATTTTTGGCTCCACAGGCTAACAGCCGTTCGCGGGGCCGCTCATCGATCGGTAAATCTGTAATTCGTAGGCTGTAGCTCATCGCCAAAAAAAGAAACGCTGGCTCAATTATTACCAGCGTTCTATCCGATCCAGCAGGGCTAATTGGCCGAACTTGTGGTTGCGTTCGCAGTCGCAATATTGCAACCAATAAACCGTTCATAGATCAGCGGTTGTCATAGTACTGGAAAACTCATTGGCATTAGGCCATCCGGCTTTCGATCGCCCAGCGGGCTAATTCCGTCCGGTTGTTCAGACCAGTTTTGCCCAGCATGTTGGAAACATGGCTTTCCACCGTGCGTTGGCTGAGGCTCATCTGGGTGGCAATATCTTTGTTTGCCAAGCCCTTGGCCACCAATTGCACCACCTTCAATTCTGTCGGCGTCAGCTCCACCGAAGGATTCACCTGGATCAGGGTCTCGCTGATGGAGCCAGTATCCGCATACTGGAGCAAGCGACCAGACTGCTTGAGAGAAGACTCCACCTGGGCCACTAGTTCTTCTGGCTCGAAGGGCTTCACCATATAAAAATCTGCACCTAGATTCAAACCCTTAATCCGATCCTGGCTCTGACCCTTGGCCGATAGGAACAGTAGTGGAATCCAGCTGGTATTAATATTCTTGCGCAGCTCTTCCACAAAACCATAGCCATCAACCTCTGGCATCATAATGTCGCAGATGATCATATCGGGCACTTCGCTCTCTAACAGCTTGAGCGCTTCTTTCCCATTATTGGAGGTAGTGACTTCGTAGCCCTGAAATTCTAGATAGTCTTTGACTAGCAACACCAGATTGGGGTCATCATCAATGAGCAACAGCTTTTTGCGGTCTTGGGGATTAGATGCTTTCATGGCTTGGGTGCGGAGTATAGGGCAGAACTACTCTAAGGAATTTACATTAATTCGCTGGTAGGCAGTGACTATTTTCTAGAAAATTAAACTGAATTTTGGCCTGATCACTACCACTTAATCATTCCCACAATTATAGGTGGAACTATGTGATCTGTATCACATTCCTTCGGCCACATTACTTTTGCCAATAATGGGATTACTATTGTTTCCCAGTAAGGGTTGGGCTAGTAATACATTGTCCACGACAAGCTGATTACAGATGAGGTGCTGCTGAATAATCTGTTCTATTACAACTGGTGTAACGGAATGATACCAAACGCCATCGGGGTAAATAACCATGATTGGCCCTTGCTGACAGAGCCGCAAACAATTGGCCTTGGTGCGAAAAACGCAATTTGGGCGATCTGCTTGTGGTCGATCCCGCAGGACGGGTACTCCCGTATCGAGTCCTAGTTCTTGCAGTCTCTTCTTTAAGTATTCCCAAGATTCCAAGCTTGCTGCGCGATCGGCACATTTTGGCTTAGTGGCATCGGCACAGATGAAAATGTGTCGTGTGATACGATCCAAGCCCAGCGCCCGCACGGCTACATGTAGACTGTCTAATAACTCTGGATTATTGGGTACTGCCATCACCCTTCTCCACTGCTACTTTTCGGGAAAAACCCCAAGCAAAGATCAGGGCGATCGCGCCGATCATCATCCATTCTGGTGGTACCAAGCTGGGTTGTAGCGCTCTGGCCGCCAACCTCAGGCCCACTAGACCGACGGTGGTGTAGCCGGCATTTTCTAAATAGGTGTACTCATCCAACCACCGAATGAACAGTCCGGCCAAAAAACGCAAGGTAATAACGCCAATCGTGCCGCCGACCAAGACCAACCAAGTTTTCTCGGAGACCGCAGTAGCCGTGGTCACGCTATCTAGCGAAAAGGCCAAGTCCGTAATCCCAATCAACGGAATCACTTGCCAGAGAGAGGTGTACTCGGCTTCTGGCTTGCCATCTTCATCCACTCCACTACCGGATGAAAAATGCTTGTAGGCCAGCCACAGCAAGTAAGCAGCGCCTAGGAGCTGAAACTGCCAATAGTCGTTGATCCAGCTAGCGGTCAAAATCAGCGCCATGCGTAGGACGTAGGCAACGATCAGACCCAAGTTTAGGGCTTGGTCGCGCTGCCGATCATCTTTCAGCCCTTGGGCGATCGCGGCTAGGGCAATAGCATTGTCTGCGGATAGGATGGCTTCGATGGCTATCAGCAACACCAACACTGCACCGGTTTCGATGCTCTCGTGCCAAGACGACTGAAAAATTCGATCTAACATTTACTTCTAAGCGAGGATTTTGAGCTTTTCGAGTCTAACGCAACTGGTTAAAGTTGTTACAAAATCTTACCAAACCAGCGGATCGGGTGGAGATGATGAAAAAATTTGTTTCTGTGAGTCCATTAAGTTTCGTTTAGGAGAACATCGTCCATGACCGATACTCAGGTATATATCGCCCTTGCTCTGGCCTTGATCCCCGGCTTTCTAGCCCTGCGTCTTTCCACAGAGCTTTATAAATAAACACCTCGGTCGGTTTTCCCGATCGAGAATTCGGTAATTTTCTGTTGTACATTTACTACTAGGGCGCATGGTGTTGCCCTGGTTTTTTTCATGATTTTGTTTGGCATCCAAACTTTCGCATCTGCAATGGGTAACCTGTACTTATGACTGCTCTACCATCTCCCGAATTTACAACGCCAGTGCCAGAAATCCGCAAACCCAGACAGCGTCGCAGCCAGTCTCCTAAACCTAAATCTTTTAAGAAGAAGGCCGACAATAGCAACACCGTACGTCAGCATAAGCTGTTTGCAGCTTCTGGCAAGTTGGCGATCTATTCCCTGCTTTCGGTGCTCAGCATTGCCTCCCTGGTGAACTTGTTGCAATACAGTTGGACCCAGCAGAGCAAACTGCACCAACTGCGATCGGAAGTCAAGGATGCGAAGCAGCGAGTTGCCGCCCAAAACGCCGAATTCCAACACTCCTTCGATCCGCGTAGTGGCAAAGTGATGATGCAAGAAAACAGCTATCGCATCGCTGCGGACAAGCAACCGGTGATTATCTATAACCAGCCTAAGAGTCACTAAAGTTCCATCGATCGCCCTCACCCCAGCCCTCTCCCAAGGAGGGAGAGGGAGCAAGAAACTTCGCTTGTGCTCCGGCTCCCCTCTCCTCACTTGGGAGAGGGGTTGGGGGTGAGGGCTTCCATTGATCTCCTAAGCTGCTTGGAAGTAAAAGGCTGCACCGAGGATCGTGTAGGTGGCTAGGAGCAGGATGCCTTCTAGCCAGTTGGAGCGGCCATCGAGGCTGACCAAGTTGGCAATGAGCACAGCGATCGCCACGGCTACGACCTCGAATAAATTGAAGCTGAGGTTCATGGGCTGGTGCATGAAGTAGCCGGCGATAACTAAGGCCGGAGCCATCAATAGGGCTACCAGCAAGCTGGAACCCATTGCCACGGAAACCGAGAGATCCATATTATTTTTCATGGCTACGCCGACAGCAGTGACATATTCGGCGGCTCCGCCCACCAGTGGCAAGAGAATGACTCCAGTGAAGAGGGGCGTAAACCCTAGTCCCTTAGTGGCTTCTTCCACGACCCCCACAAACATTTCCGATTCGTAGGCGACCGCGATCGTCGAGACTAACAAAACGGTCAGCCACAGCCAGAGATTAGGTTTTTCTTCGTGCTCGCTCTCCAGTTCCACCAAGCTCACTTCGTAGAGGTAGCTGTGGGTTTTGAGAGAAAACAGGAGCGTCAAGCAATAGACTGCAATCAGCACGATCGCCACCACCATGGATAGCTGGTTGACCGACTGGAAGGCTTCACGACCAGACGAATAGGAGGCCAAGGTAGGCAACAGAATGGCAATTACGGCCAAAGTCATCACCGAGCCATTCACCCGCGCCACGATCGGCTTGAATTCCTGTTCCTTGTGGCGCAGGCCGCCAAAAAACATCGACATGCCCATGGCCAGCAGCAAGTTACTAATAATCGTGCCGGTGATGCTGGCCTTCACGATATCTACCAAGCCCGCATTGAGGGCCACGAAAGCAATGATTAGCTCCGTGGCATTGCCGAACACGGCATTTAATAACCCGCCGATCGCTGGCCCGGTGACCAAAGTAATCTCTTCCGTGGCCGTACTCAACCAAATGGCTAAGGGGACGATCGCCAAAGCCGAGGTGGCGAACACGGCCATGGTGCCCCAATGAAGACTGGTGGCGGCGATCGAGATGGGCACAAAGACCAAGAGGGCGATCGAGAGGAATTTTTTAATGGACATGGAAGGGAGTCGATAGGTGAGGAGTGCAGCTAAGGCATCTGTAAGGCTACCATCCCTTGTCCTAACTCCGGCAGATAGCTGCGATACCGACCCTGGTCGCTGAAGACCAGCATCATTTGCAACGCATAGTCTGGTTCGATGCCCAGATCGGACCAGGGAATGGCCACTTCTAGGCAAGTATCCCAAGCGGCTCGGGCCTTAGATGGTCGATAATCCCAGCGATCGTATTCCATCGATTCTTGAAACCAGCAGCCCATGGTTTGCAAATTTATCTGCAAGCGGTGGTGAAAGCGATAGTTCATCGGCTCTTCCCGTGGCAATTCAGCCAAGGGTAAGAGGCTGTTGTGCATGGTTTGATTGTCGTAGAACCAAACCAAATTCAGCTCGTTGGGAATATCCACACCGGGCTTGGTGCCCTGCTTAAAGTCCATCCGCAGATAGAAATTGATGTGGTCTGCGCCATAGAGAATCCGCTGGATAACGCTGCTCTGGTGCATAGTCCCCCGCGCCCCACCAATTTCCATCTTGCCCGCCATATTCCAATCCTGTTCGTCGCCCCGCCCATCGATCGTCGGATGGATAAAGCCTTCGGGGCGCATTTCGGTGCGGCGGTGGTGATCTTCTACGTAATGGTAGAGTTCTGAGGGTACCGGCTCGTTCAGGGCTTGGTAGAGGGCCACTAAGTGCTCCCGAAATAGCTGATCGAACATGGCATCTTGGCTAGAAGAATGGCCTTCGCCAAACCACCAAAACCAATCGGAACCTTCGGCGGCATAGAGCGCTTCCCATGCTTCGGGATTATTGGTGGGTGTCGCTTCTACATGGTTAGCCAGGGTTTGACGGGCGGCCGTGAGCAGATCCCAGGCTCGATTCTTAGCGGGGTCGCCAATCCAGGTTGTCAGGCTACCGTCCACCCAGGAGCCAGTATGCAGATTTTGGGCCGGGATTTCTGCCGTGGCCGGATGCTGATCCAAAAACTCGCTGACGGTCACCAATTGGAAGCGGGGATCGTTACTGAATTCGCCATAGAGAGTCTCTAGGAAAGGCTTGCCATCTAGGTGATAGTGTTCCCAGCAATTTTCGCCATCCAGAGCGATTGTCACCAGCCAAGGCTTGTCTAAGGATGCTGCGCCAGTAGCATCGGTCTTAGATAAGGAGGTGCGAATAGAGCTCAGGTGACCGATCAGGTCGTTGGTGGCTTGCTGTGGTGACATCCCACTGTAGGTAAAGCCGATCAAGTCGGACAAACGGTGATCCCGAAAGACCATGGATAGGTCTCCTTCGGGAGTCCGTAGCTTGTATGGGCGATAGAGTTTTTCCGGTTCTTGGACGTTGCCGTATTGGTCGCGATGGAAGAAGTGCTGGATGGAATTGCCCAGGACGGCTTCATCGGAACAGAGCCACTTAAAGCCCTGCTTGGCCACATAGGGCAGGATAGCAGGACTGACGGCCTGCTCCGAGGGCCAGAGTCCCCTGGGGGCCTGGTTGAAGCGATCGCCATAGATATCCCAAGCTTTTTGCAGGTGACGGGGAATGTCCTCGGCCCAGCGGAAGCGTTTCTGGGGTAGTTTCATGTTGGGCACCGCCACTCTGCCGCCATCCGTATCCGCCAGTAGGGGCAAGATGGGGTGGGAATAGGGAGTTGTAGTGATTTCGAGCTGGCCGCTCTCTTGCATCTTGCGGTGTTGGGGGATAATCCGCGCAATAATCTCCCGCTGTTTGGAGTAGATGCGTTGCCGATCGCTCAACGTAAATCCCCGGTCTTGCTTTAACCAAGCAGCGATGTCCGGGTCATCCCAGAACAGCGGATCGAACCAAGAGAGATTGTGCCAAGCCAAGAGATCGCTGTAGTCCTGTTCTTGCCAATTGTCTAGGCACCAAGGTTCGCCGTGGCTCTGGCGCTGTTGATAGAGTTCGCGATAGCGGGGGTGGGGATCGATCAGGGTGTGGTGGTTGCCATCGAAGAAGTGATGGATGATGTATTGGCGCTGCTGGTCTTTGAGCTGGTCGATCGGCATCAAAGCTAATTCCAGATAAGGATCGAAGGCGGTACCAGCCACATAGTCTTCCAACTGTTCGATCAGGGAGGGCACCAAGTTAACGGTCTGATGCAGTTTGGGATACTTTTCCAGGAGCAAGATCAGGTCGAGGTAGTCTTTGGTACCATGCAGTCGCACCCAGGGCAGCCGATATTTGCCGTCGCGGCATTTGTAGAGCGGCTGGTGCTGGTGCCAGATAAATGCGATGTACAGGGGATGGGACTGGGACATAGGAAGGTCAGTGGATGGGGGCGGTGGCGTGAGTTGTTTTGACTTCTGGATTTTTGCTGGGGCAATCTCTCATGTTTAACCGATTTTAGGCGCAATTTTTTCTCTGGGCACAGGTCTTTCGCAGAAACTTAATGCCTTAATCGGGATCGCTAGGTTTTTGGCGGCGATGCCAGCAGATAGTTTGCTAAAGTTGAAGCAACAGTTTTCTGGAGCCACCCCTAGGCGAAAACCATGGCTAAATATACCCCTTACAACCTGCAACTCAAAATCTCCAGCATGTTCCACGACGGACAGGGCATGTTTGCCAGTATCAAAGTCCAAGATTGGCTCAAAGAGCGCAAAGAAGATCCCGCAGACTACATTATTTCTTTTGAAAAACGGCCTGCTCCTCCTGGCTCGCGGGAAGTTCAAGTAGTGGATATTCAGCTGCGCCGCAAAGACGGTCAGCCTGTAGGAGACTGGCTACTAGCCCAGCTAGTGGGTAGCGCCTAGACTCTTGCGACCGCTGCGCGTCAACTAGTAAGCTAAGGGCAAATTTCTCCAGCTATTAACCTTGTCCGAGCAGCTCCGCCAATTCTTTATTTTGGGTCAGCCAGTCAATATTGCGGCCGATTACTTCGGTTGGCTAGTTGATCGGCTCGATCGCCAACTCAATACCCACGTGGTGACCATGAACGCCGAGATGGTCATGCAAGCTCGCCAGCACCCGGAGTTCGCCGAGGTCTTGCGGCAGGCTGACCTGATTACGGCCGACGGTGCCGGGATCGTGATGGCCCTAGGACTGCATGGCATTCAGCAACAAAAATGTGCGGGCATTGATCTGGGGGCCGCCCTGATCGAGCTGGCTGGTCGGCGCGGGCCGAGTTGTCCGGTGGCTTTTTATGGCGGTCGTCCAGAGGTTTTGCCTAAGGCTGTGGATTATTGGCAGCAACGGTTGCCCGATCTACATATCACCTTGCAATACGATGGGTATATTGACCAGGATCGACAGCAACAGCTCCTGCAAGAACTAGAGCAAAAGCAACCCAGAATTATCTTGGTGGCCCTCGGTATTCCTCGCCAAGAAGTCTGGATCCGCCAGCACCGCCATCTCTGTCCCGGTTCCCTCTGGGTGGGGGTGGGCGGCAGCTTTGATGTGTGGTCTGGTACCAAGAAACGCGCCCCGCAGATCTGGCAACAGTTAAACCTAGAATGGCTCTATCGTCTTGGCCAAGAACCCAGTCGGTGGCAGCGGATGCTGGCCTTACCGCAGTTTATGGGGATGGCCTTGGGCGAAAAACTTAGGGGCAAATTGATCGGGTAGATGACCTATCCACCCGGACATCGATCTCTTACAATGAAAAGCGGCTCACCAGCCACCAGAATTTAAAGTGCAAAAAAACATGGCATCCATTCGCGAGTTACATCAGCAGCTCACCAGCAAACAGCGTTCCGCAGTAGAAATTGCCCAGGAGTCGCTCGATCGACTACAGACCTTAGAGCCGCAGCTGCAGAGCTTTCTTTGTGTAACGCCGGAAGTGGCCATGGCTCAGGCTCGGGCCGTGGATGCCCAGATTGCTGCTGGTGAAACTATTGGGCTGTTGGCCGGGATTCCGATCGCCCTCAAGGACAACCTCTGTACGAAAGGCATTGTGACCACCTGCGGCTCCAAAATTTTGGCGGGCTTCATTCCGCCCTACGAATCCACAGTGACGGCCAAGCTAAAAGCCGCTGGAGCCGTAGCTTTGGGCAAGACCAATATGGACGAGTTTGCCATGGGCAGCTCCACAGAAAACTCCGGCTACCAAGTCACTGCCAATCCTTGGGATACCAGTCGGGTGCCCGGGGGCTCTTCTGGAGGCTCCGCCGCCGCCGTTGCAGCCAATCAAGCGGTGGTTTCCTTAGGCTCCGATACGGGTGGCTCCATTCGCCAGCCGGCAGCCTTTTGTGGGGTGGTGGGATTGAAGCCGACCTATGGTCTGGTGTCTCGCTTTGGCTTGGTAGCCTATGCTTCTTCTTTGGATCAGATCGGGCCTTTTGGGCGCACCGTAGAGGATGCGGCGATTTTGCTGGAGGCGATCGCCGGTTATGATCCCCAGGATTCTACTAGTCTGAATGTGGCCATTCCTAAATATTCCGAGTTACTAAAGCCAGGATTACCCAAGGGCCTCAGGATTGGCATTATCAACGAAACCTTTGGCGAAGGTTTGGATCCGGTGGTGGCCGCTGCGGTCAAGCAAGCCGTGGCCCACTTTACTAGCCTAGGAGCGACCGTCCAGGAGATCTCCTGTCCGCGCTTCCGCTATGGTCTGCCCACCTACTATGTCCTAGCTCCTTCGGAGGCTTCGGCCAACTTGGCCCGCTACGACGGCGTAAAGTATGGTGTTCGTCAGGAAACGGACAATCTGCTGGATATGTATAAGCAAACCCGCGCCCAGGGCTTTGGGGCCGAGGTGAAACGGCGGATTATGCTGGGTACCTACGCGCTCTCGGCGGGCTACTATGATGCCTACTATATCAAGGCCCAGAAGGTGCGGACTTTGATCAAGCAGGATTTCGAGCGCGCCTTCGAGCAAGTGGATATCCTGGTCACCCCCACCACTCCGACTACGGCCTTTAAAGCCGGAGAAAAAACCTCCGATCCACTGAGCATGTACCTCTCGGATTTGATGACCATTCCCGTCAATCTGGCCGGTTTACCGGGCATTAGTATTCCCTGTGGCTTCGATAGTCAAGGTCTGCCGATCGGCGTCCAACTGATCGCCAATGTCCTGCGGGAGGATCTGCTGCTGCAAGCCGCCTACGCTTACGAACAATCCACCCCCTGGCACCAACAGGCCCCCAAAATTTAAGCACCGATCGCTGGAATTCACAGTAAAATGGTATTAGAACGGGTAACAGGGGACAGCTAGAAATTCTGTGAGGCCCGCGGGAGCATCTCGATGAGTCTTAGGATTTTATTGACCGTCTTGGATACCCATTAGTGTTAAACCGAGGTGTCAGATGAAAGTAGGCGTTCCCAAAGAAACTAAGGATCTGGAATTTCGGGTGGGTCTGATGCCCAGTGTGGTCAGGACGTTGGTCGAAAGAGGCCATCAAGTCTTTGTGGAAAGCTCGGCGGGCCTAGGTTCCGGCTATCCCGATGAAGATTATCAGCGGGTTGGTGCCCAAATTGTGAGCGCTGCCGAAGCCTGGAATCAGGATCTGACCGTCAAGGTTAAGGAGCCGTTGGCCGCTGAGTATGGCTACTTGCAGCCCGATCGATTGCTGTTCACTTACCTGCACTTGGCTGCCAACCGGACTCTAGCGGAGGCCTTGATCGCTAGCGGTATCCATGGCATTGCCTATGAAAGCGTGGAACTGGATCGACATTTCCCCTTGCTCACACCGATGAGTGCGATCGCTGGTCGCCTGGCTATCCAGTTTGGGGCCAGGTTTCTAGAAATTCAGCAGGGCGGCAGCGGGGTGTTGCTGGGTGGTGTACCGGGGGTGGCTCCTGGGAAGGTGGCGATTCTCGGCGGGGGCATTGTGGGCACCGAGGCGGCGCGGATGGCGATCGGCTTGGGTGCTAACGTGCAGATTTTGGATGTGAATGTGGATCGGCTGGCGGCCCTGGAAAATATCTTTGGGGCGCGGATTAACTATCTCTATAGCAATAGCCACAATGTGGAGCTGGCGGTGGCCGATGCGGATTTGGTGGTGGGGGCAGTGCTGGTGCCCAATAAGCGCCCGCCGACCTTGGTCACTAAGGCGATCGTCCAACAAATGCGCCCCGGTTCTGTCTTGGTGGATGTGGCCGTAGACCAAGGCGGCTGCATGGAAACCCTCCATCCCACTTCCCATAGTAATCCTACCTACAAGGAGTTTGGGGTGTTGCACTATGGGGTGCCTAATATGCCGGGAGCCGTGCCGCGCACGGCCACCCAAGCCCTGAACAATGCCACGGCTCCCTATGTATTGCAATTGGCCGACTATGGCTTTGATGCGGTCAGCAAAAATCCGGCTCTCACTAAGGGTCTCAATGTCAGCCAAGGTAAGTTGGTGCATCCCGCTGTGTTACAAGAATTCCCCGATTTAGCATAGTGCCCTCACCCCGCCAGATCCTTCGGCTCTGGCCCCCCTCTCCCAAATTTGGGAGAAGGGTTGGGGGTGAGGGCAAATCATGATGTTTTAGGCCGGATCGCATTTACCAGCTCGAATCAAACCAACCCGTTTGGCGATCGCCTCTTCCCGGGAGGCGTAGGGGCCCCAGTTCTCGGCGGCAGCCATCGCTTGATCGGTGTTATCGATAATTTGACAGGTGAGATCGGGGTTCTTGATGATGTACCAATTCATAGGATGGTTAAAGGTGAAAAATACACAGGACAATGATTTTCATCGTACCAAAAGGTTTAGAATTCGATGCCGATCTTGGCCGTCACCCCCCGCAGTGAGTGATAGCCCGCGCCGATCCGTATCGCATCGCCCACCCGGAAATCCGCACCACCACTGAGAGCGAAGCTCGTGTTGGTTTCATTAGTTTCCTTAAACAGATCCGTAGTGGCTTTGGATTGGGTGATTTGAGAACGGCCCTGGAAGTAGATGCCTACCCCACCATGGAGCGTCACCTGGGGACTGACATCGTAGTAACCGATAATATCGCCACCAATGTTTGGGGTGGTGGTTTTTACGCCCAGATTGTTGAAGCCATTCGGAAACTGCTGAATTAGTGAACCAGCGGGGTATTCATTGACGTTACCGGGGGGCAGCGTATCCTGATTGAACACTGCACCGAGTTCGAAGCCAATATTGCTATTGGGCAGCCGATAGCCGATCGCCGGATTCACGGTTCCATCCTTAAAGCCCGTGGATAGGGATATGGTGCCACCGCTTTCACGGGTGTTCTGGTTGGAGTTATAACTGGAGCTATAGCCGGGACTGGGAGATGTGGTTTCGGTGTTGGGATAGACTTGAGGTTGTTCGATGATGGTCTCTGAGCTGGGATAAATCGGCAGGCCCCACTCATTACCGTTGTAATAGGGATAGTAATTGTAGCGGCTATTGATATTCTGCCGCTCCTGGCGCAGACGATCTAGTTCTGCCTGAGACTGTTGGAGTCTGGCGGGATCTTGCACGTTCTCCCGGACTCGATCGACACCTTGATCGGTTCGCTCTTGCAGTCTTTGGCGATCGTTATAGGATGGATCGCTGGGGCTAGCGTTGTTTCTATTTTCCTGCCGGATGCGTTCGGCATCTTTGACGGCTTGCTCGGCGGCTCGTTGGCGCTCCAGGTCGGCGGCGGATTGGTTCAGGGCAATTTGTGATCGATCGATAAATTCGGGGGTGAAATTAGCCTGGGCGGGTGACCCGATCCAGAGGCTAAACAAATAGCTGGCACCGACTAATAGCAATGCAAAAGGTTTCATGGCACACACTCGAAAAGAAATAAGTTAAATTAATGGGCATTGGATACCTTCAGTGTAGTCAATGCATAATTTGTCCGTTAGGGAAAAAAGTCACAAAGAGTTCATGACTTTTGTACCAGTGGAGCGATTGATTTAATTGGGTGCCGACCAAGAATCACGACAAATTGGTGAGGCATGTGGATAGTTCTAATAATCGTTGCTGTCGATCTGTCTCAATTGAATGTTCGCTGGTTATTTCTGCATTGATGACAGTGATGGCCCGCGATCGATAATCACTCAAAACAGTGGCATTGCCGGTATTCAGTCGAAATAGGTAGTCCGCTGCTGCATCCTGGTAAGCCGCCCAGGTTTCAGCCACGTCATTGTTCTTGGTAGTCTTGCGGTCTTGACGTCCTAGGGGGTCTAATTGATTAACCAACACGCTGGCACCGCCCACCACCACTGCTCCCACTGGCCCACCCATCAACCAGCCCAGCCCAGTCGCGATCGCTGTTGGGGTAATCCCATCCGAATTGGAAGTTTTGGGTGGCTCCGGGCTGGGTGGCGCGGAGGATAACAGAACTTCCGGTGGTTCTGGGAGTGATAAAACCAGGGGTTCTACGGTCGCAAGACCAAAGAAATCTGTGGCTTGGTTGACACAGTCATTGATTTCTTTTTGCAATTGCTGGAGCTTCGGAGCCACATTGGCCGTTTCCCATTGGGGAAAGATGGCTTGCTGGGTGGCCGCCGCCAAACTAGTTTGATAAAAGGCCAGCAAATTTGGTAAACACAGCCACTGTTCCAATTCTTGGAGTCCACTTTCCCAACCTTTTTTAATTAATTGTTGGGCCTGCTGTTTGAGGGCTAATTCCCGATCGGCTTTGGCAGATCGAGCATTTATTTCCATGGTTAATTCAGAAACCTGTGCTGCTAATAGTCCGCGCAGTTGTTGACCGATCGCTTGGAGCTGAGGCTGGCGTATCTCCGTTAGTTCGGATTTTTGGTGAGTGACAATGGCCTGGAGGGCCGAGATGAAGGCCGATAATCCCGATGTATGGAGGGTGCCATCATCACCTTTGAGGCGGGCGCGCAAAGCCGGGAGGGCATCGACCCGATAGAGATTGCTGATGCCGGGGGGTAGGGTCGATCGAAAACTCTCGGCCACGAAGCGGAGGCGGTGCTGCACCTCTCGCTGCTCTTCCGGTTCCAGCATGTTGGTGAAGTTGGCTACAAACACCACGGTTTGGATGCCGCGACTTTCTAGCCAATCCCGCAGGCGTTCTCGCTCGCCAAGAGTCAGCAGTTTGCGGACATCGAGGACGTTGACTACTAGATCTGCGGCCAGTAGGCGCTCGCGCACGAACCGATCTTGTTCATCTCGATCATTGGTACCGGGTAAATCAATGAGTTCCACGCCCATCTCTAAAAAGGGATGGGGATAGCTGACTTCGATCGCAGCCACGTCATTGCGCATCCGCCGATCGTCATCGAGAATGGCAAACTGGCTGAGAATTTCCGTACCTGCTGCCCGGATCACCTCTCCGCTAGTTAGGGTGATAGCAGTGCCAATCTCTGCGCCATAGACAACTTTGATCGCTGCACCAGTAGTCGGAATCAGGTCGATCGGTAGAGTTTTGCTCCCCAAAATGGCATTGAGTAGGGTGGATTTACCATGATTGAAGGGGCCAAAGACGGCTATTTGATAGCTGCTCCGGGTAAAGCGCTGGGCGATCGTGGCCAAATCTTTGGCCAACAATGAATCGCCATCGATTTCCAATAATTTAGCAGCTACCTGCAGCTGGCCGAGAACCGATGAATCCATAGCAATACTCCTGTGTATCATGGAGCCAAATAGAAAATAAGTGTTGATAAATTAATGGTTGAATCCGATGGAATGCAATGGGGATCCCCCTAAATCCCTTTTTGGAAGGGGGACTTGTCGTTGCATTTCATCGGATTCCTGGATTCTATTGCAAATCTTAGATCGATCCTAACCGATCAAGAAGCCTTGATACAAATTGTCGATCGATTGGGATTCCTCAGCGACTTCGGCGGCGAACTTTTCCAACCGGGCCAGTTCGGCGGTGCGATCGATATCCCGTGATTCCTTTTGGGCCACCAGGTTATCTAATTCACCCTTGCGCGCGTTGATATCGTCGTTGATGCGCTTGATCACTTCTTTTTCGTAGTGATCGAAGCACTCTTGGACGGAGCTGTAGGTGGGTTGCCACTGTTCCGTAGAAATATCTGGGAGGCGGGCGATCAATTGCTTCTTGATTTCTTGAGCAAAGTACTTGCGGGCATGATCCACCTGGAAAGCAGCGACTCCCACACTGGCCACAATCAGACCGATCGGGCCGAGTACGGCCCCACAGAGGAGGGCAATACCAGCGGTGGTAAAAAAGTTCAGCATGATGCTGCGAAAATCGAAGCCACTGGCGGCCAAGGCTGCTGCGGCCAAGTTCCCCGTAGCCAAAGAGAAGAGACCCATGGCCCATTTGGCCCAAGCCGGACTGCCATCATCGGCCAAAGAACGGCTGCGGGTGTGGATATTACCCGTCAGTTTCTCGGTCATTTCCTCGGTGATGTTTTGATATTTCAGACCGTGCTGCTCAGCCTGCTTGGAGATTTCGGCGAAGGCAGCGGCTAATTCTTTGTCTGCGGATTTTGTCCAAGCAGCATATTTATCGTTGATATAACGTTGGAAGCCTTGCTGGGCTGCCTGATTGAATTTTTCGCGCTGGCTGCCATTTAGGAAGTCCATTAATTGCATTTCCGAGGGCTGATAGGCTTGAAAATCGGCATCGAAGGTGTTTTCTAAATTCAGCACGTAGTTTTTCATGCCGTCGGCGATTGAGCGAGCTTGGCGATCGCGCACTTTCCGAATATCGTCGCGGAACTCGTCGCGAATGTTTTGGAGCTGGTTGAACTGGGGTTCGATCGCTGCAATCTTGGCCTTCAGCTCGGCTACGTCTGCGCCCAAGAGGGGAATCCGGCGGGCGATGGCTGCTTGGACGTGGATATTAGTCTGGCGGGCGATCGATCTAGCTTGACGTAGTTCGGCAATGGCTCGTTCTTGGGTCAAGAAGGTGTTCAGGGCATCAATAAAGGGTGGGAAGCCGGTGCCGCTGAGATCTGCTTCTTTGTCTTTTAGGCGACGGCGGAGGGCAGCGATCGAAGAAATTGCAAAGACTCGCTCTGCATAAATATCATAACCATCGACTTTGCAGTATTCGGCGAGGTTGGCCTGAAATACTCGGTTTAGCTTGGCTTCGGCCTCTGCTAGCTCGGTGGCGTCATCGGGATCGATAATCGATTCCTTGACCCGATCCCAGGCGT
This sequence comes from Synechococcales cyanobacterium OTE_70_metabat_200, assembly GCA_031375385.1. Taxonomy (GTDB): domain Bacteria; phylum Cyanobacteriota; class Cyanobacteriia; order Cyanobacteriales; family Chamaesiphonaceae; genus JAAFHZ01. The sequence continues at coordinate 23,262 of JANMHS010000056.1, read as the reverse complement.
TGATCAGAAAGAAAACGCTCAGGCCCCGATCTTTCACGTAGTTCTCTAGATAGCGGCGCTCGCCTAGGGTGCAGGGCTGGGTGGCACTGAGCACAAACAGAACGGCATGGCAGTTGTTCAGATAACCCAAGGACAATTCATTGCGGGCTTCTGTATCGTTCAAACCGGGGCTATCAATGATTTCGATGCCTTTGGAGAGCAATTCTAATGGATATTCCACTACGGCATAATCCACCTCGGGAAAGGCTGGCTGGTTGCTGTCTTCTAGGCGCTTAGCTTCGGCGGGATCGATTGTGTATTTGGTTTTGAAGGTGGCAAAGTCTAAGGATTCTGGTGCACGGCCTTCTTTGAAATGGACGGTCACCTTTTTCTGTTGGCCGTAGCGCAACACGGTCAGAAGAGCGGTGCAGGGATTCACATCGCTGGGCAGGAGGTTCTCGCCAATCAGGGCGTTCAAAAAGGTGCTCTTACCCCGTTTCATATCACCCAATACCATGAGGCGGAAGACGCCTTCTTTTAAATTGGTACTGGTTTTGGTGAGGTCGGTGAGGTCTCGATCGAAGCCCATTGCTCCGGAGCCACTTTGGGCTGCTGTTTCGGCCTGCTTGAGGCTCGATACTATGCGCAGCAGGCTGTCAGCTACTTGGTGACGCACGCGCGCAACGCGCTCTAGATCTTGGAGGAAGCGATTAGTTTTAGCGGTGGTCATCATACTGAGTTTTTATTATTAGCTTAGTATATTACAATTCTGATTGGGATCCCTGGTCAAGGGTAGATCTACGGAGATAGCTCCCTCGATCAGGGTTGTCGCCCAAGCTGCCAAAGCATTGGGCCATTAGCAATGGTAATCTGGGTGGAGAATTGTCTTTAGGCTGCTGGACAGCTTCTACATATACTCATTAGCTCTTGGCAAAACCGGATAAATATGGAAGCTGTGATTTTGTCCTGTTACAAGTCTTGGTAGATTGGATATAATGGCTGAACAATTAGTGAGTGAATGTGGATTTGATTATGCTAGTAGAGCTTTTCTGGGACATGGTTCCCGATCTATCTCCAATAGCTTTGATTAATTTTGGCAGTAGTAGTGCCAATGATTGGGGTGCGGCCCTGCGGCTGATTTACACTTGGCTGCTGGTGATTTCGCTGTTCAACTTGGCGATCGAAGTTTGCATTCTCAAAGCCGTACGCTGGGGCAGTTGGTGGGTCTGCTTGGGTGATACGCTGCTCCTCAATTTCCTCGCTGGAATTACAATTTGGTTCTTGTATGGAGTGCTGCACCTTTACCTCTCGATACCAGATATGACGGTCATTACCATTCTGGTCAAGGGTTCTGCTGCCAGTCTCCTCAGTGACCAATCCCCCCGTAAATCCTGGATCATGCCGGTGGTCACCACCGCTGCTCTCTACATCTTCTATACGATTTTGACGTATCTATACGTATACCTGCGTCTTTATTTCCACTGGCGATAGAAGCACCATTTTGCTCGATTATCAACTGTATTGAGTTTTGGCCCGCTGACATAGAAATCCAAGAATTCCATTGGTAGGGGCGCATGATTTCGCCCCTACCAATGGAATTCACTAAATCCATGGTTGATTTCGAAGACATCGAAAATCATTGGAATTGATATAATTCACTGCAATGCTCTGAATGGCGTAGGTGATCGCTGGTGGAGCGCAAGCGATGCGCCCCACCATGGAAAAACATTGGGTTCGGTGGATTTATGCCCCTGCTGATACCAAATGAAATTGATATAATCATCATAATGCTCTGCTTTCCAAAAATCTTTCCACCGCAGCCAAAATTTTAATGGATGCGCTGCCATCACCAAAGGGATTGATGGCGTTGGCCATCGCGTCATAGACGGTGGCATCGGTCAATAATTCAGCAGCAGCAGACACAATTCGATCGCACTCAGTCCCCACTAACTTTGCGGTTCCGCCAGTCACGGCCTCCGGTCGCTCCGTAGTCTCCCGCAATACCAACACCGGCTTACCCAAGCTCGGTGCTTCCTCTTGCAAACCGCCAGAATCGGTCAAAATTAAATGACTGCGCTGAATTGCGCCCACCAGTTGTGGATAGTCCAATGGTTCCGTCAGAAAAACCCGAGGATGGCTGCCCAATGCCTTTTGTAATGGCTCTCGCACCGTGGGATTGCGATGGAGTGGCAACAGCAACGCCGTATCCGGGAACTGTTCGAGAATGCTCAGGAAACTTTGGGCAATGCTGTGAATTGGTGCGCCCCAGTTTTCCCGCCGATGCACCGTTGCTAAGATCGTCCGGTATTTACCCCACTCTAAACCGGGGATCGGACATTCCGGCTGTTGATCGGCCACGGTCAACAGGGCATCGATCACTGTGTTGCCGGTCTGATGGATCTCCCCGGTTACCGCAGATTTCTGCAAGTTGGCTACGGCCAAGTCTGTGGGGGCAAAGTGCATTTGGGCAATCTGGGAGATCAGGCGGCGGTTGGCTTCTTCGGGATAGGGGTCAAAAAGTTGGTCTGTCCGCAGTCCGGCTTCGACGTGACCGATCGGGATTTGGCGATAAAAGGAGGCCAGGGCGGCGGCAAAGGCGGTGGTGGTGTCGCCTTGGACGATCGTCAGTTGGGGCTGGAGTTCCTGAAAGAGGCGATCGAGGCCCAGGAGGCTGCGCTGGGTAATGTCTGTGAGGGTTTGCTGGGGCTGCATGATGTCCAGGTCTCGATCGGCCTGCAACTCGAAGATATCCATCACTTGAGAGACCATTTCGCGGTGCTGACCGGTGAGTATCACGTAGGTCTGAAATTTGGCGGATTTCTGGAATACCCGAATCACTGGGGCCAGTTTAATGGCTTCCGGGCGAGTCCCCAAGACAAAACATACGGCTGGTTTGCTGCTATCCACGATCCCATTCCAGAAAAATTGCTCTTCCTATCCTATCCTCTAAAGACCATAGAACCTAGGGTTAAAATAGGAGAATATTGCCAGTGAATTGTGCAAGTTATGCTAGAGTCTTTTCGGAGGTCGTTCATCAAAGTAGTGTGTGGGAATCTGTAACAACTACAAAACTCATCTGGCGGAATGTTTTCGGACGAAGCAAGGTCAATGCTAAAAACTTTAATAAATCGAGATCCCACATTTCTGCTTCACAACCGAATGAAGTGGAGCTGTTGGCGGCTAGGGTGGCGGAGCATTTGCAGCGAATGGGAGCGGTGATATGAAATACAATTCCGAGGTCCACCATCGCCGCAGTATTCGCCTGCCGGGATATGACTATGGGCAAACAGGTCTGTATTTTATTACGATCTGTGCTTGGCAGCGGCAATGTATTTTTGGGGCGATTGAGGATGGGGAGATGCACCTAAATCCTGTGGGCGAGATTGCTAGAGATGAATGGCTGAGGACAGCCAAAATGCGCCGAAACATTGACATCGCGGAATTTGTGATCATGCCAAATCATGTGCATGGAATTATTGCGATCGGGAATGATCCGGATGTCATCGATTCCGTCAATGCCAATGATTTCAACAATCCCGATGGTAGGGGCACGATGCATCGTGCCCCTACCACGGAATCCAATGACCATGGTGTACCCCGTAACCGCACCGAAAAATCTGGAACCCCAACATCGAACAGGAACCCCACAATCATCGATGGTTCCGTCAATACCAATGATTTCAATAATCCCGATGGTAGGGGCACGATGCATCGTGCCCCTACCACGGAATCCAATGATCATGGTGCACCCCATAACCGCACCGAAAAATTTGGGGCCCCAACATCGAATACGATCCCTACAATCATCAGGGGGTATAAGGCTGCTGTAACAACGCAGGTGAATATATTGCAACAGTCTCCGCAGTGTCCGGTGTGGCAACGGAATTATTATGAGAATGTTATTCGCAATGAGGCTGACTATCTGCGAATTGCAAATTATATTCTGAATAATCCACGTAATTGGTCGGAGGATTCTTTGCATCATAGAAGATGAGGAATTGACAGCTAGTTCTGGTTATCAGGATTTCTGGGGGCAGATTTCGGGGGTTTATAACAAAACGATCGAGCATTCGATCGACCACAGTCAACAGGGCAGCGATCGCGGTGTTGCCAATCTGATGGATTTCTCCAGTCGCTGACAATCTGCGACTCTTCTCAAGACCAGTGGGCTACAATAGGATGGTACTGTCAGTGGATTGCCTCAACTATGTCTTTGTTAGATTTTGTTCGTCAGTTGATCGCCTCTGGCAGTGCGCAGGGCATGGAGCTTGTTGTGGGAGTGTTGACGGCTAAAGCGACGATCGAGGGATTTGAGAAGAAGTTGGGGGAGAAGGTTTTAGAGAAGGGGTTGAAGGATATCCAGTTGGTGGGTGGTGCGGTGCTGCGGCGGTTGCCTTGGCAGGCGGCGGAGCAGCAGCAGAAGTTGGCGGCGGCGCAGGAGCCAGCGGGATTGGAGGCCATTGAGGCGGAAGTTCGATCGGTCTTGGACGCTCCAGATCCAGGGTTAGAAGCAGAAATTGGCCCTTTGTTGGCGAAGTTGGCTAGTGTTGAACAGTTGGTCTATAAGCCGCAGAATTCGCCTTCGATCATTCCTAGCTTGCCAGATACCACCCCCCAAACGATTGATAGAAAAGCCTTCCTCAATATCGATTCTCGAAACGAGAGGCTGCGCCAACGAAGAACGCAACCGCATTTTAGAACAACAAGCCACAGCCGCTCTCTCCCACTACCAACAGAACCAATCAGAATAGCAAGAATGGGTTAACCTCGACATCACCGAAACTTATGCCTCCTAAACGTGGTGAAATTTGGTTGGTCAACCTAGATCCAACAATAGGTGCAGAGATTCGGAAAAGGTCTCACCAAACCATCAGCCATAGATGCGCTTCAAGCCAGAAGTCTGGATATTCGACGCTTTGTGCAGAAACTTGGCATATTAACAGCATCAGACCTGCAAGAAATCACTAGAGCGATCGCTGTAATTATTGAATATCAAGAACCTTCTGAGGAATAACCCGGATGGGTTTTGAGGTACAATGCTGAAGCTCATCATTCTTATTAAAGAAAAAGCCAAAATCTTTAATAACCTCAGTCCTTATTAAAGGATCTTTGATTATGCGACGCAACTCGACTGGATACTATGACAGCAGTGTGGCTGGTGGCGAGGCTGTGAGGGCTTTTGTGCCTAATCCTCTGCCACCAGAGCCATCTTTAGATCTCAGTGGCGATCGACAACGGTTAACTTAGATCCTGCAACATTTTTGATAGTGGGTTGACAAGATGAGCAAAGAATGTTGCAAGATCTAATGTTAAGACAAATTCATTGGCTGGGGGTCGATCGATCCTGAAAAATCTGTCAGAATTAAGAGATATTAAGAATTTTTTAGATCCTCACTATGACCGCTGTCGCCCCTAGCCCCCTCGCCGCCCCTCCCACCACCTTCCATTGCGACGTGGCGATCGTCGGTGGTGGAATTGTGGGCCACACCCTGGCGCTCGCCCTCCAGCAATCCGGCCTAGAGGTCATCTTGCTAGAAGCCGCAGCCGAGTCGATCGCCGTAGCCAAAGGACGAGCCTATGTCTTCTCCGTTCTATCGGCCCAGCTTTTCGAACAATTGGGAGTTTGGGCCGAGGTACTGCCCCAAGTCAGCCAGTTCAGCCAAATTCAGATTTCCGATGCGGATAGTCCAGCCGTGGCTAAGCTATTTCCAGCGGATTTGGGCAGCGAGAGCCTGGGCTACGCCGTGAGCCACCAGACCATGTTGACCGCGTTACAGCGACAGCTCCAGCACAGTTCGCACTTCACTGCTCTCTGTCCGGCTGTGGTAGAGCGATCGACCCAGACCGCTGCCGGAGCGGAGTTAATGGTGAATTTGCCCGCTAGTGAGTTGGCAGAGCAGTCCCAAGCGTCTCCTTTTGGAGCGCAAAGCGCTATTGTCAAGGCCCGCCTAATTGTAGGAGCCGATGGTTCCAAGTCGCCGTTGCGAGCGGAGGCCGGCATCGCCACCAAAGGTTGGGCCTATTGGCAGTCCTGCGTGACCGCCACGATCGCTACCAGCGCAGACCATCAAAACATTGCCTACGAGCGCTTTTGGTACGATGGGCCGATGGGTGTCTTGCCCCTGGCCGATGGGCGGGTGCAGATTGTCTGGACTGCGCCCCACGCCACAGCCCAAGAGTTGTTGGAAATGTCCGCAGGGGATTTTCTCGATCGACTGACCGTGGCCACCGGTGGCTTGCTGGGCAAATTGACCTTGGATAGTCAGCGCTTCCTCTTTCCGGTGCGGTTGATGCAGAGCGATCGCTACGTGCAGTCTCGCTTGGCCCTGGTGGGCGATGCGGCCCACTGCTGTCATCCGGTGGCGGGACAGGGCATGAATCTGGGGATCCGGGATGCGGCGGCTTTAGCAGAGATTTTGACTGATGCGGTGCGGGCCGGGGCGGATATTGGTTCCCTAGAGGTGCTGCAACGCTATCAGCGCTGGCGGCAGCCGGAGAATTGGGCGATTTTGGCTTTTACAGATTTCCTCGATCGACTGTTTTCCAATCGCTGGTGGCCGATCGTGGTGGTGCGGCGCTTGGGCTTGCGGGCGTTGCAGCGTTCCTACTGGCTGCGCCATTGGTCGTTGCGCTTGATGACCGGCCAAGCTGGGCGAATTCCCAATCTAGACGCTAAAATCGACTAAAGTATCTGTATTTTGGCCAATGAAAGCTTTGGGTTTGATGGTCATTAGTATTTAGGAGGCTCTGCCATGGTTGCTGCTAGAGAACATATTCCGAGATTCACTCCCGAAGAGTACTTCGCTTGGGAAGAGCAACAACTTTATCGCCATGAATATATCGATGGTGAAGTTTATGCTATGACCGGTGGGACTTTGAATCACGGACGGATTGCATTGAATTTCACCTCTCTGCTTAAACCCCACTTGCGAGGGAGTGGTTGTCAACTGGGTAATTCCGATTGCAGAGTCAATATTCATGCCTCAAATCACTACGTTTACCCTGATGTGAGCGTGACTTGTGATGAGCGAGATAAAACTAACACCCATTACATCACCTATCCCTGTCTAGTCGTCGAAGTACTTTCCCCTGCTACTGAATCTTACGACCGAGGCAATAAATTTAAGCTGTATCGGCGGAATCCCTGCCTGCAAGAATATGTCCTGGTCGATTCCGAGACGATGGCGATCGAACTATTTCGCAAAACTGATGATGAATCTTGGCAGATTATTGACTACGATCTAGGAGGGGTAGTAGAGCTGAACAGTATCAAATTGACATTTCCAATCGAGCAAGTCTATGAAGACATCATCTTTGCACCGAAAAATATCGCCGCAAGCTAAGTAGATAAATAGACCTGAGAACTTTGCGAACGGCCCACTTAAACTCCATTAGTGCCTCCTGAAATATTTGGTAATTAAATCCTATGGAAAAGATCCTGGCAACGACTATTACTAAGGCTACTGTCTATACCGATCGAGCCTTGGTTACCCGTACCGGCACCGTTTCCCTGAACGGAGCCGAGCAATTCCTGATCCTAGAGCACCTGCCGACAACGATCGATGCAGAATCCCTGCGCGTCAGCGGTCGCGCCCCAGTCCCCGTCAAAATCCTCAGTGCCAACCTGGAGCTGAAAAGATTCAAAGAGCCAGTGGCCGAGAAGGTAGCAGCGGTCACCGCCGAAATCGAAGAACTAGAGCAGCAGCAGCACCGCCAGCAAATCCAGATCGAAACTGCCCAAATGCAGAATGATTTCGTCAGTGGCCTGCGGCTCAAGATGGAAGATGCGATGGCCCGCAGCCTGCCTCGGCAAAAGGTGAACCTGACCGATACCGTGAATTTTCTGGACTTTGTTGGCAGCAAATTCAGTGAATATGCTTTGGCGATCGAAGACCATCGCCGCCAACAAAAAGAACTGACCAAACAGCTCGAAGTCCTGCGATCGCGCCTAAAAAGCTTTAGCAACCGCAATGCCAAAGAAAGCTATCAGCTCCAGGTGCACATCGAAAACAGCGCCGAGACCGAGCTGCACCTAGAAGTTTCCTACGTGGTACTGCAAGCCAGCTGGAAACCTTTGTATGATCTGAGAATCGACACCGTCACCAAAAAAATTGAACTCAGTTATTTGGCAGAAATCCAGCAGCGCAGCGGCGAAGACTGGCAAGATGTGAGATTGACTCTTTCCACCGCCAAACCGGGGCTGGGTAGCCTGCCGCCCCAGCTCGAACCCTGGTATGTGGATGTGCGATCGACCGTGCCCATCGGGGCCATGATGGTTGGCGGTGGTCTTGCTGCCCCCGCCCCAGCTACGACGATGAGAATGCGCCGGGCAGCTCTGGCCGAAAATGATGACTATGAATCGACAGATTTTGTCGAAGCCGAAACAGTCCAAGCCGTTGCTACGGAAAGTGGCGGTGTCGTGAATTTCCAGATTGTCGGTGGTGGCAATATTCCCAATGATGGTACACCCTATAAAACCACTATTTATCGGAATGAGCTGCCGATTGAATTGGTGCATATCGCAATGCCTAAAATAGTATCATTCCCTTATCTACAGGCCAAGATTAGGAATCCTAGCGATGGTGTAACTTTATTATCTGGACGTGCCAATATTTTCCGGGATGGAATGTTTGTGGGCACCAGCGATTTGAAAAATATCGCGCCCAATCAAGAATTCAAGCTCAATCTGGGAATCGACGAACGGATTAGGATCGATCGAGAGCTGGTGGAAAGACTGGCCGACAAGAAATTCCTGGGCGGCAATCGCCGGGTGACCTACGCCTATCGCATCAAGGTGGAAAATCTCCAGGCCCAGCCCGTCACCCTGGAAATCTCCGAACAGATTCCCCACAGTCGGAATGAAAAAATCAAAGTCAAACTACTCAAGTCTTCCCCGGAGACCCCCCTAAGAGAACTCGGACGCATCGATTGGCCGCTTGCCTTGGCAGCCGATCAAAAGTTGGAGGTCTATTATCAATTCTCGATCGAGCATCCCGAAGACATCCAAATAGTTGGGTTGAATATATAATTATCGCCATAACCCAAGCAAGCCAATGGGCAGGGGCGCAACGCTTGCGCCCACCCATTGGCTTGCAGATTTTGGGAAGGTCTTGGTACCCAATGTCTACTCAGGACTAGCGCAGCGCCACTGCTAGCACCGCCAAGGCTAAAGTCCAGCTAGGCAGCGGTGCCGGTGCTGCTGCTACCACGGGAGCCTGCTGCTGGAGAGCGATATTGGACTTATCTGGTACATAGTCCAACTTGATATTTTTGTTGCCAATAGTGATCGATCGAGCAGTGCTAGTAACTGTTGCACCATTGCCCTGGAGGTTGCCCCGGAAAGTTACGTTGTAGGTTCCCGCTGGTAACCGGAGACTATAGCCACCGGCATCCATAGTGGTGGCAGTATAGGTATGGTTATCTTTGCCCACGGCCTGAATCGTCACATTGCCGATGCCTTCGCCGACCGTGTAAAAATTATTATGATTCACCTTGTCTGTATAAACCACTCCAGTCAGGAAAGAATCAATATTGCCATCGCGGCCAAAGTTATGGCAGACTAATGTGTTCTTGTTCCGGCCATTAACATTATTGATATTGGCAATACCCGCTTCTTTATAATCGTCCTTGAGCATATTAGTGCGGTGCGATCGATTAGATACGGTGCTGTCCACAAACAGATTTTGGTGATGTTGGAGCATTTCCTCATTCAGATCTAGGCGACCGCTAGTACTGCGCAGCCCCAAATTCTCGCCCACACTGTTCCATCGATAACCGGCCTTGATCGATCTCTGACCTACCCGGCTACCATCGGCCCCACGATGGGAAAAAGTATTGTTCTTAATCATCCACTGGCAGTGTTCGTTGGCGGCTTGGGCCAACTGGGGGTTAAAGGCCAGGGGTTGCTTGGCCTCTGCTGCAATCATGTGTCCCGGCAGCCCTTCGTTCAGATTACCGCGCAGGAGCTGGTTTGCTTCACTTTGGGGATTGAGGCGAGCGCGGTTGACCAGTTCTAGCATGTATTGGTCATGGGCCGTGGGTTGCATAGTCATAAGAAAAAGATTGGGGAAAAACTGGGGTGGTTTTCAAGGCTTAATGTACACATACGGCCATTGAAACTCTCGATCGGGAAAGAAACTGTGATCTATGGTAAGCCGTTGGCGCTAGCCTGGGCGAACGCCCGTATCGGCTGATGACCAAGAATCTTTAGGTCAGGAATCCCCGTGCGTTTACGCCGGGGAGGATGTCAAAAATGGTCAACTTTGTCCATGACATTCTTTGGTACGATGTTTTCTGGCATTTACGAAGGTGTAGCCCATGACCGCAAACGAATTTCACCCGCAAGAATGGGTAACTGACAGTAATGGCAAAGTTGCTTTGTCGATCAAGATTGCTGGCGATCGACTTTTCCACGAGCAGTCACCTTTCCAAACCGTGGAAGTTTTCGACACTCCGGGCAATGGCAAAATGCTGACCATCGATCGGATGGTGATGTGTACGGAGAAAGACGAGGCGGCTTACCACGAGATGCTGGTGCATGTGCCGATGTTCACCAAGCGGGATGTGCGAGATGTGCTGGTGATCGGTGCGGGCGATGGTGGCACGATCCGCGAGCTAGTCCGCCATCCTCAGGTGGAAAAAATTACGATGGTGGAAATCGATGAGGTGGTGGTGCGGGCTTCTAAGCAGTTTTTCCCGACTATTTCCTCGGCGCTGGATCATCCCAAGCTGAACTTGCTGATCGATGATGGGATTAAGTTTGTGGCGGCGGCAGCTGCGGAGTCCTATGACCTAGTGATTATCGATTCTTCGGACCCAGTCGGGCCGTCGGAGGGCTTGTTTAGCAAGAGTTTTTATCAGGATGTGCAAAGAATTCTGCGGCCTACTGGTGCGGTGGCGATCCAGAGTGAGTCGCCGGCTTTCTATCCTGAGCCTTTCCAGGATTTGAACCGTTGTTTGAAGGAGGTCTTTGGTCAGGATTTTGTCCAGTGTTATTTGGTATTTATTACGATGTACCCCACTGGCCTGTGGAGTTTGACTTATTGTTCTAAGGAGGGGCTGCATCCAGTGCGGAATTTTGATCGGGTAGCTGCGGAAGCGTTTGCGGCGCAGGAATCTTTGCATTACTACAACCCAGATTTGCATCAGGCGGCTTTTTGTTTGCCTAACTATGTCAAGCGGGCGATCGGTGAATAGTTGGCAGTTACGTTCGATGCAACGCGAGTTGACGAGTGAGATAGCGGAATCTTGCGTAATAAAGGGTGGCTGCGGTTAGTACTCCTAGAGATTGGCCGATCCAGAGGCCATGGGCTCCCCAGTGGAAAGTAAATCCGCAGAGCCAGCCTAACTGGAGACCTACGACCCAAAAGGCGACAAAGCCCAGCACCATGGGTGCTCTGGTATCTTGCAGTCCTCGGATGGCTCCGGCGACGGTGGTTTGGATGCCATCGGCGATCTGAGCTATCGCTGCAATGCGTAGGAGTTGGGTGGCTAGCTCGATCGTGCGTTGGTTATCTGGATCGCTCACGTTCAAATAGAGACCGATAAAGAGCGTCGGCCAAAGTAGGAGCGCCAGGGACATCGTGGCCATGAAGCCAGCACTGGCTAAGATGGCTAGGTGGGCGGCGCGCCTTGCACCCTGAAAATCCTGCTGGCCAAAATAGCGGCCCACTCGGACTGTAGTAGCTAAAGCCATCCCCAATGGCACCATGAAAATTACCACGATCGTCTGGAACACCACCTGATGGGCGGCCAGCGCTTCGGCTCCCAAGGTGCCCATCAAATAGGTGACGATCGTGAATAATCCTACTTCCAGGCCCAAGGTAATGCTCAGGGGCCAACCCAGGCGTAGCAATTCTCGTAAAAGTGGCGGCCGAGGCACCATCGGCCAAGCCAGCAATCGATCGGCCTTGCGGTACAGTAATACATAGCCGATCGCGGCCAACGCCATGCACCAGTGGGCGGCTACGGTGGCGATCGCGATGCCAGCGATGCCCAAGGCCGGACAGCCGAATTTGCCAAATCCCAGCAGATAGTTCCCCACCCCATTGACTGCGAGGCCCCCTAAGCCGATCCACAGCACGCTGCGCGGATTGGCAGCGGCGCTCAGCACGCTTTTGAACATGGCAAAAAACAGCGCGGGCCACAGGCCGATCGTCATGATATCTAAATAAACTTTGCTGTCGGCGACTAGTTGGGGTTGCTGACCCAATTGCTCCATCAAGGTGGGCAACAGCAATAGTAGTGGGATGCCTGGTAGGGCCACCATCAAGGAGAGCCAACAGCCCTGCTGGCTCCAGTCACTCACGGCCGTTGGCGTAGCCTCTCCTGGGGAGAATCGATCTTTCTGACCCTGGGCCGCCGCGATCAGTGGTGCCACGCCCATTAGTAATCCGATGCCGATCACGATCATCGTCATGAAAGTCCCGGTGGCCAAGCTGCCCGCTGCTAGGGTGGATTTGCCCATCCATCCCATCATCACCGTATCCAAAAAGCCCGTGGCCGACTGGGCCAATTGCGCGCTAGCCAAAGGGACTGCTAATCGCCAAAATTCTCGCAGTTCCGTGCGCATGTCTACCCGCCTGTGGTACATAGTAGATGCTGCCTACCAAGGCCGCCTTCCCGAGCTTAACCGATTTTTCATTGGATCATGTACCATGACCCAGTCCCGTTCTCATCTGCTCTTTTCTATCTTCATGCTGCTCTCGGTCTTTGCTGCCATCGGCTGGATGATTCAGACCTGGCACGTTGCTCTCAGTGGCCTGCTGTGGTTGCTTTTCGTCATGCTGCTGGTGAATATTATGGCCGTATTCTCCTATCGGCTGGTAGAGATTTTGTTGACTGGGATCTTTGGGGCTAGTTTTAAATCCTTGTTAGTGGTGATGGCCACGGCCACTCTGACAGTGATGATTATTGCTTGGCTGCCGATCGTCTACTATGTGCTGCTGATTCTGTGTGCTACTTTGCTGTTGAGATTGGATTTCTACGAGCTAGAGTACAATCACTGGCAGAGCTTTCTGTTGCTGGTGGTTTGCCAGATGATGGGTTTAGGGATAGGCTTGGTGGGTAATATCTATTGGTGGCGTGGTGTCGAGTATTTACAGCGCTATCATTTTTTAGGTTCATGAACTATTGGCGAGAAAGTCTGGCCGTAGCCCAGCGAATTTTAATCGAACTCTTGCGGCGGCGGCGTAGTTTGGTGCTTTGGGCCGTGTTCCCCCTGACTCTGTTGGCGATCAATGGGATTGTGTTGTCCGATCGCGAACATCTTTCCATGGCCCAAGCCCTCAATTGGGTGGCTCCTTCGGCCCTGGTGGGTTCCGCGCTATTTTTTAGTTGCCTAGGGGGTACCGTGGCCACGATCGTCGCCGAACGGGAACATCTGACCCTGAAACGGCTGTTTCTATCGCCCCTCAGCGGCTTCTCGTATTTTTCTGGGATTTTCCTGGCTCACTGTTGTGTGGGCGGCGGTCAAGCCATTCTGATCTACACGACTGCGGCCTTTTGGGGGGCGCGGTTCGCTGGCAACTGGCTGACCGGCTTGGCGGTGGTGATGCTCAGTATTGTTTCCTATGTGGCCATGGGCTTTATTCTCAGCGCCCAACTAGCCCGCCGCACCGAAGATGTGAATTCGATCATCGCGGCCTTTGGGATGCCCCTGCTGCTCTTGGGGGGAGCTTTTTTTCCCACCAGTTTTTTTCCTAAACTGCTGATTCAAGCCGCCGAATTCAACCCGGTCTATCATATGAATGAGGCCTTCGTGGGGGTTTCTAAAGATGGCCGATCTCTGGTGCAGATTGGTGGTCACTTTAGCTTTCTTTTGGCCTTTGCGGCTTTCACCTCGGCCCTAGCTTGGTGGGCCTACCAGAAAATGCTCGCCCAAGAAAAGAGATTGTAATGCTCAGAATCCAAAATCTTTGCAAAAACTACGGTCGCAGGCCGGTGCTGCAAAACCTCAGTTTGGAAATAGCTGCTGGCGAAATCTACGGTCTGATCGGCTCCAATGGGGCTGGTAAAACTACCACTATCAATATTCTCTGCAATTTACTGCGGCCCGATAGTGGCCGGGTGCAGATCGCTGGTCAGGATTCCTCGGAGCTGACCAAAAAGCTGATTGGGATTGTGCCTCAGGACAATTTGCTCTATAAAAACTTGACCTGTGCCGAAAATCTGAATTTCTTCGGTCAGATCTACGGTCTACCCCGGCAGCAGCGTCTCCGTCGGGTGCAAGAATGTTTGGCAGCCGTGAACTTGACCGATCGGGCTAATTGTCCGGCAGAGCAGCTCAGTGGTGGGATGCAGCGCCGCCTGAATATTGCGATCGCCCTGATTCACCACCCCAAGCTCGTGGTCTTAGATGAACCCACTACCGGCTTGGATGTGGAGGCCCGCTACGAAATTTGGGAAATGATTCGTCAGCTTCAGCAGCAAAGTATTACGGTGCTACTGACCACCCACATGCTAGAAGAAGCGGAGCGCCTTTGCCAGACCATCGGCCTGCTCAAAGAGGGCCGGATCGTTGCGGAGGGCAGTATTGCGGAGCTAAGTAAGCACATGCCCGGTAAGGAAGTGGTGCTAGTCCATACATTAGAGGAAGACAAAGCGATCCACCTGGCAACCCAGCGCGGCTTCTGCCACCGCCGCTATGCCAATGACTTGGCTTTTTGGTTGCCGGAGCATATGGAACTAAAGGAAATAATGGAGATTTTTGCCGATGTGGAACTGGACTCGATCGCCCGTCAGCCCGTACGTCTAGAACATATCTATCTGGAGTTGACCGCCCAACATCAGTCCAAGATATCTACTAACTGAAACCCCATTTGGCACTGATAGGCGGCGGGTTGTTCGCAGGTGGTGCGTTGTCTAATTTGGTGGCCGCAGCAGAGATTGTTCTGTTGCCAGCGCGGCTCTCCCTGGCTGGAAGCCCAGAGGCAACCGGCGCAAACTTTTTGGGGTGTAATGACCTGTCGATCGGTCAACATTACTAACATTCTGCCTCTTGCCTGACCCAGTGGATCCCTAGGATTCTATTGTAAGCTTCGACAGAGATTGTGCCAAATCCAACACCTTGGCAGATTTTTTTGATCGTCAGTCTATAAGCGAATCTTGTATGTAAATTAACGTGAGTTCGGGATAAGCTATGGAGCTGCAACCTACTTGTAGCTTTGTATCCGGTCAACTTCGCCCCCCTAACCCCCCAATTCTGGGGGGAACCGGAGAAGAATGAGAATTTTAGAGGGATCAGTTTAGAAAGGTTGTAGACTGCAAGCTTATCCTGTCGGTTTCTTAACCCGAACTGACGTTAGATCTACTATCAAAATCTTGAATTTGGAATTGCTGGCGGAGAAGAAGGCTGCCAAGATCTATTAACTTAACGACTGTCGATACGGGAGTACCCGTCCTACGGGATCGGCAAGCCAGCCACGATCGCATCCACCAACTTGCTCACTGGCAGCAGTTCTAACCCCGGCACCGTAGGTAGGGAATTGCTCTTGGGCACGATCGCTTGCTTGAAGCCCAGCTTCGCGGCCTCGCGCAACCGCAGCTCTAACTGGGATACGGGCCTAATCTGCCCACCCAGACCCACCTCGCCGATCGCCACCATCCGGGGGGCCAGGGTGCGATCGCGAAAACTGGCCACGATCGCTAAAGCCATCCCCAGATCCACCGCCGGTTCGTTCACAGTTAAACCCCCAGCCACGGCCAAATAGGCATCCAGCTTCGACAAAGGAATCCCCACCCGCTTCTCCAGCACCGCCAAAATCTGCACCAGCCGGTTGTAATCCATGCCTGTCGTCGCTCGCCGGGGCGAAGGATAACTGGTGGGACTCACCAACGCCTGTAACTCCACTACCAAAGGTCTCGTCCCTTCGCAGGCCACCACGATCGAACTACCAGAAGACTGTTCTTCTAAGTTCCCCAAGAACAGCTGGGATGGATTACTGACCTCAATTAAACCCTTGTCCACCATTTCGAACACCCCAATCTCGTGAGTGGCCCCAAACCGATTCTTGACCGATCGGAGCAGCCGATGCACCGCAAACCGATCGCCCTCAAAGTACAGCACCGTATCCACCAAGTGTTCTAGGACTTTGGGCCCGGCGATCGCGCCCTCCTTGGTCACATGGCCCACCAAAAATACGCTGGTATCTTGGCGCTTGGCCACCTGCATCAAGGAAGCCGTACATTCCCGCACCTGGGCTACGGAACCGGCGGCGGAGGTCAGATTCGGTAGATAAACGGTCTGGATACTATCAATAATTGCTACTTGGGGCTGGAGCGAGACGATTTCTGCTAACACTTCTTCTAAATTTGTCTCGGCCAGCACATACAAGTTGGAATCTGGATCGTTCACCGCAATCCCCAATCTCCCGGCCCGCAGCTTGATTTGCTTGCTGGACTCTTCACCGCAAACATAGAGGACACGGTTTTTAATAGCTAGCTGGCTGGCAGTTTGCAATAGCAATGTGGATTTGCCAATACCCGGATCGCCACCGATCAACACTAGGGAGCCAGGGACTAGACCGCCACCGAGGACTCGATCGAACTCCATATACCCAGAACTCCAGCGCTGTTCTTGGCTGTCACTAATCTGGGTGAAGGTAACGGCGGCGCGGGATTGGGGTGGATTATTGGAGGTGCGGGTGGTTTTGGTAGCCTCGGCCACGGCAAACCGACCGCCCCCAGCTTTGATGTTGATGACCTGCTGCTCTACTAGGGAGTTGAAAACGCCACAGCTTGGACATTTGCCAAACCACTGGCTAGATTCTCCACCACACTCGTTACAAACGTAGATTGATCGAGGCTTGGCCATGGTAATAGTAGCTAGGTACTAATTGATTCTATCATAACCAACGTCGAGCAAGTTAGTGGAGTTGATTGGGTGAACTTATTTGTAAGGAGCCTTCTACTTTACGCCGGTCTGACAATGCGTACTAGCTTGCCCTGTAGACAGTCTTCTTCAGTAACCGCAGCATGAATTCTCTGCGCTAGCGCATCCCAATCGCGATCGTCGCTACAAACAATAATTCCCCCATGATTGGGTTGTAAACGGTGTAGTCGAATGAAATCTCTCCGATTTTGCGTAACTACTGCCCGATCATTTTCAGTTGCAAAAGCCAACACTTCATCATCGGGAATCCGCTGATTTGCTTTTCCTGCTTCCTGGACGGTTAAAACGTCATGTCCCAAGTTGCGTAAGCATTTAACTACAGGATATGGATATTGTTCGTCAGCATATAGTTTCATACCTTAGATTTCTTGGGCCATTACTGCATTGTTTTCTGCAATTTCAGCTTCGATTTCATCGGGAAAAGCTGCCGCATATACCCAGGCGTTAGCAAGATGAGTTGCTGAAAGCGTGGGATAGCTGGTGAGTAGGTCAGCTTCACTGTAACCGATGCGCTGCGATTCAACCAATCCCCAGACGGTAATTCGGGTTCCGGCAACGCAGGCACTCCCCCCACAAACCCCAGGTGTTTTTTCAATCCCTTGCATGCTAATGGCTTGACCTTGGGATAAAAGCTGTACGGCTTGTAATTTTTCGCTTTCAGAAAGAGCTAGTAACTGAGGCTCTAATTCTTTTAGGGTCATGACTGGATGCGAAAGGATGTTCAATGATTACTTTAACGTGGATATAGTAAATTTTGTATCTACGCACATCAATTGTTGGATTTAGGAATCCAGCTTTCCCTAGTCAATCCTCCAGTATTTCGGCGAGGACTTCTTTCATTTCTGTGGAGCTAGTGGTGGCAGTGCCCACTTGACGGATCACGATGCTGGCGGCTAGATTGCCGAGGACGGCGGCTTCCCAAAAAGTTGCGCCACCACAGATCGCTAGGGTTAAGGCCGCGACCACCGTGTCGCCAGCTCCGGTCACATCGAATACATCGGTGCGGTTGAAGGCCGGAATGTGTTGTTCTTCGGTGGTCGTGAAGAGACTCATGCCCCGATCGCCACGGGTGATCAGAATTTGGGCTGCACCGGTCAGGGAGAGGAGGGCGCGGCCCGCTTTGGTGACCTGAGTGGGCCGATCGATGGCAAACCCCACTGCCAACTCCGCCTCCGGCAGATTTGGGGTGAACAAAGTAGCCCCCTGGTAACGCCCTAGATCCCGCTGGGCATCTACAATACAGCGCTGGTGCTGGAGAGCTGCGCCGATCGCTGGCGAGCGCCCCTGAATATCTAGAAAAGCTCCATCGCCATAATCCGAACAGATCACCGCATCGACACTGGAAATCTGTTGCGTAATATAGTCTGCTAGGGCCTGTTGCATGGAGAAGGGCGGGAGGTGATCGGACTTGCGATCGATGCGCACAATTTGCTGAGTCACGGACTGGCGAGCGTGACCAAAGATCCGCGTCTTGGTCACGGTGGGTCGTTCTGGCTCCACCAAAATTCCTTGGGTATCGATGCCCGCATCCTGAAAAATCTGCCGAAGGGCCACCCCTGGCAAATCGTCACCGACCAATCCCACGGCCTTGACCTTTGCACCCAGTTTAGCGAGGTTATAGACCGCATTAGCTCCACCGCCTGGAACTTGGCGAGTGTAGTCGTGACGGAGAATGATCACCGGTGCTTCCCGCGAAATGCGTTCGGTGCGACCCACCATGAATTCATCTAGGGTAAAGTCGCCGATGACTAGTACCTTGATTTGGGAGAAGCGATCGATCAGTTCGTGTAGGCGGGGATGGGCAGCAAGGAGCTGTTGGCGGAAAGAAGCATCCATGGTCAAACCTGGGCAGATATTAGTCCTTGGAGAGCAGCAATTCCAAATTCAAACTCTAGTTGCTCGATTATTTACCTAGAACTTTACTTCTGCTTCATAGAGATCGGGTAGGTCGTTCTCGATCAGGATCAGATCTTGGGGCTGCTTGAAATCCGCGCTCATCAGGTGCGCTAAAGCCTTGTCTCGGTTATCGAATTCTAGGATCTGATTCTTGGCTAGACCACCAGCGGCCAGCCCTTCTAGCAGAGCAGACTTATTGGTGTCGCCTACCAACACCACTAGATCGCAGACCTCCGCCGCTTTCAGTGCTACCTGACGGTTTTCGGCAGCCTGGATATCTCCCAGCTCCACCATCCCCGGTGTCATCAGAATCTTGCGGCCACCGGCCAGGGTTTGGAGTACTTCCAGGGCCGAGGCAAAGCCGATCGGGTTGGAGTTATAGGAATCATCCAAAATGAAGCCATCACCATTCTTTCGTAGATTCAGGCGATTGTTGGCCGGTTCGATGCTGCGGATCGCTGCAATCACATAGTTGGGATCTTTCCCTAAAGCGCAGGTCATGGCAAAAGCCCCTACCAAGTTGGAAAGCATTGGCACCCCGAGCAGCTTAGTAAAGCCGGGATATACCTGATCTTGCCAATGAAGATTAAAGGTCGTGCCTGCCATGGTAGCCACAATATCAGACATCCAACAATCCAGATGACCCAGTTCCGGCTCTAGACCGTAGAGAATCGTGGTGGCCTTAGCATGTTCGCTAGCCATCTGGCGGGCCCCAGGGTTGTCGCCGTTGCACACCAACAGACCATCGGGCGGCAAGGCTTGGGGCAGCTCGCACTTCGCCTTGTAAATATTATCTGCACCACCAAAGCGTTCCAGGTGCATCACCCCCACGGCGGTCACTAAACCCGCAGCGGGAGGCGTAAGCCGACAGAGCTTGGCGATCGAGCCAATTTGGTAAGCTCCCATTTCAATGATGGCCAGTCGTTGCTGAGTCTTGAGTTGCTCGCGAATCTGGCGCGTAATCCCCAGTTCCGTATTAATGCTGCCGGGAGTCCAGAAAGTCGGCTCGATCGCCTCCAGCAAGCTACCCAAAATCGCCTTGGTACTAGTTTTGCCATAGCTACCAGTAATCCCAATCACATAGGGATTGTAGTCCGCCAAAATCTCCTTGGCCTCATTGATAAAGGCCTGTTGCTTCTGGCTTTCCTGGGGCCAGAGCAAGGCATTGGCTAGCATAATCCAGAATGGAGTGCTTTGAATCAGAGTCAAAGACAGCAACCACAGAATCGGCGCGGCCCCCAAGCCCAGGGCCGTCACTACCCCCAAAATTCCGAAGACCACTAGGGCATAGAGACCGATCGACAACCGATAGATAGCCGTGAGCCGATCGGTCATGTTCAGCTTGATTTTGCCGACCTTGCGGGGGTCATCTTCTCGCCAAGCCACCACAATTAATCCCAATCCACCCACCAGGCTAAACAGTAAAGTGGTTGGTAGATCGGATGCTACTACTAAACAAGCTGCACCTGCCCCCAATGCCAGCAGCGAGCCACGAGTATCAAAGGCCCGCTTTTCTAGCCACCAGTTCACAAAGCGGCCCGAGTTGTACTCTTCTTGCTGAAAAAATTGCAGATAGCGCAGGGCGCGCCGCACATAAAAAAGAACAAGAGCCGTAGCAATAATCAAAAAAGGCAGGTTATTCATGGCAACAGGCAGATAGATGAACTAGTGAACCGCCGCTTGGCTAGCTAAAAAATTCTGGACGTAATAGGCACAAAGGTGAGCACCTTCGGCCTGATAGATAAAGTGATCCCGACGGGGCACCGTGATCAGTTGGGAATTAGGGAACAACCGATGGTAGCGATGGGCCATCTCCACGGGGGTTTCTGTATCCGCCTCGCCCCACAGGAGCAATACTGGAGCCTTGATTTGCTGGACAATCTCCGTCACATCTTCGCTGACGGTTTTCACCATGGTGCCCTGCAGTACCCCCGCATTCAAATAATCGCGAGAGCCATACTTCTGGCTGTGCCAATCCAAGAGCTGCTGGCGGTTGACCGGCGAAACCTTAAAGGCACTGCGCATGGTCTTAATCCATTGACTGCGCAAAGACTGTTGGAAAGTGCGTTGGCGCTGAAGTCCGCCAGAGTTGATCAGGATGATCGACCTCACCCGATCAGGATATTTGTGGGCCAGCCGCATCGAAACTCGGCCGCCGAAGGAATGCCCGAGCAGATCGGTGCGCTCGATGCCACACTCATCCATGTAGGCCAGCACTCGATCGGCGTACTGGGTAGTATTCCAATCCTCTGGTGGGGGCGACGACTTCCCAAAGCCGGGGAGATCCAAGACATGGATTTTGGTTCGTTGGCGTAGCCTCTCCTGTGGAGAATCGGCCAGGAGTTCGGCCATGGGCTGTAAGGCCCGGAGATTCTGTCCCCAGCCGTGCATCATTAGCAGGGTCTGGTCTCCGCTGCCAAGTTGGATAGTGTTGAGTTCTGGTACGGCCATGTGTGCTCAGTTGCGCTTGCCTTGCCCAAATTATCATCGATCGGCCACTTCAGGAAGAGTCCTTTGTAAAAGCCTAGCTATTTTCTCCGTGAACTTGGGAACTATGAAAGACAGAACCCTGGCAATAATAACGCCAATTTTTCAGGTGTCATTTACTCGGAGAGCGCATTGATGGTCACTTCTAGCTGGAAGCCGAATCTGCAAATAGAAAAGTCCCTTTGCGACTGGCTGGAGAGCCTGTTGCAGCAAGATTCTGCCGATGTGGCTTTTCTATCTTTCCATCGACTGCTGATTGAAGGCAAAGGAGCCGATAATCCGGCGATTGCTTTGGTTGTGGAGGAAATGGCTTTAAACAAGGACAAGGGAGTGGAGCGGGATTTTGTCAGAGTCCTAGATCGCTGCTGCTACAAATTAATCGCCAACTGGATGGTGGAAGGAAAACTATCGCTGGTCAGTCAACTAACGGACGCAATTGGAGAGATCGGCACCAACAAAGATCCGGTCTATGCAAAACTGCACCGCCGTTTGCAACAACATTGGAAAGTTTATATTCTGGAAGGCTACTATGGCCGCCTGCAGAAGCTCCAAATCATTTTGACGAAGCGTTCGACGGATGCCAATGCTGCCCCAGTGATGTCTAGCTTGCTCGATCGCTACCCCTTTTTGTATGAATCTAATTTGCTAGTTGAAGATGCTGGCAAGGAATATTTAGAGGTCGTCCAAAAACACAAGCGCCGTGCTCAGCGCGACTATGAGTTCCGTTTCTCTCAGTACCTCACCTACCAGATCCGCAAAGCATACCTACGGAATAACCCCGATCCCAATAAGTCAATTCCGGCAGTGTCCAACCCCACCATTCTCAAGAGTAGGGATCTGGGCACAGCCATTCAGTCCTATATCGGTCAGCCCAAGAAGGGAGAAAGCTATTGGGATAGCGCCTGTCAGTTCAATTCCCAGATGCAGCTATCGATGAATTTTGCGGATTTCAAGGAAAGTCTCTACCGCTATATCACTAAGGATGTTCCTACTTCCAAGTACGTTCAAAATGGCTTTAAGCCGAAGCTGAAAGACCATTTACGGGCAGTACTGCCAGAGAACCATAATAAACCCGTGGATGAGTTGTCACAGGTGCGGACTTACACTCAACTGTTGAACTTTTTGATTATTGACAGCGCCGAACGCCCCAACCACGTGATGCTGATCGATATGCTATCCAATTTTGGCTCTATGGACACGGTTGGTATAATTCTCAAGATTATCTTGATCTGTCCGAAGGCCCAAACATCCCTGAATCACCGCCTGTCGATTTTGTTCAATCACTACTACAATTCACCACAAGCTGAAGTGTCTTGGCTGATTAAGCTGCTAGAAAACTGGCAGATTGCCAGTAGCATTCATTTTGGCAAGGTGGATACTTCGATGTTGAAGCAAATTTTGGCGATCGATGACAGCAAGGCGTGACAACCAAACTTTGTGTAACATTGAACACAGTGTAATTCCGGGATTTGAATTTTGATGAGACATTGTTTGCTCACGATAAATTCATGGAAATCTCTGCTATCTCCCAACAACTGTTAACAGCCAAAAGATCGATCGGGGTCTCTTTTGCCGAACTGGGTCAATTACTCGGACGTGATGAAGTCTGGGTTGCGGCGCTTTGCTATGGACAAGCCAGTGCCACGGCAGCGGAAGGACTGAAGAAGCATCGAAAAAATTCCCGACCCCAACGGCGATCGCGTGAAAGTCACCATGAATGGCAAATTCCTGCCCTATAAAAAATGGTAGTGGCATAGATTCGATAGTCCAAAAACCTGATGTGGGAGGGCAAAGAGGTAGGAAATTGATGCGGGACAGAAACAGCGGAAACTATTGAAAGCCCTCATCCCCCGGCCCCTTCTCCCAAGTTTGGGAGAAGGGGAGCCGGAGCCAACAGCGGAGTCTCTTGTCTTGAAAAAGTCCTCCACTTGCGGAGTTGATGCGGTCGGGTTTCCCGACCATGCAATCAACCCAAGCAGGGGAGACCCCAAGACCGGATTTTCCGCTGC